>NZ_JABURM010000005.1:0-708998 GCF_014762685.1 Gracilimonas sp.
CCTGCTTACCCACCTTCTCAACCGTTGTTTACTTCTTTCCCCGTGTTTTCAGGTTGCTCCTTAAATGGATTCTGAGGTGGTAATATCCCGAAAATTTCCCCCCAGGATCTTTTAAGTTTTGAGCGAAGCGGTAACTTAAAAGTAGGCGCCCTGATAAAGCACGACCTGCCCACCGGGTAAAACCTGACAAGTCTCTGACTTGTATCATGATAGGGGTGTTTGAAATGAGTTGGTTGCCTCTTTCGCCCCCTTGTTCATTTTGGCTTGATCCAAAACGAACCAAAAGATCAAGAAAACACGAAGATCGCAGGCCCGGTAAACACTTGCACGGTTCCTGCTTACCCACCTTCTCAACCGTTGTTTACTTCTTTCCCCGTGTTTTCAGGTTGCTCCTTATAGAAATTCGGATGCATGGGAATGCCCCGGTGGTTGTAGAGAGCACATCCTTTGAACCATGATTTTTAAGATTGAAAGGATTTAGCGGATGACCAGAACTACTTCAATGTTCCTTGTTCGATGTTGAATGTTCGATGTTCCACACCATTCAACATTTCTAATTCATAATTTCAAATTCCCCTCATCCCTGGGAACAAAGCAAAAATATATTTTCCACAAAAACGCACACAAACCTTTCAGGCTGAGGCATATTTTTCTTACTATCCAATAAACAAACCATCAAGATAAAACAGCTTAACCCATGTCCAAGACTCTCTTCAACATCGACGACGCTTTTCTCTTTGAATCGGAACTGAATGAGGAAGATCGCCTCATCATGGAAACGGCCCGTGATTATGCCCAAAGCAAGCTGGAGCCCCGGGCCCTCAAAGGGAATACCGAAGAATATTTTGATCAGGATATTGCCAAAGAAATGGGGGAGATGGGCTTATTGGGAGTGACCATTCCTGAAGAATACGGCGGATCGGATGCCAGCTATACCGCATACGGTTTAATTGCCCGTGAAGTGGAACGGGTAGATTCGGGCTATCGCTCCTTTATGAGCGTACAGTCGTCGCTGGTGATGTACCCCATTTCCGAATTCGGCACGGAAGAGCAAAAGCAGAAATATTTGCCAAAATTGGCCTCGGGTGAAATGATCGGCTGTTTTGGGCTGACCGAACCGGATCACGGCTCCGACCCCGGCTCCATGGTGACCACTGCCGTAAAAACCGACGGCGGATGGAAGCTGAACGGCGCCAAAATGTGGATCACCAATTCCCCCATTGCCGATCTGGCCGTGGTATGGGCCAAAGCTAAAGAGAATAAAGATGATGAAGGCGTGATTCGCGGGTTTTTGGTGGAAAAAGGAACCAAAGGATTTTCAGCTCCGCACACCAAGTATAAAATGAGTCTGCGAGCCTCCGAGACGGGAGAACTGGTTTTTGATGATGTATTTGTGCCGGATGAAAATGTATTTCCGGATATAAAAGGACTGAAAGGCCCGTTCATGTGTCTGAATTCTGCCCGTTACGGCATCGCCTGGGGAACCGTGGGTGCAGCAGAGTTTTGCTATCACCGGGCCCGTCAATATGTGATGGAGCGTAAACAGTTCGGGAAGCCGCTGGCGGCAAATCAGCTTATTCAAACCAAGCTGGCGAATATGATGACAGACATCACCTCCATGCAGATGCTGGCTTTCCGCCTGGGCAAACTGAAAGACGAAGGACGCGACCATCCTTCCATGACTTCCCTCGCAAAACGACATAATTGCGGCAAAGCACTGGATATCTCCCGGGTTTCCCGCGACAT
This sequence comes from Gracilimonas sp., assembly GCF_014762685.1. Taxonomy (NCBI): domain Bacteria; kingdom Pseudomonadati; phylum Balneolota; class Balneolia; order Balneolales; family Balneolaceae; genus Gracilimonas; species Gracilimonas sp. The sequence continues at coordinate 1,747 of NZ_JABURM010000005.1, forward strand.
GCATGGCGGCAATGGCATTGTAGGTGACTACCGGGTGATCCATCATGTCATGAACCTGGAGTCTGTAAATACCTACGAGGGTACTTATGATATCCATGGCCTTATTTTGGGACGAGAAATAACCGGTATTCAGGCCTTCACGCCGAAGGGGAATGAGTAAGGATTAAATTCCAAATTCCAAAAAGCCCGGTCATTGTGAGGAGCCCGGGAGGTGGAATGCAGGGTTGGGAAGTCCAACGACGCGGCAATCTCCCTGATACGAATCCGGCAGTGTAACAACGGCTAAAACCCTGTCCCTCTTTGGAGAGGGCATGCGAAATGAACTTGTTCATGCAGCGAGGGAGAGGGAAGCCAGGGGCAGTGGAGCCGGAAGGTGCCAAATTAATATCCAAAGCCCATGGCACCACCGCCCTCCCCGCAAGCAACAGGCGAGCTGTTCTTGCTGTCCCTCCAAAGGGACACAGGGTTCGGTGGTTACTGTCCGGGCGCCACACAGAGTCATCCTGAGGGTACTCCCGAAGGATCTGCACAGGCTGAATCAGGCTTTATTCCCCGTATCTGCGAAGGGTTGTTCAAGTGCCTCCCATTGCAAATGTATGATTTGTAAACCCTTCGCTTGTGTAAAGGAAGGGATCGGAAGTTGTGGCGCGTCCAACACTCTGAACCGGGATTTCAAGGATGAACAGATTCCGCGGATAAATAAAACGTGATGATAAGGTAGTTTCAAAGACCCCAACTTTTACATATTACTGTTAAAGGAAAAATGGACATCTTTGGTATAATCAGTTATACTAAATTATTCGGTAACTAACATTCATTAAAACTACCGTTATGGAACGCATTGTAAATATTGCAAAAAGTCATAAGGAAGCAAGGGATTGGGATATTGAACAAGCGATATCTATGACACCGGAAAAACGACAAGCTATTGCTAAAGAGCTGAAGATTCGTGTTTTTGGGAAAACAGCCAAGGACGTAAAAGAATCCCATCGTTTGCAAATGAAAGATCAGCGTGATTAGATGGATTCCAATTATTTTTCCGGTGATATAAAAGAATTCATCAGGCTTTTAGATAGGTACGATGTTAAATATATGATTGTAGGAGGGGAGGCTGTGATCTATTATGGTTATCCGAGACTTACCGGTGATGTTGATTTTTTCTTTTCCTCTGAAGATAAAAATGTAACCAAATTATTTAAGGCATTATCAGAATTCTGGGATGGGGATATTCCGGGAATTGAAACTGTGGATGAGCTTAAAACACCGGGTTATGTGATACAGTTTGGATTGCCTCCTAATCGCATAGACTTAATGAATTCTATTGATGAGGTAGATTTTGGCGATGCCTGGAAAAAAAGTAAAACAGAACAAATAGAGGTGAATGGGAAGGAAGTTCCGGTATATTATTTGGGATTAGAGCATTTAATAAAAAACAAAGCTGCATCTGCCAGGGACAAAGATCTTGATGATCTGTCATATCTGAGAAAATTATAATTAAAGTTTATTACATACCATACCGTAGTCATCCGTAAGATCCGTTTTATCCGCGTTCCATTCGGTTGCTTGAAATGACTTGGTTGGCTTAGTCGTGCAGGTCTGAAGATCTTGGCTTGTTTATGTCCTTGCCATTCCTTCGCCACTCGGTCCATTGCACATCGTCCATCGCATTTCATTGGGACGATGAACCCCCAGGATTTTTGGAATGAATTGGTTGCCATGAATTTCGACCTCTTCTGTCTTCTCCTTCGCAAGGAGAAGGACGCTTATACAAATTCTGAGGTGGTAATATCCCGGAAATCACCCAAAGAGTTTCTCCTCCCGGGAGGAGATAAAGAGGAGGGTCGCTGGTGCCAAGGGCTCCGGTGGTAGATTAGGTTTGGTTGCCTCCATCTCCAAACCCTATCCCTGTCCCTTTCCCTAACGATCGCTTGCATTACGCCGCTCACGCCAAGGGCAAGGGAACGCCTTGGTGGCTTTGGATGTGGTTAAAGCTTCGGTGGTTGTGGCAGGCGCATCATCGGTGAATCGCGGATTATCCGGATAAAGGGATTCCGCGGATGACCAGAACCACTTCAATGTTCCTTGTTCGATGTTGAATGTTCGATGTTCTACCTGACAACCCTGGGTATAAAAAGCCCGTCATCCCGGTCAAACCGCAGTGAAGCGGAGGTGCCGAACCGGGATCTCCCTAAAATGGCTTGAAATTTTAAACCCACTCCCATCATCTGACGACTGTTTAAGGGGGCAGGCCGTCAACTCCTGCAAAGAGTCGTCCGATGATTAAGCAAGCCGGCGTACTCCGTGTTCCATTTGGCTGTTGGAAATGAGTTGGCTGTCCTAAACTCCGACCTCATCTGTCTTCTCCTTCGCAAGGAGAAGGACGCTTATAGAAATTTGTATGCATGGAAATGCCAGGAGGCTGTGGCACGTTCATCACCTTGAACCGGGATTTTCAGGATGAACAGGATTTAGCGGATAAATAAAACCACTTCAACGTTCCTTGTTCGATGTTGAATGTTCGATGTTCAATGTTCTACCTTTTTTGCTGAAATTTTGTTTGCATTCAATTACCTTAGGCAGGCAATTTCCATAGATCAAAGGTATGCATGGATTTAAAAAAGAAACTTTTAGAAAATACGGAGGCACTGATCGCGAAGGTGGATCAGGTGTCCGATTCCCAGTTCAACACCAAACCGGGAGGAGCGGAGGACAGCTGGTCGGTGGCGGATGTGGTGGAACATTTGTACCGGTCTGAATTCGGCATCCCCAAGCTTTTTACCGGTAAAACGGAAGCCGTGGTTGATCGTGCCCCTGATGCCTATCTTGAAGTCATGCGGAAACGGTTTTTGGAATCCGATAAAAAAATGAAAGCCTCCGATATTACGCTCCCCACAAAAGGGAAAAAACCCAAAGAAGCACTGATTTCCAAATTCCGGAAAAATCGCCGGAAAATTGCCGAATTGACCGGCGAATTAACGCCCGAAGCCTTATGTCTCTTATTTGAACACCCGATCTATGGATATTTGACCCGGCTGGAATGGGTTCATTTTAATATCATTCACGCCCAAAGACATATGCGACAGATTGAACGCATCAAATCTCAGATAAATTGAGCACCTTTAGAGACATCATCAGGATTTAACATCGAGTTCAAAAAAAGAATAAGGAAACAGAAAATAACCCCCAATAATCAGGACTATTGATCACTATGAAAATTACAGGCAGCGCATTGTTGGTATTGTTGTTCACAAGTGTTTTATCAGGGATGATAAATGCTCAGAGTTATTCGACAGAAGAGGTCGTTTTTAAAAGTGGCGACAATGTTTTAAGCGGGACGCTGGTGTTGCCCAACCGCGCTGAAAACGTGCCGATCCTGGTATTTATGGGAGGGATGTATGAATGGGGAGATTTTCATCCGCAACGCGAAGTTTTTATTCGTGAGAACCTGGAAGCGGTTTTCCCGCCGGCCGGGATCGGGGTGTTTTATTATGATCCGCGGGGAGTAGGGGATTCTGACGGGCGATGGAGCCGTACGACCCTCAACGGTTTTGCCGATGACGCCAAAGCCGCCATTGCTTACCTGGAACAGCGAAGGGAAGTGGATGCCGGCCGGATTGGGATTGTTGGTCAGGGCGAAGACGGCTGGGTGGCACAGATTGTGGCGGCCACCGCTCCGGAGCAGGTGAAGCTGATGGCCTCCCTGGCCGGACCTACCTTCAGCGCTACCCGGCAGCTGGTGAATGAATATCACAGTGAATATGTGTGCAACGGTCAGGACAGCACTTCGGCCTATGAAAAAGCCGTTCAGAAAGCGCAGTCGCACCAAAACTGGGTGTCTGCCATTTCCATCACGCGGCGGTGGCGGCACATGAAAATGAAACTGGATTTCGATCCCGCCCAATATATCCGGGAGATTGACATCCCCGCCCTGTTTGTATTCGGCGAAAATGACGGACAGGTGTATGCCGACTGGGCGATGGAGGAATTGAATATCATCTTTCCGGATTCCCTGCCTTCCAACTTCAGAACCCACCGTATCGCCGGCGCCAATCACTATTTCCACGTCGTCCCGCCGTGTTATGAGTATGAGGATGAGCGGGTAAGTGTAAGCCGAAACTTTTCATTCCGTTTCAAAGAAGTATTCCAGAGATTCATTTTTGAGAATTTGTAGGGGTAAGCACCCAGATGCTAAGTGCCAAGGACCAAATTCCAATGACCAAAAGGGCCGGCCATGGGGTACCCCAGGATCTTTTAAGTTTTGAGCGAAGCGGTAACTTAAAAGAAAGTGCCCTGGGAAAGTATGACCTGCCGGCCGGGTATAACCTGACAAGTCTCTGACTTGTATCATGATTGGGTTCCTTGAAATGACTTGGCTGCCTCTTTCGCCCCCTTGTTCATTTTGGCTTGATCCAAAACGAACCAAAAGATCAAGAAAACACGAAGATCGCAGGCCCGGAGGCGCCAAGGGCAAAGGTGGTAGATTAGGTTTGGTTGCCTCCATCTCCAAACCCTATCCCTGGCCCTTTCCCTAACGATCGCTTGCATTACGCCGCTCACGCCAAGGGCAAGGGAACGCCTTGGTGAGTGTGGATGCGGTTAGGTTAAAACCCCGGTGGTTGTAGAGAGCACATCCTTTGAACCATGATTTTCAGGATGGGCAGGATTCAGGGATGTTCAAAACCACTTCAACATTCCTTGTTCGATGTTGAATGTTCGATGTTCTACACATTCAACATTTAAAATTAACCTTACCATTGCTTTAGAAGATCTTTTTGTTCAAATTGTACTATTGAATTTAATTAACTCGTTATGGAAGACACGCTGATCAAAGAATTATCGCGACTCAATAAAAATGAAAAAATCATTTTGGTTGAAGCTTTGTGGGATTCTATAGCATCCGACCCTGACCAGGTTGACGTCCCCGCTCATCATCAAACCATTATTGAGAAAAGGCTGCAGACGCTTAAAGAAGATAAAGCCAATGGAAAGCCCTGGAGTGAAATCCGGAAAAAATATTTGTAGATAAGCGTGCCTAAAACATTGATCCTTACACCACAAGCCGAGAATGATTTTGAGGATGCTTATAGTTGGTATGAAAATCAAGACCCCGGTTTGGGGAAAGAGTTTGCTCGCTGTGTAGATGTAAAATTAACCTCGATTCTTCGGGTTCCTCATCAGTATCAATTGATTTATGAGAACACAGTTCGCAGGGCATTGGTCGGCCGATTCCCTTTTTCGATTTACTTTGTTGATGAAGAGGATTCGGTTACGGTATTTGCTGTTTTACATCAACACCGCAATCCGGAGATTTGGGAATCACGTATATAAACCCCGGCTCCTCCCAGGATCTTTTAAGTTTTGAGCGAAGCGGTAACTTAAAAGAAAGTGCCCTGGGAAAGTATGACCTGCCGGCCGGGTATAACCTGACAAGTCTCTGACTTGTATAATGATTGGGATGTTTGAAATGACTTGGTTGCCTCTTTCGCCCCCTTGTTCATTTTGGCTTGATCCAAAACGAACCAAAAGATCAAGAAAACACGAAGATCGCAGGCCCGGAGGCGCCAAGGGCAAAGGTGGTAGATTAGGTTTGGTTGCCTCCATCTCCAAACCCTATCCCTGGCCCTTTCCCTAACGATCGCTTGCATTACGCCGCTCACGCCAAGGGCAAGGGAACGCCTTGGTGAGTGTGGATGCGGTTAGGTTGAAACCCCGGTGGTTGTAGAAAGTACATCCTTTGAACCATGATTTTTAAGATTGAAAGGATTTAGCGGATGACCAGAACCACTTCAATGTTCCTTGTTCAATGTTGAATGTTCGATGTTCTACCTGACAACCCTGGGTATAAAAAGCCCGTCATCCCGGTCAAACCGCAGTGAAGCGGAGGTGCCGAACCGGGATCTCCCTAAAATGGCTTGAAATTTTAAACCCACTCCCATCATCTGACGACTGTTTAAGGGGGCAGGCCGTCAACTCCTGCAAAGAGTCGTCCGATGATTAAGCAAGCCGGCGTACTCCGTGTTCCATTTGGCTGTTGGAAATGAGTTGGCTGTCCTAAACTCCGACCTCATCTGTCTTCTCCTTCGCAAGGAGAAGGACGCTTATAGAAATTCGGATGCATGGAAATGCCCCGGTGGTTGTAGAGAGCACATCCTTTGAACCATGATTTTTAAGATTGAAAGGATTTAGCGGATGACCAGAACCACTTCAATGTTCCTTGTTCCTTGTTCCTTGTTGGATGTTGGATGTTGGATGTTCCTCCACTAAATACCCCTTTATATACAATCCCAAACTTCGTATTATCATCACTTAACAAAATTCAGGAACAGTGAGCGAAGAAAATAATCCAAATCAGGGTGAGGGAGGCGAAAAGCCCGGCAAGAAGAACGATTCCGAAAATTTCCCCATTCAGGAATACCGGTTAATACCGGCCGACCAGTCATACGGCGGATATGAAGAAGATGAAATTGATCTCATAGAACTGGCCAAAACCATTTGGGAGAGCCGGCAGGTGATATACAAATTCGTAGCGGCCGGTGTGGTACTCGGGGTGATGGTAGCCTTGCTCAGTCCTAAAGAATACCAAAGCGGCGCCACGCTGATGCCCGAAGCACAATCTTCCCAAAGCGGTGCAAGCAGCTTACTGCAACAATACGGCGGATTATTGGGAATGAGCGGCAGTGCAGACTTAGGAGCAGAAGGAATGATCCCCCCACAGCTCTACCCGGAAATTGTAGAAAGCCTGCCCTTTCAGCTCGAACTGCTGAACACCGAAGTGGAATTTAAAGATTTTGGCACCACTGCATCCGTATATCATTTCTTTGATGAAGTATATACGCCTTCAGTTCTTTCTTATGCAAAGGAATATACTCTTGGCCTTCCGGGAAAAATCATTGGAGCGTTTAAAGAGGAAGCTCCGGTAACAGCCTTGCCCCGTGGATTTGAGGCAGACTCTATAATATCCGTTACCAAAGACCAAATGGAAATTGTTGAAAACATGCGGGAGCGGGTATCGGTTTCCATGAGTGATGAAACCGGGGTAATCAGCTTGTCTGTGACCATGCCCGACCCAAACGCCGCCGCAGAGTTAACTAAAACCAGTATCGGGCTGATGCGGGAATACGTGATTAACTACCGCACCCGCAAGGCGGAGCAAGACCTCATGTTTGCCCGCGAGCAAATGGAAACGGCCAAAGCCGATTTTGAAACCGCCCAAAACCGTTTGGCGGAATTCCGGGACAGTAACATTAACCTGTCTTCGGCCCGTGCTCAAACCCAGGAGCAGCGCCTGCAGTCGGAATATGACCTGGCCTTTAATGTGTACAACACGCTTGCCCAGCAGGTTGAGCAGGCCAAACTGAAATTACAAGAGCAGACCCCGGTGGTGAGCATACTGCAGCCGGTGCAGGTACCCGTAAATGACGAAACCAGCGGGGCTATGATCTTAATTGTATTTGTGATGCTCAGCGGAATTGCGAGTATCGGCTGGATTTTTATTCGTCAGTTTTTGAAATCCAATCCGTTTGGGAAGGAATAACTTCTCTAATACACCCGGTCAAAGAGGGGCCCGTGAGGTGTAATGCAGCCCTGGGTATAAAAAGCCCGTCATCCCGGTCAAACCGCAGCGAAGCGGAGGTGCCGAACCGGGATCTCCCACCACATGGATTGTCCTCACCACAGCCTCCTTGTTGACTAACTTTGCTCGAACCAAGGAGATCGCGGGTCCGGGCCCGCGATGACTTATTTTATTATAACGATGTCATCCTGAACGAAGCGCATGCGGAGTGAAGGATCTCCCTGATACGGCTTGCCCAGGATCTTTTAAGTTTTGAGCGAAGCGGTAACTTAAAAGAAAGTGCCTTGGGAAAGTATGACCTGCCGGCCGGGTATAACCTGACAAGTCTCTGACTTGTATCATGATTGGGTTCCTTGAAATGACTTGGCTGCCTCTTTCGCCCCCTTGTTCATTTTGGCTTGATCCAAAACGAACCAAAAGATCAAGAAAACACGAAGATCGCAGGCCCGGTAAACACTTGCACGGTTCCTGCTTACCCACCTTCTCAACCGTTGTTTACTTCTTTCCCCGTGTTTTCAGGTTTCTCCTTAAATGGATTCTGAGGTGGTAATATCCCGAAAATTTCCACAGAGTTTCTCCTCCCGGAAGGAGATAAAGAGGAGGGTTAGTGGTGCCAGGGGCTCCGGAAGCTGTGGCGCGTCCAACATTTTGAACCGGGATTATCCGGATGAACAGATTTCACGGATGATCAAAATTGCTTCAACATTCTTGAATGTTCGATGTTCTACCCATTCAACATTTCTAATTCATAATTTCAAATTCCCCTTTCCCGTATAAAAATTTATCCCTATCATTGAGTAGTAAAATTACTCGATAATGCGCAACGCAGTTGCGTGCGAAATTCAAAATGAAAAATTCAAAATGAAAAATAGGGTAGGGATGCCGTTAGGGGTTCTATCATCTATTATACTACCTGTTGGTTATAATGCGACCACGATGGTCTAAAACACCCGGATACCCATTTTTCATTTTGAATTTTAAATTTTTAATTCCCTACGGGACCACATGTTAGACACTTTAATCCAATCCAAAACCCGGCTGAAGCTCCTGCTTCGCTTTTTCCTCAACCCGGAAAGCAGCGCGTACTTGCGCGGACTGGCCCAGGAGTTTGACGAAAGCACCAACTCCGTGCGCATTGAGCTGAACCGCTTTGAGGAGGCGGGATTGATAGAGGGGCATAAAGAAGGGAACAAAAAGATGTATAAAGTGAATACAAAGTTCCCTATGTTTAGCGAATTACAGAACATAGCCTTTAAACATTTTGGTATAGACAAGATCATTGAGCAGATTCTTGATAAGCTGGGCGAATTGGATAAAGTTTATTTAATAGGAGACTTAGCACGGGGATTGGATACCAATATCATTGATATTGTACTGATTGGAGAAAACATCGATACATCCTATTTGTCTAAGCTGGTTGCTAAAGCCGAAGACCTGCTAGGTAAGAAAATTAGGACTTTGGTATATAATTCGGATGAAGAGGTTGAGATTGAGTCTCCGAAACTATTGATATACGGAGAGGTAAGTTGAAATTAGGAATGTTAAAGAATAAAGGGAATACATTGAAAATAGTAGTCACGGGCGGTGCCGGCTTTATCGGAAGCCATTTAGTGGACCGATTACTAAAAGAAGGCCATACGGTTACTAACATTGACAACTTCGATCCATTCTACGATGAAAGCATCAAGCGCGAGAATATAAAAGGGCATTTGGAGTATGATTCTTATACGCTGCATGAAGTAGATATAAGAGATAAAGAAGCCCTGGATAAAGCTATTTCCGATGATACCGATGTCATTGTACACTTAGCGGCCAAAGCCGGTGTTCGTCCTTCCATTGCAGATCCCATCGCCTACCAGGAAGTGAATGTAGCAGGTACACAAAATATTTTGGAAGTGGCTCGTGAAAAAGATATTAAACAGTTTGTGTTTGCTTCATCCAGCTCGGTATATGGTAAAAATCCCAATGTACCTTGGAAGGAAGATGATGCTGTATTGCAACCAATTAGCCCATACGCCAGCACCAAGGTAAGTGGAGAGTTGTTGGGACATGTATACAGTCACTTGTACCATATTCGTTTTTTAGCTCTTCGATTTTTTACGGTTTATGGTCCTCGACAACGGCCGGATCTTGCCATTCATAAATTTCTGAAGCTCATGAATGAAGGAAAGAAAATCACATTGTACGGGGATGGATCTACACGTCGCGATTATACCTACATTGATGATATTATTAATGGTGTTATGGCAGCTATTGAATACAAAGACTCCATGTATGAGATCATAAATCTTGGCAATAACCAAACGGTGGAGTTGTTGGAATTGGTGGAAGCAATTGAAAAAGCTTCAGGTATTTCAGCGAAGAAAACCTTTGGACCGGAACAGCCGGGAGATGTCAAGCAGACCTGGGCCGAAGTGGAGAAGGCAAATAAATTTTTAAATTATAAATCAAACTATTCCATAGAGAAGGGCTTGGTAAAATTTTCTCAATGGTATCGTAAAAATTCAAAAAAAGTGATTACACAATGAAAATAATAGTAACAGGCGGCGCAGGATTTATAGGTTCGTCATTACTCCGAATGATCATTGATGAGACCGAACATGAAGTTTTGAATATTGATAAGCTTACCTATGCCGGGCATCTGGAGTCCTTAGAATCCATTTCGAAGTCAAACCGATACCAATTTGAGCAGGTAGATATTTGTGATGCAGAAGAAATAAATCGCATCTTTAATGAATTTCAGCCAAGTGTCATTATGCATTTGGCAGCAGAATCCCATGTGGATCGCTCTATCGATGGTTCCGCAGAATTTATTAAAACGAATGTGAATGGAACGCATACCTTATTGGAGGTAGCAAAGCAGTATTGGCAGGGTTTGGATGACGAGCAAAAAGAGAATTTCCGATTTTTACATGTTTCCACAGATGAGGTTTATGGTGAATTAGGAGATGAAGGCTTTTTTACTGAAGAAACCCCCTACGATCCCCGTTCACCTTATTCATCCAGTAAAGCTTCCTCCGATCATTTGGTAAGAGCATGGCATCATACCTATGGTCTGCCGACGATGATTACCAACTGTTCGAACAACTACGGACCCTATCAGTTTCCTGAGAAATTGATTCCGGTCGTTATTTTGAAAGCATTACAAGGAAAAGATATCCCGGTGTACGGAACCGGTGAGAATGTAAGGGATTGGTTGTACGTAGACGACCATGCCCGGGCATTACTGAAAACAGTTCAGGAAGGAATACCGGGCGAAACCTATAATATAGGCGGCCACAACGAAAAGCAAAATATTGAAGTGGTCCACACAATCTGTGATAACTTGAATGAACTGGTTCCACAAGAAGCGAATTACAGGGATCAAATCTCTTTTGTTACCGACCGACCCGGACACGATTTCCGTTACGCTATCGATGCCTCCAAAATTGAAAAAGAATTAGGCTGGTTACCACAAGAAACCTTCGATAGTGGAATCAAAAAAACCATCCAATGGTACCTGGATAATATAGATTGGTGCGAGGCTGTCACAGAAAACAACTACGATCTCGAACGGCTGGGAACGGCTTAAATAATTTAAAATTTAGAATTACTCAATTTAAATTTTCCAAAATGAAAGGAATTATACTCGCCGGCGGAGCCGGAACACGTTTACACCCGAATACATTGGTAGTCAGCAAGCAATTACTACCGGTGTACGACAAACCCATGATCTATTATCCGCTATCTACTTTAATGCTTTCCGGTATTAAAGAGATCTTAGTGATTTCCACCCCTGAAGATTTACCGCGTTTTGAAGATCTGTTAGGTGATGGCTCGCAATGGGGTATTGAACTGAGTTATGCCGAACAGCCTAAGCCCGAAGGATTGGCCCAGGCGTTTATTATTGGAGAAGATTTTATTGGGGATGATAATGTTGCCCTAATTTTAGGTGACAACATTTTTTATGGACAAGGACTTTCTCAAAAACTCCAAAAGGCAGCTCAATTAGAATCCGGAGCAACGGTGTTTGGGTATAATGTTCAAGATCCGGAACGGTATGGAGTGGTTGAATTCGATGAGAACGGAAAAGTGTTAAGCCTCGAGGAAAAACCGAAACAGCCCAAATCTAATTATGCAGTGGTGGGTTTATATTATTATGACAACCAAGTTGTAGAACGAGCTAAGAACTTGGAACCATCTGCCAGGGGAGAGTTAGAGATTACGGATCTGAATAAGGTTTATTTAAAACATGAAGAGCTTAAAGTAGAATTAATGGGGCGGGGAACAGCCTGGTTGGATACCGGGACACACGATTCTATGTTGCAAGCCTCAAATTTTGTGCAAACCGTAGAACAGCGGCAGGGATTGAAGATTGCCAGCCCGGAAGAAGTGGCTTGGCGTATGAATTATTTAAATGATTCTCAGCTCAGAAATTTAGCAAATCCATTGATAAAAAGTGGTTATGGTGAATATCTACTTAATTTAATTAAGGAATAAATTTAGATGCTGGAAGTAGTTAAAGAACCTATACCGGGATTGTTAATTATAAAGCCAAGGGTTTTTAAAGATGAGCGTGGATTCTTTTTAGAGACCTGGCAGAAAGAACGATACAATGAGATTGGAATTAAAGAAGATTTTGTACAGGATAACTGGTCGCGTTCAACTAAAGGCGTTTTGAGAGGATTGCATTTCCAAAAAGAACATCCCCAAGGTAAGTTGGTGAGTGTTCGTTCAGGAAGAGTATTTGATGTGGCTGTTGATATAAGAAAAGATTCACGAACATTTGGAGAATGGTACGGGCAAGAACTAACTGATGAGAACAATCTGCAAATGTACGTGCCGCCAGGGTTTGCACATGGGTTCTGTGTATTATCAGAAAAAGCAGATTTTGTTTATAAATGTACCAACTTCTATATGCCTGAAGATGAATCCGGTTTAATTTGGAATGACTCCGATCTATCAATCAATTGGATATTAGATGAATCTGAAATAATACTTTCAGATAAAGATAAATTGAATCCAACGCTAGCAGAAATTGCATGAAATTCATTATTGATAGACAATGGGGTTAAAAAGTGACTTATTAAAAGTAGGCTCCTCAAATGCAATTGTCTTGTTATCAAGTCTTGTTAACGGATTCTTTCTTCCATTTGTATTAACCATCAATGGATATGCCAATTATAAAACATACATATTATATGCTAGTTTTATAGGCTTTCTGCATTTCGGTTTTGTTGATGGAATAAATGTTAAGTATGGAGGGATCAGAAAAGATGAGGTGAATTTCCGAGAATTCGAAAAATATCACTTACTGTTTATAATCACTCAGGTGTTTTCAACACTCTTTATCCTAGCAGCCTATCTTTTAATAAACAACGATATTTTTCTTTATGTATGTTTTGCAATCATACCTATAAATATTCAATCATTCTTTTTATCCTATTACCAGGCAATTGGTGAATTCAAGACCTACGCTAAAGCTATAATTGTAGTTCCAATATTTACAATTATTTTTACTATAACTGTTTATTTATTGAGTTATAATAAGTTTCATTATTATGTATTTGCTCAAATTGCTAGTTACTATATTTCTGCAATATATTTAGAATACCATCACTTCAATTATCTAAAGAAGGTAAATGATATTTCTTTTTTTAATTCGTTGAAAAATTTCACTAAAACATTTTATGTCTCATATTCAATTTATTTAAAAATATTTGTTTCTGGCTTCTTTATAATGGTTGGAAACTTAGCTTTTGTTTTATTTTTCGATATAGGTAAATGGATGTCTAAACTATTTACAAGCCCAGAAGGATTTGCCATTTACTCATTTAGTTTATCACTTATAGGTTTTATTGTAATTTTTGTCTCTTCAGTGAACAAAACGTTCTATCCTTATCTTCATAGAAATAGAAAAAGAGTAACCATTATTAAGTTTAGGAATTTATTTTACGTATTGGGGACCGCCTCAATACCGTTATTTTTTCCATTAAAATGGCTTGTAATAAATTATTTACCTAAATATCAAGCGTCTTTATCCTTGACTGCAATTCTTATAACAACAATTCCAGGAATATTCATAATCAAAAGCTTATATATAAATTTATATAAGGTTGAAAAGAAAGAAAGTAAATTTTTATATGACACAATTACATATCTTCTGATTGCATTATTGGTAAATGCTATGTTCTATTATATATATCCAGAACTAATTTCTATTGCATTTGCCTCAGTTCTTTCAATCTATTTTTGGGCAATTTTCCCTGCTAATGTTAACTATATCAGTAGGTGGGATAAAATGAAAGAAGTATCATTCTTGATAATTATATATTCCTTTTTTGCTTTTTTATATAATTTAGAGTTAAATGTTATTCTATCGATGAGTGCAATGATGATATTTGTCTCCATCATTAATTGGGTTTATTACCGTGAAGTTGTGGTAAGTGTTATAAAGCGTAAATTATGATTTACTTTATAATATTAGCGCTTCTATTTTTACTTACTATATACTACGATTTTGGAAACAATAATCTAGGTAAGATACCTTTCTTTTATCTAGTCCTAATAATGCTAATCTGTTTATCTGGATTTAGATATCGTGTTGGTGGAGATACATTAATGTATATGCAAACTTATGGTTTGCTTCCCACTCTTAATGAACTTGACGATTTCCAAAACCCATTTGCAAAGTTGCAGCCACTTTGGTTGTTATTAGTTGCTTTTTCAAAATCGATAAGCAAAGAATTTTTCATATTGCAATTTATGCATGCAATCATTTTAAACTCAATTATTTTTGGCTTCATTCGAAAACATACCCGTTATATATTCACTGCTGTTTTGTTTTATTATTTTGGCTATTACTTTTATTTCAATTTTGAAATTTTGAGGGAGTCTTTAGCTATTGCTATTTTTATTCTATCGTTAGATTATTTATTTCAGAAAAAATGGTTTAAATATTATTTGCTCTCTATAGTTGGTTTACTTTTTCATTTTTCTGCCATTATTTTATTTTTCATACCCTTAATAGTGAAATTTCGATTAAGGACACTAAGCTATATTCTGATTTTTGTACTTGGCTATTTATTAAATCCTTTTTTCATCTCATCTTTGAAATCTTTAGCTGGAAGTAATGCACTATTAATAAGTATTTTTACGTATTTAGATTATAATTACACTATATATGGTCTGCTTTCGCTACTTGTTTTAAATCTGATATATCCGCTTTTTATTAGATATGTTAATGAGTCTTATCTGAAAATCAAGAGTCAGCTAAATCCATTACTAAATGTATATATTTTCATAGGAGCTATCACGCCTATGTTCTATATATTTTATCGGTTCGCAAATTATTTACTTCCTGTTTTTTTTCTGATTTTAGCAAATTGTTTTGTTGTTGTGGTAATGAAAAAAACTAAACATAATTCTAAAATTATAATGTTGATATTAATTTTATGCTCTGTTTCCTTTATACATACGAAAAAATATTTTTCTGACACATCAGAATATGTAAATAACAGTAGGTGGTACTCTCGTTGGTATCCATATCATTCTATCTTTGATAAGGAAGAAGATCCTGTTAGAGAAAAACTAATTATTGAACAATCTAAGCCTAGATTAAATGAAAATTAATATCGGATATTCGTGTGATGAGTCATATGTAATGTATACTGGTATTTCAATGATATCTATGTTTGAGAATAACAAAGATGTTGAGGATCTAACAGTATATTTGTTTTCAAAAAATATTACAGATACTTCTATTCAACAGTTAAGTGACATTGCAAATGAATATGGAAGAAAGTTTGTGAATATTCCTTTAAGCACTATTCTATATGATCTAAATGTAAAAGAAACAGAAAGGCATATAATTACAGTATATGCGAAATTGTTTTTCTCAAGAATAGATGAGATTGAAAAGATAATTTATTTGGACAGTGATACGATAGTAAATAGTAGCCTGAGGGAAATGTGGTCAATTGATCTTCGGAATAATTTAGTAGCAGGGGTTGAAACTTTTTCTGTAAAAGTTAAAAATGAATTGGGGCTAACCAAAGGTGATAAATTTATTAATGATGGCGTTGTAGTTTTGAATTTGAAGAAACTTAGATCTGAAAATATGGAACAAAATTTTTTGCAATTTATAAACCAGTACAAAGGTGCCCCACCTTTTCTTTCAGAAGGTACTATTAATGTAGTTTGTAAAGGTCAAATAAAGACTATACATCCAAAATTTAATTTGATGAGTGGGTTGTTAACAATCCAGAATAGATCATACTACAAATCAGAAAATCTTGGGGGGTATTATAATGATGCGACTATAAATGAAGCGATTCGGAATCCAGTTGTTATTCATTACTTAGCAGCGTTTTTTAACAGACCATGGGATAAAAATTGCAGACATCCATTAAAGAATATTTATTTAAAGTATAAAGAAATGTCTCCTTGGTGTGAAGTTCCATTAACAGATAAAAAACTAAAATTAAGGCTTCGTTTAATTGGGTTTATGATTGACAATTTACCTGATCAAATTTTTGTTTTACTTCGTAGAATTTCCAGCTTTATAAAAACTAAAAATCACTAAATGATTGACAATAAGATTTTAAATAAAAAACTACTAATAACAGGTGGAACAGGCTCATTTGGAAATGCTGTTCTAAATCGCTTTTTGGAAAGTGAACAGTTTTCAGAAATACGAATATTTTCTAGAGACGAAAAAAAACAGGATGATATGAGAAAGAGCTTAAATAATGAGAAGCTCAGATTCTACATAGGGGATGTTAGAAATTATGACAGCATCGAAAAAGCTGTGCGAGGTGTTGATCATGTGTTTCATGCAGCGGCCTTAAAGCAAGTTCCCTCTTGTGAGTTCTTCCCACTGGAAGCAGTAAAAACAAATGTTCTGGGTACACAAAACGTCATTGATGCTGCGGAAAAGAATAAAGTTGAAAAGGTTATTTGTTTAAGCACGGATAAAGCGGCATATCCTATTAATGCAATGGGCATTTCAAAAGCGATGATGGAAAAGGTAGTCGTGGCTGCATCAAGAAATCTCCGGCATACCACCGTATGTCTTACAAGATATGGAAATGTAATGGCTTCCCGCGGTTCAGTGATTCCATTGTTTGTAAATCAGATCAAAAAGGGAGATCCGTTAACGATCACGGACCCAAAAATGACACGTTTCTTGATGTCACTGGAGGAAGCGGTAGAATTAGTATTATTTGCTTTTGAAAATGCTAATCCGGGAGATCTTTTTGTTAATAAGGCTCCTGCTGGAACTATAGGTGATCTTGCTACTGCTTTAAGGGAATTATACAAATCTGATGTTGATACCAAAATCATTGGTACTCGACATGGAGAAAAGCTTTTTGAAACACTTTGTACCAGAGAAGAGATGATGAAAGCAGAAGACATGGGTGATTTTTTCAGAATACCTGCAGATAACAGGGATTTAAATTATGGCAAGTATTTTACAGAAGGAGACGAACATATTTCGGAAGTGGAAGATTATAATTCTCATAATACAGAACAACAAGATGTAGAAGGGATTAAAAAGCTCCTTATGAAATTAGATTCTATTGAACAAGACGTTAAAAGTTTAGGACAATGATAAAAGTTGGGATAACAGGTCAGAATGGATTTATCGGTCAGCACCTCTTTCGAACTCTAAATTTATTTCCAGATAACTTTCAGATAGTACCTTTTGACAGAGAATATTTTAAAAACGAAACCGAACTCAACTCTTTTGTAGAAGCTTGTGATACTATCGTTCATTTAGCTGCATTAAATCGCCATGATGATCCACAAGTAATATATGATACAAATGTCATGCTGGTACACAAGCTTATTGAGGCTTGCAGGAACACAGATTCAACCCCGCATATTCTGATGTCTTCTTCTACCCAAGAAGAACGGGATAATTTGTATGGGCAGTCCAAAAAAGAGGGCAGAAAAGTATTGGCAAAATGGGCTAAAGAAGAAGGCGCAGTATTTACCGGTTTGGTTATTCCCAATGTGTATGGTCCGTTTGGCAAGCCATTTTATAATTCTGTAGTGGCTACCTTTTGTCATCAGCTCACGCATGGTGAACAGCCGGCGATCCATAGGGACGGACAGCTCGAACTGATCTATGTTGGGAGCTTGGTAGAAAAGATCATAGATTGTATAGAACAGAAAACAAATGATTCAAACCATCTTATTTCTGCGGATACCACAGTAAAAGTATCAGAAATTTTAGCAATGTTGTCAGAGTTTAAGGAAACCTATTTTGAAAAAGGGGAGATTCCTGAATTGACAGATACCTTCAGCCTGAATCTATTCAACACCTTCCGTTGCTACATTGATATGGAGGAGTATTTCCCAGTTAACCTCACCAAGCATGCAGACGATCGCGGGGCTTTTGTAGAAGTTATCCGATTGGGAATTGGGGGGCAGGCCTCATTTTCAACGACCGTTCCCGGAATAACAAGGGGAAATCATTATCACACTAGGAAGATCGAGCGTTTTGCAGTGATCAAAGGAAAAGCACGAATAGAACTCAGATTGATTGGTACAGGTAAGGTATTTTCTTTTGAATTGGATGGGGAACAACCGGGGTATGTGGATATGCCTATTTGGTATACACACAATATTTCGAATATTGGGGATGATGAATTATATACCATCTTTTGGATCAATGAGCCTTATGACCCGGAAGATGCAGACACTTATTATGAAGAAGTTTAATACCTTTGCCAAATGAAGAAATTAAAAGTACTTACTGTTGTTGGCACACGTCCGGAGATCATTCGCCTTTCAAGAGTGTTAGTCAAACTAGACGAATCCCCGGCCATAGATCACACGCTCGTACATACCGAACAAAATTACGATTACGAACTGAATCAGATCTTTTTTGAAGATTTGGGGTTGAGAAAGCCGGATCATTTTCTGGAAGCAGCTGGAAGTAATGCCACTGAGACCATTGGAAATATCCTTATAAAGATTGACCCAATTCTCGAAGAAGTTCAACCCGATGCGTTTTTAGTGCTTGGAGACACGAATAGTTGTCTGTGTGCTATTCCTGCTAAAAAAAGAAAAATCCCCATTTTCCATATGGAAGCCGGAAATCGATGTTTTGACCAACGGGTGCCGGAAGAGACCAATCGCAAAATTGTGGATCATATTGCTGACATCAATTTAACATACAGTTCCATAGCAAGGGAGTATTTACTTCGGGAAGGTTTGCCTCCTGATCAGGTTATCAAAACCGGTTCGCCAATGTATGAAGTGCTTCATCACTTTATATCGAAGATCGATAATTCAGATGTATTGGAAAGATTGGAATTAGAAAAATATAAATATTTTGTAGTCTCAGCCCATCGTGAAGAGAATATCAGCAGTGAAAAGAATTTTAAAGGTTTGATCGATTCTCTGAATCAAATTGCTGAGAAATATGAGTATCCGATCATTGTATCTACACATCCCAGGACAAGGAATATGCTGAATGAGAAAAAAGTATCTTCTCATAAGCTGGTAAATTTTATGAAACCGCTGGGTTTCAGTGATTATAATGCTCTTCAAAAGAATGCATTTGCAGTACTTTCAGATAGCGGTACAATATCAGAGGAATCATCTATATTAAATTTCCCTGCCTTAAACATTAGAGAAGCCCATGAACGCCCGGAAGCGATGGAGGAAGCAACGGTTATGATGGTTGGATTAAGACCTGAACGAATTATGCAAGCATTGGAACAAGTGAGTTTACAAAGTCGAAGTGATCGTGATTACAGATTGGTTTCAGACTACTCTATGTCTAATGTTTCGGATAAGGTTGTTCGCATTATTTTAAGTTATACTGACTATATAAATAGGATTGTTTGGTTTAAATAAGAAAATGAAAGAAAAAATTTTGTATGTAGGAAATTTTAAATTACCGGATAAAAATGCAGCAGCACACCGAGTATTAGTCAATTCAAAGATTTTAGTAAAACTTGGGTATGAAGTGATATTAGTTGGGGTGAGAGATGAAGTTGATACCGGAATTTATGAGCATGTCAGTGAGATGGAAGGTATTCAAATGTATTCAGTCTCTTATCCAAAAAAAATTATTGATTGGATAAAGTTTTATGGATCGAATCGAAATATCAACACGATCTTAAAATCCCAACCAAACCTGAAGTATTTTATAGGATATAATTATCAATCTTTGTCATTTTTAAAAGTCTACTTTAGACTTCATAAAAAGCTAAAATTTATTGCTGATACCACAGAGTGGTATCAGCCAGATCATAAATCTTTGTTATTAAGAGCTGTTAAAAAAGTTGATACTGCAATTAGAATGCAGCTTATAAACAAATATCTTACTGATGGAAACATTGTAATAAGTAGATTTTTAGAAAAATATTACAAAGAACAAAAGAATCTCAGAATACCCCCTTTAGTCGATCTTGATGACAAGAAATGGGAATGTCTAGCACCTAAAAATAACAATGGCACAAAGTTTATTTTTTTTGGTACAGTAGGCGGAAAAAAAGAAGAAATAAGTTTAGTACTTAAATTCTTCGATATTATTTCTGAAACAAATAAGAATTGTAGGTTAGATATTTTTGGTATTACTAAAAAGGAATTAATGAATTTGGGTACTCCTAATAATTCCAATGTTAAAGCTCACGGAAGAGTTTCACATAAAGAGGCATTGGTTGAAGTATCAAAATCTAATTTTTCAATTTTTTTCAGAGAAAACAATTTAATCACTAGAGCAGGTTTTCCAACTAAGTTTGTTGAATCTATGTCAGCAGGCACACCAGTCATCACAAACTATAGCAGTAACTTAAAAGATTATTTGATACATGGTAAAAATGGGTATGCTATAGATATACAAAAGTTAAAAAGCAATAGTTTTACAGAGATTAAGAAACTGGAGATTATTGAATCTGATACTGAGTCAATGGGTATAAAAGCTTTTGAAACAGCTGAAAATAATTTTCACTACGTTAATTACATTAATTTAATGGATGAATTCCTAAAAGCAATTTGAAATTGAAAATCTTAGTTCTCTCAAGTTTATCAAAATCACTAATAAATTTCCGTGGACCACTCATTCAATCCTTCGTTGATAAAGGGCATGAAGTAATTGCAGCCGGTCCGGATTATAATGCATATGTCAATGACGTACTTTCAAGGATGGGAGTTCAATATGAAATCTATCATCTCCAAAGAACTGGTACAAACCTGTTAAGTGATATCAAGAGCTACAATTCTCTAAAAAAATTGATTAATAAAGTTCAACCGGATCTGGTTCTATCTTATACCATAAAGCCGGTTATATATGGAAGTTATGCGGCGAAACGATTGAAAGTGCCAAAAATATATTCGATGATTACTGGTCTAGGTAATGCATTTAATAACACTACGTCCTTAAAATCAAGCTATTTATCATGTATAACAGAGTTCTTGTACAAAGCATCCTTAAAAAATACTGATGGTGTAATTTTTCAAAATCCTGATGATAGAGATGTTTTTGTAGAAAAAGATATCATTCAAAAGGGTAAGGCATTTAGAATTTATGGTTCCGGTGTCGATATAGACGAGTTTGCTTTTTCTGAACCTGTTTTTAATCCTGTTACTTTTTTGTTTATTGGGCGCCTTTTAAAGGAAAAAGGTATTAATGACTTTATAGAAGCAGCAAGGATAATTAGAAAAAAATATTCAGATACAAGATTTTTGGTCGTTGGTGGGTTAGATAATAATCCAACTTCTTATTCAATTTCTGACTTTAAAGAATTTCATGATTCAGGATTAATTGAATTTATTGGTCGAGTAAAAGATGTTAAACCATATATAAAACAATCGTCTATATTTGTTTTACCATCCTATTATGGAGAAGGTACTCCTCGTACAGGTTTAGAAGCCATGTCAATGGGAAGACCACTTATTATGACAGATTCTGTAGGGTGTAGAGAAACTGTTAAAGATGGTTTAAACGGTTTTTTAGTACCAATTAAAAATCCCAATAAAATTGCTCAAGCCATGGAGAAATTTATTATTGACCCTAACTTAATTACGCATATGAGTAAGGAAAGTAGACGTTTTGCCGAAGAAGTATACGATGTAAGTAAAGTGAATAAAGAAATTTGCAAAATTTTAGGTCTTTAATGCTTAAAAGGTTCTTTGATTTTACGGCATCAATTACGGGTTTAATACTAGTATCTCCATTGTTTTTACTTTTAATGATACTTGTCCGAATAAAAATGGGAATCCCGGTTTTCTTTACTCAAGTTCGTCCGGGAAAAAATGGAAAACCATTTAAAATGTATAAGTTTAGAAGTATGACAAATGAGACTGATGAGGAAGGAAATTTGCTACCAAACGAATTACGACTTTTGAAGTTTGGAAAGTTTCTACGGTCGACAAGTTTGGATGAGCTGCCTGAGCTTATTAATGTGATTAAAGGTGATATGAGTCTAGTTGGTCCCAGGCCACTTAAGATGGATTATTTGAAATTGTATACTCAGGAGCAAAGAAGGAGGCATGAAGTCAGGCCAGGAGTTACAGGCTGGGCTCAGGTAAACGGTCGAAATTCAATTTCATTTACAGAGCGATTTAAAATGGATGTTTGGTATGTGGATAATCAATCTTTATGGTTAGACATTAAAATATTATTTAGGACATTATTTAAGGTATTCAAAAGAGAAAATATTAATCCAGATCAAGGAGTGCAGAAAAAACCCTTTGATGGGACAAATTGAAAGTGTATGAGGAAAGATCAGGAAGTCAGTGATAAATACAAGAAGAATCAAGATTTTGAACTTGCCTTATCGTTGATGAATAAAAAATTACATGAATCAGAGCAAGAATTAATTGCAAAATTACCTGAGAGTTACCCTACAATTCATATAATTGGCGCACCCCGTTCTGGGACAACACTTGCTGTTCAGCAATTGGCTGAAGGACTCAAAGTCGGATATATAAATAATTTGATAGCTGCATTTTGGAAAGCCCCATTATTTGGTATTCACCTATCCAAGCAATTATTAAAGGATGAATATCATTCTAGTTTTAAGTCAACCTATGGACGTACAAGCGGGATACAAGAACCACATGAGTTTGGATATTTCTGGAACTATCATTTAAAGTATGATGAATTTTATCAGCAAGATAGTAATCATGAAGCAAAAATAGATTGGGATTATTTGACTACATTGATAAAAAATATGTGTGAGGTGTATGACCGTCCGATATTGTTCAAATCTTTCTTATATGGCTTTCATGCACTTAAAGCTCAAAAAATATTACAGAAAACATGTTTTATTTACATTCGCAGAGACTTAATGGATAACGCCCTTTCCATTTTAAAAATGAGAAAAAAATATCTTGGTGATAGCAATGAATGGGCTTCCATTAAACCGAAACAGTTTGATATCCTGCAGGAAAGAAATATTTATCAGCAAATTATTGGGCAGATACTGTTCTTGGAATATGAGTACATAAATCAGCTAAAAGAGCTTCCCAAAAAAAACCGATTGATTATTAATTATGAAGATATGTGTGATAATCCCAGTGAGTTTATTAATAATGTCCATTCATTGTTGAAACCACATTACAAAGGATTAAAGCAAAGCGAAATTCTATCAGAAAATGAAATACAACGAAAAGCATATGACGATCAAGGAGAAAATGTAGAAAATTTTGAAAAGGCAATTAAATCTTTAATACATGAATTCCCAAAGCTAAAAGTATTAACCGAAGCAAGAAAAGATAAGGCACAATCAATTTTATGAAATCAAATTTCCTAATGCCTGATGATGATCAATGGAATAATATTTTAAATCGAACGAATTATGAGTTTTATCAACACCCGGAATTTTTAAAACTCGAGGCTGAGTTGGTTGGAGGAGAAGCTACAGCTTGGTTTGCTGAAGATGCCGATGAATGGATTTTAATTCCTCTTATCAAAAGGACAATTCCGGATGAAATAACAAATGGGAAGGAATACTATGATTTAGTGAGCCCTTATGGCTACCCGGGTATTTTGCACAGTTCCTACAGTGCACTAAATACTTTCCTAGGTGAGTTAAAGGAGAAAGGTAAAAAGGCGGGATATATTTCCACCTTTATAAGATTGAATCCACTATTAAATCCGTATTTTTTACACGAAGATGAAGACATATCCCACATCATTCATGGACAAGTGGTTATGATTGATATGAATAATTCATACGATGATCTAAGAATGAATTATTCATCAAACTATAGACGAAATCTAAAAAAACTAGTCAAGTCTGGTAACAAATTAGTTTGGAATGAATGGGAGTTATTAGATGACTTTATTGAAATTTATAATGAGACCATGGAGAGAGATGAAGCAACTGAATATTATTTCTTTCCTAAAGAATATTATTTAAGAATTAAAGATTTCATTGGTACTGAAAACATCGACTTGGTGATTGTAAGAGATAAAAATCAAAGATCCATAGCGGGGGCAATTTTTTGCAAAAATGATCACGTTGTACAATATCATTTGGGTGGCACAAAAAATGAATTTCTAAATGATTCACCATCTAAAATGCTATTTGATGGTATTATTGAAAAGTATAGTAATGAAGTGGAGTTCTTTAATCTTGGAGGAGGAGTAGGTAATAGCCAAGACTCACTTTTTAGGTTTAAGCAAGGTTTCGGAAAGGAATATATAAAGTTCTCTACTCTACGCATTGTCAATGACAGGCAAAGATACAACAACTTGTGTGCTGATTTCTCAAAAGAAGAACTTTATGATATGAGTGGATATTTTCCACTTTACAGGAAATGAGTTAAGTATGAATAAACAAAAAATATGGCTCTCTTCCCCCCACATGGGTGGAGAAGAACTCGAATACATCCACCAAGCCTTCGAAAAAAACTGGATCGCTCCGCTCGGGGATAATGTAAACGGCTTTGAGGATGATCTTAGAAATTACACAGGTACGAAAGCGGCCGGTGTTTTTACGAGCGGCACGGCCTCTATTCATTTGGCCCTTATTTTACTGGGAGTGGAAGCAGGGGATGAGGTACTGTGTCAGTCTTTTACCTTTTCCGCTACGGCGAATCCTATTCGATACCAGGGTGCAATACCGGTATTTATAGATTCAGAAGCAGATACCTGGAATATGGATCCGGAACTTTTAGAAGAGGCTATAAAGGAGCGGTTGGAGAATTCGGGTGAGGATGTTGAATCAAACCCGGCAACGATTCGTCAGACGAACGGCAGTCGTCGGACGAAGCTGCCTAAGGCTATTTTAGCCGTCCATCTCTATGGCATGCCCGCCAAAATGGATGAGATTCGCGCCATCGGAGCGAAATATGGAATTCCGGTGATCGAGGATGCTGCCGAAGCTCTTGGCTCCCATATAAATGGACAAAAATGTGGTTCGTTTGGGAAATTGAATGTGTTGTCGTTCAACGGAAATAAGATCATCACTACCTCCGGCGGCGGTGCATTGCTCAGCGATGACGAAGAATTAATCCAAAAAGCCCGGTTCCTTGCCACACAGGCCCGGGATGATGCCCCTCATTATCAGCACTCGCAAATCGGCTATAATTATCGAATGAGCAATATTGTGGCGGGTGTCGGCCGCGGTCAGATGAAAGTGTTAGATGAGAGGGTGGCCCAGAGGAGAGCGGTGCATGAACGATATTTTGAGGCCTTAGGAAAAATCTGGTTGGAAGGAGAAATTCAAAATTCAAAATTCAAAATTTTAAATTCCTCTCCAACCGGGGTGTATTTCTTAAAAGAACCCTCCGGCTACTTCAGCAACCGCTGGCTAACAACGGTCATCATCAATCCGGAGGAGACAGGAGGAGTTACCCGAGAGGATATTCGATTGGCTTTAGCAGAAGAGAATATTGAAGCGCGGCCTCTTTGGAAGCCGATGCATCTGCAGCCGGTCTTTGAGAGTTTTCCTGCATACTCAAATGGCTTATCGGAGTGGTTGTTCGAATATGGTTTGTGCCTGCCGAGCGGAAGTAATATGAGTGAAGAAGATCAGGCCCGCGTCATCAAAACCATAAGAGAAACTATTGCCTAAAGCCCGGTCATTGCGAGGAGTCCGAGAGGCATAATGCAGGTTTGGGAGCTTAAACGACGCGGCAATCTCCCTAAAACGAGCACCCAAATAGACCAGGGAGATCGCCACGTCGGCAACCGGGGAATGTCTTGAGTAAACCTGTTCACCTCCTCGCGATGACTTAATTCTATAAATTTTCCCAAAATTTTATACTAAGCTCCATTTCTTTCCGTTCATTCCCCCTAACTGAATCATAGGTTCAGTCCTCACTCTTTACCGACACACGATAAAATGGGCATTAGAATGTTTTAAAGCAGGGTTTGTGGTATCCATAAAGCCCTAAAAAGCAGTCCTTTAAAAAAATGAAATATTTTTTTTGGTTGATTATGCTTATTATTGGAGTCTTGCACTATAGAATTGACAAAAGAGAAGCAAGTATACATTCATAAATAGATATATATGAAATGAAAGATACAGTATTTAAGTACAAGGGTTTTTTTAAAGGGGTAGCAGATATATTAACCTGGACAAGCATGACCGTCATTGCCTTTCTGTTACGATTGGATGGTGATTTAACGGGATACTTTCAGGCCATTGCACAAGCCACAGCCATTCTGTTTGTGGTGAAATCTGCCCTGGCCTATTACATGGGCAGCTACCGGCAGTCGTGGCGCAATACCGGCTACAGCGATTTATTTCATATCGTTGTCATGGTATCCATTCTGACGGTGCCTTATGCCACTATTGTTTTTGCGGGGGGAACCGCAATTAATGTTCCGCTTTCTATCCCAATTATTGAATTTTTCCTCTCTATTCTGGCTTTAGTTACCCTGAGAGCCGGAACACGATTTTTTATCAAATACCGTATCCCGGCCATTCGTAACAAACAGTATAGAAGACGCATTCTGATTGTGGGAGCCGGAGAAAGCGGAACAATGGTGGCCAAGGAAATGCTTAAAAGCCGTGACGCCTTAATGCATCCGGTGGCATTTGTGGATGATGATTTATCCAAGCGCAAACAAAAGCTCATGGGAATTCCGGTGAAGGGGACGATTTATGAGATTCCCGCTATCGTCAGGAGTATGAGAATCGATGAGATTATTATTGCAATGCCTTCGGAATCGGGTGACGTGATTCGACGGGTAGTTGAAAAAGCACGGCAGACGGATGCAGATTATCGCATCATTCCGGCGTTATATGATTTATTGAGCGGGAAAGTTTCCATCAGTCAGCTGAGGACGGTAGATGTAGAGGATTTGCTTCGCAGAAAGCCGGTCAGCCTGGAAACCCGGGAGATCAAGTCCTATATCCAGAACAAACGAATATTGGTAACCGGTGCAGGCGGGTCGATCGGTTCGGAAATTGTACGCCAGATTTCCCGTTTTAATCCAAAACACGTGATTCTTCTGGGCCGGGGTGAGAACAGCATTCACCAGCTGGTCAGGGAAATTAACAATGAAATTCCGGAATTGGAGTATTGCATTCGTATCTGTGATGTCCGGGATTATGATTCACTGGAAACGATTTTTGAAAATGATCGGCCGGAAGTGGTATTCCATGCCGCTGCCCATAAGCATGTGCCTTTGATGGAAGAGAATCCTTCACAGGCTATTTTTAATAATGTAATGGGGACTCGTAACCTCGTAAACCTTTCGGTGGAGCACAGAATTTCCCATTTTGTGAATATTTCCACAGACAAAGCGGTGAACCCGACTTCGGTAATGGGTGCAAGCAAGAGAATTTCCGAGTATATTGTAGAATGGGGAGCAGATCAGGCTCAAAACGGAGAAATTTTTGTATCAGTTCGCTTCGGTAATGTATTGGGTAGCCGTGGCAGTGTGATTCCTATCTTTAAAGATCAAATTCGAAAAGGCGGGCCTGTAACTGTTACGCACCCGGATATGGTTCGGTACTTTATGACCATCCCCGAAGCCTCACAATTGGTGTTGCAAGCCGGGGCCTTGAATAACAATGGAGCCGTTTATGTACTGGATATGGGAGAACCGGTGAATATTGAACAAATGGCTCGCGACCTTATTAAACTGAGCGGACTTGAGCCCGATGTGGATATCAAAATTGAGCATACCGGTATTCGTCCCGGAGAAAAACTCTTCGAAGAACTGCTGACGGCAGAAGAGGGTACCGACATGACCCGCCACGAGAAAATATTCATGGCTCGGAAAAACGGCGTATTGGATAACCTGGAACAGCGGCTTAATCGCCTCAAGGAAATTGCCAGAACCGGAGACAAAGAGACGATTAAAGAAGAAATCTACAACTTTGTACCCACCTATTCCGGCTATTTGACACGGGAACAAGAACAAGAGGAAGAAACACTGGCTTAGGTGTACTTGCTGTCATTGCGAGGAGCTTGTAAGGTAGAACGCAGGCTTGAGAAGTCCAACGACGAAGCAATCTCCCTGATATGGCTTCCCAAGCATGTCAAGGAGATCGCGGGTCTCCGCGTTCACTCCGCCCGTGATGACAGCCTGTGGGTAAAAGAAAAGCCAGTCATCCCGGGCAAACCGTAGCGAAGCGGAGGTGCAGAACCGGGATCTCCCTGACGAGGCCTGGGATATTTAACACTGAGACTTTGGTAAGTGCGTAGTCTGCATCAGGGAGATCGCGGGTCCGGGCCCGCGATGACTCATTTTATAATAACAAGGTCATCCCGGACAAGATGAAGCGGAGCGGAATCGCCGATCCGGGATTTCCCTGAATCAATTTGGGATGTGTAACAACGAGCCCCTGGGTATAAAAAACCCTCTTCTTAAATACTTCAAATGTCCTTACTTTGGCTCAAATCAATTATAATGGTAAAATAACCAAAGGTTGATATGAGTATCAGGAACCTCCTGCAAAAAATTGAACAAAAAGAATATAAAGTCGGGGTCATTGGATTGGGCTACGTCGGCCTGCCATTGTTATGGACTTTTCATTCAGCAGGCCTGCCGGTTATTGGATTTGATATCGATCAAACAAAAATTGACAAGCTGGAAAAGGGCACGCCCTACATCAAACACCTCGGAAGCAAGATGATGGAAACTCTGTCTCAATCCGACCGCTGTGAGGCCACCACCGATTTTTCCCGCCTGCATGAAGCGGATGCTATTTTGTTGTGTGTCCCCACGCCCCTGGACCATCACCGCGAGCCGGATATGAGTTTTGTGGAGCAGACCACGGAGACGGTTTCCAAATATCTGCGGAAAGGGCAGTTGGTGATTTTGGAATCCACCACCTGGCCGGGCACTACGGAGGAGCTGATGATTCCCATCCTGGAGAAGAATTCGGGATTGAAAGCCGGATCGGATTTTTATGTGGCATACAGCCCGGAGCGGGAAGATCCCGGGAACCCGAATTTCAATACGGCGAAGATTCCCAAAGTGGTGGGCGGCCATGGCGCAGAGGCACTGGAACTGGCAACGGCCATGTATGATACCGCCATTGTGCAAACCGTGCCGGTCACCGACTGCAAAACGGCCGAAGCGGTAAAGCTGACGGAGAATATTTTCCGCTCGGTCAACATTGCCCTGGTGAATGAGCTGAAGGTGGTGTATGAGTCTATGGGCATTGACGTGCATGAGGTTTTGGATGCGGCGGATACCAAGCCGTTTGGCTTTATGAAATTCACGCCCGGACCGGGTTTGGGCGGACATTGTATCCCCATCGACCCGTTTTATCTGACCTGGAAAGCCCGTGAGTTTGAGAAGCACACGCGTTTCATTGAGCTGGCCGGTGAGGTAAATACTAACATGCCAAGCTATGTACTGGACCGGACGATGCTGGCCATGAATCAGCATAAGAAGGCGATGAATGGCTCCAGGGTGCTGGTCATAGGCCTCGCCTACAAACCGGATGTGGATGACATGCGGGAGTCCCCCACCTTCAAAATTTTTGATTTGCTTAAGGCAGTGGGGGCCGAGGTTTCGTATTACGATCCCTTTATCCCCGAAGTCCTCCCCACCCGCGAGCATGCCGACTGGACGGGACAAAAGTCCATCGAGTGGAATCAAAAAACCGTGTCCGATTTTGATGCGGTTATCATCTCCACCAACCACTCTTCCATCGACTATGCCGAACTGGCCGAATGGAATGATTGCATCATCGACACCCGCAACGCCATGAAGGGCGTGGAGCCGAAGGATGAGCGGCATATTTTTAAAGCGTGATTGAAAGCTGTCAGCTATCAGCTTTTTGCTTTAAAAATATACAATGTCTTGTTATGGGTACTGTTGCCCTTGGCGCCAGCCCTCCCCGCAAGCAACAGGCGAGCTATTCTTGCTGTCCCTCCAAAGGGACACAGGATTCGAGCCTTTGGCGAGTGCGGTGCTTGCAGCCGGGAGATCCCGCATCTCCGTATTCACTCCGTGCGGGATGACAGTCCCTGGGTATAAAAAGGCTGTCATCCCGGTCAAACCGCAGCGAAGCGAAGGTGCCGAACCGGGATCTCCCGCCACATGGATTGCCCTCCCCACAACCACGTTGTTGACTAACTTTGCTCGAATCAAGGAGATCGCGGGTCTCCGTATCCACTGCGCCCGCGATGACTCATTCTATTATAACGATTTCATCCCGAACAAGTCCTCTCCTTGCGAAGGAGAGGATTTAGGTGAGGTCGAAGATTAGGACCGGTAAGTTAAATAAGTGAAGGATTTCCCTAAAACGAGCAACCAAATAGATCAGGGAGACCGCCACGTCGGTAACCAGGGTAGTCCTCGAGTAAACATGGCAGCCTCCTCGCGATGACGAGGTTGAAATAAACTAAAAACCCTTTAATGGTCATCCCTGCGCAGGCAGGGATCCGAATGTTTCCATGGAATCGATAACCATCTTCAATAAGACTATCAGATTCCGGGCATTCGCCGCGGAATGCTGAATATCGAGCTTTGGCAAGCGCGGTGTTTGCAGTTTGGGGATCCCGCATCTCCGTATTCACTCCGTGCGGGATGACAGGCCTTGGGTAAAAAAAGCCCGTCATCCCGGTCAAACCGCAGCGAAGCGAAGGTGCCGAACCGGGATCTCCCGCCACATGGATTGCTCTCACCACAACCACGTTGTTGACTAACTTTGCTCAATCAAGGAGATCGCGGGTCTCCGTATCCACTGCACCCGCGATGACTCATTCTATTATAACGATTTCATCCCGAACAAATCCTCCCCCCCAAAGATCTCTTAAGTCAGCGCTCGATAAACCATAGTGATTTACCAAAATTTATTGCCTCGCTTAAGACTTAAGAGATCTCCGTATTCACTCCGTGCGGGATGACAGCCCCTGAGTAAAAAAAGCCCGTCATCCCGGTCAAACCGCAGCGAAGCGGAGGTGCCGAACCGGGATCTCCCGCCACATGGATTGCCCTCACCACAACCACGTTGTTGATTCACTTTGCTCGAATCAAGGAGATCGCGGGTCTCCGTATCCACTGCACCCGCGATGACTTCTGCTATAAAAACGATTTCATCTCAAACCTCAAATCTAAAAACACTTTTTCACTACAAATTATGTACCTTCACAGCTCATCAAACCAAAGATTATCATATGAAATCCATTACATTTTCAGTCATTGGTTTTGGCAGGATCGGGAAACGACACGCTAAAATAATCCATGAATATGAACACAGCTCCCTGATTTCAGTAACGGATGTGGATGCATCTCAGTTTGAATCGGCCGGGGAATTGGGGATTCAGGCAGAGCAGTATGCCTCCATACATGATTTCCTGGAACATGACGAGCATAAAAGCGACGTGGTTTGTGTCTGTACTCCCAATGGCTTTCACACCGAATATGCCGTGAAGCTGCTCCATGCCGGTTATCATGTACTTATTGAAAAACCGATGGGCTTAACAAAAGAATCTTGCCTGGAAGTGATTGGGGCACAGGAAGCCACCGGCAACCGGGTTTTTGTGGTAAAGCAAAACCGATACAGTCCGCCTTCCGTTTGGATGAAAGAGGTGGTAGAAGAGGGGCGCATCGGAGACGTGCTGATGGTGCAGGTGAACTGCTACTGGAATCGTGACGAACGCTATTATGAAAACAGCAGCTGGCGGGGCACGAAAGACCTGGACGGGGGAGCGCTTTTCACCCAATTCAGTCATTTCGTAGATTTGATGTATTGGGTATTTGGAGATATAAAATCACCCAAAGCGATGATCAGAAATTTCACCCATCCCGGACTTAAAGATTTTGACGATTCCGGTTTTGCCCAGTTTGAATTCGTAAACGGGGGACTGGGGTCCATCAATTATTCCACCTCCTGCTGGGATAAGAATATGGAAAGCAGCATTACGGTGATAGGCTCTAAAGGAAGTTTTAAAGTGGGAGGTCAGTATATGAACGAAGTGGAATACTGCCATATCGAAGACTATGAAATGCCGGAGCTGGCCGAGACCAATCCCCCCAACGATTACGGTCCTTTTAAAGGAAGCGCAGCCAATCATCACTTTGTTTTTGAAAATGTAGTGCAGACGCTGAACGGAAAAAACGAAGCCACAGCCAATGCCTTTGAAGGAATGAAAGTAGTCAGCATCATCGAACAAATATATGAAGCGAGATCTTAAATATGAGATATAAGATTTAAGACAAATTCCAAACACTTGCACCTTGAACCTAACACCTTGTACCTAAAATTATGTCTATCCCTTTATTAGATTTAAACCGGCAGTATGATTCCATAAAAGAGGAAATCAGGGCGGCCATCGATGAGGTGCTGGAGAGTCAATACTTTATCATGGGCGATGAGGTGAAAGCCTTTGAGGAGGAGGTAGGCCGATATTGCGGATCCAACTTTGCCTACGGCTGTGCTTCCGGCTCCGATGCCTTGCTGCTGGCGCTTATGGCGATTGATATCCGTCCCGGGGATTATGTGATCACAAGTCCGTTTACCTTTTTTGCTACGGCCGGAGCTATTTCCCGGTTGGGGGCGATTCCGGTGTTCCTGGATATCGAAAAAGATTCTTACAACCTGGATCCCGGTCAGGTGGATTTATTTATGAGGGGAGAACACCCGGTCTATAAAAAACTGAATCCCGATCCTGACAAAATCAAAGCCGTCATCCCGGTTCACCTGTACGGACAAATGGCGGATATGGATCCCCTGATGGAAATTGCCAATGAGCATAACCTGGTGGTGATTGAGGATGCTGCTCAGGCTATCGGGGCGGAGTATAAAGGACGAAAAGCGGGTTCCATAGGCGATATCGGGTGCTTTAGTTTTTTCCCCAGCAAAAACCTGGGCGCTTTTGGAGATGCGGGTTTGGTCACCGTAAAAAATCAAAAAACAGCCGATAAAGTAGATATCCTGCGGCTTCACGGGGCCAAGCCGAAATATCATCACAGTCTGGTAGGGATCAACAGCCGGCTGGATACCATTCAGGCCGCGGTGCTGTCGGTAAAGCTGAAATACCTGGATGAATGGTCGCAACGCCGGAAGGTGATAGCGCATCGCTATAATCAACTTTTTGAGGAAGCTGGGGTGGCCGGAGCACTCAGTGATTGTTCCGGGACTTGTACAGAAATGGGTGGAGCCGGTTGCTCACTGGATCCGAATTCCCTGATCACTCCAAAAGAAGCAACGGGGACGGAGGCATCGGGAGGCAAACATATTTACCATCAATACACCATCCGCACCAAAAAAAGAGAGGAACTGGCGCAGGCATTGAGTGAACAAAATATTGGCCATTCGGTGTATTACCCGATTTCACTTCATGAACAAGAGTGCTTTTCATATTTGGGATACCAGGCTTCCGACTGCCCCAACTCACACTGCGCCACCCGGCAGGTCATTTCCCTCCCCATTTTCCCGGAACTGACGGATGAGGAAATCCGCAAAGTGGCCGAAGTGGTGGTGGAGGTGGTTAGGGGATAGGTTTGGGTAAAAAAAGCCCGTCATCCCGGTCAAACCGCAGTGAAGCGGAGGTGCCGAACCGGGATCTCCCTCCACATGGATTGCCCTCACCACAAGCTCGTTGTTGATTAACTTTGCTCAAATCAAGGAGATCGCGGGTCTCCGTATCCACTGCGCCCGCGATGACTCATGCTATTATAACGATTTCATTCCGAACAAGTCCTCTCCTTGCGAAGGAGAGGATTTAGGTGAGGTCGAGGATTAGGTCTGGTACGTTAAATCAGTGAAGGATCTCTTTGATGCGAGCCGGATGTTGAACAACGACTCTCTGGCAAGTGCGGTGCTTGCAGTCGGGAGATCCCGCATCTTCGTATGCACTTCGTGCGGGATGACAGGTCTTGGGGAAAATAAGCCCGTCATCCCGGTCAAACCGCAGCGAAGCGGAGGTGCCGAACCGGGATCCCCCGCCACATGGATTGCCCTCACCACAAGCTCGTTGTTGATTAACTTTGCTCGAATCAAGGAGATCGCGGGTCTCCGTATCCACTGCGCCCGCGATGACTCATGCTATTATAACGATTTCATTCCGAACAAGTCCTCTCCTTGCGAAGGAGAGGATTTAGGTGAGGTCGAAGATTAGGCCCGGTAAGTTAAATCAGCTCCAAAAACCTCTACAGTCCCAAAACCCTTCCGGTACCTCAGCGAACGTCGTTCACGTCTTCGCGATGACCGGTAGGCTCCGAACGATGGCCGAATTCCTCTAACTCCTAACACCTCGCACCTAAAACCTAACCCCTAACCCCTAACACCTAACTCCCAAAACCCCTATATTCTCCCCGCAATAATAAATCAAGAAAACAAAATCGCAGACTATGAAAATCGCCGTAGCAGGAACCGGATATGTGGGGATGTCGCTGGCCGTATTATTATCTCAAAACCATGAGGTGGTAGCCCTGGATATCGTAGAAGAGAAAGTAGAGCTCATCAATAATAAAAAGTCTCCAATAGTTGATCCTGATATAGAAAAATATCTGAGAGAGAATGAATTAAACCTATCGGCTACCTTAGATAAAGAGGAGGCCTATAAAGGAGCTGAATATGTGATCATTGCCACTCCTACTGATTATGACGAAGAGACCAATAAATTCAATACCCGCACAGTGGAAGCAGTTATTCAGGATGTTTTGGCTATTAATCCTGACGCCGTGATGGTGATTAAGTCGACGATTCCGGTTGGATATGTAAAAGAAGCCAAGAAAAAATTTAATACTGAAAACCTGCTATTTTCTCCGGAGTTTTTACGAGAAGGGAAGGCGTTGCATGATAACCTCTATCCCTCCCGGGTGGTTGTTGGAGAACGATCAGAACGAGCTCAAAAATTTGCAGACCTGTTGGTAGAAGGAGCAGATAAAGATCCTGAGGATATTCAGGTATTATTTACGGACAATACCGAGGCAGAGGCAATCAAGTTGTTTTCAAATACTTATCTTGCCATGCGTGTTGCTTACTTCAATGAACTGGACACTTACTGCGAGACCCACGACCTGAGTTCTGTGCAAGTGATCGAAGGGGTGGGCCTGGATCCGCGTATTGGAGATCATTACAACAATCCTTCTTTTGGATATGGAGGGTATTGTCTGCCTAAAGATACCAAGCAGCTGTTGGCCAATTTTGGGGATGTCCCGAATAATTTAATCAAAGCTATTGTTGATGCTAATACTACCCGCAAAGATTTTATAGCTCGTCAGATCTGGAAAAATGATCCGAAAGTAGTGGGTGTTTATCGGCTGGTGATGAAACAGGGTTCTGATAACTTCCGTCAAAGTGCCATTCAGGGAATTATGAAACGCATCAAGGCAAAGGGAATCGAAGTGGTGGTCTATGAACCCTACCTGGATCAGGATGAATTTTATCACTCTAAGGTGATCCGTGATCTCGATGAATTTAAGAAAATGTCAGAAGTTATTATCGCCAATCGCATGGTAGATGAAATTCAGGACGTGAAGGATAAAGTTTATACCAGGGATCTTTTCGGGAATAATTAGGATGTAGCCAAAGAACGAGCGGCTTATTTTTAAAGCGTGAGTGAAAGCTGTCAGACTTCAGCTATCAGCTTTTTGCTTTAAAAATATTCAACACCTTGTTATGGGTACTGTTGCCCTTGGCGCCAGCCCTCCCCGCAAGCAACAGGCAAGCTGTTCTTGCTGTCCCTCCAAAGGGACACAGGGTTCGAGCCTTTGGCGAGTGCGGTGTTTGCAGCCGGGAGATCCCGCATCTCCGTGTTCACTTCGTGCGGGATGACAGGCCTTGGGTAAAAAAAGCCCGTCATCCCGGTCAAACTGCAGCAAAGCGGAGGTGCCGAACCGGGATCTCCCTGATACGGTTTGGAATGGTTAACCCCGGCACATCATCTGAGAACCACGGATCAGGCGGATGAACAGATTCCGCAGATAATCAAAACCACTTCAATGTTCCTTGTTCGATGTTGAATGTTCGATGTTCTAAACATTCAACATTTCAAATTTCCTCTCTCAAACTTTTAAAATTATTACTGCAACAAAGGGCCTGAAATTTCTATCTTAAGGGCAGTTCAAAAGAATTAACTATGATCTGGGAAAACTCATTATATCTGTGGCTGTTGACGCTGATACCGGCAGGAATTGTACTGCTTTGGTGGAAGTCAAGACAAGTGCGGGCCATTCAAAAAAAATATTTCAGCACCGAGCTCTTCAGTAGCCTCCGTAAGGGATTCTGGCCGCTCGGAAACCGGCTGAAAACTATCTCCATGCTGGCAGGGCTGTTTTTCCTGATTGTGGCTTTGGCCGGGCCCAAAATAGGTACGGAAGTGAGGGAGATAAAAAGGCAGGGGATTGATATGCTGGTGGCCCTGGATTTGTCAGCGAGTATGAATGCAGAAGACGTTCGTCCAAGCCGGCTCGAGAAAGCCAAATTTGAAATTAACCGGTTGATTGAACGGCTTCGCGGAGACCGTGTCGGGCTGGTGGTGTTTACGGGGGAGGCCTATTTGCAAAGCCCGATGACGCTCGATTACTCCGCATTGCGGCTCTTCCTCGATATCGCCGATACCGAACAGATGCCAAGTTCGGCTACCGATTTTAAATCGGCTATGGAAACAGCCATGGATGCTTTCGAGGCACTTGAAGATAATGGAACCGATGCAGCAAAAGTGTTGCTTATTATCTCGGACGGAGAAGATCACGGACAGTCGTATGATGAGGCTCTTGAAGCACTGATATCGGAGAATATTTTAGTATATACATTGGGTGTGGGAACTGCTGAAGGCACCACTATCCCGATATATGAAGAGGGAACGGACCGGTTAATTGGGTATAAACGAGACAATAGCGGACGGGTGGTAACTACAAAATTACAGAGTCAGACTTTGCGAAGCATTGCCGGTAAAGGCAACGGAGAATATTATTCTATTGAGCGCGGGAACGATGGAATAGATTCGTTTTTGGCTCGTATGGATGATCTTGAAAAAGGAGAGTTTGCAAGTCAGGAGTACGCCGATTACAAAAATCAGTACCAGTGGATGGGAGTATTAGCGCTGCTGTGTTTCGTGGTTTCTGTACTTATCCCTTCTTACAAAGAGTAACCGGTTAGAAATTTACATACATACACACACATACATATATAAATCAGCATGTCAGATAAGGAACAACAGTTTCAAAAAATTGAAGAAAAGCTAAAAGAGCAGGGTTTTAAAATATCGGATCAGGATTTTGATCGCCCATGGGGTGGCTTTTTTGTGATTGATGAAAATCAGGCGAAGAAATTTATAGAAACTTATTTCGATGATGTTGAAATGAGCGAGGTAAATATCTCAGGCAGGTTAAGCCCGAAAATTTTATTGGTCGAACCGGGAAAGAGATTATCCTGGCAATATCACCATCGCCGTGCTGAAATGTGGCAGGTGGTAGAGGGGCCGGTGGGAGTAATACGCAGCATCACTGATGAACAAAAGCCGGTGAAAAAATATAATGAAGGAGATTTGATTACCCTGAAGCAGGGAGAACGTCACCGCCTGGTCGGTTTAGATGATTGGGGCGTTATTGCTGAAATTTGGCAGCATGTGTATGCCGACCACCCCTCAAATGAAAAAGACATCGTCCGCCTCGATGATGATTTCGGCAGGTAATTAATTAGTAAAAGACGAGACAAGTAAATTTAAAATGATAAAACTATTTATCACCGATCTGGACGGCTGTATTTCACATCCGTTTGTAAGTCCGGATTGGAGAGCATTATCTCGAATTAGGGAATTGAGCCAGTTAAGCAGGGATGATGAGACCATTCCGGCTTTGACCATCTGTTCCGGCCGGCCCTTTCCGTATGTGGAAGTTGTGGGGCAATGGCTGGATGTGGATTACCCCATGCTTTTTGAAAGCGGCGGGGGCATGTATGATATCAAGACAAATGAAATTACCTGGAATCCGCATTTCGACGATGAAGCAAAAAAGGCCGTTGCCGAGATTAAGAAGTGGATGGAAGGAACGCTCATAAAAAATTATAAGGGCACGTATCCTGAATTTGCCAAGTATACGGATGCCGGCCTGGTCAACCCGGATTCTTCCAAAATTGCATTGATGCATAAAGAAGTGCTGAATCATGTAAATGGGAATTACCCTATGTTCGAGGTGCATGTCACCGACGTTTCCGTAAATATCATTTTGAAGAAAACCAATAAAGGGGGAGGCATCCGCTTTCTTTGTGAAAAATTGGATATTGACCTGGATGAAGTCGCCTATATCGGCGATACCGGCGGTGATATTCCGGCTCTTGAAATAGTGGGCAAATCTTTTGCGCCTCAAAATGCCAATTCCGGGGTGAAAGAGGTAGCGGATGTAATAACCAAAGAAACTACCCGGGGCGTCCTTGAGGCGTATGAGCAGCTGATCGCGTTTAATAGAGGGTAACACTAGACTTTAGCAAGTGCGGTGCTTGTATCAAGGAGATCGCGGGTCTCCGCGTTCACTCCGCCCGTGATGACAGCCTGTGGGTAAAAGAAAAGCCAGTCATCCCGGGCAAACCGTAGCGAAGCGGAGGTGCAGAACCGGGATCTCCCTGACGAGGCCTGGGATATTTAACACTGAGTCTCTGGCAAGTGCGGTGCTTGTATCAAGGAGATCGCGGGTCCGGGCCCGCGATGACTCATTTTATAAAAACTCCGTCATCCCGGACAAGATGAAACGAAGTGGAATCGCCGATCCGGGATCTCCCAACTGCAGCCCCAAAGATCTTTTAAGTCTTGAGCGAAGCGGAGACTTAAAAGTAAATGCTCCGGAAGTCTCTGACTTCCAATATGAGCTACCGGTTCCACTTCAAATAAGAATTTCCTCAATCTCAATCAGCCCGGTTTTATCTATATACCATTGGGCACTACTATACGGATAATCTTGTGGTCTTTTGCAAAACCCCTCCTTTACCGGATTATAATGGATATACTTCATTTTCTGAGTGAAAAACTTGTTCGAAGTTACCTCCATTGGACGATTATCCTGTCTCCAAAATTGATACTTTTTGTTATTTGAGTTTTGACTTCCCGCTTTCTTAAACATCCATAACATCCACTCTTTTCGGCTTTCTTTAGGGTTTGATTTCAGGTCTTTGAGTATTGAAAAAGCGGTATATTTTTTGAAATCACGTAGGATATCAGAGAGGTTTGCGTCTTCCTGTGCACTAACCAATAAATGAAGATGATTGGTCATCAGGCACCAGCCATGAATTCTAAGCCCTTTATTTTTCTGGCAAAACTTCAAACTGTCGACAATAATCTTTTTATGTGCAGGTCTGGTAAATACATCAATCCAGTCTACCACAGCAAAAGTGATGAAATGAGCTTGTTGGTGATTATGAATATTGAACCCCGTCATAGTTGAAATATAAAATCTCGAGGCCTTAATGCAAGTCAGAGACTTGCGGAGCTAAGCTCTTAAGTCATCGCTCGATAAACCATTGTGGTTTACCAAAATTTATTGCCTCGCTTAAGACTTAAGAGATCTATGGGTTTCTCAACTCCGGTTGGCCAAGTGTCGAAACCTCATCCCATAGATCGACCATCTCGGGGTTCAAACTTTTAATAAGCTTAATTTTCCAGGCTCGTTTCCACTTCTTCATACTTCTTTCAGCCTGAATTGCCTCATACATGGTTGGGAAAGCCTCATAATACATCAGTTCCCGAATATTATACTTTTTAGTAAAGTCACATCCTTCGCCATTTCGATGGTCATTAACCCTTTTAAGCAGCTGTGAAGTCACTCCGGTATAATAAACCGTCCGGTGCTTATTTGATAATATGTATAGATAACCTGTTTTACTCATTTGTTAAGTAAGAGCGATGAGAAAGGAATTCCTTACAAAAAATTTGCACTTAGCGAGGAGATCGCGGGTCTCCGCGTTCACTCCGCCCGTGATGACAGCCTGTGGGCATAAAAAAAGCCAGTCATCCCGGGCAAACCGTAGCGAAGCGGAGGTGCAGAACCGGGATCTCCCTGACGAGGCCTGGGATATTTAACACTGAGACTTTGGCAAGTGCGATGCTTGTATCAAGGAGATCGCGGGTCTCCGTATCCACTGCGCCCGCGATGACTCATTCTATCATATCGATATCATCCCGGAGAAGTCCCCCAAAGATCTTTTAAGTCTTGAGCGAAGCGGAGACTTAAAAGTACATGCTCCGGAAGTCTCTGACTTCCAATACGAGCAACCGGTCTCACCGGATGTTCCTGATCACTTCAATATTCAATGTTGAATGTTCGATGTTCAATATTCCCCCTCCCCTAAAACCCTACTGAATCTCTCGTTCCTGAAGCTGTTTGAGGAGTTCAAAGTAATTCTCAATGAGGCGTTGATAATCAGGAGAATACTGGGTGAAATTTGGGTCATTCAGGCGTCTTCGGATTTGCTTCTCCAGTTCTTCCAGCGTCAGTTCAGGAGGGGTGGAGCGTTCAAAATCATCCGCAACGGAACCCTCACGTTTATCTTCTTCATCCCGTTCCTGCATCGCCTGCTCTGCTTCCAGCATGCGCGATAAAATGTTCTGCTGGCGTTCAATCAATATGGGGTCGGCTGCTCCGCCGCGTAAATCATTGATGGTATCTTCCATATCCTCAATCATACGCTCAAGCTCGCTGCCAATTTTATCGCCGTCAAGGTCACCGCTGCGCTGCAATTCCTGCAGTTGCTTCCGTATTTGATTTTGCTGTCTGGCCATTTGATTCAACCGTTCCATTTGATCCTGAGACAATCGCTCTCCCTGCATATCATTGATCATTTCTTGCAGCCTTTGGTTGAGTTGCTGCTGCTGTTCACCGGTTTCTCCCAGCTGTTCCATCATCTGCTGCATCGACATTCCGCTGCCGCCCTGTCCTCCGTTTTGGGAATTCTGCAGCTGCTCCAGCAAATTGGCCACCATAAATGAAATATCGTTGATGCCCCCCAAAGCTTGTCTCGATGCTACGGAAGACTGACTTCGGTTTCGCTCTGTCATTTGCTCTAATGAACGTTGCAGCCGGTCTGACACTTCGAGTTTTTTCTTATTGATCTGATTGGAAAACTGAGGGATTTCGGATGACAACTCAAACAAGGAGTCTGAAACAGACTTAAAAATCTCTTCCACATTCCGCTGATTTCTTGCAAAGCCTACATAAGCCTGACTTCGGTTTTCAGTGGCAGAGGCAAGCGTCGTCAGGTCTTCCTGTTCGAGCGACAAATTCAGCAATGAATGCAGCACGTATCGCAATCCGGCTATATTGACATTCATTTGGTTGCGGTTCATGCTTTGCATCATGCTTTTGGTGTTTTCCGCCAGCTGCTGATATTTCTCTTGTCGGTTTGGATGTCGATTTTCCCCGCTGTTTTCTTCCCTGCCTTCAATTTCTTCCTTCATGTCTTCAGAAAGCCCGTCTAGCTCGTTTTTGGTGTCTTCCTGGTATTCACCTATTGCCTGCCGACTTTTTGGGGTCAGGTTTTCAGAAAGAGAATCTACTTGTTTTTTAAGTTTCTCATTTTCCTGGAGTGAATTCCGTAACTGATCTTTATGCTGATTGGCTTGCTGAAGCTCATGAGACTGGGATAATTCTTCTTCCTTCCGGGCCATATCCTCAAATGACTTTGCCAGTTTATCGAGATCGGAATTAAGTTTCAGCTTTTTGAAGAGTTCAATGGTTCGCTGCAGGCGTTCTTTATACAATTCCTCGTTGAATTCCAGTTCCTGCATGGCCTGCCGGAGTTGCTCCGGATTCATTTGCCCGAGCTGTTCCTGTAATTTCTTCAATGCCTCGCGATACGCAGGGTCATCAATTTCCTCCATGAGCTTTTGAAGTTCCTGATAAGCCTTCTGAGTTTCCTCGGAAAGGATGTTGTTTTGACTCATTTCATTTTTGAGCTCTTCAAATTTTTTATTCAGCTCATCTATCTTCTTCTGAACTTCTTCCTGTTGTTTCTGAACTTGTTCCAGCTCTCTTTTTTCCTCATATCCGGCATTTTGAGGATTGTCTTTCATCTTTTCCTTGAAACGTTCGTAGAGCTCCCGGGTTTGCTCAAAAGATTCGGAAACTTCATCAAGATCGGTAGCCACTTCATTTTCCTCTTCATCGAGATCATCAAAATAATCCACTAAAGAAGGTACTTCGAGTATGATTTTTTGGGAGCTGGATGATTTGAACCCGTTATAGCCATCATTATCCTGAACGGAAATCCAGAAAGTAAGAATGTCCTGAGGTTTGAGGTTGAACTCACTCAGGTTCCATGAAAAAGCTTCCAGGCTTCCCTGAGAGGGCTTGTCCAAAGAAATGGTGCCGGTGACAGGCTCATCCACATAAGCTCTGCTAAGTTCATAATTCAAGGAGGCAGCCGTAAGGCGGAAATCGTCCGTGGCGCGATACAACAGGTTAATTTCTTCAGGGTTGACTTCTTTTAAATTCTGACCGGGCTCAATGACTTCTACGATTGGATACTCATCGGATTGCGGAACCACGATGATTTGAAAGGGATTCCGGTTGGTGAGTCCGTTTTCATCTTCTATATAAAAGCGTAAAGTGTCAGGCTTGTCCACTTCCAGTTCAAAAGAAAAAGTACTGTCTTGCCGTACAGACAGATCTTGTAATTCTTCCCCGGTATAAATTTGCAGCCGGGATGCTTGTTTGTTCAGTTCTCCTGCCAGCTTCACCACAGAGCCTTCATATGCTCTGAGCTGAGACATAGGGTAGGAGGTGATGGTTGAGTCTATCTCAGTGTATGCCGGGGGGATAACCGTTGCTTGTAATTGGGAGAAGCGTGGGCGAAGCTGAACATCGGCGGTATGAAGATCACTTTTGAAGCCATCCATTTCTACATAATATTGCAGCTCATTATTTAAGTCTTGGGAGACAGAGCTGTATGTATTGCCGGAGAATTCCATCACCCGTGTTCTGAAATCTTCTTCCATCCGGGTTTTAATTTTTAAACTGACTTCCTCCGGAACTAAATTCCCGTGGAATTCTATATCAACCTGAAATGGGCTTCCCTGTTCTAATGTCACATCACCCGGCTTGAGGGTAAAGGTGTACGGGTTGGGCTTTTCATAATTTTCCCAAAAAGAAAAAGCGCGCTGGGTGGCATTCCCAAAGTTGAATGAAGTAAATCCGAATATGATTAAAGTTGCGATGCTTAAAGTCAGAAGCCTTTTATGATGGGTATAATCGACGGAGGATTTTACGTACTCAGAAAGCGTTTTTGACAGGCGGGCAGATTCTATTTTACCAAGGTTTTGTAAGATGGCGGCATCGATAAGTTCCCGGTTTCCGCTGCCGGATTTTTCAAGATCGAGGGTGTCTTTTAATTCGGGCAGGTTGCTTTTGCGGCTGAATTCCCGGTAAAACTGTTTGAATTGCTCCGGGTGGATAGATTTTAGGCCTCTCAGGTAGGAAATGCCGGTTGCCAATAAAAATAAAATAAGAAGTACGGATTTTGTGGCAACGGAGAAGTAAAAGACCTGTTCTGCTATAATAAAAGCAGTAAATCCGGTAAGTAAAATAAGCACAGCCCTGAGTAACACCACTCCATTTCTTTTCGAAAGGATGGAGCGGTAAGCCGTATCAAGCTGTTTTTTTACCTGTTCGGTAGAGCTATGTTGCCCGGGTGTTTGCATAAACTACGATAAGAAAGATAGGTGTGTGTTAAAAACCTTGATTAAAACTATTTATTGCAGGTTAAAGGTCATTAAGTGTTAAAGTTTCAGAAACTGAGAAGCGACCGTCTTTTTGTTGGATGCGGATGATTTCCTTGTGTGCATCATGTTCCAGATACAGGTTCCAGTTTTGTTCAGCCGCTTGCTTTAGAAACGTATCTTTTTCATCCAGCGTTTGAACCGGGTACATATCATATCCCATCACCCAGGGAAGGGGAACGTGTACATGAGTGGGAATTAAATCAGCTGCAAAAACCAGGACTTTTCCGTCATGTTCAATTTTTGGCAGCTGCTGCCCGATTGTATGTCCGTTTGCAATAACAGATGATAATCCAGGCTCATACTCATGATTTTCTTTTACCAGCTTAAGTTTTCCGGATTCTTTTATCGGGTTGATGTTTTCCGGGAGGAAACTGGCTTTTTCACGGGCATTCGGGTTATTGGCATTTTCCCAGTGGGTATCTACTACATGATAATCTGCATTGGGGAAGGTGAGCTTCAGTTTATTATTGTCATCATAAAAACTGGTGCCTCCGCAGTGATCAAAATGTAAATGAGTGAAGATGATGTCCGTCACATCATCAAAGTCAAAGCCTTGTTCCTGCAATGAATTTTTAAGATTTTTGGAGCTTTGATCGAGCTGATAGATACCTTCCATTTTCTCATTGAACTTGGTGCCGGCTCCGTTATCAATCAGGTAAACCTTTCCGGTGTTGTTTGACTTGATAAGCAGGCAACGCATGGTCATAGGGATGCGGTTTTTCTCATCGGCAGGAAGTGCCTTTGACCATAATGTCTTAGGCACTACGCCAAACATCGCACCGCCGTCTAAACGGAAGTCGCCGGTTTCAACAGTGTATAATTCAAATGGACCGATAGTAGTTTTTGATAAGCTCATGTACTTTTAAATTGGTTGAATTTGAATATAAGAATCCATTGGAAGGATTCAGAAATGAATATTAGCGCTCCGGCCCTGAACTTTGAAATTCCAAATTCCAAATTCCAAAAAAAACCGGTCATTGCGAGGAGCCCGGGAGGCGTA
Source organism: Gracilimonas sp. (assembly GCF_014762685.1). Classification (NCBI taxonomy): domain Bacteria; kingdom Pseudomonadati; phylum Balneolota; class Balneolia; order Balneolales; family Balneolaceae; genus Gracilimonas; species Gracilimonas sp. The sequence continues at coordinate 46,398 of NZ_JABURM010000005.1, forward strand.
ATGCAGGTTTGGGAAGTCCAACGACGCGGCAATCTCCCGGATACGGGCTTGATGTTGAATACAGGCTAAAACCCTGTCCCTATTTACCCTCGTTCCCAACCTTCTGGTTGGGAACGCCTGATCGAACATCCGGTTCGAATGTATATTTTAAATGAGTTGGTTGCCTTAAACTCCGACCTCCTCTGTCTCCTCCTTCTCAAGGAGGAGAACTCATTGGTGAGGTCGAGGATTAGGCTTCGGGCGCTGTTAAATTGAACTGCGATGAACCGAACGACCGATTAGCGATGGATGATTTTTTGTCTCCTCGCGATGACGGGGTTTATAATAGATATCAATTAAAGTCAAAGTCCTCCAAAGGGACACAGGGAACCGGCATCGAACCTCCCACATTGATGAACTATTGAGGGGTATTATTCTAAGCTAATGGCATATAAATTGCCGTCTGAGCTTCCAAAATAGATCACATTCCCATCAATCAAAGGGGTGGATAGAATAGAGCCTAAGGAGTGAATCATCTTTTCTGATTCAAGATATTCTTCTCCATATAAAATAAAGTCTTCATTGAACCCACCTTCTTCACTGAAAATGGTATGGTAATTCTTTTTGCTGTTTTCAGTTTGAAATTCCCAAACCTTTTTCCCGGTTTCAAAGTGCACGCCGTAAACTTTGCCATCAAAACTTCCAAAATAGATGATCTCATTATGGGCAACTGCAGAACCATAAACCCTCATTTCTACCGGAAATTCCCAATTCACTTTACCATTATTTTTGTTTGTATTGTAAAAGATGTGTGAATCAGAAGTTCCAAAAAACAGGTTTTCTTTATATACCAAAGGAGTGGAGATTACCCAACTTCCGGTTTTGATATTCCATTTACCCCGACCGGTTTTTGTGCTCAAGGCATAAATATTATAATCTCTGCTGCCAAAATAAACGGTTTCATTATCTATAGCGGCTGCTTTTTGAATTTCCCCTTTGGGAAAAAATGAACTTCCAATAGTTTTGAATTTCCAAATTAGGTCTCCATTCTCAGTATTAAGGGAGTAAAAATTTCCATTATAATTTCCGAAATATAATTGGTTGTCGGCAACAACCGGAGAAGCATGTATAATGTCATCCGTTTGATATTTCCATTCCAAGTCTCCGCTTAGTCCGTTTAAAGCATACATATGACCATCTCCGCTTCCCCAGTAAACCTTATCTTCATAGACCATTGGATCAGAAAGATAATAGTCCCAAATATCATAACTTTTTTCACCTTCCGATTGAAAAAGCCAAATTAAAGATCCATCATTTTTATCGAGGGCATATAGATTACCGTCTGCACTTGCAAAGTAAATGATATGATCGAATATACTGGCTGTGGAATGAACAGCTCCCTTTGTTTTATACTCCCAAGCTTTTTCACCGGTTTCTTTATGGATAGCATAGAATGTATGATCTCCGCTCCCAAAATATAACAAGTTGCCATTTGTTACAGGAGAGGAATAAACTCTGTCATTAGTTTCAAATTTCCATAGAACATTATTCTGGGCAAACAAACAATCGGTTAAAGCACAAAGCGCAAGAAGTAATACTAGTTTTATTTTCATTATATAAAATACATGTAAGCTATTGGGAGTCAATAAGTAAGGTAGTCATACATTCTTTCAAGAACCTAAAATATTAATTAAATAAAAAAACCTCCGTCCGGAGGTTTTTAAAAAGTAAATTCCAAGTATGCTAAATCAATAATCCTGCCTCAAAAAGAAGGAACTACATCGTTGCGATACATGGTATCAAGCAGGGTGATGATTACCATCAGCATGAAGAAGGCTACTGCCATAACCAACAACATTGCGTTAAATTTAACATCCCAATAGAGATTCATGAAAAATGCCGCTACTAAAAATGCTTTAACCAATGCAATGGAAAGTGCAGTTATTACGTCAAAAGGCGGGGGAATAGCTACAAATTTTGCCAATACTACGGTGAGTATAGTCAAGATAAAAAGTGCAGTTCCAACGGCCCAAAGCTGGCCGGCTGATGAAATATGATGTTCGTGATTATGTGCGCTCATAGTTTAAAATCGTTTAGGATAAAATAATATCTGTCATTCAATGAGGTAAAGCAGGGGAAAGAGGAAGATCCAAATGAGGTCAACCAAGTGCCAATACAGTCCGGTGATTTCCACGGGAGTGTAATATTCACTGTTGAACTCCCCTCGGCGGGCCCGGACGTAAATCCAGGAAATCAACCCAATTCCAATAAGAACGTGCAAAGCGTGAACTCCGGTTAGCATATAATAGATGCTGAAGAAAATAGCCGCTTGTGCGTGCTCAAGACCTTCGTAGGTATAAAATTCACCGGGGAAAATTCCCAAATGAAATTTGTGTGAGTACTCAAACCCTTTAATCACCATAAACACACAGGCGAGTGCAATGGTTATAAGCAGGTTTATCCTGAGTCCTTTCATTTGGTTTTTTTGAGCGGAACGGATTGCCATAGCCACCGTTAAACTACTACCGATCAGAACAACAGTATTTACTGCTCCCCAAAAAGTGTTAAGCTCAAGTGCAGCCATTTGGAATAGTTCCGGATACCATGCCCTATAAATGATATAGGCACAGAATAATCCGCCAAAAAATAAGATTTCGTTTACCAAGAACACCCACATTCCCAGTTTCGCCGTATCAAATTGCTGATCGCTGTCAACAAAATGATGGTGCACATGTGTGGGGGTTGAAGTCGAATGATTCGCCATTTACTTCCCGAGTTGTGTTTTTTGTGTTAACATTTTTATATGTGAATTCTTCTACTGCTTCTAATTTGTCCGAAGCTCTTAATGAGCATCGTGATCATTTGCCAGCCCAAGCTGGAATTCTTCCATGGGTTTGTGATAGTCGTACGGACCATTGATAACCACGGGTGTGTGATCAAAATTATGGAAATCAGGAGGAGAGGTAGATTGCCATTCCAAGCCGCGGCTTCCCCATGGGTTGGAACCGGCTTTTTCTCCGCTCATTAATGATTTTGCCAGGTAGAAGGCGATCAGTAAGAAGCCAACCCCCAGGATGTATGACCCGATGGTTGACGTTTGATGAAATACAGTAAACTGATCAATGTAATTGTAATATCGTCGCGGCATTCCCTGTGATCCCATAATGAATTGCGGGAGAAAGGTTACATTAAAACCGATGAAAATAAGTGCGGCTCCAACTTTTGCCTGAAATTCGTTGTACATCTTACCGGTTATTTTTGGCCACCAATAGTGGAGACCGGCAAGAAATGAAATCAGGGTACCACCCATCATTACATAATGGAAGTGAGCAACCACATAGTAGGTATCATGAAGGTGAATATCTGCAGCAAGTGCTCCAAGCATAATTCCTGTAAAACCACCGATGGAGAATATGAACAAGAATATAAACACATAGATCATCGGTGTTTTCATTTCAATAGAACCTTTGTACAGTGTCGCCACCCAGTTCAGGATCTTAATTCCGGTCGGAATTCCTACGAGGAAGGTCAGGAATGAGAACACCGTAGTTGCCACGGCAGACTGTCCTGAGGTGAACATGTGGTGTCCCCATACCAGGAATCCAATAAAGGCGATAGCCAGGGATGAAAGTGCGATGGCCCAATATCCAAAAATGTGTTTCTTGGAGAAGGTGGTGATCACTTCAGAGATAATCCCAAAGGCCGGTACAATCATAATATATACCGCGGGGTGGGAGTAAAACCAGAAGAAATGCTGAAATAAAACCGGGTCACCGCCCAGGGCCGGATCAAAAATTCCTATACCGAGCGCGCGCTCCATGGTAAGAAGCAAAACGGTAATGGCTAATACGGGAGTCGCAAGTACCTGAATAATACTGGTGGCATATAATGCCCATAAGTTTAAAGGAAGTTTACCCCAGGTAATGCCGGGAGCCCGTAACTTGTGAATGGTGGCGATAAAGTTAGTACCGGTTAATATGGATGAAAATCCAAGTATGAAGACCCCAAGAGTTACCCATATTACACTCGATGAAGATTCGGTACTGTACGGAGTGTAGAAGGTCCAGCCGGTATCCAATCCATTGTTGGCAAGAGCAATGAACGTAAAAATGGCTCCGATAACATAGATATAAAAACTGGCAAGGTTAAGCCTTGGGAAGGCTACATCCTTTGCTCCAAGCTGCATGGGGAGCACAAAGTTTCCCAGTGCAGCCGGGATGGAGGGGATGAGCACGAAGAATACCATGATTGCTCCGTGGAGCGTGAAGAACTGATTGTAGGTATCCGCCTCAATGAAAGTTTTAGCCGGTGTTAACAGCTCCGTTCTCAAGAGAAGGGCAAGAATACCTCCCAATAGGAAAAAGAAGGTAACCGAACCCAGGTACATGATCCCGATTTTCTTGTGGTCCACGGTAGTCATCCATGCCCAAAGACCTTTTTCATCCGTCAGATAGGTGTTTTTAGGGCTTTCGGATGGCTTAAACCGTTTTACCTTTAATGTTTTTTTATTTCCGGTTGACGCCGGGGTTACTTCAGCTGTTGACATATTAATCTTCTAAAGTTTTTATGTATTCAATAATATCGGAGATGTCGTCATCACTCAGGCGACCCTCATAGCTAACCATTTGGTTTTGGAATCCCTCTACAATTTTTGCTGAAGGATCAAGAATTGATTCGCGAATGTAATTTTCATCGGCGGTAACTGATGAGGCGCTTTCAAAATTTCTTTCACTGCCCCATAGCCCCTGGAAGCTTGGCCCAATTTTATCAGAGCCATCTACAGAGTGGCAGGTTACACAGCCTTGAATGCTGATCAGGTTTTCACCACGTTCTACCGGTGTTCCCCCACTTCCGCTGCCTTGTTCTGCCAGCCAGGCATCAAAGTCTTCTTTAGTATGAACAATGACTTTGGCTAACATATCGGAGTGGGAGGTACCGCAGTACTCGGTACAAAAAACCTGCGACTCCCCGGGTTCTTCAGCCTGAAACCAGACATAAGTATATCGATTGGGAAGCACATCTTGTTTAATTCGATAATCAGGTACGAAAAAAGAATGAAGCACGTCTTCTGACTGCATCACCATTTTAATGGGCTTTCCGGCCGGTACGTGCAGTTCATTACCTACCTGGGCTCCGGTATCGTATTTGAAAGTCCAACCCCATTTGTACGCAGAAACTTGAATTTCGTAGGCATTATCCGGAACGGTTTTAAGATTCAGCCATCCTTTATAACCCCATCCAAAAACAACAAAAACCAATAAAAGCGGAATGACCGACCAGGTAACTTCCAGTTTGTTGTTGTGGGTGATTAGCGGAGTTTCATCATCGTCAGATCTGCGCTTATATTTAATTGCAAAATAGATCATTGCAATGGTAACACCGCCAAGGATAATGAAACTTGCGATGTGGATGAAAGCCATCAGCGCATCCGTACTTGCTCCCGTCATTGGAGATTTAAGTTCCGGGAGCATAAAATCGAATAAACTGCCCATTAGTTAAATTCAGTTTTAGAGTTTTGATTTTTTCGTTTTTCACGAAGCCAAAGCGAGCCTAAGAATATACCGAGAATAATCAGTGTAGCCAAGCCGCCAAGCTTCATAATATTAATTGCTACCGGTGCATAACTGCCGGAATCAGGATCATATTGGTAACAGTACATCACTACTTTATCGATGGTGTTGCCAATCTTTCCATCCGCAGATTCATATAAGGCACTGCGCACATTAAATTCATCATAGGAAATCCCGTACAGGTAACGGGTTATTTTCCCATCGGGACTCAAGAGCATAATTGCCGCACTGTGGGCAAATTCTCCGGTGTCCTCAATTTCTTTGTATCGAAACCCAACGGCTTCAACTACTTTATCAATCTGGCTTTTTTTGCCGGTCAAAAAATACCATCCGGCCTTTGTGGTCGAATCCATTTGGCTGAGGTAATTCTCTTTTGATCGTGCCGCCAGTTCAGCATCTTCCTCAGGGTCGATGCTGATTGAAATAACAATAAATTCTTTACCCGGCTTCCACACCATATCTTCGATTACATTTATGGTTCCGTCAAGAACCAATCCGCATAACATCGGACATTCGTAATACAATGGATTCAGTAAAACCGGTTTTCCATCTTCCAATAAATCACCTAACAGAACACTATCACCGTTAGAATCAGCAAACTTAGCATCCAAAGGGATATACTCTCCCAGATGTTCATCGATGCCAAGATTTTGCAGCGCATCCGGTTGTTCACGATTTAACTGCGCATAAGCAGGTTGTGAAGTCAGAAACACTGCAAGCAAAATAATTGCGTACAGTGTAAAACGTCTCATAGATTGAAATTTACTGGTCTGTGGCTATTCTGCTAATAGCGCTGTCAATAGGAATTCTGTAAATACCTTCTTCAAGGTCAACTACACCAAAACTGTTCAGTTCTTGCTCTTGCTGAGCTTTTAATTCTGAATAGTCAGAAACAGAGCTTTGTGATGAAACTTGTTTTTGAGCTTCGAAGAGGCTGTATTGTGAAAAATAAACTAAACCAATAACAAAAATGATAACCAATGAGGTTCCAAGGGTTGACCAGAAAATCAGTTTCTTATAATTGAGTGTATCACTCATTACACCATGGCCAACAGCATAAGCAAACTCTTCGTCTTCGGTAGTGATGTCTACATCTTCAACCAGGGAATCATCAGCTTCAACAGCTGTTTCCGTACCAAATATTTTAGCAGCTTCTTCATGCAACTGGGCCGCCCAGGCGATAACCTGATCTTCAGATACATTGTGTTTTTCTGCAACTTTCTCAATTACAGAACGGCCCTGTGCTACGGCTTCGAGTGCTACTTTTGCTTTAAATTCTGAACTATACTTTTCTGCCATCGTTAAATTCGATTATTGGTGATACGATTTTGAGAGACACTCATCCAGCTTCGGATCATTCTTTGGAATCATATCATGTTTCTTGAAAGTGTTGAAGAATAATCCAAAGAAGACGCCTCCTAATCCAAGGAAGGTGGTAATATCCATCCAGCTGAAGTGGATACCATGCTCGGAGAGTACCGGCATTGCGATCCAGTAAATTTCTGCAAAATGGATTACCAATACCAGTACGGATACAGCGCCGAGAATTTTCCGGTTTTTCTTGGCTTCACGGTTCAATAATACCAGGAAGGGAACAGCAAAACGGAATATCAAAAGGCTGTATGCGATATACTTCCAACTTCCTTCCAGGCGGTGGAAATACCACAGGGTTTCTTCAGGCAGATTCGCATAATAAATAAGCATAAACTGACTGAATGCGATATATGCATAAAAAATAGTGAAGGCGAAAAACCAGGCGCCTAAGTCATAAATATGGACCTGACGAATAGTGTCTTTTAAAATACCTTTTCGCTGCATATAAAAAACCAGCAAAATCATAACAGGCCAAAATGCCTGAAAACTGATTGAAAAGAAATACACTCCAAACATGGTGGAAAACCAGTGGGGGTCGAGCGACATTAGCCAGTCGAAACTTGCAAATGCAATAGATAACGCAAAGATAGGAACGCCGGGGGCGCTTACTTTGCGGAGTAACGAAGTGAGTCCCCAATCGCCGGTTTTATCCATCTGTACGGATACTTTATGGAGCTTCCATCCAAAATATCCCCAGATTGCGAAGTAAAGAAACTGACGGGCAATGAAGAAGGGAGAATTCAGATAGGGTGATTTCCCGCTTACAATTTTATCAAAATCAGGGCTTGCATAATCCAGCAGTTCAGGGTGGCTCCAGTGATAGAGGTTATGAATACCCAAAAGGACGGGTATTACAAAAATACCCCAGATCCATAAGTTAGAAGAAAAGGCTTCAGAAATACGTCGAAACACAACTCCCCAGCTGGAGCGGGTGATGTGGTGTAACATCACCATAATAAGGGCGGCAAGAGCAATTCCGGTAAAGAATACAAAACTTACCAGGTAGGAAAAGAAAAACTGGTCAGCATCCAGGAAATATCCAATGATGCTGGCAATGAGGCCAACGGCTCCAATTCCAAAAAGAGCACGAGGAACTTTGCTGTCGGCTGGAAATTGTAAAGAATCTGTTATTGTAGGCTTATGACTCATTTTGTAAGTGAATTAAGCAAAGTTCTTAGTTGTCAAGATTTTTTATATATAGAATAATAGACTCGATTTCAGCATCGGAGAGGTAGCTGTACGAAGCCATAACCCCTTGTTCGAAACCGACCGGTTTTTTGGCATTCGGCTCAACAATAGACTCACGAATGTAGTCTTCATCTTTTGTTATAGTGAGGGTTTCACCGTCTTCGGTTACTACTTCACCTTCACTGCCAAATAATCCTGCCCAAGTCGGGCCAATACCACCGGGCGAGCCATCTTCATTGTGGCAAGTGCCGCAAGCGTTGGCCGTAATAGCTTCTTGTCCTAATTCAACAGAAGCTTGCGGAGCTTCTTCCGGTTCACTCGCCGCTGCAATGGAATCGAGCCTTGCCTGCTCTCCGGAAAACTCATTCTGCAGAGCGGTAATATCTACATCATATTCCTGAAGTTCTTGTTCTGTAATGTTTTGACTTTCCTGAAGGGCACGGATGTATGCAACAATCGCCCAGCGGTCTTCAACCTTAATTTGTGTAGCATAAGACGGCATGGTTCTTACACCGTTATAGATTGCAGAGTACAATTCTCCGTCTGAAAGATCTCTAACACGAGGTTCGTGATAAGAAGGAGCGGGTACATATCCGTAATTTCCTTCCATAATAATACCGTCACCTGCTCCGGTTTGTCCGTGACAGGGAGTACAATAAATTTCGTAACGTTCTTTTCCGCGGTAAAGGAAAGATTTGGTAAGGTCTACAGGGATTTCATCAATGAATTCTCCGTTTTCATCTACTCCTTCATAGTAAGCCCGGTCTGTTTTGGCCAGCCCTCGAGCTACGGTTCCTTCTACAGGCGTGCGCATGGAACGGCCGTCAGCAAAGAAGTTATTGACTTCCTGAGCTTCTTTTCTCGGCTGTTGATCCATATTCATATTGGGATGGATGGGAGGCTTATCTGAAAGTTGCCCCTGGCAGGCAGAAAGAGAAATCCCGAGCGCACAAAGGCCCGCAATTTTAAACATTCCTTTAAAATTCATTCCTGGAAATGATATTTGCGTTTTATTCTTAATCATATACTTCCTCGATGTGGGTAGCACCGGCTTCTTGAAATAATTTCTTTACTTCCGTGCGGTCAAACTTATCGTCTTCAGCTTCTATGTAAGCAAAGAAACCATCATCAGTTGCTTTTTTAAAGCGCTCTACATTAAAAAGAGGGTTGTGAAATTTTGGAAGCCCGTTAAGGAAAAACATTCCGAAAACAGCACCAAATGAAGATAAAAGTACCGTTAGCTCAAAAGTAATAGGCACCCACGCCGGTGCATTAAAAAATGGCTTACCGCTGATGTTCATTGGATAATCCACTACCGACATGAAATACATCATGGCAATAGCACCTGAAAATCCGATTAAAGCATGACCAAAAACAATCCAGCCTAATTTAGATTTTTCCAGCTTCATGGCTTTGTCCATTCCATGAATAGGAAATGGGCTGAACGTGTCAAACTTGCTAAAACCGGACTTTGACATTGTTTTGGCAACATCCGTCAGTTCTTTCGGATTCTTAAATTCGGCCAGAATACCGTATAAATTTTGTTGTTCAGTTGTACTCATAATCTTTAAACCTTCTCTGATTGAGGTTTGGGTACTTCAATTTTTGGCTTGTGATATTCACCGGTTTCCTCGTCATAATTGTGAGGATCAGCCTGGGGAATTACCGCTTTAATTTCTGCGAGTGCAACCATTGGCAGGAAGCGCAAGAACAGGAGGAACATGGTGAAAAACAGTCCAAATGTTCCAACGTAAGTTAAAACGTCCCAGATGGTTGGTGAATAATAATCCCAGCTTGACGGCAGGTAATCGTTTGCCAGTGAAGTAACCGTAATTACAAATCGTTCAAACCACATACCGATGTTCACGACAATGGAAATAAAGAAGGTGAACCCGACGCTGCGGCGTAATTTCTTAGACCAGAAGAACTGAGGGGACAACACGTTACAAGTCATCATCGCCCAATATGCCCATGCATACGGACCGGTTGCTCTCAGCATAAAAATAGCTTTTTCGTATTCAACGCCACTGTACCAGGCCATAAAGAACTCCATCATATAGGCAAAACCTACCATTGAGCCGGTTACCAGGATAATGATATTCATTTTTTCCATGTGATCGTCAGTCATAATTTCTTTCATCCCGTAAATTTTGCGGGCTACGATCATCAGGGTCAGCACCATCGCGAATCCGGAGAAGATAGCACCGGCAACGAAATAGGGAGGGAAAATAGTAGTGTGCCATCCCGGAATCATGGAAACGGCAAAGTCAAAGGATACAATGGTGTGAACCGAAAGTACCAGAGGAGTAGCCAAACCGGCTAAAATCATATAAGCTTTCTCGTAATTCCACCAGTGGCGGTTAGAGCCCGTCCAGCCCATAGCAAAAATACCATATGCTACTTTTCTGATTTTGTCAGTAGCGCGGTCGCGAATGGTTGCAAGATCGGGAACCAAACCAACATACCAGAACAAAAGGGATACGGTGAAATAGGTAGAAACCGCAAATACATCCCACAGAAGGGGAGAGTTGAAGTTAGGCCACATAGCCATTTGGTTGGGAATCGGAAACACCCAATAAATAGCCCAAATACGACCTACGTGAATGGCCGGGAATACCCCGGCACACATTACGGCAAAGATGGTCATTGCTTCCGCAAAACGGTTAATGGCAGTACGCCAATCCTGACGGAAGAGGAAGAGAATAGCTGAAATCAGCGTTCCGGCGTGTCCAATACCAACCCACCATACAAAGTTGATAATAGCCCAACCCCATCCAACGGGATTGTTAAGGCCCCAGATTCCGGTTCCTTCCCAAATTAAATACCCAATGGCTACTACCATAGTCATTAGCAGTGCATTGGCACCAATCATGGCCAAGTACCATGTTTTTGGTGTAGGACGTAAATTTATATCAGTAACCAGTCGTGTAAGGCTCGCAAAATCGTGATTGCCTTTTACAAGAGCGGGTTCCGGTACGTATTGGTATTTACTCATGTTTTGGATGTATTCCTGATTAATATCTTAAGCCAAAGCCGGGTTTGGGTTCGTAAGTTTTGCCATATATGATGTTCTCGGACGTGTATTCAGCTCCTCGAGCATCTGGAAGTTTCGTTCGTTGCGTTTCATCTGTGCTACTTCGCTGTTATCGTCGGTTAAGTCCCCGAAATAAATAGCATCAGCAGGACAAGCTTGCTGACAAGCTGTTTTAACAGTACCATCGGCCGGTTTTGGTGAGCCGGTTTCTTTTTTAGCTTCAATTTTGGCACGATTTACACGCTGTACGCAATACGTACATTTTTCCATTACACCACGGAAGCGAACAGTTACTTCCGGATTCATCGCCATTTGGATGATATCGGGATCGTCGCCGGTGGTTATATATTCTTTTGGATAGTTGAAGAAGTTGAATCGGCGAACTTTATACGGGCAGTTATTAGCGCAGTAACGGGTTCCGATACAGCGATTATAAGCCATTTGGTTCATGCCGTCTTCACTGTGGGTGGTTGCCGCAACCGGGCAAACCTGCTCACAAGGAGCCAGTTCACAATGCATACAAGGTACCGGTTGGTGAACGGCTTGGGGTGAATCCGGATCATCGCCGACATAATAGCGGTCGTTACGAATCCAGTGCATCTCACGGCCGCGTTTCACTTCTTTCTTCCCTATTACAGGAATATTGTTTTCAGACTGACAAGCAATCACACATACTCCGCAACCAAAGCAAGAGTTAAGGTCGATAGCCATACCCCATTGTGGTTCATGGTCGGGGTAGGTTTGCTCGTCGAACAAGGAAATAGGTTGATCTTCATCCATCTCCGCTGCTTCTTTCATTCCCGGAACAGGATAAGTATGTACCGATTCAAAAGAAGCAAAATCCGGTTTCTCTTTATATTCTGTAAGGGTAGCCTGCCGGTACATGTCACGGCTTTCAAGGCTGTGGTGGTCCTGAACGCAGGCAATTTCATATTTTCCGGCAGCTTTGGAAACTTCTGCTGAACTATATAACATATTTTCAGTTCCCCTGAGCGGATATACATCCACACCGCCTGCGGTATAATCAATATATGAACTGGCTACTCGCCCAATTCCATCACGGCCGTATCCTGTAGTAAGTGTGATGGCATCATCCACGTGCCCGGGTTGAATCCAAGCCGCAATCTTAATGGATTTCCCATTTACATTGATCTCAACAAGATCCGTAGTATCGTTACTGGAACTGAATTCGCTTACACCTAATTTCTCAGCAGTGGCCGGGCTCATAAGTGCCACATTATCCCAGGTGATCTTGGTCATTGGGTCAGGCAGTTCCTGAAGCCAGCCTAAGTTGGCATAACGCCCGTCATATAAAGTAGCATCCGGGCGGATTACCACTTCAATACCTGAAGTAGCAGAAACATTGGCCGTGGCTCGGTTCATTGCAGAAGCAAAACCGGAGCTTAACCGAACATTTACAGCATTAAAGTTCCCGGTGGTATCAATTCCATCGTGAAGGATTTTTGTCCAGCTATTATCAAAGCCGGAACGGTAGAATCCACGGAAAGTATTTTGAACCAGGCCATAACCTTGCTCTAAAGATCCGTTTACAATGGTATTTAAAAATTCAATTTCACTCAGACCGTCATGCAGCGGTTGAATTTGCGGCTGAATCACAGAACGTGCTCCGCCATAAGAATATCCGTCGCCCCAGGCTTCCAGGAAGTGTGCACGGTTTACGTGCCAGTTTACTTTTTTGGAAGTCTCATCCACATAATCAGAAAGATTGACTACGGTTTCAACTTTTGAGAGTGCATTTTCAAAATTAAGATCAGCGGGAGCGGTAAATACGGGATTTACACCTACCATAACTACGGTATCGATATTACCGGCTTCCATCTCAGAAACTACTTCAGCGAAGGCAGCATTACTGCTCTGGCGGTCCACATGCGGAACTTCAAGATAGTTAACGGTACTTCCAACATTGCCTAAAGCCTGATTAATGGCCGCAACCACTGCATGTACTTCCGGTTTGTGTTGACTTCCGGCCGAGAGAGCAGCGTTTCCGGCATTAGCTGCCAGCTCATCTGCTAAAACAGTGATCCATCGATGATCAGAAAATTCATTTGAATATCCGCTAAAAACACTTAATCCGTTAATACGGGTGGAAAGTGCGGCTGCCAGGGCATAAGTAAATGCCTCCATTTGGCTGGCTTTGATTCTCAAGCGGTGATCGGCATAAGAGCCGGTCAAAGAGAAAGAGTCCTCAACCGAATAAATACGGTTCATCTCCCCATCAGTACCAGTTACTTTTCTGCGAGAGGAAACCTGTTTGGCGTACTCTACATTATTAGGATGGGTAGAACTCATGAAGTCATCGTTTAAAGAGATGATGACATCAGCATTTGTAAAATTGTAGTGAGAACGTAACCGGCCGCCAAATGCGATACGATTTCCTTCCAACACATTGTCCTCGCCAAAAGGCTCATATGTAACCCAACTTGCATTGCTGAATTTGGCAAGTGCCTGCTCCTTTATACTGTTATAAGTAGGAGAGGAGTTTGCTTCCGAAATAAAGGCAATGCGCTGATTGGTGTTGGCAAAATGAGAACTTGCAAAGGCTTCAAAATCTTCAGCTGTGGCTTTGTTTCCATTATTTAATGGAGAACGTGAACGGTCAGGATCATAAAGACCGAGAATGGCCGCTTGATTGTAAATACTGGTTCCGCCTTTGCTGGCAGGGTGAAGGTCATTTCCTTCAAGTTTGGTTGGGCGGCCTTCGTGGTTTTCCGCAATTAAGCCCACCAGGTTGCCTTGAACGGGCATGGCCGTTGCATAATATAAAGGTACGCCCGGCACTACATCTTCCGGCTGCTTGGAGTAAGGTAAAATCTTTTGAACCGGTCGGCGACAAGCTGCTAATCCGGCCAGGGCTACAGAAGCTCCCATGACGCGGAGAAAACCCCGGCGCGAAACACCGTCGGTCAGTTCAGTAGCATTTTCCGGGAATTCTCGCTCAGCAAATTTCTGATACTCTTTATTATTAGCTAATTCACTTAAGCTTTTCCAGTATGTGGTTTCTTTAACTTCTTCGCTCATCTGTTGATCTGTAATTTCTGAATCCTTCATTATTAATAATGACAACCCTGGCAGTAGGTTGGAGCATGAATATTTTGTTTATCTACCAATTCTTTTCCAACCTCTAACTGATTTTCAATTTTGTATCCCATGGTAGTAACTTCGTCAACGGGACGTATATATTTCTCGGGTTCGCGGTGACAATCCAGGCACCAGCTCATGCTCAGCGGCTCTGCTTGATATACGACTTCCATTTTATCCACTCTTCCATGACAGCTTTCGCAACCTACGCCAACACTTACGTGAGCGGAGTGATTGAAATAGGCATAATCAGCGAGGTTGTTCACCCGAATCCATTCAATGGCTTTACCGGTTTCCCAACTTTCACGGACTAATTCGAGATTCTCGCTGTCAGTCAAAACCTGATTGTGACAATTCATACAGGTTTGGGTAGCAGGAATGTTAGCCTGCTTAGAATCAAAAACACTGGTGTGGCAATATTGACAATCAAGCCCGAGTTGATCAACGTGTACCTTGTGGCTGTAGGGTACCGGCTGTTCCGGAGCATAGCCCACATCAGTATATTCAGGAGAGAAAAAATACCAAACACCAAAAATAGTAGCGTTCAGCAGTATGATTAATCCAATTAAAATTTTTCGGGGAACCTGATTTGTCCACTTTGGGAAAATCTGCGCCATAAAGATTGCTGATTTAGGTTTACGTATAGAGCAATATTTGCTCCCGTTCAGAAGCCGCGCAAATCTATAAATTTTTTCAATGGAAATTGAAGAAAAACGACGAACAGTCTTTTATTTAAAACAATTCTAAATAGATTTACTTTGACTTCTCAATCTACTTGAGATTGAATGGCTGAAAAGATAGTACACATTTGACAAAAATGCCGAAAAAGGAATTGAAATTTTACATGCTTCGGTTTGGCATGTTTTAACATTGTCTGGCAAAGATATAGTAGCATGATTTTGTGGCAGAAGAGTAAAACTTTGCGAACCTTTAAAAAACTGAGATGAAATCAGTGCGAGGAAAGGGCATACCTTAATATTAGTAATGTGGGTGAGTGCGGTTGAATTTTTTGATTGCCATATTCTCCAAAACCCTCACCCTATTCCTCCGGTATGCCTGAATAATTTTCCAAACCATTTCACCGCCGCAAGGAAAGGGGACGCATTGGGTAAATTTATTACTAAATTAAAGCAGGGTTAAAAACCCAAATCAGTTCAATATTTCATGTTCGGCGCTCGATGTTCTTTAGGAGTTTCTCTCTCATGCAAGGTACAGCCACAGTAGGGAGGGCAGGGGCTGGGTCGTCTGGCGAAATGGCATTATAGTTAGCTTTGCTTGCAGAAAATTAACATAAACCTGCGACCATCCCCCCAATCCGTGTATCATTCCTGTTCGTGTTTTTGAACTTTCGTGGTAAATCAAAAAGTCTAGCCTCTGGTATTGTTGAGAAGATGGGATATGCAACCCTTTTCGGGGTGGTTACATTGCGGTAATCAGTAAAAGGTTATTATTAGCCTGGTTTTCTATTAGTTCGGTTTTTTTAACTCATTGGCGTTAAGACGTTTAAAAGAAAAAATTAAGAAATTATATTTCGAAACATATCTGTATATCCTTAGTTTCAATAAATGATCAGTACCGAGAAAATAATTCCATGAGTCGGAATATATTAACAGTCACAAAAAGTGAGAGAGAATATAAACCTATCTCTCAAATCCTTCAAAGAACAGGAATACCAGCCAGTGAAATCAGGAGAGGACAAGGCAATCGTTCACTAAAAAGAGAATTAGTGAATCAGTCGATCAGTCTCATCATTATAGATTTGTCTGATTTGGAACTGTCGGGTTATGAGGTGATAGATAAAGTAAAGGAGCTTGATCCTGATGTGTCTGTAACATTGATTAAGGATAATTTTAAGCTGGATGAGGCTGTCAAACTTGTCAAAGCAGGGGCCACTGATCTGATCGAGAAAGATGAACTGGAGTCCAGACTCGAGGAATCTGTAGAAGCCATTTTCTCGAAGAAGTTTGAGTTTGAAAAAAACCTTAAGATCTCTGACTTGAATCGTGACCTGGAGGAGATACTCAATAATCATATCATTAACAGTCTTCCGGGCATCTTTTTTGTGATAGACAAAACAGGACAGATCATAAGTGTAAATAACCGGTTCAGAGAAAAATTTGAATACGAACCCGGTGAGGATAATCATTACACAAATTTTGTATCTGAGGAAGATTATCAGGCTGCTGTTGAAAGTTTTGATACTACATTGAAATATTCATCAAATGAAGTTGAATTATTCCTGAAGACTAAAGATGGCGGCGAGGTTCCCTATTTATTATCCGGCATTACAACTACCATTAATAATGAAATGATACTGGTGGGAACCGGCATAGATATTAAAGACCGCAAGGAGGCTGAAAGGAAATTGCTACAAGAACAGTCTTTTACGGAAAAGGTTTTGGATTCTATCCCCGGCTTGTTTTATGTGCTGGATGAAGACATGAACTACATTCGGGTCAACCAGTCTTTTATAGATCAATTGGGATATTCCTGGCAGGAGATTCAGGATATGCATCCGTTAGATTTTTATTTTGAAGACGACCACGAACGAATAGCTAACGTGATCAAGAAAGCTTTTGAAGAAGGCTCCGCTAGCATATCTGCCAGGGTAACTACAAAAAATGGGGAACATCCCTATTTCTATTTGACCGGCTCATTCTTCAATCAGGATGGTACAAATTACATTTTGGGAACCGGCGTTGATATTACACAGCAGGTAAATCTCGAAGATCTGTTAAAACAGGCACAGCGCATGGCAAAGATCGGTGCCTGGGAGTATGACCTTGTAAACGAAAAGATGAACTGGACAGAGGTTACGCGAAATATTCTAGAGGTGGATGCGGATTATGATCCTGACCTTGAAGCCGGAATAAATTTTTATGTTGGGGAAAGTAAGGACAAGATCTCCAAGGCGGTGGAACAAGCCATTGCATATGGTGAATCTTACGATCTGGAATTGAAAGTAAGAACCGGGAAGGGTAAAATGAAATGGATTCGGACTATTGGAGAAGCTTCTTTCCGCGGAGGCAAATGCGTGAGGTTGCATGGAAGTTTTCAGGATATCACGGATAAGAAACTAGCTGAAGAGAGGATCAAGGAGTCTCTGAAGGAGAAAGAAATTCTGCTGATGGAGGTCCATCATCGGGTTAAAAATAATCTGGCGTTGGTTTCAAGTCTTATGCAGTTACAGGCTTATCAGGCTGATGAAGAAAATGTGTATAAATACTTGCACGACAATCAGAGCCGGATTAAATCCATTGCCCTGATTCACGAGCAACTTTATCAGCATCACGACTTCACGTACGTCCACCTTGATGAGCAAACAGAAAATCTGGTCAAACATATTTCAGATTCTATTGGAGACGGAACAGAAATTACCATTGATTTGAATTTGGATGAAGTAATAGTAAATATCAATCAAGCGGTACCTTACACACTCATCCTAAATGAGGTGATCACAAATACCTACAAGCACGCTTTTAATGAAAAAAGAGAAGGACAAATTACAGTTACCCTTGGTGAATTGAATGGACTGATCTCCCTTACCGTTAAAGATAACGGAGTGGGATTCAAGGAAGATTTTGACTTTGAGACCCCAACCACTCTCGGCATGACGCTCATAAAAACACTGTCAGATCAATTGTATGGATCACATAAATTTGATTCAGGTAAAAACGGATCAACGTTCAGTTTGGAGTTCGGGAAAAACGATAGCTTACGGGGGGCTTCAAGCAGCCTGATATAGAAGAAGCTCAACCTCCGGCAACCACCAAAGCCGTTGGCATCCAACGGGTGGAGGTTTAACGTTAAAGCGTTTATTTCCATCGGGCACTATACTCGGTGATTCCTGCGGGATCGTCTCCAAAAAAATCAAGCTCAACCCAACATCCTGCAATCAGGGCTCAATAAACCGTAAGCCGGGGCCCTCAATCTGTATCCTCCGCGCTTGTCCGGAAAAATCTATCGGTATTCCATTCCTGTTCGTGTTTTCGGACTTTCGCGGTAAATAAAAAATGCCGATAAAGGAATCAAAAAAATGCACGTTTTGGTTTAGCATGTCTTAACTTTGTCTCAGAAATTTAAAGAAGCATCATTTTATGGCAGAAAAAGCACAACTTCCCGAGTCCTCCCGAATCTTAGAACAAATCAGTGCGAAGAAAGCATTGGCCTTAATAATAGGACTCAGTGCAGCGGCCGTATTTTTTCTGTTCTGGCTTATCTATTTTAAAGAAGGAGCAGAAGCTTCCGTACCCTGGATTCAAAATCTCTCGGCGGTAAATGCCGGATTGAATTCATTGAGTACCATCTTCCTGTTGCTCGCCTTTCGGGAGATCAAGCGCCGTGATTTCCAAAAGCACATGCGTTTTAATTTGGCCGCCTTTGTAACTTCCTCTTTATTCCTGGTGAGCTATGTGGTTTACCATCACTTTACGGGTGATACCAAGTTCACGGGAGAGGGATTTGTGCGTCCTGTCTATTTCTTCATATTAATAAGTCATATTGTGCTTTCAGTTTTTGTAGTTCCGCTGGTACTTGCCAGTTTCTATTTTTCGTTGAGCGGCAAATTTAAAACTCACAAAAAAGTCTCCCGCTGGACGTTCCCTATCTGGCTCTATGTATCAGTAACCGGAGTACTGGTTTTCTTTATGTTGAGATTCTGGGGATAAGGAATATTGAAGGGAAAATTGGGTCCTTATGTCGGTCCGCCGTCATCCGTCCTCGGTCATTCATTCAACATTTAAAATTCTCATCCCCAGTTCATAAAAACTTTACAAAAGGTTGTTATCATGCAATTCATATACCTATGAGAAATGATGAATACCGAGTTAATTCAAAAATACAACGTACCGGGTCCTCGATATACCAGCTATCCAACAGTTCCGTATTGGAATGAAAAAGGGATTGGTATCGAAGACTGGGAATCAACATTAATCAGTGCTTTTGCGGAATCGTATGAAGATGGCATCTCTCTTTATATTCATCTTCCGTTTTGTGAAAGCTTATGTACGTTTTGCGGCTGTCATAAAAAGATTACCAAGCGGCACGAAGTTGAAGATCCATATATTGAAACGGTATTAAAAGAATGGCAGATTTACGTTGACTTCCTGCCCATTATACCGCGTATCAAGGAAATTCATTTAGGGGGCGGAACACCAACTTTTTTCAGTACATCAAATTTAGATCGCTTAATCAGTGGGATTTTAGACCGGGCTGAAGTCACAGAAGAATATGAGTTTAGTTTTGAAGGTCATCCGAATAATACTTCCAAAGAGCATTTGCAGACATTGTATGATTTGGGTTTTAGAAGAGTGTCGTATGGCGTACAAGATTATGATCCAAAAGTACAGTTAGCGATTAATAGGATTCAGCCTTTTGAAAATGTGAAGCGCGTACATGAATGGTCAAAGGAAATTGGATACACTTCGGTTAACCATGATCTGGTATTTGGGCTTCCACATCAAACCAAAGAAGGTATTAAGGAAACCATCGATAAAACCAACGAGCTTCGTCCCGACCGGATTGCCTTCTACAGCTATGCTCATGTGCCTTGGATAAAAGGAAATGGTCAGCGCGGATTTAATGAAAAGGATCTTCCAAAGGATCATGAAAAGCGAGCGCTATATGAATTGGGCAAGCAAATGTTTTATGATAACGATTATGTGGAAATTGGTATGGATCATTTTGCCCTGAGATCGGATAGCTTGTATGAAGCCATGCAAATCGGAACCCTTCACCGTAATTTCATGGGATACACGGCCGGAGCTACCAAAGTGATGATAGGTTTGGGAATGTCAGCCATTAGCGACAGCTGGTACAGCTTTGCACAGAATGAGAAAAAACTGGAAGACTATCAGGCCAGGGTAGAGAAGGAACAAATACCGATATTCCGTGGACATTTATTAAGTAATACAGACTTAATGATGCGGAAACAAATTTTAAATATAATGTGTCGGTTTGAAACAGAATTTGAGGGCAGTGAGCAGATGTTCAGGAAGATTAAAAATCGTCTGTCAGAACTTGAGGAAGATGGGCTTGTAAATATCGCAGGAAGAACCATCAAAGTGACGGAAGCCGGAATCCCATTTGTACGTAATGTTTGCATGGCTTTCGACTTAAAGCTGCACCAAAATAAGCCGAAGGAAAGACTATTTTCACAAACAGTATGATTCTCGGAAAAAGATTCTGTGATTTGGTACATTTATTCCTAAATTAAGACAAAGAACTCTTAATTAATTTTTTAGTTATGTTGTTATCAAAATCTTGTGTGTACGGATTGCGAGCCTCTCTTTATCTTGCTTCAAAGAGGGATGGAGAGTTCTATTCCCTGAAGGACATCAGTGAAGAACTGGATATCTCGTTTCATTTTTTAACCAAGATCTTACAGCAACTAACTGCAGACGGTTTGATGGAATCCTACAAAGGGCCAAATGGGGGAGTAAGACTTTCTCAAAAAGGCAAAAAATCCACGTTGTATGATATGGTTATTGCCATTGACGGGCCGGGACTTTTTACCCAATGTGCACTGGGTTTGCCCGGGTGTGGATCACAAGAACCGTGCCCTTTGCACGAAAGCTGGATAGGCACAAGGGAATCAATAGAAAAAATGCTCAGGCGGACCAGTTTAATAGAAATTGCCAAAGAAGGTAAAGAGAAACATTTTAGACTCACGGCGGAAGGCCATTTTACCTGGCAATAACCTAAACAGGTAACGCAGAAAAAATTTTTACCCTAAATAAGACAAAATACTCTTAAAATTTTATAACATTATGAATACCCAAACACTATCTCAAAAACCGGTAGGCCAAATAGTAGCCGAAGATTACAGAACCGCACAAGTACTCCGTTCATACGGTCTCGACTTTTGCTGCGGAGGAGGAAAGACGCTGGAAAAAGCCTGTACTTCCAAAAAAATTGAATTGAATGAAGTAGTATCCGATTTAAAAGCTTTAAATATGACGGATAACATTGAAGATAATTACAATGAGTGGTCGCTGGATTTCCTGGTGGATTACATTGTAAACAATCACCACAGTTTCGTGCGAAAAATGCTTCCGGAGATCAGCTTTTATGCTGAAAAAGTAGCCCGTGTTCACGGAGAAAGGGATCCGGAATTACTCGATATACTTCAGAATGTTTATCTGCTTCGAAGCGAAATGATGGGGCATCTTCAAAAGGAAGAGGAAGAATTATTTCCGCAAATCAAAGAATTGGTTACTCAGAAGAAAACCGGGTCAGTAAAAGCGGCTATTATAGAAGCTTTGGAAGATGAGCACGACAAAGCCGGAGATTTAATGGCCAGGATTGAGGAATTAAGCAATAGTTTCAATCCTCCCGAAACGGCCTGTGCATCATACAAAGTATTATTTCAAAACCTGGAAGGGTTTCAGCAAGACCTGCACAAGCATGTTCACCTGGAGAACAACATTTTATTCCCAAAGGCTCTTAAGCTTGAGCAAAGTTTAAACTGATTGACCTCCTCAAAAGACAGGCCACCTTTTCGAGTGATTGAAGGGAGAACTGGCCTGTCTTTTATAACATGGTGCTTCATCACTCCTTCATAAAATTTAGTTATCCTAAATTGGGGTAGGTTGTACTTCCCTCCGCTAAAATTTCATTTAATACAAGCAAAATGCAAAATTCACCTCACTCTTTTTCCATTCCGGTAATGGGAACCGGGCACTCTATCGACTCACCAATTCGCGTAGCTCCGTACGGTATAAATTCAGTTATTTCAATTGTAGATGATTTGCTGGTTGAACGTATTCGCAAGCATTATTCAAATCTTTTGGAGCTACCCTATAAAAATATTCCAAGAAAAGCAGAAGATGGACGGGCCCGGAGAATTACGGCATATTTGGATTTGGTACAGGAGATTGTTCAGCAGAAATTTGAGGAGATTAAAAGCCAACCGTTCTTTGAGCAAAATGAGAAAGCTAAGTATTTTGGGATGTTGCCTGATGGTTCTGAGCTAAAGCAAATGTATTATCAACTTATGGAAATGGTGGCAGGAACTGAACAGCAAAAGCTTGCTTACCAGCTGACAAATGAAATGCAACCTGGCTCCATTGATGTTAATATTATGGCAAAGGTTGACGGATTTAGTTATACCAATAGCGGTCAGCCCATGACTTCCGAATTCAGTGATGGCAGTGCAGCTTTACGTGGATATGCCAACAGTAAAGTTTCGTCCAGTTTGATATTATCTGCCGGTTTTAACCCAAGATTATACAATTATCTGTCTGAATTCGAGGATTTCTACAGAGATGTAAAAGGAAACATCAAGAAAAAAATCATTCTGAAAGTGAGTGATTTCAGGTCCGCGTTAATACAAGGCAAATATCTGGCTAAGAAAGGGTTGGAAATATTTGAATATCGTATTGAATCCGGATTGAATTGCGGTGGACATGCATTTGCTTCTGACGGTTATTTGTTGCCAGCGTTGCTCAAGGAGTTTAAAGAGAAGCGTGAGATGTTGAGTACGGCCATTCAACCCCTTATTGAAAGCTTTTATAACGAAAACCGTGAGGGAGGTTTTAAATCAGATTGGGAAATAAATGTCCCAAGGCTTACCGTACAGGGAGGTATTGGAACCGATGGAGAAGCCAAGCGTTTGCTGGAAGATTTTGAAATGGATGCGACCGGATGGGGCAGTCCTTTTTTAATGGTTCCCGAAGCCACAACGGTGGATGAACCTACCATGAAACTTCTGCAAGATGCAAAGGAAGAAGACCTGTATTTGAGCGGGGTTTCTCCATTGGGCGTTCCTTTCAATAACGTACGTAATACCGGTTCCGAAAAATGGCATAAAGAGCGAATTGAAAAAGGGAAACCCGGCTCGCCCTGTCCTAAAGGATTTCTGGAATCAAATACAGAATTTACAGAAAACCCAATTTGTACTGCATCCACTCAATATCAGTTATTAAAAATAAATCAGATTAATGAAAGTGATATTCCGGATGAAAAGAAAAAAGAACAGCGCGAAAAAGTATTAGATAAAGCCTGTTTGTGTGATCATCTTGGTAATGGAGCTTTGATCAGTTTAGGTATTTTGAAAGAACATCGCGCACCGCAAGCCATTTGTCCGGGTCCCAATATTGCCTGGTTCAACCGAAAATATAGCTTGCAGGAGATGACAGACCATATCTATGGTAGAAGCAATTCACTGGTGCCGCCTGAGAGGCCACATATGTTTGCCAAAGAAATGATTATGTATGTGGATTATTTTGAGGAATTGATTCAGCAAAGTGAAGACCTCGAAGCTGATTTAAAAATGTTAACCCGGTTTAAGAATAATCTGGAAGCAGGTATGGATTATTGTATGGAAATAGCCGGTTCAGATGCTTACCAAAACGAAAATCTGAGTTCTATTTCTGAAACAATTTCCCGGCAAAAACCAAGGCTGCAGCAACTTTTTAAGAAATTGGAAGAGAGCTGTATGGCCGGCGTTTCCTGAATGTTTCTTAAATAGCGTTGATTTAGAACAGTGTAATTAATGACAGATGGAGCTGTTTAACATTCCTTTTTGAATGGGTTTTGACCCTCTGAAAATTAAACTCTCTTGCCTTATCAATTCTTCATCTAAACTTAATAGAATAAGTCTATTCTGTTTAAAAAATTAAAACAAGAAAGACATTAAAACATGAACATGCTGGCTAAAGATTCAGGGATTTGGCAATGGGCCATATTCAGTTTTATACTGGCCGGAGTTACCGGTTTTCTGTATCGTCTGGGCTTTGTTACGGTGCTTCCCTTTGATCTGAATCTTGAAAATATTCGCCATGCTCATTCGCATCTAATGTTTTTTGGATGGGCTTCACTACTGCCGCTTTATCTTATTAAGATAGATTCCATACCCGGATACCATGCTGCAATTGGTGCTCGTTTTATGAAATATTCACTATGGGCTGTACTGCTATTTGGTTTGATTTCATTTCCTTTCTTTTTTATCTGGGGCTATAAATCGGTTTCCATAGGTGATGCGAATCTACCCTTTTCAGTTATATTTTCCGGTTTGGTGATGGTAGGATGGTACGGATTTATGATTGGCTATCTGTTTACGCGAAATCAAAAACATGACTTTGTCCCTAATGTTTGGTTTGAAGGAGCTTTAATGATGCTATTTATTAGCTCATTGGGCGCATGGGGAGTAGGGGCTGTGGAAATGCTGCACATCGGCGGGCCACTCTTAGGCAAAGCTCTCACACATTTTTTCCTGGCTACGTTTGTGGAAGGCTGGGTACTCTTAGTTTTATTGGGTTTGATCTATAAGGCTTTGAACTTGAAAGAAGATGATTTAGTGGTTTCACCGCTCGTTCTGGTAGGGTTGATTGCTATCGGTGCACCGCTGACATTTCCTTATGGTATTTCTGAATCAATGTTGAGCCTTAACTTATCTGTAGCCGCACGGATGGGGGGTATTTTGATAGCTGAGGGGACGCTATTGTTTTTGTATTCTGTCTTTAGAAGCCGCCGTAAGTCGACATCCATTTGGATATGGCCGCTTTTATTTCTGGGGCTTAAGGCTGTAATGCAGCTGATAGCTTCGGTATCTCCCGCTGATTTATGGCTGTCTGAGCATGGAGTTCGTGTTTTTTATCTGCATGTTTTATTACTGGGAGCTTTCACCACCGGTATGATCGGGTTTTTAAAACAAGACAGCTCCATCAATAACGCATATTTTTATGGAGTACTGGTGTCGGTTAGCATCGTACTCATCAGCTTAATTTTGTTGACAAGTTTCTGGCCTGCGTTTCTGAGTGGCGTGTGGATATATTACGGATTGGCGGTAACCGCATTATTACCGGTGATTGCTGTATTAGTGTTCTGGTTAAAACTGAATAAAACCATTGTGCATTGATAAATTTTGGGGTTAATTTGATTATCAGCTGTTTGTTATACTTGGAACAGTTAAGCAATAAATCAGGGAGCTAATCAAATTATGCCGCTAATTACCCGCTTATTTATAAAATCAGGGATGATCTTTTTCCTGATATCTTTACTGATTGGTATTGCGTCTCAAATCAAAGGCTTCTCATTCCCGGCTATTGCTCCATTGTTTTGGCATACACTTATGCTGGGTTGGATTACCCAAATCATAATGGGCGTTTCTATGTGGATGTTTCCGGGACGGGTTAAAGAAGAGAATTTTCAAAATCAAAAATGGGGATGGATAGCTTTTGCATGCTTGAACGTGGGTTTAGGACTTCGCATAATCGCTGAACCGTTTTTAAATATATCGGAAGCAAAATTATGGGAGATTCTGCTCGTTTTTTCTGCCATTTTTCAGTTTATAGCTGTTATGGCCTATGTGACTGAGATTTGGCCGCGGGTGATGTCGAAGAGTCAGCGCAGAAAGAAGAAAAAAGAAGGAGCTTGAAATGCCTCTCATTTCCCGCTTAATGATAAAACTGTCGCTGATATATTTGGTTCTGGGTGTAACCATCGGTGCGTTAATGCTTGTCAATAAAGCCTGGCTGATCTCGCCGATACTATGGTTTGTAATACCCATCCACATCGAGTTTTTGATCTTTGGATGGATTATTCAATTTACCCTCGGCGTTGCCTATTGGATATTGCCCCGCTTCCTGGAATCTAAAGGAAGAGGCAACAAGTACCTTGCCTGGCTGATGGTTTTGTTTTTGAATGCCGGAATTTTATTGGTGGCCTTCTCCGGGTATGGATTGGGGAGATCGTTCGCTTTGACCGGGAGGATATTTGAGATGCTGGCGGTTGTTTTGTTTATTTCGTTGCATTGGAAAAGGGTGGTGACGTACAACCGGGGTTAGCCCAAAAAGAAACTTTAAGCGTCTAACGGACCTTGAAGCGCTCGGTGTTTTTTCAAATCAGGACTCAATCTAATTACGGCAACGCCTGGGGAAGCTTAAGCACATTCCAGGGTTGCTTTCTTTGCAATCTCGTAATAGGAATATGGGTAAATATTTTTATTGAGCTTGTTGCTGAAGGTCTTCCCTCAGAGAAGTAAACCATGACGATAGTTTCTGCCGCTCTTGATTGCTGAGCCGGGCATCAGCATGAATCCATGTATAGGAGGGAAGCGGCATTTCTTCGGCATCAACCAATTCAATGGCCTCTTCCAATTTATGATCAGCGCGATCGGCGGGATAATCTGCCCACATCGATAAATTGAATTCATCCCGCCCTTCATCAATATGATCTTGCAGCCACCAGGATATGGGTTCGATATTTGAGTACCAAGGATAGCTGGTTTTATAAGAATGACAATCATAACAGGCACTTTGTATGATAGCCGATATTTCTTGTGAAGGCTGGTGAATTGTTAAAAAGTCTTTTGAACTGTCGTATTCCGGAACGGAAGTATCAGGGCTGAAAAACTGCAGGACGATTAAAAGAAGGGCTAAACCAAGCAGTATTTTTGAGGATAGAGAATTCATAATTACTCCTTTTTTTAGAATGTATTACAAAAAAAGAAGAGTTCCGTGTAAATAATTATAAATGCTGATATTTAGAACAGGACTAAATTAAAGCTTCACAATTTTACGCCCAAAGGGAAGCAATGCTACCGAAGCCAGTTTAAAGTGTTGCCTGGCGAAAGGGATTCCGATGATGGTAATGAATAAAATCACCCCAAAAAAAAGATGAGTGGCGGCAATCCAGATTCCCCCAATGAGTATCCAGAGGATATTCATGCTGATAGAAAGGCAGCCATCGGCTTTTTCATTGAGGATGGTTTTCTTGCCAAAGGGAAACAGGGAAAGTTTGGCTAGTTTGAAAGTCTGGATTCCAAAAGGAATTCCGATGATGGTGAGACATAGAATCGCGCCCGATATTACATATTCAATGGCTACAAAAAGACCGCCAAAAATAAACCAAATAATATTTCCAAGGGTATTCACAAGCAGAGAGCTGATTTTAAATTAAAAAGAGATAAAGTTCTGACGAATGTATCTCCTTGAAAAGAAAATAGCAGAATATTTTTAGCGATTTCAGCAGATGCTTACAATCGGTCGATTACTTTTTTGAGCATACCGCGAACGGTATCAGCCACTTCACCAAGCTCATTGTTTTCGATGGCCTGCATGGATGCAACCGGATCAACAGCAGAGACTTCCACCTTACCGTTATCATGTTCCTGAACAATGACGTTGCATGGAAGCATCAGTCCAATATGTCCTTCAGCCTGCAAAGCTTTGTAAGCGTTGGGAGGATTACATGCCCCAAGAATTCGGTATTTCCTGAAATCCACATCAAGCTTTTTCTTCAGCGTTTCTTTGATATCAATTTCGGTAAGTACACCGAATCCCTCTTCCTTAAGAATTGCAGTCGTTTTTTCAATGGCTTCATCAAAGTTTAAATCTAATATTTTACTAAAATGATATGACATAGGATTTTTTGATTTTTTATTGATGATTTTGATGTGCCACTAAAACTCGAAAGCACTAAAAATGGATTTTTCCTTTCGTGTTTTAGAGATTTCGTGGCGTTAAAATTTTATCCACCCACGGCAACCAGTACTTCCGGTTCCAACTTCACTTCTGTTTTGATGGAGCGGGTGATCAGACAGGCTTCTTCGGCCTTTTGTAAAATCCGGAGCGCCTTTTCTTTTTGATTTTCATCCATAATAACCAATTTTGGCCGCAGGATAATTTCGGTCATGGCAAATTTACCGGATTCGTTGCTCATAGTTCCGGTTGCCGGCACGGAAAGCTCTTCATACTTCAGCTTTGAGTATTCTGCAATGGCTGTAAACGTGGTCATAAAGCAACTGCTGACCGAGGCTACAAACAGGTGCTCAGGACTCCAGATTTCTTCAACTCCGCCGGGGAATTCAGGTGGGGTAGCCACTTCAATGGTATCATTTAGTTTATTGGATCGAAGTGTGCCTTGACGGCCTTCATCCCACTTCAGTTCAACATCGTAAGTATGTTTTACCAATTCACTCATCGCTGCTCCAGTTGTTGTTCAATAATTTGCTTTAACTGTGGCATTTGTACAACACCGGCTTGTTGCCAAAGCAGTTCTCCTTTATGGAAAAGGATCAGGTTCGGAATACCGCGAACTTGGTATTTGATGGCAACATCAGGATTTCGCTCGGTATCAACTTTGATGATGTTGAGTTTGTCGCCCATTTCATGTTTTAACTGTTGCAAAATGGGTGTCATCATTTTGCAAGGAGCACACCAGTCGGCATAAAAATCAACTAATACGGGCACCTCGTCATTAATGATTTCTGAAAATGATTTTTGTTTGGTTTCTGTATTTTCCATGTTTGTAATTATTTAATCTCTTTAAATTCTGGTTCTGAACTATCATTTACACTTTCAACAGGGGATTTCTGGGGAACTCCACAAGATTGAGATACCATACATCCGGTATTGGTGACAGCCTGGAAAATGAAAAAAGCACTGAAAAACCCGGTAAGGGTATCCTCATGCAAAATAGCCATGACGGCTAAAAACACCCCTACAGACAGAGCTACCCATCGCATGGTATGCCAATTCGTAAATAGTTTTTGTTTAATCATCGAGCTCATAGTCTTTAGATAACCTTTTATTGTGAAGACAATATTAATCACCTTTTCTGCTAAACTCAGTGACAATTATCACACAAGAACACTGAACATCCAACAAGGAACATCGAAGGTTGAAAGAAGGGTATTATGGATGTTCAGTCAGCGAAATTCGGTTTCTGCCGAGTTCGACGAGTCCTTCGGTTTCCATTTGTTTGAGCAGGCGGGAGATGACCTCACGTGCGGTTCCCAGTTCCTGCGCCAATTGCTCATGGGTTATTTTGATGTCTTTAGAGCCGGACACTTTTGCTTTTTTCTGCAGGAATTGCAGCAAGCGTTCATCCATCTTTTTGAAGGCGATGGCATTTACCACTCCAAGTAATTCCTCAAATCGTTTGTGATAAATCTGAAATACATAATTCAGCCATTTCGGATCTTTGCTCATCAATTCCCGAACCTTTTCAATGGTGATAAAAACAACTTCAGTTTCTTCCTCGGCGATGGCTTTTACTTTACTCGTATCGTTATATAAGGCAGCGAGAAATGACATTACACAGGTATCCCCTGGTTGTAGGTAATATAAGACCATTTCCCTGTAATCATCATCAGATTGCATCACTTTTAAACTGCCTTTGATTACAATGGGGATGGAACGGACCGGCGCATCTTCACTGACAATCTCATCTCCGGTTTGGAAAGTTTTGGTAATTCCAAGTTCAGAAAGGGCATTTGCATTAGGAAGCAGCTGATTCATAAATGAATAATTGGTTAAGTGAAAAACTTAAACTACCAAAAGTGAAGATCAGTATCCCTTTAAAGATTCAGAAATTGTTTAGAGATCCATGCGTGCAAATTGGCTGCAATAGAATCTATATCTCTAATCAAACTAATTATAAATAACTGGGGGAGGAAGTGTTATAAGGGAAATTCATACATCCTTCATATAAAAAAGGCATAATAAAAGACATTTATGTCTTAATAACGAAGATAAGTCAGATCATCATGAAACTCACAAAAATATCTATTTCTGCAGTGATAACCCTTGCTTTTTTATTCCATGGGTGCGGAGGGAACAATGGAGAACAGAAGCAACAGAGCAATAAAACTGTACAAGAAAATGAAAGTGGGTTAACCGCTTTTGAATTAGAGCATGGTATAGGTCCTGTATCAGAGACCATCTCATTAGGGGATGAAGTCGATATGGAGCTGGTTCAAAAGGGTAAAGAAATTTTTGAGCTTAAATGTTCTGCATGCCATAAAGTGAATGAACGTTATATAGGACCTGCAATGAATGATGTGCTCGACCGTCGATCTCCAACCTATGTAATGAATATGATCTTGAACCCGGACGGAATGACAAAAAACCATCCGGAAGCCAAGAAATTACTTCAGGAATATATGAGTCCCATGCCTAATCAGGGACTTACTCAGGAAGAGGCGAGGGCTATTGTTGAGTTTTTTGCCTCAGACTTAGAATAACGAATTTTAATACTCAGTCAACCCACCAATCAAAAACAGGAATACTATGAAAAAACAAATGTACAGCCATCGGTTTTGGATGCTTCCTGCTGTTGTACTGATAAGCATCACGCTTTTCGGTTGTAATGGCAATGGTAATTTCAGTTCCAACTCAGATGCAGCGCAAAAAGTATATGTAGCTCCAGGTGAGCTCGACGAATTTTACGGATTTATGTCCGGCGGATATAACGGACAGCTTGGAGTGTATGGACTGCCTTCGGGGCGACACATATTTACAATCCCTGTATTTTCGCAAGCTCCCGTTAATGGATATGGTTACAGTGAAGAGAGTAAGGCCATGCTTAACACGACTCATGGATTTGTACCCTGGGGAGATTCTCACCACCCGGAGCTTTCCCAAACCAATGGAGAAACAGACGGGCGATGGATTTTCATCAACGAGAATAACACACCACGTGTAGCTCGTATCGGTCTTGATGAATTCAAGACTCAGGAGATTATTGAAATCCCTAACTCAGCCGGTAATCACGCTTCGGCTTTTGTAACGCCAAATACAGAGTATGTGTCTGCCGCAACCCGATTCAGTATCCCAATGGATGAGGATATGAACAATATGGATGTGTCTATTGATTCATACAAGGATACTTTCAGGGGAACACTCTCTTTTATTAAAGTATCCGAAGAGGGTAAAATGAACATCGACTTTCAGATCCTGATGCCGGGCTTCGATTATGACTTGTCTCACTCCGGTAAAGGACCATCTGACGGTTGGGCATTTTTTACCAGCTACAACAGTGAAATGGCGCATAGCTTACTCGAGATAAATGCTTCTAAAAATGATAAGGACTTTATCGCGGCTATTAACTGGAGGAAAGCTGCTGAGTACGTGAAAGAAGGTAAAGGGAAAATGATGCCCGGCAAGCACGTGCGTAACTATATAGATCATGAGGAAGGTGGAATAGCCAAATCTGAGACTATTAACGAAGTACGTATTCTTGATCCACGGGAACTGGAAGGTATCGTTTATTTCCTTCCTACCCCTAAATCTCCACACGGGGTAGATGTTGATCCTACCGGCCAATACATAATTGCAGGTGGTAAGCTTTCAACCGTGATTCCGGTTCACTCTTTTGCCAAAATGATAGAAGCGATTGAGAATGAGGATTTCGAAGGTGAAGTGATGGGGATTCCCGTGTTGAAATATGATTCTATCCTTCATGGTGAAGTGGAAGATCCCGGCTTAGGACCTTTGCACACAGAATTTGACGGTAAAGGTTATGCTTACACCACCGCCTTCATTTCTTCTGAAATTGTGAAGTGGGATATTGAAAATACTCAGGTTGTAGATCGGATTGATACCTACTATTCACCGGGTCACCTTATGATACCGGGTGGAGACAGTCAGAAACCGGACGGTAAATATCTGGTTGCTTTGAATAAGATCACCAAAGACCGATACCTCCCAACGGGCCCTGAAATGTTCCATTCAGCTCAGTTGATTGATATTTCCGGCGACAAAATGCAGCTGCTGCTTGACTTCCCAACCGAAGGAGAACCACACTACGCGCAGGGTATTGCTGCCGAGAAAGTTATAAAAAATCAGAAGCGGTTCTATAAGCTTGAAGAGAACACTCACCCATTTCGTGCAACAAGTGAAGCTCAAACTAAAATTGAGCGAAACGGAAACGAAGTTCATGTTTACATGACCACCATCCGTAGTCACTTTGCCCCTGATAATATTGAGGGAATTAAAGTAGGTGACAAGGTCTACTTTCATGTAACGAATCTTGAGCAGGATTGGGATGTTCCGCATGGTTTTGCGATCAAAGGTGCAAACAATGCTGAACTTCTCATTATGCCGGGTGAAACCCTGACCTTAACCTGGGAGCCTAAAGAAACGGGTGTATTCCCATTCTACTGTACAGACTTCTGTTCAGCGCTTCACCAGGAAATGCAGGGTTATGTGAGAGTATCACCAGAGAACTCTGACATTGATTTTAAATATGGAACTGGTCAATGATGATTTGATTTTCTTCACTGCTGGGGAGTTGAAACCTCCCCAGCTTTTTTAAATTTATTTTTAAACGAGGTAACTATGAAGACGTCACACAAAATATGGATGGCATTTGCAGCACTTTTATTGATCGGAATTTACCTCGTTCCAATCTGGAGTATCGGTATGGAAGCTCCACAGTATCCTGAAGGGATCGGAATGAATATTATGGTTGATAATATTGAAGGTAAAGAACCGCAGGATCTAAAAAATATAAATGGTTTGAATCACTACATCGGTATGAAACCAATAGAACCTGCTTCCATACCTGAGTTGAAGATCATGCCTTACATTTTCGGTTTTTTAATCATTTCCGGATTGGTGATTGCAGGAACGGGTAAACGCACTTTGATCTTGTTTTGGCTAGGTATTTTTATATTGGTGTCTATAGCCGGACTGGTTGACTTTTACTTATGGGGATATGATTACGGACATAATCTGAATCCGGATGCCCCGATCAAGGTGCCGGGTATGACCTATCAGCCTCCATTGATTGGCAGTAAACAGCTGTTGAATATCAATGCAACCTCACTGCCACATATCGGATTTTATATTTCGTTGGTTTCCATGAGTATTGCCGGTTTGGCTTGGTGGAAAAGTAAAGATCAGAAATCGTAAAGTGAGGCCGGATATGAGATTTTCAAAATTCATATTAAAGGTCAGTTTAATGATAATTGCTCTGATTCTTTTGGTCGGGTGTAGTCAGGAGCCTGTTCCAATTCATTATAACAGTGACGAATGCGCTCACTGTAAAATGATGATCACCGACAATCAGTTTGCGGCCCAACTGGTCACGGATAAAGGTAAGGCCTATAAATTTGATGCCATTGAATGCATGGCCGTTTACTATCGTGAGAATCAAAATGATTTAAGCGGTTCCAGACTGTGGGTCAGTAATTACAATAAACCCGGTACCTGGCTGGATGCTTTAGAAGCCCAGTTTGTGAAGAGTGAGGTTATTAATAGTCCTATGGGTGAATCCCTGCTTGCTTTACCGGGGAAAGAGGCCGCAGACGAACATGTAGAAGACAAACCCGGGCGTTTACTGCTTTGGGATGAAGTCTCCCAAACGGATATGAAAAAGGGAACGCACAGATAGCATTTTCAATAGTTAAAAAAATGGAGGTCAGCATTGAAAGGTTTAACATGTATAACTATGATGGGCTTATTCCTGCTCGTCGGTTCCATCGCTTCGGCTCAACCCGTTACGGTTTCGCCGGAGGGAGAGACTTCCACCATAGTTGAGGGACTAGAATTAACTCAGCCCTATGACACTCTCATCATCAAAGAGGGAACCTATCGTGAGCACAACCTGATAGTTGATCATCCGCTTACCATTATTGGGGAAGGCCGACCCGTGATAGATGGGGAGAAAAAAGGGTTCATCCTGGTTATAACTGGAGATGATGTAACCGTGAAAGGCCTTGAAATCCGCAATACCAGTACTAGTTTTATGGAAGATTACGCAGGCATTCTGATTGAGAAAACCAAAAATACGGTCATCGAAGACGTAAGATTGATCGATAATTTTTTCGGGATTTATCTTGCTGAGACCGATAAAGCCAAAATCAAAAATAATTATTTATCAGCATCGGGAGAACGGGAGACTTCATCAGGAAATGGAATTCATCTTTGGTACAGCAAAGACACAAAAATTGAAGGTAACTATGTGCGTGGTCATCGCGACGGATTGTATTTTGAATTCGTTGATGGAGCCTTCATCACCAATAACCTGAGTGAAGAAAATATCCGTTATGGCATTCATTTCATGTATTCCGATAACTGCAGTTATGTGGAAAATACATTCAGGGATAATGGTGGAGGCGTAGCAGTTATGTACACCTCGAATGTTGAGATCATCGGTAACCGTTTTGAGGACAACTGGGGATCATCTGCTTATGGTATGCTTTTGAAGGAGATCAACCGCAGTCGTATTGAGAATAATCATTTTGAGAACAATTCGGTGGGACTTTACATAGAGGCCACCAGCCGTAACGAAGTTAAGGGGAATACATTTCGGCAAAATGGTTGGGCGGTAAAACTGATGGCAAACTCAACGGATAACGTATTTAGTGAGAATAATTTCATTGCCAACTCTTTTGAAGTTTCGACGAATAGCCGGCGTAATTTTAACGAGTTTACCGGGAATTACTGGAGCCAATATGAAGGCTATGACCTGGATCGGGATGGAGTAGGAGATGTTCCACATCATCCGGTACGATTGTTTACGATACTGGTTGAAAAACAACCACAGTCTCTGCTGTTGCTAAGAAGCTTGTTGGTAGACATACTGGATGCTGCAGAAAAAGTGATGCCGGCGTTAACCCCTGAAACACTCATCGACATCAAACCACAAATGAATGAGTTATGATAGAACTAAGAGGATTAAAAAAGAAGTTTGGTCGGTTAACGGTACTTGATGAACCCGACCTGGAGATTCCTTCAGGTCAGGCCACCGGAATTGTCGGTCCAAACGGCTCAGGTAAAACAACCATGATCAAAAGTATTCTTGGATTGGTGAAACCGACTGAGGGTGAGGTATTGATCAATGGAGAGTTAGTGAACGACCGCTGGGAATACCGTGAAAAGATTGGCTATATGCCGCAAGTGGCTCGTTATCCGGAAAATATGACAGTGGAAGAGTTGTTTACTTTTATAAAAAAAATCAGGGGAAATAAGTCTTCATATGAATTAAAACTTATTGATCATTTTGCGCTGGAACCGGAACTGAAGAAGCCTATGCGAACCCTGTCCGGCGGTACCCGGCAGAAGGTAGGGGCAGTTTTATCCATGATGTTTGATCCGGAGATTCTCATCTTTGATGAACCCACTGCCGGGCTCGATCCCCGTTCAAGTGTTCAATTCAAAAAGAAAGTGCAAAACCTGAAAGAACGTGGTAAAACCATCATTCTAACGACCCATATTATGAGCGAAATTGAGGAACTCGCTGATTACCTCATCTTCATCGTGGAAGGTAAAATCAAATATCATGGGCCAATGAAAGAGCTTTTAGCACATCATAAAGCACAGCGTTTGGAAGGTGCCGTTGCCAAAATGATGGAGGAGGAAGCCGCATGAAAACACTAACGATTTTAAGTTACCAATGGAAAGATATGATACGGGGAAAATGGATCTTCGGCTATGCCCTTATATATCTGCTGATTACAGACGCACTCATTCGTTTTGGAGGAGCCGGCCCAAAAGCTTTACTCAGCATTTCAAATGTCATGCTTCTGCTCATTCCTCTTGTGGGGATGATTTATGGCGCCTTATATCTCTATCAGTCCAGGGAGTTTACCGAATTACTTTTAGCGCAACCACTCAACCGGAAAACTATTTTTTGGGGATTATATGGTGGACTTGCCGTACCCCTTGCTTTAGCCTTTACAGCCGGAATTTTGATTCCTATGGCTTATAATGGAATGCTCTTTTCTGAAAATGCACTATCCATCTTGTTATTGTTGATACTTGGAAATGTATTAACCCTGTTATTTGTAGGAATAGGATTCTGGATGGGGCTTACTTTTTTCGAAGATCGCATCAAAGGATTGGGGTTTTCTCTTATCAGCTGGCTTTTCTTGGCTGTTTTGTATGATGGTTTGGTCCTGTTTCTGATCTTTATATTGGGAGATTATCCCATCGAAGAACCAATGCTGGCCTTAACCTTGTTGAACCCAATCGATCTTGCCAGAATTACCGTATTGCTGGAATTTGATATATCGGCTTTAATGGGATATACCGGCGCAGTATTTACTCGATTTTTCGGAAGCTTTTATGGAATGCTGACGGCTATAGCATGTATGTTGATTTGGCTGGTAATTCCACTGTGGAGAGCAGTTCAACGGTTTAGGAAAATGGATTTTTGAGTCTTTCTGGAAAACCTTTTTAATGTTATATAGTACTTAACAAAAATATAGAGCAATGGGAAAAACAATATTGGTATTAGGCGGCGGAATTGGCGGGATCAACACAGCCAAAGAATTGAATAGAAAAATTGGAAATGAAGATGGCATTAACCTTGCCCGGATCCTTGTTTTTGAGAAGGATGAGAAAAATGTATTTGGTCCTTCATTAACGTGGCTTATGGTTGGTAAAAGAGAAATGGAAGAAGTATACCGTGAAACTAAAGATGCCGAAATTGGGGGTATTGAAATCATTTTAGGCGATATTGAATCCGTGGATCCGGAAAATATATCGGTTACGTCCGGCGGGAAAAAATATAAAGGCGATTATATGGTCGTTTCACTCGGTGTTGAGCAGTCATCAGAGTATCATCTTGGGTTATTGGGGCACAACTTCTACACGCTTGAGGGGGCTGCTTCATTCTATGACGATTTAAAAGAATTTAAAGGTGGAAAAATTACGATTGTAGTTCCCTCACTGCCATACAAATCACCGGTAGCTCCTTACGAAGCCACGATGCTTGTTGAAAACTATATTAGGGAGCATGGACTGAGAGATAAGACAGAAATTGCTCTTTATACTCCGGAATCGGAACCAATGCCATTTGCCGGTCAGGAAATTTCTGAAAATGTAAAAGAGTTGATGAAATCAAAAGGGGTGCAGTACAAACCCAATCACCAATTGGTTTCGGGTTCAGATAAAACTTTGGTTTTTAAAACCGATTCCGAAGGCCGTAAAGAAGTTGATTTCAGTTTAATGGCGTACACTCCCAAACACGAATGTCCTTCTGTAATAAAAGACACCGGGTTGGTTGGAGAATCAGGCTGGATTGAAGTTGACCGAAAAACAATGGAAACTGATTTTTCCAATGTATATGCCATTGGAGATATCACGGCCATTCGTCTTGATTCAGGTGAAACACTTCCAAAAGCCGGCGTTTTTGCTCAATATCAGGGGCATATTGTAGCACATAATATTGCCAGAGATATCTCAGGTAAATCACCCGATGAAATTTTTGAGGGAGAGGGAGAATATATCCTCGAATTAGGAGGAGATAAGGCTCAAAAAATTAAGGGAAATTTCTACGAAACCGATGTAGATGCCAAAAAATCAAGCATGATCAGGCATTGGGAAAAAGTATTGTTCGAGAAATCCTGGTTTATCAAAAACTTTTGAGCATCAAGCATATTTCCAGTTAAAATCTGCATGCAAAGACCGGTATTTCATCTTGTGCCAAAGCCCTAGTAATACTCCCCAGAAAATTACCGCAACCAGTTGATGCAACACACCCAGTGAAATCGGAACGTTGTAGATGAGGGTGAAGATTCCCAAAAAGTACTGAATGAGTATTACTCCTATTAAAGCTAAACTCAAAGGTAAAAGATCTTTATGGTCTTGAGACCGATACACCTTCAAACTTAAAATACCAACAGCTATCAACAGAACAGTACCGGCTAACCTGTGAATCCATTGGATGGTGCCCGGGTTTTCAATTAGGTTCAGGAAAAAAGGATCTAACATGCTAAAGGTAGGAGGAAGCCATTGCCCGCCCATTTTTGGAAAGGTATTATACATGTATCCTGCATCTAGGCCGGCGGTAAAGGCTCCATAAATAATTTGAATCCAAAGAATCACTGCGATTGAATACATCCATTTTTTATACGGAATCTCTTCTTTTTCCTTTTTCTTTAAACTGCTGTGATATTTGACATCTAAGGCCAGCCACAGGCAATACGCAAATAAGATTAAAGCAAGGGAAAAATGAATAGCCAGTCGGTTATGGCTCACATAGGGAACATCAGCCAGCCCGCTTTTTACCATAATCCATCCCATAGCTCCTTGTAAAGCTCCAAGGCCCAGCAGTATGAACATTCGTTTCAGGAGTTTGTGGTCAAAACAACCACGTGCCCAGAAATAAAGGAAGGGTATGACGAAGATTATCCCGAGCAATCTTCCAAGCAGCCGGTGCAGGTATTCCCAAAAGAAAATGGTCTTAAATTTTTCCAGCTCCATCCCTTTGTTGAGCTGTTGGTATTGTGGGAATTGCTTGTAATGCTCAAAGGTTTCAATCCATTCAGCTTCCGAAGTTGGTGGGATAGCGCCCATAATCAGGTTCCATTCGCTCATGGAAAGCCCGGAATCCGTGAGCCGGGTAATACCGCCAATAACAACCATTAAGCTGATAAGTATTATTCCAGACCATAGCCAGATATAAACAGGGCGATTGTAGGGTGAGCTCATATATTTATTTGGGAAATCTGATTTAGAATAATTTAGCCAGTGGGCAAAATATCCATTTTTGAGAGAAAGTACTTTGTGTAATTGGTAAGAATTTTGAAAAAATAACTGCCATTTTGAAGGATTTAACGTGTGTCAATAAATCATTTAATTTGGTTCTAATTGGTGATACTTTGAGCTAGTAAAAAATTTATAGAAACGGATTGCTTCAATGAATAAATATTACGCAGCAGTTTTCGGAGCAGGAATTTCCGGAACGGCCATTGCTAATGAGTTAGCTAAAAGAGATAAAAAAATTCTTTTAATTGATCCCCATGTTTCTGAAAATGCCCCGGGAGCCCCCGCCGGGTTAGTAAATCCGGCTACCGGAAGGAGAGCTAAAAAGAGCTGGAGATGCCAGGAATGCATGGAGGCCCTGAGAGAGCTGGTGGATGAACTTATCAGGTTTTCCGGCAGAGATGATTTAATCTCAGATACGGGCACCATCAGGCCGGCTATTAACGAGAAACTTGCAGATAACTTCAAAGAAGCCCTGGATAAATACAACTGGCCGGAGGGCTGGATTCGATGGATAAATGAAGAAGAAGTCTCAGAATTGAACCCGGAAATTGCTCCAAACTTTGGGGCTCTTTTCCTGGATTGTGGATTTACAGTTTACGTGGATCGATATTTGAATACTTATCGGAAATATTTGCGGGAAAAAGGAGTGAAATGCCGCTATGAAAAGGCAGAGTATCAGGCAGGTGAGAGCGGAGATGGTTTTAGAATTAAATTCGAAAACGGGGAAGTGTTAAATGCAGAACATGTTATTGTAGCTGCCGGACATCAAACCCCGGGATTCAGAGATTGGGAGTATCTGCCGCTGCACCGGGTTAAAGGACAAATCGTTTGGTTTGAAGCCGATGAAGACCTGGATTGGAATCATGCCACTTCGGCCATGGGTTACAGCCTGAGAAGGGGGGACAGGGACTTGATCGTAGGATCTACGTACGAGCATAAATTTGAAGATCTCGATACCACGGAAAAGGCATTTAATCAGATTAAGGGAAAGCTTGTGAAAATGTTTCCCAATATAGCTGAAAAAGTGAGGAAGAAAGATCAAATGGCGGGAGTCCGGGTTACAACTCCAAACCGGTTGCCGGTGATTGGCCGCCATCCCCAAAATAAAAACCTTTGTATTTACACAGCTATGGGCTCCAAGGGACTCCTGTTTTCCCAATATGTAGGGAGTTTACTGGCCGAGCACTTGATCAATAACGTTCAAATTCCCGAAGAAATAGATACTGTAAGGTTTGAGTGAGCTTAAATTCAGGTGCGCCTTAAGTAGTTATTTTTATATGAATTATTGAATTCAATTTCCGACCGACCGAGCCTGAACAATTGTTTCACGGAAACTCGCATGACAATTTACACAGCCCTGCTGTACAATCCGGTATTGTTCTAAAACTTTATTCATATCATGTTGAATAGCTGCTTTTTTAATCGAATCGGCATGATTATGAACTAACTTATCGTATTCTCCAAAAGCAGGCATTTGGTCTCCGAGCGTTTTTTGTATGAACTTTCTTGTTTCTTCAGAAAGGGGAGGGTGCTGGTTGATTGCGGTGGCTCCTTGCTCTATAAGATGAAAGTTCTGCGTATAAATGCCCTCGTTTATCATACTAACATCTGCCATAATAAGCCGCATAATGGTTTGAAGGTCAGGGGAATTGTTAGCCTGTATTTGGTTATTCAAGGTTAACCCGGTTAAAGTAACGGCCGAAATTAACAAGATTGACAGAAATAGCTTTTGTTTTTTCATAAAAGACTAAGTATTAAAGATTGAGTTCAGTTAGTTTCCGGAATTGAGGTCTTATTCCCAGATAAATCAATAGCCAAATTGCAGCTCTGATAGCCATTGCAATGACACTTTGTATGGCTGCATTTCCACCGGTTAAATAAAATGTCCCAACGGTAAATAGTATCAAAAGATTGAAAATGAGCACAAACAGGGTCATGTATATTGCCTTCGAATGCTTTTTCCAAATCAACAGGCCGGTTCCAACATAGATAAATCCCATAATGAAATTAAAAATCAGTAATGGCTGTAGTATGTGATAACCGGGATTGAAAAATCCAAACAGAACTCCTCCGCCGGCAAAAACAGTTATCCCTCCAAAGAGTATCGCCGTCAAAGCTCCTGACTTTTCTTCAAAACTTGACCTATTCTTCATATTTATATCCGAAATTGGTAACTCATATGCGTTATAGATTCATCAAATGATTAATAAATAATACAAAATTGTCTTAAAACTTTTATTATAAGTTTGATAAGAAATGTAATCCTATATAGTTCGGAATATTTATGCTGCCACAAATTCAGGAAAGTGAACTTAATACACTCAAAAGCAAACGTCTGACAGAAATCATGGCTCCGGTTGGCGATTGGGCTTCACTTCAGGCAGCTCTTCAGGGAGGAGCTGATTCTATATACTTCGGTATTGAACAGCTCAACATGCGTGCAAGGGCTACTAACAATTTTAAACTCGAAGAACTTTCTGAGATCGCTGATGTTTGTTCGAAAAAAGGAGTAAGAACATATCTGACACTTAATACCGTACTTTATGACCATGATTTACCTTTGATGAAAAGAATCATTAATGAAGTAAAACGATGTGGAATAACGGCCATTATTGCAGCGGATCAAGCGGCTATTTCCTATGCTTCCCGACAAGGGGTTGAAGTTCATATTTCAACCCAGGCGAACATCTCTAATATTGAGATGGTAGAGTTCTACAGTCATTTTGCAGATGTGATGGTTCTGGCTCGTGAACTGAGTTTAGGACTGGTCAAAAAGATCGTAGATGGCATCAGAGAACGAAATATTACGGGCCCTTCCGGAGAATTGGTGCAAATAGAGATCTTTGCACATGGTGCGCTATGTATGGCCGTGTCCGGAAAATGCTATTTGAGTTTACACACCTATAATTCTTCAGCGAACCGTGGAGCCTGTAAACAAAATTGCCGGCATGCTTACAAAGTGATCAATGATGAAGGGCAAGAGTTGGTGATTGATAATGAATATATCATGTCTCCAAAAGACCTTTGCACCATCGATTTTCTAGATCAGGTTTTGAATACCGGCGTACGGGTATTGAAGCTGGAAGGCAGGGGGCGATCTCCGGAGTATGTGAAAACGGTTACTCAATGTTATGCTGAAGCTGCATTAGCCGTTGAACAAGGTACATTTAATAAAGAGAAAGTAGCTGGATGGAAGGCACACCTTGAGAAAGTTTATAATCGAGGTTTTTGGGACGGATACTACCTTGGTCGGAAGCTCGGGGAATGGAGTCAGGTTCACGGATCGGCAGCAACTAAAGAAAAAGTATTTACTGGGAAAGTGCTGCATTATTACCCCAAAGCGAAAGTGGCGCACCTTCGGATCAAAGCAAGGGGACTATCTTTTAAAGATCAGATTTTGATTATTGGGGAAAAGACAGGGGTGGCGGAACCTGAGATTAAGTCTCTATGGGTTGATGAAACCTCCGTTCAAAAGGTGGAAAAAGGAAGCGATTGTACGATTCGTATAGATCAGGAAGTTCAGGAAGGGGATAAAGTGTATGTATGGGAGGACCGAAACCCATGAGAATCACTTTTTACAGATCGAAATGCATTGGATGTAACTATTGCGTGGAAGCGTGGCCTGAACGCTGGCAGATGTCCAAAAGAGACGGGAAATGCGTACTGATCGGTGCTAAGAAAAAAGGAAATATCCACCAGGTGCAAGTTGGTGAATATGAAAGAGAATATAATGAACGGGCGGCAGCGGCCTGTCCGGTAAATATCATACGTATCAATCAATAGAGTTTTTATAAAAAGAGGATAAAAGCATGAATAATCCATTTTTCTCACCAAAGGGAGTAGCTGTGATTGGTGCATCGCAAGATGCCCATAAGCTGGGATATGGAGTGATCCGAAACTTGCTTCAATACCGCTATAAGGGGGAGATTTATCCTGTCAATAAAAGTGCCTATGAAATTCAGGGCCTTACTTGCTTTGAATCGGTTGAAAAAGTACCTGATCCCGTTGATTTGGCTATCATCATCGTGCCTGCCAATGCTGTTGCCGGCGTGTTGGAAGAGTGTGGTGAACGGGGGATCAAATATGTGATTATTGTCACAGGTGGATTTAGTGAGACAGGGCCTGAAGGGAAAAAAATGGAAGAAGAATTGATCGAAGTGGCCGGACGATATGACATTCGGATGGTTGGACCAAATTGTATAGGAACGATTGACACCCATACGCCCGTCAATACGACCTTTGTGGTGGGGATGCCGGAACCCGGAGAAATCGGTTTTATCTCTCATTCAGGAGCAATGGTCGCTGCCATCATTGACTGGGCAGAAGGAAGCGGCATCGGCTTCTCCAGAATAGCCAGCCTTGGAAACCAAATCGATGTGAATGAGATTGAGATGACCAAGACCATAGCCAAAGATCCCAAAACAAAAGTAATTACGGCGTATATAGAAGGTGTTTCAAATGGCCTGGAGTTTATGGAGACTGCTATAGAGGCCGCTTTAAAGAAACCATTCCTAATGCTGAAGGGAGGCCATGGGGAAAGTGGGGCGAAAGCAGTGGCCTCTCATACCGGAGCGCTGGCCGGAAGTTCAGAAGCTTACCATGCAGCTTTCAAGCATTGTGGTATTCAGGAGGCCCATACCGTTGAAGAAATGTTTGAGTGGGCTCGGGCCATGGCATGGCAACCGCTTCCCAAAGGAAAAAGGGTGGCGGTTTTGACCAATGCGGGTGGCCCGGCTATTCTAGCGGTAGATGCTTTGGAGCAGGCAGGATTGGAAATAGCCAGGCTCACACAAAAAACAAAAGACTATCTGACTTCCAGATTGCCGAAAGCAGCAAGTGTGAACAATCCGGTGGACGTACTCGCAGGCTCAGGTCCGGCAACCTATACACTGGCATTAGAAGCGTTGTTGACTGATGAACATGTGGATGCAGTTGTGGTAATTCAGGCTCCTCAGGATTGGTTCCTTCCGGTTAGCCTTGCGGAGGTTGTGGGTGAAGTAGCCGGCGCACATCAAAAGCCGGTAATTACTTCTATTATGGGGCGGGCATCCGTTGGAGATGCACTCAAGATCCTTCAAAAGCGCCGAATTCCCAATGTGGCGTTTCCGGAACGCTCGGCTTCTGTGCTGTCTGCGATGATAGCACGACGGGAATGGCTGGAGTCTGACAAAGCCCCGGAATCGGTTAATATTGAGATTAATTTAAAGACGGCAAGTGATGCGGTTGCTCAAAAAGACTGGACTGAGTTGCTAAAACTATATGGCGTTCGGTTTCCTCAGCAAAGAATAGCATCAACCCTCAGTGAAGCCATTGACGAGGCTTCTAAGATAAATGGAGGCGTTGCGATGAAATTAGTTTCGGATGAGGTGAGTCATAAGTCAGATATTGGCGGAGTTAAATTGAATCTAAAAGGAGAGACGGCTATTCGTAAGGCCTGGGAAGAAATAGCAGAAGGAACAGTCAAAGCAGGTGCCGGAATGAAAGGAGTGCTTCTTCAGGAAATGATATCATCTGCCCGGGAAGTGATTGTTGGAATGGTTCGGGATGAACAATTTGGAGCAACCGTGCTTTTTGGTACCGGCGGAACGGATGTAGAATTGATTAAAGACGTACATACAGC
Source organism: Gracilimonas sp. (assembly GCF_014762685.1). Lineage (NCBI taxonomy): Bacteria > Pseudomonadati > Balneolota > Balneolia > Balneolales > Balneolaceae > Gracilimonas > Gracilimonas sp. Next base: position 90,483 of record NZ_JABURM010000005.1, read on the forward strand.
AATCGCACCAAAAAATCGTGAACAGGTTCAGCGATTAATCAATGCTACGAAAGCCGGTGTGAAATTAAAAGGATGGAGAAATCTGCCACCCGGTGATAGTGAAGCGTTGACAGGTGTGATTTTAGCATTGAGTAAAATTGCTTATGATTTTCCGGAAATCACTGAACTGGAAATCAACCCACTTTGTGTGTTACCGAAGGGAGAAGGAGTGTATGCCTTGGATGTAAGAGGGGATATGAATCGAAAATTTTAGTTATGCGTCTTCTCCATAAATAAGCTCCTGAAATTCCTCATTCTCGATATTTCCAAAATAATCCTCTATATTCACTTTTTCGATAGAGGCCGCGATATCTTCCGGCTCGTATCGAACGCCTTTGAGTAGATCTTCCACTTCCTGCACAGATTCTTTGCCAAAGAAATCTCCATAAATTTTCATGTTTTTGATGTGTCCCTTTTGTACGTCTAAGCGCAGGTCAATTTCACCTACGGGAAAACGTTTGCTTCGCTGAATGTTGAATTTAGGGGATTTTCCATAGTTCCAGTCCCAATTTCCGTATTTTTCTTTTCTGAGTTCATGTACGGCTTTCCATTCATTTTGGGTAAGTCTGTAAGTTTCGAAAGAGTCTTGGTCTTTATACAAGCCTTCCAAAAGTCGGGATCGAAATTCAGTTACACTCATTTCAGTATCTATAAACTCGATGATGTTAGCTACCCGGCTGCGGACCGATTTATGTCCCTTTGATTCAATCTTGCTCATCTTTACATTTAAAGCGTTAGCTACTTCGCCGAGGTCGCTGTTGAAGAGAAGGGTGCCATGAGAGAACATGCGCTTTCTGGTAGAAAACTGAGCATTCCCTGAAATTTTTTTACCATCGGCGAGAATGTCATTTCGCCCACTCATTTCCGCCGGGACTCCCATTTCTTTTAAAATCTGGATTACCGGTTCATTGAATTTTAGAAAATTATGCAGGTTTTCCTGTTTGTATTTAGTGATGAAACTGAAATTTAAGTTTCCAAGGTCGTGATATACCGCTCCGCCGCCCGACATCCTGCGGACGACATGAATGCCATTATCACGGACATACCCATCATTAATTTCTTCCAGGGTATTTTGGTTCCGGCCAATAATAATTGAAGGTTCATTAATGTAGAACAGAAGATAATCTTCACTTTCACCAAAATTTCGCAGGGCGTATTCTTCCAGAGCCAGATTAATTTGAGGCTTGGTGATTCCTTCATTATCAATAAAAATCATGATGAATAAGAATGTTTGATATTCAGGATATGAAATTTTCAATCAATTAATGTGGGGATGCAAAATCTTGCGTCCCCACATTAAATGGAAAAATGTTAAACATGATTTTAAAATCAACCATTCACTCCGGCAACTTTCAGGGATTGGGTAAGGAATAAACCGTACACGATGTGCATCAGTAATCCGGCTATAATGAGTTTGCCGGGAACCCAGGTATTGGAGTAAAAGAGGCCAAATGATTCCCCTGCTGCAGCCGATGCGAACGGAGAAACAACCAAACCAGCCATTATAGATATGATCACTCCGTAGATAACCCCTTGAACAATCCAGTTTCCGGGAATACGATGTTGAAAATAAACCACCCAGATGAGTGCAAGTCCCACCCCAATAATATTAAAGGCTAAATTCCCAAATATGATTTCATAGGGCGCCACATCGTGCACATGATTAAAGCTTTCAGTCAGGATCAGCCCCACATCTATTACAGGCAGACCAATTCCGCCTTGGAGAAAGGCGGTCATTGCCATGGCAAAAGTTGCGACAAATCCACATACAACAGTTCGGAGGAAAACGGAAGAGCTCATAATGTATCCTTTATAATTTTATTGAAATTTGAAAAACCTGAAAAACTGAATGTACCAAAGTTTTACCGTTCACACTCTTTGCAATTTAATTTTTTGCCCAAGCGGGTTTCCCGGCCTTCTTCTGTAATTACCCAAGGCCGTAATTGCCAAGGCGGATTATGCCTGACGTGTTGGGTATGTCCGCATTTCAGATCGGCTACCCAATCGCCGTGTTCGTCTTTGTGAAATCCGGTAATAGGTTGTTTCATTAACTTGATTGTTCTTCATCTAAAATCTTTTTCAAATTCAGCGATTGCATGGCACTAATTGCCGCTTCCATTGCGCCCTCCGCACAAAGTCCACTTATGGAAGCATCCATAAAACCTTCTTGGGCAGCTTTGATACAGGCTCCTCGAATATTCTCAGCATACTCAATGTTCTGGGTTTTTTTCATTTTTGAATCCATTTTTTAGTAATTGAAATCCACAGTTTTAGAAAAAGATAACATGCACACCGATTCTTTTACCTAACCTCTGACTACGCGGATGGCATAGTACAATATCAATAAGCCGAAAATCAAATTTATTCTTCCCAGCCAGCTCGAGAGTTTGCGGAATTTTTGGGTAAGAATTGAATTGGGTTCGGACTCCATCAGCTCTGCAGCTTTTGGGCCGGCATAGAAGTCGTGTACCCCACTGATAAGTAAGACGATACTGAATATTATCAATTTAATTCCCAGGTAGTATCCAAACCCGGCACTCCAGAAATTTTGATCCAAGAATAGTTTCCAGTCAAAACCCCGAGTGGTTAAATTGGTGACACCTGTAATGATCAAAAGCATGAAAAGCAGCCAGGAAATGCGGCTGAATTTTTCACCGATTAGCTTAAAGAATGCCCCCCTATGCTTATTCAGGAGTGGTTCACGGGAAGCCGGTACTAAAACTGCTACGGTAAACAACATGCCTCCAATCCAGAATATTGCGGACAGGATGTGGATAAAAAGGGAAAGGTAATACATAGATTTAAGATGGTCTGTTTTTGATGATTTTAAAAAATTTTTCCTTCAATTTTGATCAATATGGCCGGTAAAAATATTAATTCCGGGGAAGTGATTTTCCGAGAATTGAGTTGACTCGTCTTCATATCAAATTCATAATCTAGCTTTATTATGGATTTGAAAAGGAATTAATCAACAATTAATTAAGATAAAATAGTCTTAAAACTAAAAATAACTAAATCCCAAAACTATGAAATCTGCTATATTAAAAATCACACTAATGGTCGGAATGGTATTGTTTGGAATGAGTTCCATGTTAATGGCTCAAACCGAAGAATATACCTTAGATGGAATGACTTTCGGAATGCCCGAAGCTGAAGTTTATACAGAGGACTACACGGGCTCCCCGGTAGTTGGCGAGTACGTCACACAACTTCCAAATCTGGCTCCTCTAGATTATGAAGGAAACAAACATCATGAAGTACGCATTGATATCATTGTACAAGAAATTGAAGTGGCTGAGGGCGTTCGCTATCAGGCATGGACATTTGGTGGAACTGTGCCCGGCCCTGTATTACATGTGAAAGAAGGTGACCGCATTACTTTTGTAATGAAAAATCGTTCAGATGAGGAAGTTACTATTACAGAACCAAATAAAGGTGGTTCACCTTTTATGAATCAAGTGGCTGAAAACCCTTACCAGAAAAACTCATCTGCAATTATGCCAATGCCTCACTCTATGGATTTCCATGCCGGAACCGTAGCGAAAGATGACAAGTGGAGAACTATTGGACCTGGAGAAACCATCAAATTTGACTGGGTGGCAAATTATGCAGGTTCTTACATATACCACTGTGGAACTCCAAGTGTTTTAATGCACACTGCGATGGGACAGCACGGAATGGTTGTAGTTTCACCCAAAGACGGATACCCAACCGATTATGAAGTTGACCGTGAGTATGTAGTTGTGCAAAGTGAGTATTACCTGACAAAAGGAGCCGGCGATTTGTACACTTATGATTATGAAGCTGCGTCTAATAACAATCCTTCACATGTAGTTTTCAATGGTCACCAAACAGTGTTACATGATCAGCCGCTTAAAGCCAATGCCGGTGAGCGTGTTCGCCTGCACTTCAGTAACAATGGTCCAAGCGGAACTTCCAGCTTCCATGTTATTGGCGCCATTTTTGACAGAGTTTGGTTAGAAGGACACCCATTCAACGAAATGAGAGGAATGCAGACTGTACTGCTTGGTGCATCTAATTCAGCTACAATAGACTTTATTGTTCCTGAAGAAGGAAAATACATTCTGGTTGACCACGAATTTGTGGATGCCGAAAAAGGTGCTACCGGTACATTGAAAGCTGGTCCACGAAAGAAATAAATATGATCCACAGGGGCGAATTGCATTCGCGCCGAAGGTGAATTTGACTTATTGAAATTTAGCCGTTAGGGTGACTGATACTCACCCTAATGGATTATAAAATGAATTAATATTAAAATGATGAGATCCCTAAGAAACATATCTGCCCTTGCTGCCCTGATGATCTTTGTGATGACCGCTTTTATACCTGAAATCGTGTTTTCACAAACAGCAAGAGTACTTGTTCCTGCGGGATCTTTTCATTCTATTTTACCGGAAGTAGAGGGCGAACCGATTGTTGTTGATTCCTTTTATATGGATGAGACAGCCGTTACCAACGAAGAGTTTTTGGACTTCCTGAAAGCAAATCCCGAATGGAGACGCTCCGAAATCCCTCCCATTTTTACCAATAATGGTTACCTGAAAGAATGGAAATCAGATATGGAACCGGGCTATGAAAAGCTTGGGGAGAATCGTCCGGTAACCCGTGTTTCTTGGTATGCAGCAAATGCATATTGTGCAGACCGGGATGGCCGACTTCCGACTCTGAATGAGTGGGAATATTCAGCACAATTGCTGGAATTCAATACCGAAGCGGAGATGAATAAATTTAGCAGCGGTCTGATTAACTGGTATTCCGGAATTGATGTAAACAATTTGGCCGAAGTTGGTTCTACCGGAATTGAAACCACTACAGGTGTTAAAGATCAATTTGGTTTAGTGATGGAATGGGTGGAGGATTTTAAGCCTATCATCGCCGATGAACTTTCACTGGATTGCGGTACGGTGGGACGTATGAATACATTGGGCAGCGTGTACAGTTATGCGGCATCTATCAGGTACATCACCCGGATGAGTTTCAATGCAAAAATTACTACGGGAATGGTAGGGTTCCGATGTGCATATGATGAGCCGGCGCCTTCCTCCCAAAACCAAAATGGAGTATCGTTATGAAATCGTTAATTACTTTTACGTTGGTTCTTTTTGGAATTTTATCTCTTGAAGCAGTAGCGCAACACAGCCATCACGGACATAAAAAAGAAGCTCTGAAAGCAGGAGAAGTACACGAAGATCATTCGTTGTATCATTTGGATTCTGAGTTTACCAATCACCGAAATGAGAAAGTACAGCTAAGTGATTTCCAGGGTGAGCCGGTAATTGTAGTTCTTTTCTATGGAAATTGCACTCAGGTTTGTCCTATCCTTATTAAGGATACCTGGCGATTATTTAGTTCACTGGATGAATCACTTCAATCCAAAACAAAGGTGCTTGCAGTTTCTTTCGATACTGAAAACGACAGCCCTGAAGTACTGAGAGAATATGCTGAATACGAACAGCTTGATCTTCCCGAATGGCACTTCATTACCGGGAAACACACGGATATAAAAATGCTGGCTACCATGCTTGGTGTAAAATACCAGCAAACTAGTGACGGTCATTTTGCGCATTCCAATTTGGTTACAGTTCTGGATACCTTAGGCAAAATTACCAAAAGGGTGGAAGGTTTAAATCAACCTATGGAAGAAGCTGCTGCAGTGCTCGAAGGAATGTTGAAGAATTTGTAGGGGCGAATCGCATTCGCCCTTTGGCTATTATGGAATGGAACACAGATAATGCAGATGTTGCGGATCATCACAGATCTAAGATAAATGAAGAAATGAATATTCGGTTTTACATATCGTTAATTGTTCTGCTGGGAATTTCTGGAATTGCCACTGCTACTCCCTCTGATACGTTGGTAGTAAAGGTGATGGGAACCCATGATGACGCTCGATTTGAGCCGGCAATCATACAAGTACAGCCGGGCAATGTTGTCAGGTTTGAGGTAGTGGAAGGTTTGCACACGGTTACTGCTTACCATCCTGATAACAGGCGCCCGTTAAGGATACCAAATACAGCCTCTTCTTTTGATTCCGGGATGCTGAATGCCGGAGACAGTTGGTCATTGCTTATAGAAGAGGAAGGGGTAATCGATTATTTTTGCTTGCCGCATGAGAAGTTGGGACATGCAGGGCGAATTATATCAGGAACGGAATATATCATTCCAAACTATGAAGATGACCTCTTGCCTGAAGCCGTTTTGGAAACGTTAAATAAAGCACAGAAACACTTTCTAAACCAAAAGCAGACAGAATCATGATCTCGAAAAAACAACTTAATTATGTGATAATTGTCACAATGTGTATAGCCTTTCTTCCGGTTATGAGTTTTGCGCAAGTTAGTTTGACAGGTGAATTCCGGCCTCGAACTGAACTTCGTGACGGATATCAAATCTTGAATACCGATCAAAGTGATCCTGCTTTTTTTACTTCACAGCGGATGCGATTGAATCTGCTGTTTAAGGGAGATTCTTATGATTTCAAAATCTCTGCTCAAGATATTCGAACCTGGGGCGAAGTACCCCAGCTGGATGATATGCCCAATGTGAACATTCATGAAGCATGGGCACAGGTTAACTTTTCGGAAGAAGTGGGAATAAAATTAGGGCGACAAGAATTGGTTTATGACGATCAGCGTTTGCTTGGAAGTGTAAACTGGGCACAACAGGCACGCAGCCATGATGCGTTTGTTTTGAAATATGGGAATGCTTCCTCTGACTTTAAAGTAGATTTAGGGGCGGCCTATAATCAGGAAAAAGAGAATTTACAAGGGAATAGTTATACTCTGACTAATTACAAAGTACTTTCTTACTTATGGATGAATAAAAATTTTGGTGCTGGGGATGTCTCCGGTTTATTGCTGACAGACGGTTTTGAGGTTCAATCCGGTGATGTGAATTTCCGTTATACCTATGGAACTCACATCAATTATAATGTATCCAAGAATTTTAGAGCCTCAGGCACCCTGTACCTTCAGTCCGGAAAGGATGCAACCCGTACGGATATTTCTGCTTATATGACTGCATTAAAAGTATCCTATCAAGTAAAACCGCTTACTTTTACGGGTGGAATTGATTACCTTTCAGGCGGTAAAGCTGGTGACGATAACCCGGCCAAGAGTACTTTTAATACACTTTATGCTACCAACCATAAGTTCTATGGGCATATGGATTATTTCTTGAATATTCCGGCCGAAACACAAAACGGCGGTCTTCAGGATATATATGTAAGCACAAATTATACAGCTTCCGAAAAAGTTAGCGTGAATGCTACCTACCATCATTTTTCATTGACCAATGAGATTACAGATCCGGGGAATGCAGCTCAATTGTTAAACCAATCTCTGGCTTCAGAGATAGATTTTTCAGTTGCTCATAGGTTTACAAACGATATCAGGTTTCAGGTAGGCTATTCGTTGCTTTTCAGTGATGAGAGTCTTGAACGTATTCAGAATAGAGATGCAAATGGCCTGCAGCAATGGGCATGGGTCATGTTGGTGATCAGCCCAAAGATGTTGTAATCAAGACAACAGTTCGTCCAGAAATTCCTTTAATAGAACTGTGCTGTTATGTTCCTCATCCCTCGATGCATAAATCAGTGTAACCGTGTCATGATGTTTGATGAGCTCCAGCATTTCTTCTACGGCTTCCGAACTGAATAATTCACGACGGTACCGCTCCTTGAACTCTTCCCATTTATCAGGGTCATGGCTAAACCATTTTCGCAAGTCATGACTTGGGGAGATTGATTTCATCCATCGGTCAAGCTTAGCTCTTTCCTTGGAAACTCCGCGTGGCCAAAGGCGTTCGGTCAGGATCCGGTAGCCATCTTCGGGGGAAGCTTCTTCATAAACACGTTTCGTTTTAAGCATATCAGCGTTTTTTGAGGATAATTACACAAACTTAGTAACTCTTATTCTATTTGTGAAACACAGAAAAGCCCTTGAAGGTGACAATTGGGTTTGATTAGGGCGTTAAAACCACAATAAAATGAAAATTATAGGAGAACATTGAATTTCTATTGAATTAATGAATGATTTTTACCCTCAACTGTAAAATGCTTTTATCGTACTCTATACTGCTTCTGAGCAGGGTTTATTAGCAAGTGATGTAGTAATGTAGTAGTGTTAAAAAAGCGCTTTTTTGACTATGTAGTAATCATATTGGGTTTCGAAAATTTGCTTACTTCAAAACAGGGATTCATATTGAGCGAACGGAAGGAAATGCTGAATTAGGTCGAGAGTTTCCGAAATTTTATTCAGTAAAATTTTAACTGAAAAGCTGCATATGACCTCCAAAGATACACAGGTTAATTTCAGGCGCTTTTTTTTTGAAGCATTTAAAAAAGCGCTTCCAGTAATTCTAATAAGCTGCAGTTTTTTTATACAGGCTGTTGCTTATTCTACGTTTTCTTCTGAGATCGAGAGAGAAACAATTTCCTATCAGCAGGATGTACAACTTGTCTCGGATAATTTTACAGGTGACACCACCAAATTATTTTATGGAGTTCCCGAAAGCTTTGTTGAAGATTTGAAGGAGCGGACTTTTACTTATTTCTGGAATGTAGTGGATACTGCAACCTGGCAGACCGATGACCGGTATCCGAGTCGTACATTTACAAGTATAGCGGCTACCGGATTTGCATTGCCTTCCTACATAATTGGTATTCATAATGATTATATAGGCCGGGAAGAAGGAGCTGAGAGAGCATTAAACGTTTTAGAGTGGCTGTGGAATTCTCCGCAAGGCCCGGAAGCTGAAGGAATGACCGGGCACAAAGGATTCTTTTACCATTTTTTGGATTATGGAACCGGTGCCCGCTTCAAACAGGTAGAATTATCAACTATTGATACAGGCTTACTAATGGCCGGAATTCTTACGGCTCAAAGTTATTTTGAGCAAGATAACGCGAAAGAGAACAGAATCCGGGCATTGGCAGATTCCCTTTATTTACGTGTAGATTGGAATTGGGCGATGAATGATAATCCGACTATGTCAATGGGATGGCATCCCGAAACCGGGTTTATAAAGGCTCAATGGAAGGGATATAATGAAGCAATGATTTTGCTCCTTCTTGCCATGGGGTCTCCGGAACACCCCATCCCTGAAAATTCATGGGAAGTTTGGACTTCTACCTACGATTGGGAGGAATTCTATGGCTATGAGCATGTGAACTTCGGCCCTTTGTTTGGTCACCAATATTCACAGATGTTTGTGGATTTCCGCGGTATTCAAGATGAATATATGCGGGAGAAGGGCATCGATTATTTCGAAAATTCAAAGCGGGCAACACTTTCCAATCGAGCTTATTGTATAAGCAATCCCTCCGAATTTGAAGGTTATGGTGAAAATATATGGGGCTTAACGGCATGTGACGGCCCTGCAAATACAACCCTTGATAAGAATGGGAAAAGCATTCGATTCAAAACCTATCATGCCCGGGGTGCCGCTGAAGGTTATATAGAAGATGACGGAACCATTACCCCAACGGCTGCGGGAGGTTCCATCCCATTTGCCCCGGAAAAAACCTTGAAGGCTTTGTACACCATGAAGCAAAGGTACGGAGACCGGCTCTACACCAAATATGGGTTTCTTGACTCATTCAATCTCACATATAGTGAAGAAGGTTGGTTTAATCCGGATTACATCGGGATAGATCAGGGGCCTATTCTCATACAACTCGAAAACCTTCAAACAGGTCTTATTTGGAACACATTACGAAAGAATTCTTACATACAGTCAGGGTTGAAGAAAGCCGGTTTTTCCGGTGGCTGGCTGGATGAAATCGAAAAATAACTCAAAAACGGATTCGCATGAAAAAATCCATACTACTACCTATACCTAACAGATGGAGATTCAAACAATTTGTGAAGCATAGATTTCTGATGTTCACCGGATTTTTGCTGATGGTAATGATGAGTTTGGCTTTCAGCGGAAATGTGTTAGCCCAACAGGAAGTAAGCGGTACGGTGGTTGATGCCGAAACAGGAGAAACTTTACCGGCCGTAAATATTCAGGTGAAAAATACTACCCGAGGCACAACAACAGATCGCGAAGGTAATTTTACCATTAGGTTGGAGCCCGGACAAACGGTATTGGTCTTTTCCTTTGTGGGTTTTAAAACCAGGGAAGTTAACGTAGAAGGGGAGACAGAAATTCGGGTAGAGCTTCAGCCGGATGTAGGAGAATTGGATGAACTCGTAGTGATAGGCTATGGAGCTGTTCGTAAGCGGGATATGACCGGTTCGGTAGGACAACTAAGTTCAGATGATATTGGTAAAATTACCACACTGAATGCGGAACAATCGTTACAAGGGAAGATAAGTGGGGTTCAGATAACCACAACATCCGGTGCACCGGGAGCGTCAGCAGCGGTAAGAATTCGAGGGGTAGGAACCTTTAATAACTCTTCACCGATATATGTGGTAGATGGAGTGATCCTTAACGATATTTCTTTTCTGAACCCTTCGGATATAGCCTCAATGGAAGTGTTAAAAGATGCTTCTGCAACAGCAATTTATGGATCAAGAGGAGCGAATGGAGTTATCCTGGTTCAAACTAAAAGTGGGGCCGGCACAACGGGCGGGCCTATTGTAACGGTTTCTGCTGAAGGAGGAATACAGCAAGTTGAACGCCAAATTGATTTACTGGAAGGGCGTGAGTTTGCCATTATTGCCAACGAGATCCGCTCCGGTTCCTATAATAATGTGGATGCCGTCCCAAATACCAACTGGCAGGATCTGATTTTTCATATTGCTCCTATGCAAAACCATCAGATTTCGGTGAGAGGAGCAAGTGACCGTACTGATTATTATGTAAGTCTGGGTTATTTCCAACAGGAGGGAATTATTGAAAAGTCGCAGTATGAGCGTATTAACCTGAAAATCAATAATAATTACCGGATCAGTGACCAGTTCAGGATTGGAAATAATATAACCATAGCACCATACCAACAGCGTGTTGCTCCAAATGTTACTTTTGCGGCTTATCGTGCGCAACCTGTTTTAGAGCCTTACTATGATGATGGAAGTTTTGGCGTTGTATATAATGTGGGGAATCCTCTGGCTGATTTGGCTTACTCAAATAATTATAACAGCGGGGTACGGATTGTTGGTAATGTATTTGCAGAAGCAATTATAAAAGAAGACTTGCTGATAAAAAGCAGTTTTGGTACAGATGCTTCTCTGAACAGAACTAAAAACTTCACTCCGGCTTACACCGTTTACAATCCGGACGGAACGGCTTCCCAACAGGACAACCTTTACAGTGATTTGTTTAAGGGGGAAGGTTACAATTACACCTGGCTGTGGGAGAATACTGCGAATTATATAAATGACTTTAATAACCATCAGGTGAATGCAGTAGTGGGCTTAACCATGCAGGAGACACGGTCAGAGGTAATGCAATTATCCGGACAAAATGTAATACGGGATGAAGAAGACTTTTGGTACGTACAGCCATCCTACATTATTGATGAAGCTAATAATATTAACATGTTATCCTCCATATTTAACGGAGTTGATGCAGGTCAGTATTATAACATGATTTCGTATTTGGGTCGTGTAGTGTATTCATATGACGATAAGTATATGACCACGGTTACTATGAGGAGAGATGGGTCGTCAAAATTTGCTGAAGAAAATCGCTGGGGATACTTCCCCTCTTTCGCATTAGGTTGGAATGTTGATCAAGAATCTTTTATGGAGCCGGTTACGGCCGTCGATCATTTAAAACTCCGGTTCAGCTGGGGGCAAATTGGGAATGAAAAGATCAGTTATTATGACCGATTTTCGAGGGTTAACTCCGGTATTGTAGCTGTTTTTGGAAATCCTGATGCTCCTTATGTAGCTGCAACCTATGGTAAATCCGGAAATCAGGATTTGAAATGGGAAACTACCACGCAAACTGATGTGGGAATGGAACTGGGTTTATTCAATGAACGCTTGACGGCTGAAATTGACTTTTATAACCGGGTGACTGATGATATTCTGGTAGAATTATCTACTCCGGGACATTTAGGCAATGGTCAAGGGCAACGTATCCGTTATAATGCGGCTTCAATGCTAAACAGGGGGATCGAATTCAATGTAGGGTGGGCTGATAACGCCGGAGACTTTGGGTACAGCTTAAATGTAGTTGGAAATACCATACATAATGAAGTGCAAGCCATAGGTGGAAACAGCGGAATAGACTCAGTACTTGTGGGTGGTTTTTTAGCAAATGGGCAGTCGGTAACACTTTCCAAGGTAGGGCGGCCGATTGGAGCATTTTACGGATATAAAACAGATGGTATTTTTCAAAATCAGGCTGAATTGGATTCCTATCCGAATTTGTCACAGGCCGGGGTAGGAGATCTTCGCTTTAGAGATATCAATGGAGATGGCCAAATTAATGGAGAAGACCGAACCTACCTAGGTTCTCCAATTCCGGATTTTGTCTACGGCTTTTCGGTAGACCTTAATTTTAAAGGATGGGATTTCTCAGTTGGTTTACAAGGACAGATTGGAAATGAAATTTTCAATGGAAAAAATGTAGTACGTCCCGATCCTTATAACTTTGAACAACATGTTTGGGATCGATGGACCGGAGAGGGCACCAGCAATTCAGAACCCCGCCCTTCTTATGGTGGCTATAACTATTTGCCTTCCGACCGCTTTATTCATGACGGCTCTTATTTGCGGGTTCGGAGTTTGATTTTAGGATACAGCCTTCCGGAAAATATATTGGGCAAACTGGGTATGACTCAGGCAAGATTTTATGTGAAAGGAACCAACCTGTTCACCATAACAGGATATACCGGGTATACACCCGAAATAGGGAGTAACGATGTACTGTCTAACGGGATCGATACCGGTGTTTACCCTATTCCAAGGGTCATTTCTATAGGATTTAACACAACATTTTGAGGTCATAATTATGAAAATAAGTCAAGCATTATACATCATTATTTTTGGTTTAATCATCGCAGGTTGTTCTGATTTTCTAAGCGTCAATCCGCAAAGTGAACTGACACAGGAGGCTTTCCCTTCTACACAGCAGGATGCCTTACAATCCACAAATGCGGTGTATTCCACTTTAAGAAGTTGGCATTATCACAGTGGGGGCTTTCCCATTTTGGATATCATGTCAGATGATGCTCATAAAGGCAGCAATCCGGATGATGCAGCAAATACTGTTGGCCCTTATGATGATTTTACCCATTCAACTACCCAAGACGGGCTGGATCGCTGGTGGAATACCTTATACCAGGGAATCCGCCGGGCCAATATAGTAATAGAAAAAGTTCCCTCGATTGAAATGGATGAGACACTAAAGACTCGCTTTATAGCGGAAGCCCGGTTTTTGCGAGGGTTGTATTACTTTGATTTGGTACGGGCTTTTGGCGGAGTACCCTTGGTAACATCGGCCGAACCGGATCTTAAGGTTCCTCGCGCATCTGCTGAGGATACTTTTGATCTGATTGAACAAGATCTGCTTTTTGCTGCCGACAATCTTCCCCTTAAGAGTGAATATGGTGCGGATGATTTGGGAAGGGCAACGCAAGGAGCTGCCCAGGCCTTACTGGCAAGAATGTATCTGTTTCAGGGTGACTTCGTAAATGCAGAAGACTATGCATTGGATGTAATAGCTTCTGACGAATATGATCTTGAAAACGAATTTATAGATGCCAATGGTCCGGAAGGAGAACACGGAGTTGAATCTGTTTTCGAAATTGGAGCGGTTGCAAATGCAGGCCAAAGTGGAAATCAATATGCCAATACTCAAGGTGTACGCGGAACCCCAAACAGAGGGTGGGGTTTTAATCGTCCTTCCATTGATTTAAGGGAGGCATTTGAACAGGACGATCCCCGAGAATCAGGAACCATTATAGAATTGGGAGATGTAATTGACGGAATAGAAATAGTGGGTGATAGTAACACTCCCGACGAAATAACAGATGGTAGTGGTAATGTTATCGAAATTGAAAGCTACAATCGTAAAGTATGGATTCCGGGAATATCAACTAACACTCAGTTCGGCCATAACCGACGGCTTATTCGCTTTGCTGATGTACTGTTGATGGCAGCGGAAGCATTAAATGAAAATGATAGTCCGGGACAAGCTTTAATACACCTGAACAGGGTTCGCGAGAGAGCAAGACAAGGAAATGCGGGTATTTTGCCGGACATCACAGAAACGAACAAGGATGCATTGCGTGATATTATCATACATGAGCGTCGCGTAGAGTTAGCCCTGGAAGGACATCGTTTCTGGGATCTTGTACGAACAAGTAAAGCCGAGGAAGTGATGGGTGAGGAAGGATTTATCCCCGGCAAACATGAAGTATTACCCATACCTCAAAGTGAAATTGATCTTTCACAAGGAGTACTTACCCAAAATGACAATTGGTAAGAATCTAATTTTTAATTAGCCAGTTAACCAAAATCAAAACCAGTCAGTTATGAAAACGAAAAGAACAACGTTAGTGATCATGACAGCTATTACTATGATGGCTGTTATGTTTCATGCATGCAAAAAGAACAATGGAGGGCCGAATGAACTCAATATTGTCTCTATGACAGCGGGGGGAGCGGACCTGAATTCAGCAACATCACCCACAGATGTACCTGTGGATGCAACTATTGAAATAACATTCAATACAGATATTAAAGCCGAAACAGCAACTTCTAATAACATTACACTTATACAGGATTATGATGAGGCGAATATACCAATACAGATTACTGTAAGTGGTCCTACGCTTACCATACAACCGGAAGCTGCACTGGGTGCGGGCATACTCTATCAGCTTAACCTGACAAGCGGTTTATTAAGTACTGATGATCAACCACTAGCCCAAACATCTCGTACATTTACAACAGCAGGGACTTTTACTCCTGCGGGCATCATCGCAAACTGGACGTTTGAAAACAGTGCTGAGGACGTAGCAGGAAATTATGACCCATCCACTGATGGAGTAGTGGATATCACATATGCTGCTAGCCGAAACGAGACCGCCGGTCAAGCTGCGGTATTCAATGGGAATACCAGTATCATTGAAATTCCGATGGCAGACCCTCTCGTTGAAACCAGTGACTTTACCATCAGTTTTTGGATGAAGCCAAATTCCGATCATGTAAACGAAAACGGAGATCCGGCCGGTCATTTTGTGATGGGACTTGGAGCTTTCTATGGCATTCAGTATGAAATATTTTCAACCTATGAAGGTTCGAAATTCGCCATTCGCTATGAAATAGCTAACGACCCGGATTCTACAACCGGTGAAGATATGTGGTTCCCAGCGGAAGCAACAGATAACACTAATGGCGGCTGGCAAGGTTGGGACTATGCCCGAAGTTTAACACCAACAGAAATGCAAGGGTATCTGAAAGACAGCTGGACTCAGGTGACATATACTTATGATGGAACAGATAAACGAGGCACGCTCTACTTTAATGGCCTAATCATGAAAAGCTTTGACTTTGACCTATGGCCAGACGGTGACCCAAAGCAAAGTGTTACAGGTATGACTTATGCCGGTTCAGAACCTGATGTAGTGAATGATCTTGCTTTTGGGTTCATCCATTCCCGAGAAGGCACCATGTGGGATAACGAACCTTGGGGTGGCTATGACTTCGAAACGGCTAACCATTTTAAAGGTCAGCTTGATGATGTAAAAATCTATCATAAAGTTCTTACAGAAACTGAAATTCAGTTGATGTACGACTCTGAAAGCTAAACAAGTGTATTAATCAATCATAAACAAAATCCGGTATGGAGTCTGCTAAATTTTGGCAAGTCCATGCCGGTATTTTTTATAGAGAAAGTTATTTTCAACCATATTTTCATGCGAAATAAAGTTCACATACGTATAGCCTATTTTAAAAATACATGCATGATTTTGTATGGTTTAATAATGCTGCTTTTATTCACAGCATGTGATCAAAATAATGCAGGACAGAATTCTGACGTATTTCAGTTGTTGAAAGTGTCTGCAGATAATGTAACACTGTCATCAGGCCAAACAGTAAAAAATATATCCGTAACAGCGACTTTTCGAATTGAATTTTCGGCATCGGCTGATACAGTTTCTGCTAAAAATAGTATTCAGCTTATAAATTCAGACGAAGAAGAACTTCCGCTCGAGTATAAGTTTGAAAATAATTTACGGGACATTGTTGTCCGGGGTATTCAACCCCTTAAATGGAAAACTTCTTACCAATTGGTGATTTCAAATACGCTGGAATCAGGCCAAGGTGCAGATTTCCCCGGAATTGAATATAGTTTTGAAACAATAAACGGTCAGCTTGAACTGGTTTCGGCTTCTTTAAATGAAATTGATTTAACCTCTTCGGGGCAAAAAAGGGACATCCAATTTGACGATATCCAACTTGAGTTTACGTTCTCAGAAGAACTGGATGAACAGAATTATCAGAATTATTTTAATATCAGTCCTTCATTCTCAAAAAACCTTACTCTTTCTCCTGATAGTCAGACCGTAACAGTGACGAACACTGAACCACTGGATTATTATCGGCATTATTCTATAAACATCAATAGTAGTCTGAGTGCTGCAAATGGATTTGAGTTTGACGGATTTGAGCGCACTTTTCAAACAGGATTGGACCCGAGTCCAAAATTCCCGTCAATTACAGATGAACAATTACTTACTAAAGTACAGGAGGCCACTTTTCAATATTTTTGGGATTTTGGACATCCTGTCAGCGGCTTGGCAAGGGAGCGAAATACCTCAGGTGAAACAGTAACAACCGGAGGCAGTGGCTTTGGTTTAATGGCTATCATTACCGGAATACACCGGGGCTTCATTACAAGAAATGAAGGTATTACACGTATTCAAAAAATCGTTGATTTTTTGGCTACAGCCGACCGGTTTCATGGTGCCTGGTCTCATTGGTTGAATGGCTCAACCGGAGATGCTATTGCATTTAGTACTTATGATGACGGGGGAGATTTGGTGGAAACGGCATTTATGGCTCAAGGTCTTATTACCGTAAGACAATTCCTGGATGAAAATATCGCAGCTGAAAGTGAACTCATTAACGATATCAATTTATTGCTGAATACCATTGAATGGGATTGGTACACACGAGAGGGCCAAAATGTTTTGTATTGGCATTGGTCGCCAAATCATGGCTGGGAAATGAATATGAAAATCAAAGGCTATAATGAAGCCTTGATTGTATATGTTCTGGCGGCATCTTCAGGAAATTATGGTATCGCACCTGAGGTATATCATCAGGGATGGGCATCATCCGGTAATATCATAAATGGAAATTCATTTTACGGAATAACTTTACCTCTTGGATATGACTATGGAGGGCCCCTTTTCTTTTCTCATTATTCGTTCCTGGGGCTTGATCCCCGTAATCTTTCGGACACTTATGCAGATTATTGGCAACAAAATCGTAACCATACATTGATTAATAGAGAACATAACATCATCAACCCAAATAATTTTGTGGGATACAGTTCTGACAGTTGGGGGCTTACTGCAAGCGATAATCCCTTTGGTTATTTAGCCCATGAACCTACACGCGATAATGGCACGATTACTCCTACAGCTGCTATTTCGTCCATCCCATATACTCCGACAGAATCTATGGAAGCCATGAGGCACTTCTATTTTATACTTGGAGATAAACTATGGGGGGAATACGGTTTTCATGATGCTTTTAACCCAACGGAGGGTTGGTGGGCTGATTCATACCTCGCAATAGATCAGGGGCCGATTATTATAATGATTGAAAATTACCGTTCGGGGCTGTTATGGGATCTGTTTATGACAGCGCCCGAAGTGCAGAACGCATTAAGCCAGCTTGATTTTTCAGTCGGAGAGCAATTTTAATTGAATAAGTTTGAGTCATGGTACTTATTAAAACATTACCGAATTGGAGATTACTTATACGCATTACGGTTTATAAAAAATAATCATCATGAAGAAGCCATTACTGCATATCATTATTTCAACTGTAATTATTACTGTCATAAGCCTGGGGTATTTCCTTCCGGCTGTTGCCCAAACTAATCAGCCTCAAAACGTAGTTTTTATTCTTAGTGATGACCACCGCTACGACTTTATGGGCTTCCATGAAAATGCACCTTCCTATATTGAGACTCCCAATTTGGACCGGATGGCGGCTGAAGGGATGCATATTAAAAATGCCTTTGTTACTACTTCTCTTTGCTCGCCTAGCCGCGCTTCAATTTTAACGGGGCAATATGCCCACAATCATCAGGTAGTTGATAACACCAGCCCCATTCCTGAAGCTACTCGTTTTTTTAACGAAGACATACAGCAAAACGGATATCAAACAGCTTATATAGGTAAATGGCATATGGGCGAAGTAGACGATAGTCCGAGGCCGGGGTGGGACCGGTGGGTTAGTTTTCGGGGGCAAGGGGTGTATTCAAATCCAACCCTGAATGTGGACGGAAAGCGCGATGAGTATGTGGGCTATACTACAGATATTTTAACTGACTTTGCTGAAGAATGGCTTGAAGAACGAAGTAAGAATAATAATGAGCCTTTCTTTCTGTATCTGTCTCATAAAGCAGTACACGCTGAATTTGAGCCCGCTGAACGCCATGAAGGGCATTATGCAGACATTGATATCGAATATCCCGAATCTATGGATAAAACCGAGCGGAATTACCGAACTAAACCCGATTGGGTGAAGGCACAACGTAATAGCTGGCATGGAGTGGATTATCCGTATCACGGCGAAATGAATTTCGATGAGTTTTACCGTAAGTATATAACAACTCTGCTGGCACTTGATGAGAGCGTAGGACGCATCTTGAATTATCTTGAAGAGTCGGGCTTAGCTGAAAACACCTTAGTAATTTATATGGCGGACAATGGTTTTTTGCACGGTGAACATGGATTAATCGATAAACGCAATGCTTATGAAGAGTCAATTCGCGTTCCCATGTTGGCATGGGGTCCTGGATATGTTGAAGCCGGAAGCCAAATTGATGAATTGGTACGAAATATTGACATCGCTCCCACTATCCTTGAGTTATTTGATACCAACAGTTCAATTGATATGGATGGCTTGTCTTTTCTGTCATTATTAAGTGGAAAAGGTGAACAACCTGACAGGGAGTTTTTGTATGAATACTATTGGGAGCCGGCCTTTCCTCATACTCCTACTACTTTTTCTATCCGGGGGGACCGCTATAAATATATTTTTTACCACGGAGTATGGGATCGTGATGAACTTTATGATTTGCAGGAAGATCCCCAAGAGCGCTATAACCTGGCTGAAGTACCTCATTACATTGATTTAAGAAATGAAATGAGAACTCGTCTCTTCGACAAAATGGAAGAACAGGATGCAATGAGTATTCCGGTACGAAGGGCAGGATGGCAAGCTGATGAAAAACTTATTGATAATTAAATAAACTCATAAACCCAATTTCAGAATTTATTTAAAAGGATGCGGGTACCATCTGAAAACTAATTTTAACAAGACAATCCGGAGTTCAAAGAACATGAAAAAATCGAGCTTAATATTGATTGCTGCTTTTACCTTGATCATAAATGCATGCGGAGATTACAATCCCGGTTCACATGCTGATAGTGGCTTGGATCAAAAAGTTGATTCTGTACTGACAATGATGACTTTAGAAGAAAAAATTGGCCAGCTTACTTTATTTACAAGTGATATGGACCAAACCGGGGCATTTCTGCGGCCGGAGTATATTGAGGATATTAAAGCCGGAACTGTGGGGGCCATTTTCAATGCTTATGGTTCGGAATATACTCGGTCATTACAGGAAATGGCGGTAAATGAAACACGTTTGGGTATTCCATTATTGTTTGGTTATGATGTAATACACGGGCATCGTACTATTTTTCCTGTTCCTCTTGCTGAAGCCTCAAGCTGGGATATGGATATGATTCGTAAGTCAGCAGAAGTTGCCGCACGAGAAGCCACATCTGAAGGGTTGCACTGGACCTTTGCACCCATGGTCGATATTGCTCGGGACCCCCGTTGGGGCCGAATGGTAGAGGGGAGTGGAGAGGATGTTTTTCTTAGCTCCCGGATTGCGGCTGAAAGGGTGAGAGGTTTTCAGGGAGATGACTTAAAAGATTTAAATACATTGGCTGCAACAGCCAAACACTTTGTTGCTTACGGCGCTGCTAAAGCCGGCCGAGATTATCATAGTGTGGATATGTCGGACAGAAAGCTTAGGGAAGTCTATTTACCTCCATTTAAGGCTGCACTGGATGCCGGAGCCGTCTCTGTTATGACGGCCTTTAATGACCTGAATGGTATTCCTGCCACAGCTAACGAGTACTTATTCAAAGACATTTTGAGAGATGAGTGGGGGTTTGAAGGATTTGTAGTTACTGATTACACAGCCATCATGGAATTGTTGTATCACGGTGTAGCTAAAGACGAACATCATGCCAGCAAATTAGCGTTGGATGCCGGTATAGATATGGACATGCAGGATGGTTTCTATCAACAAACATTAGCTGATTTAGTGGAAAGCGGACGAGTGAGGGAAAGCCAAATTGATGAATCAGTAAAAAACATCTTAAAAGTTAAATTCAAACTGGGCTTGTTTGATGATCCATTCCGTTACAGTTCAGTTGAACGCGAAGAAGCAGAAATTATGAAGCCGGAAAATATAGGCGCGGCCCGGGATATGGCGCGTCGATCCATCGTGCTTCTTAAAAATGAAAATAATGTATTACCTATTGATGAATCCGTAAAAACCATTGCCGTAATAGGGCCGATGGCAGATAATAGAAGAGATCTGATAGGAAGCTGGTCGGCAGCCGGGGACTGGACTAAATCGGTTACACTTTTGGAAGGTTTGAAGAAGAAGATGCCGGATGTAAATTTTATTCATGCTAAGGGAGCCGATATAGAAGGGGAGAGTCGCTCCGGATTTTCGGAAGCTGTTACCGCAGCTCGCCAAGCTGATATGGTTATTCTTGCCCTCGGCGAAGCCTACTGGATGAGTGGGGAAGCTGCAAGCCGTTCTGATATCAGTTTACCCGGAGTTCAAGAAGAGCTGGCAAAAGAAATTCATGAAACAGGAAAACCCATAGCTGCTGTACTTATGAACGGCCGTCCGCTTACCATAAATTGGTTAGATGAAAATATTCCGGCAATTTTGGAAACCTGGTTTTTGGGAACTACTGCCGGTGATGCCATCGCTGATGTGTTGTCAGGTGATTACAATCCATCCGGAAAACTGCCGGTAACCTTTCCACGAAATGTAGGTCAAATACCAATTCACTATGATATGAAAAGCACCGGCCGGCCATTCGATGCAAACAATAAATACACCTCAAAATACCTGGATGTACCCAACGATCCTTTATATGAATTTGGCCACGGCTTAAGCTATACAACTTTTGACTACGGCCCGCTTATGCTCTCATCCCAAACAATGCAACCTTCCGATAGTTTGAGAGTTAGAGTCACTGTTCGAAACACCGGAGAGTATGAAGGAGAGGAAGTGGTGCAGCTATATCTGCACGACAAAGTAGCCTCGATAGCACGATCGGTTCGTGAATTGAAAGGATTCCAGAAAATTAAGTTGGAGCCGGGGGAATCGAAAGAAGTTGAATTTATCATTACCAATGCAGACTTGTCTTTCTATCGTGCAGACATGAGCTATGGTTCTGAACCCGGTAAATTTATGGTGTTTGTTGGAGGAAGTTCCAGTGATACCCAATCAGCAGAGTTTGTGCTGGAAGATTAGTGGATGGGATGGCATTGGTTTAAATTGGAATAAAAGTGTACTGCAAGACCTAAAAAGTCATGATAAGCTCATTTAGGTTTGTATCAGTAGAAAGATCCAGACGCTTACGCAACCTGTAGCGACGTTCTTCTACACCCCTGACCGAAATGTTCAATAATGGAGCTATTTCTTTTGAAGAAAGATTCATGCGTAAATAGGCGCAAAGTCTGAGGTCGCCCGGAGTAAGTTGGGGATATTCTTCTTTGAGCCTTTTGAAAAAATTTCCATGGGCTTCATTATATAATTGCTCAAATATCTCCCATTCATGTTCATCCTCAATGCCTTCTTCAATTAGGTTGTTGAGCGTTTTGAAATATTTATCTGGAAGCTGATTTCCAAGTTTTTCCTTTTGGGTTTCCAGTTCTTCTTTTAAAGAATTCAAAAGGTTATTCTTTCGCATCATCGCCATGGTACTTGATGCCAACTGAGCAGATTTGTGCTCTACTTCTGACTGAAGTTTCTCATTGGTAAGCTTGATGATTTCTTTTTCGGCTTCTTCTCTGTCACGAAGTGTTTTCTTATGCTTTTTTTCTAAATCTTTGCCCAAAGCTTTCCAGCGTTTGCGAGACATATTCAACCGAATCATAAAGGCAAAAGAAGCAATCAGAATGAAATACAATACATAGGCACCGGTTGTGAGATACCAAGGTTGCCTTATGGAAAAGTTAAAAGAAGCTGTTTCAGTAAGTAGGCCATTAGTGCCGATAGAACGAACAGAGAAGGTATAGGAGCCGGAAGGCAGGCGAAGATATTCAGCACTGGTATTGGTTGTCCATTCTCCCCAATCAGTATCCAGATTGTCCAATTTGTATTGAAAAAAAGCTTGATTCCCTACCACTTGTGAGGTACTCCAGTTAAATTGAATCGAATTATTTCGATAGGCTAAATCAACATCTGTTGATTCTTTAGGGTCTATAAGAGTTGTTACATCTTGAGTATTAGAGACCAGTACCGACTGAATTTCAACAGAGGGCTTGGGATATTTTGAGCGGTTGATCATATCAAAGTTCAGAGTAGCAAAACCATCATCAAGGCAAATTAAATAAAGGTTCTCCCGAAGCGGAATGATGTTTTCATATCTATCAACTAAGTTGAAATTATACATTTCAGGCAGCATACGGTAAAGCAGGCGGATGGAGTTAAAATGGATTTGAAAAAGATTGATTTCCGATTGTTTTATGACCCAGTATTTTTGATCTCCGGCAGGTATAATATTCTTGACGGTTCCTTTTTCAGTGAAATAACCGTCAAGATCGGTGTAAGGGACAAACTTTTTATTTATAGCATCCCACTGATACAACGTATCTGCGAAGGAGGTCATAATACGATTGTCTAGCTTAAACACATGATTTGTGTTTTGTGGCAACCCCTCATCCAATCCTATTTTGTGCACCTGTTCCACATTATCAAATTGCATGTTAGGCTGAAGTTGGTACATACCTCTTACAGTGTGCCCCAGCCAAATATTTCCTAAGTGATCAAATTCAAGGAATCGTGCGGGAGTCGAAAAACCTGAAAGAGTATATGACTCTTCCCATATGTTTGATTTTTTTTCATAAACAACCAGGTCACTGTAAGTGCTTTGCAATAATATATTTCGGTCGTTATCAGGATATGATTTTAAATTATAGCCTCCATGCACCGACCCTACTTTTTGAAGGCTTTTGTTTTGAATTACGTATGTACCATCATTTAAACCGGTATATAGCAAGCCGTCAAATTCCTTAATAAACCAAACTTGTCCCTGTGATTCAGGAATCAGGCTTTTGTCAAAAAAAATTCCGTTGTTATCCTGTTTAAACCAATATATCCCCTGATTAGTCCCAATATATAATTCCTCGTTAAAAAGAGCCGCTGCATACACACTACCGATCCCGTCAAGTTCATCACGATAGGTGTGGATGGGTGTATCAAAGGCAATATAATCAAGACCTTTGTCCATACCCACCCATATATTATCAAAAGGATCTGCAGCCAGCGATAAGATGGTATTATTTTGAAGCTGGTTTTGGGTGTTTAGGTTTTTAAGGAAGTTGAAGTCCAGGTCAAAGATATACAGGCCGTTCAGTATGGTTCCGATCACAATTTTATTTTGCGTTCGTACCATCGTATTTAGTTTGTTTCGAACCATCTCATCTTTTCGATCCACATTCCAACTATTGAAAGACGTCCCATCATATATGTAAAGCCCTTTGGAAGTTCCTATCAGGATCTCATTATTGGGTAATTCTATAAATGATTTTACCTCTTCATCTTGAAAAAAATCACTTCCTTCAATTGGAACAAATGCATCATTCTGAAGCCGGAGCAATCCACCCTGAATTTGCTGTGTGTAAACTTCACCGCCAACATTATGCAGGAACATTAATGATCCCGAAGTGTTAATTCGATATACATTCTCTTGATCATAACAATACACCGAGCCAAAACTATGAAAGTATATTTTTCCTTTATGCTCTACAATTTTCCAGATCTCATCATTATTCATATCCGGATTTTCAAGCTGTGAAGCCAGTGAATGATAGGTAAGTTCCCCGTCGTCGTTTTCTTCCCAATAGCCAAATTCTTCAAAAGCTCCGGTGAATAGCGTGTCGCCTATATAGGCGACAGATCGAAAGATAGTTCGTTCAGGTAATTCGTAAAGCCTTATATCTGTATTTTCAAGTACTAATAAACCGGAGTTGTTAGCAACAAAAATTCGTTGCCCTCCATCACTGGCAATATCCCAATTTTGGTTTCCGGCTTTAGACTCATTGACGCTATAGTTATTTACCTGAAAACTGATTTGTGCCAATGAGGTCGGCATTTCCACTAGAAAAAATATCAACACAAAAAAGGCAAATCGTGCCATATGGTTTTGTATGCTAAGAATTTGATAACGCCCTGCCCTTAAATAATAACATAATTAATTAAAAAATGAACAAAGCATTAGTATGGGGTTAAAAGGGAGGTGACGTGGTCATTGATTTTGCTTTGCTATTGAAAAATCAACCCAATCGATGAAATCAATCTGATAAGGAGTCTTTTTTGGTAAAAATATACTTAGTTTAACATTGAACTAAGTAACTGACAATTAATAGAAAATTATGGAACTTGGTATTTACACTTTTGTGGAAAATACACCTAACACGGATACTGCAAAGGTACTTCACCCAGCCGAACGCCTTGAAAACCTGATGGAAGAAATTGAGATGGCCGATAAGTTGGGACTGGATGTTTTTGCGATCGGGGAGCATCACCGGGAAGAGTATGTATCATCCTCGCCGTCAACACTGTTGGCAGCAGCGGCCACGCGGACCAATAACATCAAGCTGAGTTCAGCCGTAACCGTGCTGGGTTCGGAAGATCCGGTTCGGGTGTATCAGCAGTTTTCTACCATTGATCTTCTTTCTAAAGGGCGGGCTGAAATTATGGTGGGGCGAGGATCTTTTGTCGAGTCTTTTCCTCTTTTCGGCTATGATTTGAAAAATTATGAGGAGTTATTTTTAGAGAAACTGCAATTATTGCTAAAACTGAGAGAAAGCGAGGTTATTAGCTGGGAAGGAAAACACCGACCTAATATTGATAGCAAAGGAGTTTATCCTCAACCGTATCAGGAAAAATTACCGGTTTGGAGAGCGGTAGGGGGAACGCCGAAGTCAGCTTATGAAGCAGGGGCAATGGGCATTCCGATGGCGATTGCCATAATTGGAGGGCAGCCGGCACAATTCAAACAGATGGTGGAGATTCATAGACAAGGTGCTAAAGATTATAATGAACCTGAACAACCGATCAGTATAAATTCCCACGGATTTATAGCCGATACCACTCAGGAAGCTGCCGATATTGCTTTTCCGGCTTTCAAGACCACGATGGATAAGATCGGAAAAGAGCGCGGATGGCCACCTATGAGCCGCCAACAGTTTGATGCTTCCATTACTTTAAAAGGAGCAAATGTAGTAGGGAGTCCGCAGGATATTATTGACAAGATCATGTATCAGCATGAGATATTTGGTCACGATAGGTTCTTACTGCAAATGAGTGTGGGTAGTGTTTCACACGATAAATTACTTCGTTCTATTGAGCTTTTTGCAAAGGAAGTGGCGCCGGCGGTGAGGGAAAAGCTTAGTTAATTAATTGATCCTGTCCAGGCGAATGCCTGGGCAGAGTAATACGATTTTTACTTCTTTTGCAAAATGGGCAACGTGATACTGCTTGGATATTCAGGTGAATGATGAATGACATTGGTCGCGGTAATACTTTCAATCTCATCATAATTATTCCCGCCGGTGTTAAGGTTCCGGTCAAAGCGAGGGAAATTTGAGCTGGAGACTTCAATCCGGATGCGATGGCCTTTTTCAAAATAGTTACTGGTAGACATTGGTGTCATGTTGACTTCATAGACTTCACCTTCCTTCATAAAAACCTCTTTCTCATATCCTTCACGATAGCGAACCCGCTGGATAGTTTCGTCAAGATTATAAGCCCTTCCGTCCGGATACACATCAATTAGTTTAATAGTAAGGTCGGTGTCCTTTACATTGGAAGATAAAAAGAGACGAGATTCTATAAAGCCACTTACTTCAATGCCTTCTTCCAGCGGTTCGGAGGTGTATACTAATATATCGTTCCTTAACTCCATTTCCTGCTGATCAAAAGATCCGCCTTGTACCGCATTTCCGGTGCAGCAAACGTTACCGCCATAGGAAGGAACAGGGTTTAAAGGATCATAAATAAAGGTATCCTGATTACCAGCACCAGTTTTATCGGTAATGAGTTTTCCATCTCCCTTTCTTGAATTTGCATTACCTTCACTGTGGAGGTAATAAGTAGTGTTTACCGCATTTTTAGGAGGCCAGGCATCTGCTGTTTGCCATTTATTGGAACCCATGGTGTAATAGGTAACCCGCGATTGTTCTTTGGTAATATCATTTTTTTCTCCCTTCAACCAAAAGTCAAACCAATCATAAATGATCTCTGAATACGGATAGGTGGCATCACCTACATTTCGTTCACCAACAATGGTCTCTTCGGTAGCCCTTGTAAAACCGCAGTGCAGTGTTGGGGCAATAACCAGGTATTGATGGTCTCTCACTTCAGGATCAGAAGCATTTTCTCTCACGTGATTAAACAAAGCCAAATTCGGGCTGGTGGAGACATCATACCAAGAAACAAACCAGAAGCTGGGTACTCCAAAATCCATATCATCATGATATAATCCTCCCTCATACCATTTTGGATCATTGGGTTTGCGGGTGATCATTTCTTCATAGATTCCTTTTGGGCCGTTTACATTTTCAATGATGTCTTCAACGGGAAGATGTTTTAAGGCTTCAGCCCAATCCACATCCGGATATGTGGGAGCCATATCATAAAAGCGCTGCAGGCGAAGTAAATCTTCCTGTGAAATCCCTTTCGGAAGTTTGGGGGCCATAGGATCGTGTTGGGTGCTGTATAACCATGAGGTGAAAAGCATTTGGCCGGCTCCACCCCGGTACCAATTTCCTTGCTCATAAAATTCACCTACTTTACCTACACCAGCTCCATAACCCTGCGGAACCATGGCTGCGTGGGCGGGATGATCCATAGCTGCAACTGCCATTTGCCATTCGGCGGTTGAAGAACATCCCAAAGTCCCAATTTTTCCGTTACTCCAGTCTTGTTCACTCATCCAAGTAAAAGCTTCATATCCATCCGTAAGTGGTGTCCCCAAGATATTCCAGTCTCCTTCTGAAAAAAACCGGCCGCGTTCGTTTTGCACTACATAGGCATATCCTTGTTTCACGGCATCCAGGGCTCTGGAAAGAGTTCTGGTGGATAATTCGCCATTGCGGTAAGTATTAAAATTATAAGGCGTACGCGAAAAGATGATAGGCACAGGTTCATCAGTTTTTGGCCGGTAAATATCTGTCGCCAGCCTTACACCATCACTCATTGGCATCATTACTTTTTGGTCAATAATGGCAATTTTTTCGAGTTCTTCCAGAACCTTTTCATTTTGGGCAAAAAGAGTACTGCCAAAGCATAAAAGTGAGAGTAAGACTAAAAGAGAAAAGCGAATTATTTTCATGATTTTGGGATAGGTTTATTAACAAGCGTAAAATATCTTAATAACGGCTAAAGTCAATCTTTTTGAATAAATATCACAAGGTTGATTTAATAAAAAAACTACACAAATGCTTTAGTTGAAGGAGCTCAATTAATGATTATCTCTGGTATACCATTGATATCCTGCTTGTTCGCTAAATCTCAAGACAACCCGTTCGCCTTTTTGAATATACAGTTCTTGTTCGTCGCTCCTTTCCCAGTCAATGCCATCTTCCAATACGTCTCCAAATTGAACTGTTAAAGTATGATCTCCGGGATTTAATGGGATATTTATAAGTCCGCTGCTATAGCCTCTGCTGAAAATGCCTTTGGGCTCATAGTATTTTTCAAATAATACTTTGCCATCAGCCCCGGTTACTTTTACTGCCACATCTGATCTCCGCTCAACTTGTTGAACATTTTTACGCTGCATATGTTTGGGCAGATTCTCATTGTTTTGTTGTTCAGAAAAAACAGGAGCACCTTCTTTTTTGAAAGATATGATCAACTCAGACTCTTTATCGGGAAGGGGGATTCCGTAGGAGCTGGGCCAAATGGTAAAACCGGCAATAACACCCGCAATAATGATCCCGATTACAGTTTGTTTCCAAAATGGGGTATTTAGTTTTTTAGGCTTTTCAGTTTTCTTCTTTTCTCCGAATTCCTGGGCTTCGTTAAGAAATTTTCCGAATTCAGGTTTGTCTAATTTTAAATATAACACTTTGTCAACCTCATAACGGTCTTTACGAAATTCGGGATGACGGTCGCCTTCAATTCGTTCGCCCATCCAGTCGGCTCCCAGCCTGAAGTCGGGATCTGACTCACACCCCATGACCAGCACGCCATCGGCTCCTTTTTTTAGAGACCTTTCAATAAGCGTGGGGTGTATCCAT
Source organism: Gracilimonas sp. (assembly GCF_014762685.1). Taxonomy (NCBI): domain Bacteria; kingdom Pseudomonadati; phylum Balneolota; class Balneolia; order Balneolales; family Balneolaceae; genus Gracilimonas; species Gracilimonas sp. Next base: position 119,264 of record NZ_JABURM010000005.1, read on the forward strand.
CCGGCACAAGGTAAAGTGCATACCAGGTAGCCCGGCATTTCTTTGCACAGCCCTGACTCTGAATCTATAGTAAGTGAGCTTCCTGCACTGTTTCCGCACACAAAAGCTACATTTTGGCCTTCAAGGGTTCGGTCGTCATCCAGCCAGTTGTCTAGTTTTCTTCGGATTTCCCAGGGAGACAAGTTGGGGTAGTCAATGGCAACGGGATCACAGGATCCCACGCAGATACCACATGAAACACATATGGAGTGATCGATTTCCGCGACAAATTCACTCTTCTTCATGTTTCCTTTTCCGCGGGGCACCATGGTAATTGCATTGTAAGGACAGTCATAAAAACATTGCACGCACCCGTTACACTTCAATTCATCTACTACCGGTTGCGTGTCTTTTTTTCGCCGCTTCATGAGCCAGGGTATACCAGATATAGTCACAAAACCTACGAGGAAAATAAGCCAAAGTGCCCCTCCTTGTAGTCTTTCAGTGAGGATAAGGGGGAGCAGGTAGAAATAATCTCCGGTCACATTATTGGGAGCGGTCATTAAATCGGCTCGTCCCTCAATGTCAGCAGGGAAAATCAGGGAAACAATGATCAACGAGGCTAACAGTAAAATGGAGAATTTAGCATTCGTAAAAAAAGCCGGTTTATTGAGCCTGGAAACGTGCAGCCAGATGGCGATACCAAAACCAATGGGGATGAGCATGTGCATAAAGAAAACAATCAAAAACAAAACGGAGTTAAAACTGTCTCCGGTCAAAAAAGAAGCTTTTAAAGGTTCTGCAAAAATGGGCAGGACATCCACCATTTTTGCGGTTGCCGTGGCTATCATAGCACCGCGTTCATCCCATACCAGCCAATAACCGAGCCATCCATCGAACCAAATCAAGAGGAAACCAATGATGCCGGTTACCCATGCCAGCCAGCGGGAACCGGTAAAGCGGGCTCCAAAAAAGACTTTAAATGCATGAAAAACTACAAACAAGATAAAAGCGTCGGAGCTGTAACGATGCAGGCTTCGGATCAATTCCGCAGTGTATGGCTTATCTGCCATGGCTGCTACGGTGTCATAGGCTTCATGAACACTGGGGTTATACCAAATCAGCAGTGCAAACCCGGTTACAACCGCTATCGCAAACATGAAATTTGCAATAGCACCGGTCTGTATAAAAGGGTGATATGGTTCAGGAATATATTTGTGGGTGAAGCCATCAAGTTTTCGAAACCATTTATAGACAGCATCTAAAATTTCACGGCCGCGCATGGATGAGTCAGGACCTGCATCAGAGGCTTTTACGACATTGGTTTTAAATTTCTGCCAGTTCCACTGGTTCTCGTTGACTTCAAGATTATTATCTTTTTTTGATGACATGCTCTGTCTTAAATTTAAATCATGAGAGTTGTAATTACTGCTTTCTCACGCCTGCTTTTTAACTCTTAGTGGCTATAACGGTCTGGTATTTCTTCGCTAATGAGGAGTTTCAGGGCCTGGGTCATCCAATCTTGCTGTAGTTCCCCAAGGGCAAACCGATAGGCAAGAGTTCCTTCACGATCGAGGACCATAAAGAGATTTGCATGGCTGATATCGGGGGAATCTTCCATTTTGAAACGGGATACATTTAGCCTGTCCAATAAAGTATTGACATCATCAACATCTCCTGTTAATAAATGTACGTTATAATTTTCAAAACCGTATTGATCGGCCACCCGATTTAATACGTGCGGAGTATCGATTTCCGGCTGCATGGTAATAGCCATTAATATTACTTCTTCCCGTTCTTTTTCGGTGAGGTTGTTAAGAGTTCGTTTTGCCTGATCAAGGATCATTGGGCATGTATGGGTGCAGGTAGCATAGATGGAGGTAAGTATTACCACTTTTCCCTTATAATCCTGCAAACTCACCGGCTCTTCCCTGTGATTAATCAGACTAAATTCAGGGGGGGATAAAGAAACCCTGAGCGCTTCCGGACGAAACTCAAAATTACCTTCAGACGGCATTTCGTACATCATTAAAAATGAAGCTACAACGGAAATGACCAGAAAAACGGCCATAGCCGCATGATTTTTAATAATGAAAGGGGAAGCAAAGACCCTTTTTAGGGGCTCATGCCAGACGAAGAATATTACCAACGCCAGCATCACCGGATTGATCGTAAACATAAACATGTATATCCATTGAAAACTTCCGGTTTCAGGGTCATATCCAAAGCACAATACTTTGAAGTCTTCAGCAAAAGCTCCCCAAGCGGTATCACTAACCGGGATAAATGCCATAATCATGATGAGTACCCAGGATAGAAACAAGGTAATCAGCATAAAGACCGGAAAACGCCAAGAGGTAAAATATTTTTCGAGGTATGCGAGCATTTGTTCAGTTATAAGTTGTTATCAAAAAAAAACAGAAATCAGTAAAACAGTGATCAGATATCGCTAACTAATATTGATCACCGTTTACTGTTCACTGTAGAAACTCTTTTACTGTTATCCGATGTGCCACAAATCAGTTAAGGCCGCCCAGTTGGCGAAGTAGTAGATAGCAAAGCTGAGCAGGAAGATGAGCACCAGGGCAATTGTACCCGGTGTTTTTACATGGTAATCTTCCCCTTCTACTTCATAACCCTTACTGATGAGTTCATCAGTCATTTTCTGATCGCGTTCATTTTGCCAGGTTGGCATTCTCTTTCCTTTCAACGAAGGCCCAAAGAATACCGCGGCTACAATCAGTACGATGAAGAGCAGCAACCCGATAAAGGCAATTACACCGCCAATTCCCAATACACCTAAGAAGATGTGAGCAATGGGGTCAAAGCCGGTTTCAAGGTTGGCTCCGCTGAAATCGCTGTCATAAAGTCTTCTTGGCACTCCATAAGTACCGGCAAAAGACATTCCCATTGACATCACTACAATACCACCTCCAAACAGCCAGGGCTGGATTCTCGCAAGCTTCTTCAGGTAGAAATCTTTTTGGAAGATGAGTGGTACGAGGTAATAACAGAGGCCCATAAAGGCAAGGGATGTTCCACCAACAACCGTAGCATGGAAGTGCCCCGGAATTCGCAGGGTATTGTGGGCCATGATGTTAATTTGTTCTGTACCAAGCGTAACACCGGTAATTCCCCCAATAAATCCGAAGATTATTGCGGAAAGCGCCACTGCAGAGAATCCGGGATCTTTCCAGGGGAGTTTGGCAAACCAGCCAAAAATTCCTTTGTTGAACCCTTTTCGGCGCATGGCAACTTCCATGGACGCCGGGACAGTATAACCGTGAATCATAGAAGCTAGCACGGCCAGGTACATAGCATAAGAAGTGTTCCAGATTTTCCACTCAGAGCTGAGGCCGGGATCAACCAAAAGGTGATGGGCAGCAGCCAGGTTTATAAACAATATGTATAGGATAAACGCGCCACGGCAAACGGTCTCGTTAAGTGGTTTTGCTCCCGTACTTAAGGTGGCAATAAAGTACCAGACCGAAACCATTGCGGCCACATTAATCTGTTGGGAGTGGTGGCCAAGTCCCCACCATAGAAGGCGGTAAGCTCCGGGATCCATCATCTCCATCCATCCCATCGACCAAAAGTAGGTAGGAACCAATGCTGCAGCACCGTGAAGCAGGGCAACAACGGCAATGATTGCAGCTGTTGTGGCACCAAAAGTGACCAGGGGCATGGAGCCTTCATAAGTTTTATTCTTTTTGGCTTTATATAAAGTGGCGAAAAAGTTAAAACAGACAATCAAAGCTCCCACAGCGAATAAGATTATTCCAAGATAGAATAACGGGTGTGCCTGCAGGGGAGGATAGGAGGTCAGCATTACATCTGCCCGTCCGTCAAGGATGATATAGTTGGTAATAACTGCTCCGACAGTCATCAACACAAGAGAAATATATCCCAGTATTTTCGAGAATATCTCTGTGTTAAGCAGTGTTGTACTGGCGAAATAGAGAATAGCCATTTCAAAGAAAATGATCCAGAAAACAAGCATATTTGCGCCGTGCAGTGTAATCATCCGGTAGTACCAGATGTCATTCAAAAGCATCACATTTGACCAGCGTGTAAGTGCAAGTGATATTGCTGCAATGGCGCCAATTAAAAGAAAAATGACGGCTAAAACGGCATTTATTTTTGTGAAAAACTCTGCTTTTCGAAAAATGGACAATCCCGTCGTATCACAAACCCGATAAGCTGCGCTTTTTATAGTTTCAGTACTCATAAGTTCAATTCCTGTTTTTTATTCTTCGACGATTATTTTTCCGGTCATTGTATGATGGCCAATGCCACAAAACTCATTGCAGACAATGCTAAATTCACCGGTTGTAGTAGGTGTTATTGTCATCACATGATCATATCCGGGTAAAACATGTATGTTCATGTTTATTGGCAGTATAGAAAGCCCATGTTGCAAATCGGATGAGGATACATGAATGCGATAAGTCTGATCCTTTTTAAGTTTTAGGATAGGATACCAGTGCCACATTGATCCCAACAGGTAGCCATCGCCTCCGGGTTCTATTTCAGCAATGGGAATGCCATTCATTTCTCCCACTTTGTTTGTTTCTGCAAACTCATAGGCTTTAGTAACAAAGTCTGTAAGTTCTACTGCATAGGATGTTTGTGGTGCATTTTGTTTACCCTGAAAGTGCCACCAAGGCATAGTTACAGACATAACCAGGCACCATGCTAATGCCAGGCCAACCCATAACCGCTCCGCACCGGTAGGATATCGAAACCAGTTTCCTTTTGGATGAAATATGCTCATTTACTTAAAATTTAGTTTTTGGTTAAGGTAAAATTCCTTTTGGGAGGGTAAAGATTTCTACCAATCCCCAGAATGTGTAAGACAGAATTGGCACACCAAGCCCAAGAGCTAACAGCAACCAGATATTGTCCATGAATTTTTGGATAGGGTGAATTTTTTCTTCTTCCATATGATTATTTTTTTAGTCCATTGGTATATGATTTTACTACGATATAGATAAAAAGAAGACCACCGCCCATGGCAAGTAATCCTCCTATGCTCATTAGTCCAAGGCCAACCATGGCTTCCATTGAATGAATGCTTTGATCACTCCCGAACATTTTTCTGCCCATCCCTTGCATCCCTGCATAGGCAAAACCGATTACAAAAATAGTTTGTCCTATTCCAAACAAAAGAGGTTGCCAGCTCACAAGTTTTGCACTTTTTAATCCCTCAAGACTGTAGCCGTATTCTTTCATAAGTACGAATACCATTACCATGTAAGCTACTGTTACACTTCCAAGTGAAGCGTGATAGTGAGCCGGAATAAGCGTAGATGAAGTTCGGATCATTGCCCCGATTGAAAATCCGGTAACTGCAAGCAGAACGCTTACAAACAGACCGTTGAAATAGAGGTTTTTAAATAGTGGGCCTGAAATTTGGTTACTTTTGCGGGCTTTCCAGACAACATTGATCACAATTCCTATATAAATCAATACCACCGGGAAAATGAACCATCTCATTAATTGAGTAAATCCATTGTAATAAAGCTGACTTGTTGTGCCATCCATAAGAAGGAGGGGCGAGATTGAGGCAGGTATTACAAGTATGAGTAAAAGCACCCTGTTTTTAGCTTTGGAGATGGTATCTCCACCTGTCAATTTATAAAGGAGAATGAACCAAACGGTGAGCATGCCCAGTACATTTGCGAACTGCAGAATATGACCACCTCCCCACATAATTACTTCAAAAAATGTGGTGCGATTTCCAAACTCAGGAGTAATAACCCAGGATGTGATAAATGTGCAAATGGCAATTAAAACAAGTAAACCGGCATAACGAATTGATTGTTGAGCATTATCCGTATAGAACGACGGTTTTACTTTTGGTGAGTGAACAGATGATGGTTTGGATGAGAAAGTGATAATCAGTCCAATTCCGAATAAAAGAATTCCACCTACAAAAAAGGGATGGTCTAAGACGGGGATATAATTTGCAAGGATTGGCTCTGCATTTTTAAAAAAAATGCTGATTACCATCATAAATACCCCAACTATCGCCACTTTCATGGCAATGTTTAACCTTAAATTAAAAGTGGTGCTTGTCAATGATATAAATAGCACTGCAAGAAATGAGTAAAACCATACTACCAAAGCAAGATCGACATGAAGTACCAGTGACTTTCTTGCAAAAAGGGGATCATTAATAAATTCCGTCAACCCGGGGGTGCGAGCCAATACAATTACAGCAGAAAAAAGCCCGGCCAACATAAGGCTGAACAGCGCCAGCTTAAGCCAACGTTTGGAAAAATCCGTCTGTGAGAGCACGGATTCTATAGACCAGATTTCAACTGGCAACCGAATAGCCTTTTTAAGGATTGTTAACATTGATTACAGGTATGGTCAATCTTAATAGATATCTTTGTCTATAATAGGATTCTCTTAATAGATAGACAAGTCTATTAAGAAATATTTTTTATATTCTAATTAAATAATGGATTTGTAGATGTTTGAAAGATGTTCTAATCTTGCAGGAGTATGCATGAGAGGTAATTTTTTCTTGTTTCTACAGGTAATTAAAAAACTTCATCACGGTTAAATGACCATCCGGTTTCAAGCCGACTTTAACATTAGGCAGGATTCATTATGTTTCTAAATCAAACATCCCACTATGCATTAAGAGCAATGACAGGCTTGGTAAATGCAAGCAATTCAAAGCCAGTTAGTTCAAAAAAACTTGCCGAGTATTCGGATGTACCTTCCCATTATTTGTCGAAGATTATGCGGAAAATGGTGGAAGCCGGTTATGTGAAATCTCAAAAGGGGCACGGTGGCGGGTTTGTTCTAAGTGTGGACCCGAAAGAGCTGAATATTATGGATGTATTGACGGCCGCCGGATTTGAGGTGGAAGATCAGCCTTGTGTATTTGGCTATGAAAAATGTGATGAAGAAGATCCATGTCCGCTACACCCGGTATGGAAAAAGCTGAAAGATTCATTCAATGACTGGGCCTTGAATACTAGTTTCGAAGATATTAGAAAAGAGGGCAGTGTTATAGACCAGGAAAAATTTTATAAAAAGAATCAGGGTTGATTTGGTTAATACGTGGCAAGAATGAGAGACAAGGAGTAGAAAAGAATGAAGTTTTACTTGGATTGAGTTTTTGCATCCGCAAGCAGTTTACGGTATTCCTGGGCCTGTTCAGGATTCCCCCACATTTCATAGAGCTCGATAATTTGTTGAAGCAATTGCTGCCTTAACAGCTGTTCAGTATCGTCAATGTTTTGTAGCAAAGAATGGACATCCCCAATTAAAGATTCGGCTTCTGCATAAAATTCGAGATCTGTAAGGCAAGCCCCTTGAAGGCTGTGGGCTATAGCAATATCCGCGTGATCGATAGCTTGCGTCTGTTCCCGGATTTTTAATGTTTCGTGAAAAATCTTCCCGGCTTCTTGGTAATTACCAACATCCAGATGTATTTGACCTAATAAATAGTAACCGGATATAAGCAAAGGATGTTCTTCTCCTAGAGAATTGTGGTGGATGGAAATAGCTTCCCTAAGTAAAGACTCAGCTTCACGGTAATTTTGTTGATCCCTAAGCAATGATCCTAGTTGAATAAGGCTTGCGGCCACATCAGGATGACCGGGTCCGAGCAGGTCACGTTTTGTTTTTAGAGTTTCCCTGTGAAGTGTTTCAGCTTCTTCATATTCTCCGGTTATGTGTTTTATGCGTGCAAGGCTGGTTTTAAAAACCAATGCATGTGGATGATCTTCTCCAACAGAAGCGCTCATTACGGAAATCGCTTCCTTCAAAAGCTGTTCAGCTTCATTATAATCACCCTGATGACCGGCAATGAAGGCAAGGTTGTTTAGTTGAATAGCAGTGCTGTGATGTCCGGTTCCCAATACTTCATATCGTTGTTTAAGACTTTTCCGTAGCAATGTAATTGCAATATTGTAGTCACCGCTCCATGCCTTAAGAATGGCAAGGTTGTTTACAGTAGTGAGGGTCTCAGGATGTTTATCGCCCAATAAATCTTTCTGAATATCCAATGCATCTATAAAGTATGTTTCCGCCTCATTGTGTTTGCCTTTAGCCAACGATAATCCACCCAGTCCACGAAGACTTTCCGCAACTTTTTCATGCTGCATTCCATAAGCCTTACGTCGTATCTCCAAAGATTGATTTAAAAAGGATTCGGCGGTTTCCAAGTCACTTTTTACCCGCTGATGAAACATTCCCAAATGATACAAGCTTTCGGCAATACGGGGGTCATCCGGCGGGAGGTGTACCCGGCGTAATTCCAGGGCGTTCTGGTAAAGTTTTCCTGCCACGTCATAATTCCCATTTTCTTTGTGCAAATGAGCCAGGTTATGAAGGTTCTCGGATACAATTAAATGGTCGTCGCCAAATAGCTCTTTTCGAAGATTTAAGCTTCGTTCAATCAATGGACGGGCATTTTCGTATTGTCCAAGAGCCATATATATCCGCCCGGCCGCATCGAACATTCGTGCTTGGATATCAGGTTGACTGTCAAGTTGCTCGGCTTGGGCTATTCCACGTTCTAGGAGTACTAAGGTGGTTAATGTATCACCCATAGCTTCAGCTGGATCCGAGGTCTCAAGCATATCAATTAAAAAATCAGTGACCTGTTCAGCTTTGGCAGTTTCTTGTTGTGCATGCTTCAAAGCAGCTTGTGTGCGCTGCGAGTGCCAGGTAATAGTTGTGGCATAACCAATAAGCAGCAATGTAATGATGGTTGATGCAGCCACTCCTAACCTGTGACGTCGAACAAATTTGTTTACCCGATATCCCAAAGAATCCGGGTGAGCGGTCACCGTTTGTCCATTTAAATAATTTCTGACATCAGCGGCGAGTTGTTCAGCGGATTCGTATCGGCGGTCAGGCTCTTTCCGAATAGCTTTCATTACAATCGTATCCAAATCTCCTTTTAAATACTTTTGGAGTTGGGCAACTTTAGTTTGTCGGTTGCTGCTGACTTTTTTGAGTGAGTTTTCAGCATCTTTCCCCTCATGAAGTAATTCAGTGATGGCGGTACTGGGTAAGGTTGGATGCTCCTCACATATGATTTGCTCGATCTCACTTGGGGTCTTTCCGGAAACGGTATACGGGCGGCTCCCTGTTAATAATTCATATAGTACCACACCAAGCTGATAGATATCGGAAGCGGTGGTCATAGGTTCGCCGCGGACCTGTTCGGGACTGGCATAAGCAGGGGTAAGTGGCAACAAACCAGTTTTTGTTAATGATGCGGTTCCTTCAAGGATATTTTCGTGATCGAGTACCTTCGCGATGCCAAAGTCGAGCAGTTTTACGGTTCCATCTTCTGTAACCAAGATGTTTGATGGTTTGAGATCCCGGTGAACAATCAGTTTTTGGTGAGCAGATTGTACCGCACCACATACCTTGAGAAAAAGATTCAACCGCTGTTCGAGTGAGAGTTCTTTGGCATCGCAATACTCGTCGAGTGGTTGACCTTTTACATGTTCCATAGCAAACCAGGGTTGGCCGTCATCGGTGACCCCGCCATCGAGCAATCGTGCTATATTTTCATGGTTTAGTGTGGCTAAAATTTGTCGTTCAGCCTGGAAGCGGCGAGTTTGATTTTCAGTGGTAAATCCGGTTCGAAGTAATTTAAGAGCTACCTGTTGTTCAAACTGTCCGTCTGCACGTTCGGCAAGATACACACTGCCCATCCCTCCATACCCCAGGGTTTCAATAATTTTATAAGGCCCGATGTGCTCTCCTTTTTTATTTCCGGCACTATGCTTTGAGAAAACTTCTTTCAGGAGCTGTTCGGGAGGTTGGTCGAATTTTCCAGAGGTTTTATGTGCTTCAAGCAGGGATAAGACTTCTTCTTTCAGTTCCCGGTCGTCTCCACATGCTTCATTAAGGTAGGTAACTCGTTCTGCTCCTCGCAGTTCTAAAGCTGTATTAAAAATTTGCTTCAATTTCATCCAACGTTCATGTGTCATACCGTCTTCCATAAATATCAGCTTTTAGTAGTTTCAGTTAATTCCCTGTTCAACCAAGCTTTGGCCATGTTCCAGTCTCGACTTACAGTGGCTGTGGAGATGTCGAGGGCTTTGGCGGTTTCTTCAAGGGTCAAACCTCCGAAGAACCTGCATTCTACTACTTTAACTTGTCGCTCATCAATTTTTCCCAGTCGTTCCAGGGCTTGGTGAATCGAAAGGATATCTTCCAGGTTGACTCCGGTAGGTACTTTTTGAGGCCCCAGTGTTACGCGATGTCTGTTTCCCCCACGTTTTTCTGCTTTTTTCTTTACGGCGTAATCAACAAGTACGTTTCTCATAACTTGTGAAGCCATCCCATAAAAATGTGCACGGCCTTCCCAGTCAATTCTATTGAATTGGACCAATTTCAAATAAGCTTCATGCACCAGGTCGGTGGTGTTGAGAGTGTGTCCGGATTGTTCTCCCAACAGCCGGAAGTGAGCCATATCCCGCATTTCATCATATACCAATGGCATCAGCTCATCCAGGGCACTTGCGTCTCCGGATGAATGAGCTTTCAAAAGGTTAGTGATTTTCACAGTATCCATATTCCGGCCTCTCCATATTTATATTTGGTTATCAGCCTCGTAATGATAAAATAAACAGTCACTTAGAAGAAATTTAGATTTTTTTGATAGAGTACACCCTTTTTTTCGGCTTTATATAATGAACAGGTATTTCACTGATGTTGGTATCAATGCTAAAAAAGTAAAACTAAAGCACATTTTCCAATCGAATAGGCTGCCTTTATTTGTACTCAAATGAATAAAGTTGTTTGAGTCGAGGTGTCATTCACAATCAAAAAAAAATAAAAGTCATGAATTTTGAAATTACACTAACATTATTGGCCATTACAGGATTATTGATAGTGGGTTATGTTTCGAATTCCGGAATAAATACTGAATTCAAACCGGGTGATGATATTAATAACCGCATTGTGCAATCCATAAAGAGTATAGAAGGAGAATTATCAGGATTTGACTGCGCCGTGGTTGGGGAGTATTGTCCTACCACTCATCGGGGAGCTGATTACACCACCGGTGTTTTTAATAAAGAAGATGAAAGCTTCTACTTTGTAGTCAATATCCCTCAAAGTTTTTTGCAGCAGTACTTCCGCAATACTGTGGAGGTGAGTGGTACTTCCTACAACCCCTACAATCATGCTGTAGAACCTGAAACAATTCATGTGATTGAAGATGATGACCGGAGGCTCGTATACGAATCGGGTTATTTCATAGATGAAGATGGAAATCGTGCCACTTTTCAGGACGGAATTTTCAAAAATGGGAAATGGGTAGTGCCCAAATGATTGTGGAAATTTTCATCCTCATCCAGGTATCAAAAAAGAAATTGTAATAGGAGGCGTATTAAATGTTACGATTAATAATTCTTTCTTTATTCAGTTTTGCATTATTCTTTACAACAGCACCTAAGGTGTCCGTTGCTCAACAGTATAAATATGGTACTGTTGATTTCAATGTTTCTTGTAATGAAACTGTTCAGGCGGACTTTGACCGGGCACTGGCCATGTTGCATAATATGATGTATGTGACGGCTCGAAAAACTTTCAATGAGATTACTGATGCTGCTCCGAACTGCGCAATGGCTTACTGGGGAGTAGCTACCACACTATTTCAGCCGCTTTGGGGCACCCAGCCAAGTGAAGAGGACCTGCTGATTGGATGGCGAAATAGTAAGAAAGCCTTGGAGTTGGTCAATTCTGAGCGAGAGAAGTCTTTGGTAAAGGCAACGGCATCATTTTTCCAAAACCCGGAGGAAACAGATTTTTGGACTCGGATTAACCGCTGGGCTGATGGCATGGAAACCGCTTACTATGCTTATCCCGGTGATTTTGATATCGCAGCATTCTATGGACTCTCACGTTTGACACTTGCACAAACTGCTGAAGATCGTGAACCACTTCATGATGAAACCGAGATAATACTCCGTGAGATTTTTGAGCAGGTTCCAAGTCATCCCGGGGCCATTCACTATACTATTCATTCTACGGATGTTGACGGGCGTGCCGAAAATGCACTGGACATGGTAGAAGCCTATGGTAAAATTGCTCCTGATGTTCCACATGCCCTGCATATGCCAACACATATCTACGTACGTCTGGGGGATTGGCCTGAGATTATAAGATGGAACAAGAAATCGGCTGAAGCTGCTCTAGATCATCCGGTGGATGGAGCCGTATCACATCATTATTTACATGCTATTGATTACCTGGTTTATGCTTATTTGCAGCAAGGTGAGGATGAAAAAATTGAGCCTCTTGTAGAAACGTTTTGGGAGAAAGGTCGATACCAGGCCTCCACGGTTAGTTCCTATCACTTTGCAGCCATCCCGGCTCGATTAGGAGTGGAACGCCGTGACTGGAAACAAGCAGCGGCTGTTGAGCCGCGAACCCCTGAATATTTACCCTGGGATGAGTTTCCTTGGGCAGAGGGAATTAGCTGGTTCGCCCGAGGCATGGGCGCGGTAAATACCGGTGATATTGAAGGCGCAAGAGAAGCAGAACAACAACTCAGGAATCTCCGGAAGAAAGCCAAATCGAGCGGGGCTGATGACATGGCTTCTTATATCGAAATTGATAGACGCATACTTGATGGCTGGATAGTTTATAAAAGCGGAGAGGCTGAAAAAGCGGTAGAACTCATAAGATCTGCCGCTGAACTGGAATCCACTACCGAAAAGCATCCGGTTACTCCCGGCGCATTATTACCAGCTAATGAAGCTTTGGGTGAGCTGCTTATGAAACTTGATCGTCCTGCTGAGGCGCTGGAAGCTTATAAAGCATCCAATGCTATATGGCCGGAGCGTTACAATACATTACTTGGTGCTGCACGAGCTGCCAGAAAGGCGGGAAATGAATCAACAGCCCAAAAGTACTATGAGAGGCTACTCGATAATGCCAGAGATTCGAAGCGAACCGGCATCCGGGAAGCACGAGGTTCTGTTACCAAGAACTGAATGTTATAAACTAACATATCACTTAATAAAATAAATATGAGGTAAAATCAGAATGATTGGTCGAATACTTTCTTTCATCTATGGAATTATAGCTTATATCATATTCCTGGGATCTTTTCTTTATGCAATCGGTTTTGTAGGGGAATTATTGGTTCCAAAAGGAATTAATACAGGTTCTGAGTCCCAAAATCTAATCTATGCGCTTTTGATTAATGCAGGTTTACTTTCCCTGTTTGCCATTCAGCATTCGGCGATGGCACGTCCCGGGTTTAAAAAATGGTGGACTAAAATTATTCCGGCTCAAGTTGAACGGAGTACCTATGTACTGATTAGCAGCTTAATACTATTTTTTTTGTTTTGGCAGTGGCGCCCCATGCCGGAGATAATTTGGAGTATTGAAGAAGGTGCCTGGCAGATGCTATTAACCGGCTTGTTTTGGTTGGGATGGGGTATTGTATTGCTCTCCACGTTTATGATCAATCACTTTGATCTTTTTGGTTTGCGGCAGGTATATCTGCACTTGAAAGGTGAAGCAATTACACCGGTGCAATTTAAAGAGCCATGGCTTTATAAATATCTACGTCATCCACTCATGCTTGGGTTTATTATTGCATTTTGGGCGACTCCTTATATGACCCTTGGCCATCTTGTATTTGCAATTGCGACAACGGGTTATATTTTTATAGGTATATGGTTTGAAGAGCGGGATTTGATTCGAAGTCACGGGGAGAAGTATAGAGAATACCGCAAGCGGGTCCGGATGCTCTTGCCATTTCCCAGAAAGAGCTAAACTGAAAAATCAAAAGTTTCTATGGAAGACTTAAAACTGATTGCAGACCAACTTCGCAAGCCGGCCGGAGAATTTGCCGGTAAAGTTGCTGATAAGATGAGTATAGGGAATCGACCTCTGTACGATCTTGCCCTTCAAGCCATGGAGATCAAAGAGAATGATTTGATTCTCGAAATTGGTTTCGGAGGCGGTGAGCATTTTAAAGATTTTCTTACCAGGGTAGAAAATGTTCAAATCCGCGGTATCGATTATTCAGAGGATATGGTTGAAAGGGCAAGTGCCAATAATGGTAATTTCATTGACTCCGGCTTGCTTAAATTATTTTTAGGAAACAGTAATAGTCTTCCTTTCAAAGACGAAGCATTTGATAAGGTTTTTTGCAACATGGTGGTCTATTTCTGGGAGGATCCTGCAGAGCACCTGAAAGAAATTCGTAGGGTACTGAAGCCGGGAGGAAAATTTTATACCGGAATGAGGTCCAGGGAAAGCATGCTTGACCTTCCTTTTACAAAGTATGGGTTTAATCTTTATACAGAGACCGGCTGGAGGTCGATACTGGAAGAAAATGAATTTTCAGTACAGGGCTCCACACATAAAACTGATCCTGTTCTTAAAGAAGGTGAAGAAGAAATACAATTGGAATCGATTTTTATCACATCGGAAAAATCAAACGAATAAAAAAAGGCTATTGGAATGGCAGATCAGGAGATCATTAAAAAGGCGTATGAGCGAAACCGGAAGTTACTGTCCATAAAACCCTCAAAAGGGCAGTATTCAACTACCACAAAAGTACGGCTATATGATGGAACCAGTTGTGAAGTTGAACACGGACCGTGGAAATTTACTGCGGATATTGGTAAAACTGAAGGTGGCAATGATGCCGGCCCGGGGCCAAGTATTTTGGAAAGGGCGGCACTGGGGAGTTGTCTTGCAATCGGATATGCAAAATATGCGGCTGTTATGGATGTGCTTATCGAAAGCCTGGAAGTAGAGGTGGAAGCAGATGTAGATGCAAGGGGTGCATATGGAATTGATGATTTGACACCGGGTTATAAAGGACTAAGGTACAAGGTGTTCATTCAAAGTCCGGCTTCTGAAAAAATTATAAATCAGGTCATCGAAAAAGCGGATGCCCACAGCCCGGTTTTAAAAAATTTTACTCGCCCTAATGAGGTTGAACGGGAAGTCAACATTCTAAAAAGCGAAAAAGAAAAACTGGAAACCAAAAACTGATAATAACACTATGGAACCAAGACTGCAGCGACGTGTACAGCGATACGGCTGGGATAAAGCCGCAGAGTATTATGAAGACTCCTGGAAGGAACAACTAAAACCGGCGCAAGACAAGCTCATGGAAATGGCTGACTTGCAGCCGGGCGAAAAGGTGCTGGAGACGGCCTGTGGAACCGGACTGGTGACAGTTCGTATCGCAGAAGCCGTAGGGTCTGACGGGAAAGTGGTTGCTACGGATCTTTCGGATGGAATGATTGAGATAGCAGAATCGGAGGCAGAAGAGAAAAATGTCAAGAACGTAAATTTCCGGAGAATGGATGCAGAAGACCTGAAACTTGATGACGCTTCTTTTGATGCAACTATTTGTGCTTTAGGGCTCATGTATGTACCTGATCCTGTGGAGTCACTGAAGGAAATGAATCGAGTTCTTAAACCCGGGGAAAGAGCAGTGGTAGCCATTTGGGGTGAACGAAAAAACTGTGGTTGGGCAGATATTTTTCCGATCGTAGATAAGAGAGTGGCTTCCGATGTTTGCCCACTTTTTTTTCAGCAGGGAACCGGCAATACACTAGAGCATTCTTTGGCTCAAGCCGGCTTTGAAGAGATACAGATAGAGCGTTTTTCTGCCACCCTTCATTATCCTGATCCCGAGGTCGCCATTATGGCTGCTTTTGCCGGAGGGCCGGTAGCCCTGGCTTACAAAAAATTTGATGAGCAGACCCGGAAAGAGGCACATCAGGAGTACCTTGATTCGATTGCTGCTTACCGAAACGGAACGGGATATCAAATTCCCGGAGAGTTTGTGGTTGCTAAAGGAATTAAGCCAAATAGTTAATGGTCTGAATACAATGCCGGTCAACTCATTTTAAGTTGTAAAAGCCGGTTTTTTAATTCCTGGGAAGCCTTGGCATAACCGCCATCGGAACCGTCCACAAAATGAATATGATAACTTTGATAGCTTCTTACATAACAAGTAATCATAGCTTCGAAGGAAGAATGCACTCCATAAACCAGGTTTCTTTTTGAAAATTCTTCATCTAAAAACTGAATCATTTTCATCCGTTGCTGTATGGTGCCGGAAGCCATGAATCTTAAACCGTTTCCAAATTTTTTATAATCGGCATGTTGTATTAAATCGGGCTTATAATCTCCCCAGTTAGTTGAGTTGGTTTTCTTTTTAAATTTCATGAGATACAGTCCGGTTAATAATTGTAACATCATTCTCCCGAAATGTTTTAGCTTTTTTATAAGTGTGGGCGGCTGTGTTCTAAGCTTCCATTCAACCCCCAAGAGCAAGGGGTTAACAGTCATCTTTAACGCGTCTTTCCGGATAGGGTGGTAATCCTTTTCATCTCCAAAAATCTCAGCAATTTTGGCAAAGCATCTCTCATAGATTTCAGCGCTTTCTGCATTATTTTTTTCATAAGTCTGAATTAAATATGCAGCCACTTCATCCTTACCACTGGGTACTTGACTCCATCTGCATTCCAATCCTGAAAAATCAGCTTCAATAGGTTCAGTTTTTTCTAACCGGTTTTCCTTTTTAATGAGTTCTTCGGCATAAGTAACTCCGCTTCCCCAAAATATGGTTTGATCGATAAAATCAGATAACCTAAGCCGTGCAATCCCAATGTCATGACCTGCTTCTCTAAGCTCCTTCATAGAAACGATGCCTGCTGCCATTTCCAGGTCATAAGCATTTTTTACAGCGTTTTTACAGAAAGCCAGGATTCCCTTTGCCTCGTCAATTTTTTGATTGGGAAGTGCAATCAGAGAGCCGTCTCCACCAAATAGATGAGGAAGTAAGTTTTCCTGATCATAAAAATTATTTAGAGCGGCAATAAGAGATGCCCCTGCCATATTCACTTCTTTATACTTACCCATACGGATGGCATCGGTGGAGCCTCGAATATCTGCTAAAGCCAAGTGCCAGTTGTCCGGAAGGGGGGTGTAAAGCTTAGGGTTAGATACTTCTTTGAAAGTAGGGACAATATTCAGGCTTTTATAAAATTCAGCAGTATTCATTTATAAATGTGAATTAATATTGTATTTGCTAAAGCGGGCTCACCTAAAATAGAGAAAAAAAGATAGTATTAATTGGGTGTTGGAAAGGTATAATATAGTGTATAAAAAAAGCCCGCTTCTTTTGAAGCGGGCTTATGATTTTAATTCAATTGTCAGGTTTTTAGGAGCCCGAACCTTCTAATTGGATAGGCTCTTCGAACTCAAAATCTTCTCCATCTTCAATTTCGATGCCTTCAATTAAAGAATCGGCATATGCTTCATTAGTTGGATTGACCCATACATTGTAAGTATCATTTGCCAGTCCAATTAATGTGAAATTGCCTTGATCATCAGCTTGAGTGCCAACGGTATCTTCACCGGCAATGGCATACACAAAGGGCTCTGCTTCTAATGGTAGTACTGTTCCAGCTATACTGCCTTGAAACTGTAGATTTACAGTTCTAAGTACCGGTTTTAAGATATAATCACCACTGCCGTTTTCAACAACAGATTGAGAAGCATCAAAGTCGATGACCAATTCATATACCTGGCCTTCTTCAACATCGGCTTGTACGTTTAATTTATATCCGGATTGTTGAGAACTTGGTGTGGTAAGAGGATATGTTTCTCCATCTATAACCACATTGTTATTATCACCAAGGAGTAGTCGGATTTGGTTATATCTTCCTGCTTCCAACTCGGTTTCACCTAAATCAAGTAAGGTTCCATTCTGATAGTCAAGCAGGTTAACAATAAGGGAATCATCCATGATGGGATTCCATCCATTTTCTTCGTCTTCGGCATCTTCAGGCGCCTCTGCTGTCTCGTTCTTGTTAACTAAAACCTGAAGAATCTCAATGTTTACTTCATCGTAGTTAGCGGGTGCATCAGTGAGAGATACTGTCATAGTCCCCGTTCCGGGCCCACTGTTAGTATTACATGCCGTAAAGGCAAAAGAAGTGATTAGAACTAATAAAAGGGATAAAAACTTATATTTCTTTATTAAATATTGCATTTTTGTTATTCGGTTATTTGAAATTCACTTATTTAAACAATTCTAAGTGCAATATGTTCCAACAAAATAGGGGGTAGAAATGACTAATTTAAATTTATTATAATTAGTTATTTACAAGAACGAATTGGATGCTTTTTTTCATGTGGTTGTAATCTTCGCCTTGAGTTGAAATAAAAGATTGCAAAGATTAGAATTAGAGAGGGATTCTCCTGAATTCAGGAAATTGATAAGCATTGTATGAGGTAGACAATATTGTTTGTTACTCAAAAAAACTATGGTGTTGACATAAAAAGTATTACGATTTTACGCTGGGAAACCCCACAATACTATAAAACGAGAAAGGACTATTAACCAAAGTTCCAGGTAATACCCCGACCAATCTCAGGATCAGGAAAATTCCAATCCACGGCTCCCTGATCACAGGCATACATGCAGGTTCCACACTCGATGCAGTCTTCCACCTGAAAATGCACTTGTCCGGCATCATCCATAGTATAGCAGTTGGCAGGGCAAACATAAGTGGTGCATTTATGCGGACAGGTAGAGTTGCAAATATCCGTATCCACAATAATATGCGGCTTGATCTCTGATTTAGCCTGATTTCGGTAGCTTACAAGTCCGAGGCGTTCTGTTAGTTTGAGGTTTTTCATATTGTTTAGCTTTTTGAAAAGTTTTCAGCCGTCAGCTCTCAGCTTTCAGTTATGATTCAAAATAACTGAAAGCTGAAGACTGATAGCTGAAAGCTTATAATGATTTTCCTGCTTTAAATCCTAATTTCGCGAGTTCCCAGAAAGAGGCATGTCGCTTCACAGCTCCCTTCAGCATATCTTTAGATTTCGGTGTTGGTTCATTCTTGATGGAGAAGAACTGTCGGCCAAAATCGCAGATTAAATTTGGTACTTTTTGTTGCATGGTTTCGGTATGAAGGAGATGCACAGCATCCTGAAATCCGTTAATGTCCTTCATTACATAACTTTCATCCATCACTTTGCGATACTCTTTTAAAGTAGCAGAGCTGAAATCACCTTTTTCTTTGGCTTTCACAATAGTCTCTGCGGCCAAAATTCCCGAGCGCATGGCATAATCCATTCCCTGAATGGCTTTTCCGGCATTCATCAATAAATTTGCAGATTCTCCGGCCAGTAATACCCCATCTTTATACAACTCCTTTGGCATTGCTCGTTTATCACCTGAAGAAACCACATGAGCAGAATATTCTACCACTTCTCCGTCTTTGATGATATCGGCAATGGCAGGATGTGTTTTGAAATGATTCAGTACATCATGCGGACTCTTTTCCTTTTCACGCATGTCTTTAATGCCGAGTACCAATCCTAAAGAAATGGTATCCCGGTTGGTATATAAAAATCCACCGCCTTCAATACCATCGGTAGCCCAGCCTACAAATTCGTTACTCATCCCGCTGAGTCCATTGAGCTGAAACTTCTGCTCCAGCACTTCCTGATCGAACCGTATAATTTCTTTGATTCCGGTAAGCATATGGTCGGCCGGGACGTAATCATCCTGTAAACCAACCTGACGGGTGAGCAGATTATTCACGCCCTCGGCAATGATCACAGAGTCAGCATGGAACTCATCTTCGCCGGTCTTGATGCCAACGGCTTTATCATTTTCCATCAGTACTTCATCAACCTTTATGTTGGTTGCAATGAAGGAATCCATGGCGTAATCGGAGGCATCGATAGCTTCCTGAACCTTCCCGGACAGCCAGTTGTCAAATTTCGACCGGAGTACAACTACTCCGTTATATGGTGTTTCATTAAAGTGAGAAGATTTGAAATCAAGAGTGAAAGCAGATTGCTCGTCCATGAGGGTGAGCCGGCGATGATTGATAAATCGCTCCCATCCTCCGTCTTTCTCCTCCCAATAATTGGGAACTAGTTTCGCAAGATCACTTCCCCACAAAACACCACCGGATACATTTTTAGATCCGGCAAATTCACCGCGTTCGATGAGGAGGAATTTCATGTTATTTCGGGCAAGCGTCATAGCTGCAGCCAAGCCTGCTACGCCACCACCAATTACGATACAATCAAACTTTTCGTCCATAAGGATAGTTTTGAGTTTTGAGTATTGAGTCTTGAGTGGTACAGTTAAAACTCACCACTCAAAACTCAATACTCACTACTAATTCTTGATTTTCTTGAGTTCTTCGATAAATGGGGGGAGTACTTTGTATAAGTCTCCTACAATTCCGTAGTCTGAAATTTCAAAGATGGGGGCATCAGGGTCTTTATTAATGGCTACGATCACTTTGGAGTTTGCCATACCGGCCACGTGTTGAATGGCTCCTGAAATTCCAACGGCAATGTATAATTGTGGGGACACCACTTTCCCGGTTTGACCGATTTGTAAACTTGGATCGTATATACCGGCTTCTGTCAATGCCCGGGAAGCTCCGATTCCTGCATTTAGCACTTGAGCCAGTTCAGAGATCAGTTTTTGACCTTCTTCATCCTTCACGCCACGACCGGCCGCTACAATCGATTCAGCTTCGTTCAGGTCGATGGTATCACCGGAAGCAGAGATAATTTCTTTGAGGATGGCTTGCAGCTCGCTGTCTTCCATGCAGAAATCAACATTCACGACTTCTGCTGAAGTCTCATTTTCAGCTAGGTCATATGAGCCGGACCGGACGGAAACGAGCACGGTGTCGCCTTTAGCTTGGGTGTTGGAAATAATCTTGGCAGCCATCACCGGACGCTTGGCTTTAACGCCACCATCCATCAATTCAAAAGAGGAAACATCGGGCAGTACTGCTGCATTTTGATTGGCAGCAAGTGCGCCTAATATGTCTTTGGTACTTTCAGTTGATGCGAATGCAAACACGGAAGGATTTGCGGATTCCATCACCTTAACAAGTGCTTTCAACAAAGGTGTATTCATGTGATTTTTGAAGATCGGGTCTTCCACTACATACACTTTGGAGGCTCCGTATTTTTGAATGCCTTCCACAAATGAAGAAGCATTGGAATCCACAACTACAGCCTCAACGGAATGTCCGCCTTGATCAGCAAGCTGTTTACAGTGAGATAGAACCTCTAATGATGATCGTTTGATTTTGCCGTCTGCAATGGCGATGTGTGTTAAAATAGTACTCATGAGTAATTCCTTTCAGTAATAATTTTGAATTATGGATTTTGAATGAGTTCCCGTATTCAAAATCCAACATTTCTAATTTCTCTTAAATAACGTTTGCTTCCGTATCCAGCAGTTGTGCTACTTCGCGGGCGATCTCGTCCGCTTCGCCTTCAAATTTCTTACCGGCCTCACGTTCAGGCTTTTCTTCGTAGCCGAGAACGGTAGTGCTGGCAGTTAACTCGTCTTCACTCAAGTCAAGAGATGAAAGTTCAACCTGCTCCATCGGTTTACGCTTGGAGGCCATAATTCCTTTCAAATTCGGAATGCGCGGCTCGTTCATATCATTGGAACATGTGACGGCACAAGGGGTTGGAAGCTCGATCATCTCCTGACCGGTATCTCCCTGACGTTTTACAATAAGCTTACCGTCTTGGGCTTTTAATCCAACCGCATTGGTGGTGTAAGGAAGACTCAGCATTGCAGCTACCATGCTTCCGGTAAGTCCGGCGTCAGTATCCTGAGCTTGTTTTCCAAGAGATAGCACATCGTATTCTTTGTCTTCAAAGAATTTAGCAAGAATCCGAGCGTAAGACCCTGAGTCAAAGTTTTCATCTCCTGATGCTACTATATGAGTTGCTTTATCTGCACCCATGGCAAGTGCTTTCCGGATAGTTTCAGAAGCTTTGGCTGAACCGATACAAACCACCTCCACTTCACCGCCATGTTTTTCTTTAAGAACGAGTGCTTCTTCAACTGCGGAGGCATCGTATGCGTTAAGGATCTGTCGGTCAGCATCCTGAATCAGCTGGCCGTCTTTGATTTGAAGAGGTGCATTTACATCAGGCACCATTTTAATACAAACGTAGAATTTCATTCGTTAAGATTTTTCGACTTCAAAATTTCAATTATGGAACCGCTTTTTTGGGGCGCTAATATACAAAACCAAGATACAAATGTCTTAGTTCTGTAAGCTTTCATACTCCGATAAATGTCCCTGATCTGTTTGTCTTAAAACATTATAAGCTTCAAGGCGGATATTACTTTCAGCGCCGTTAAAAATAGCGGCTATTTCACGTGATTTGGTATCAAAAAAAATATCAAACAGATAGTTGCTGGTAGATCGCCGTTTGGCTGTTTGAATTTCTTTTAGAGACTCCAGTACTTGCTCTCTCGCTTCATCAGGTTTACTTATAAATTGATCGAGCCCTAATCTATGGTAACGATAGTAGGCAGTTCGTAATGAACGATAATTTGAAGATACTAAATCAGTTACCAATGTATTTCGGTTTCTGCGATTGTTCGCTGTGCGTGTCCATCCGGACGCCGAAGTTGTTTGAGCAAGGCTTACAATATTTTGAGCTTTCAAAAAATAATCAGATCCTCCCAATTCTGAAAAGGTATCAAAGTCATACCCAAGCATTATGTAACTGTAGAAATCAATAAAGCCTGTAAGAGCATCAAATTGAAGTTCATCATGAATCAGGCTTTTACCTTCAGGATAATGAAATTGCCATGAATTATCGCTTAACA
The DNA here is from genome assembly GCF_014762685.1 of Gracilimonas sp. Classification (NCBI taxonomy): domain Bacteria; kingdom Pseudomonadati; phylum Balneolota; class Balneolia; order Balneolales; family Balneolaceae; genus Gracilimonas; species Gracilimonas sp. Next base: position 141,903 of record NZ_JABURM010000005.1, read on the forward strand.
ATACCGTAGTTGTTTTAGCAACCGTGTTATAAATTGGCCGCTGAACCTGGAACACAGTTTCAGCTGAAAATGTAAAATCTGAAGTTCCATTGGTAAATACAATCTGGATTTGACAGTCTATGCGCTCTTCTTGCTGAAATTCCTCATTCGTCCAATTATACTCATTGATGTAATTTTCCAGAGTTGGTTTCAAGTTTTGAAGGTAATCAAAAGAGGATCCTTCTAACTGCTCTATGTTAATATCAACGTTGCAATTAAATTCCTGAGCAGAGACGGCTGTTTCAAAAACAAACAAAAAAATCCCGCAAAAAAGAAAGGGCTTTAGTACATTAGCGTATGTATTTAGGTATATCATATCAATGATTATAATGATTTGTAATGATACGAATACAACATCTTCTTTATAAAATTTCTTTATCGGTAGTTTTCGGGTTAATCACCTCGTCTTTGTTTGCTCAATTAACTATGGGGGCAAAAGGATTAGGTATGGGGCAGGCTACAACTGCAATACCTGGGTACGAATGGGCTCTTTTTGCAAATCCGGCTTTGTTAAACAGCGATAATGCAGCCATAGGATTTTACGGACTCAGAAATTATGGCTTTGCAGAACTTACCGATATGTCTGCAACCGGAAGTGTGCCAACCAAACTTGGTGTGGCAGCTTTAGGGTTCCATCGTTATGGAGATAATTTATTTAGCGAAACCCGAATTCGGTTTGGGTATAAAAATGATTGGCAAATGTTGCATTTTGGGGTAGTAGCCAACTACAATCACATATCTTTTGGAGCTGATTACGGTTCCGGGGGTGCTTTGGGGTTAGATGTAGGAATAGCCGCTGAGTTAGCAGAAGACCTATGGATAGGGGCCAGGTCAACCAATGTAAATCACCCTGAATATGGAGACATTGATGAAGAATTAGCAAGAGAAATGGCCATCGGTTTTACGTACGGGTTAAATGAGCTGGCCGTGTTCGCTTTTGACGTAGTTAAAGATGTTCGGTTTCCGGTTTCTTACAGGGGTGGTTTGGAAATAGCCGTAATCGAAGACTTGAAAGGGAGGGTGGGGATCACGACAGAACCCTTAAGCTATTCTTTAGGATTCGGATACGGAAAAGACCGATGGAGTTTTAATTTCGCGGTACAAAAACATGAACTTTTGGGGTTCAGCCCCGGCATTGATTTTATGCTTTACTTTTGATGAAAAATGACTGTTCAATTAATGCGCATATTGCTTTTCGCAGTATTTTGGGTGTTACTGTTATTTCCGGCGACAGTATATTCACAGGATACTACAAGCGTAGAAGAGCAACTTGAGAAAGCCTTTGAAGAAGTTGATGCAGAAGAATCAGGAGTTGCAGGGGAGCAGCTGATACAATTCCTGGAAGATCTATCTTCCAATCCCATTAATATAAACAGGGCAGGACTTGATGACTTACTTCAGGTTCCCGGTATTAATCTGAAAATAGCCCGGTCTATTTTAGATTATAGAAACAAAAAACCATTCGAAACCAGTGAAGAGCTTCTGGAGGTCAAGGGGATTGGCCCTGCAACTTATGGCAGAATGCAGCCTTACATAACTATAGGAGAGTCCGGTACCCAGTTAAGGGATATGTATTTGCGGCCCGGCTATTGGCTGGCTAATCACAAGTTTGATATCTTTTCTCGGTATCAGCAAAACTTAGAAACGAGAGAAGGGTATACTCGCCCCGCTTCTTCCGGTGGCTATTTGGGGAGCCCGGTTAAATATTATCAGCGTTTAAGGATGACTACCAATCATCTTTCGTTGAATCTCACGCAAGAAAAAGATCCCGGAGAAGTACTGACCGGGGTGACAGGCTTTGACTATACCTCAGGACATATTGCATTTATCAATAACGGCAAACTTAACGACTTGGTGATCGGTGATTACAGCTTAAGCTTTGGGCAAGGGTTGGTAGTATGGTCAGGAGGTACCTTTGGGAAAGGACGCGAGGTTACCGGGACGGTCAGTAAAAATGAACGGGGTATCAAACCTTATTCATCTGCTCAGGAAACAGATTTTTTTCGGGGCATAGCGGCATCGTATGGAGAGCGGGTTGAATTGACGGCTTTTTATTCAGACCGTCCCCGCACAGCATCCGTCATAAGCGGAGATACCACAAGATTTCCCAGTACAAATGGGTTTCACCGTACCATGAATGAAAAAGAACGGAAGAATAATGTAGATCAACTGACAGTCGGAGGCAGGATGCGGGTAGATACGCGTATTGGATTGATTGGAGTTACCGGCTATTATAATTCATTCAGCAGTTATATAACTCCGGGTGCTTCTCTCAGTAACAGGTATAGTTTTCAAGGATCGGAGAATTCTGTACTTGGGATTGATTACCGTGGATTGTTGGGCAATGCCTTTCTGTTTGGGGAATTTGCGCGCAGTCAAAACGGAGGTCATGGGGCCGTTGGAGGTGTAGAGGCTCCGATTGGAGGTGATACGGAATTAGCCATTTTGTATCGTAATTATCAGCGTGATTTTCAATCTTTTTTTGCTAGCGGTTTCGGAGAAAGCTCTTCTTCTCCTCAAAATGAAGAAGGATTCTATGTAGGCTTAAGGCATAATTTGAATCAAAAAATAACATTCAGTGGTTATTTTGATCAGTACTATTTTGCTTCTCCAACTTTTGGAAACACACAGGCTACCGGCGGCTTTGATATGCTGGGTCTGACCGAGGTATTTTTTAATTCTCGACTTAATGTGTATCTGTTGCTGAGAAGTGAAATCCGTGATGAAGAGTATGTGGTTACCAATGATTTGGGAACGGAAGAGTTAAGAGTTGGACAAGAGAAACGATCAAGCATAAGGGCTAATTTTGAATATTGGGTTAGTTCGGCTGTACGGTTGCGATCACGGGTTGAATTGGTTCGTCATCAAGAGGCCGGAGAAGAATGGAAATCGGGTTTTTTGATATACCAGGATCTACGCCTTCAACCCCTAAACAAACTCAGAATTGATGGGCGAATCAGCCTATTTGATACAGATAGTTTTAATACACGGGTGTATCAATTTGAAAGTGATTTGCTCTATGTAATGTCTAATACTGTTTTATATGATCAGGGACAAAGGGCATATTTAACTGTCAAGTATGATGCTACGGAATTCCTTGATATTTGGTTTAAATACGGGGTTACTGTTTTTGAGGATATGCAGGTTTTGGGCAGCGGCCTCAGTGAAGTTGAGGGAAATATTCGTGATTCAATTGGTTTACAGGCTCGTCTCCGTTTTTAACAACGTGATTTCTTATCTCACTAAGTCCTCCTATATTGCCTCGAATTTAAAAATCACCAGTTTATGACATTTGAAGGATGGGCGGTCTTAGGAGTAATTTTGCTATGTTTGGTGTTCTTGTTAAGCACTTCCATATCTGTTGATATTATTTTATTTGCCGGTTTAGCGGTTATTTTTATTGCCGGAATTATCCCTGCTGATCAGGCTCTTTCGGGGTTTTCTAATGAAGGGATGCTGACAGTTGCTGCATTATATATAGTTGCAGCGGGACTCAAAGAAACCGGGGCTATTCAATTCATTGTGCAGCGGGTTATGGGAAATGCCCGTACGGTCAAGAAAGCACAGCTCAGAATTATGAGTCCGGTAATGGTAATGAGTGCCTTCCTGAATAATACGCCGGTTGTGGCTTCCTTTATTCCCGCTTTGGAGCGTTGGAGCCGCATTTCCCAAATACCGGTTTCCAAAATTTTAATTCCACTCAGCTACGCAGCGATTTTAGGCGGAACCTGCACTCTTATCGGCACAAGTACCAATCTTATAATCAACGGGCTGCTGATTGAAGAAGTGAGTACAAGAACGCTGGGGATTTTTGAACCGGCACTTATTGGAATTCCTTGTGCTATTGCCGGGTTTATTTATTTATTCATTTTTGGGGACAAGTTGCTTCCGGTACGCGGTTCCAGTATGGATACCTTTAAAGACCCCCGTGAATATACCATTGAGATGATTGTTCAGGAAAATAGTGCCCTTTCAGGACACACTATTGAAGATGCAGGTCTAAGGAACCTACCAGGTTTATTTCTTATCGAAATTCAGCGGAACGAGAGGGCCATTCCGGCACCGGGACCCTACGAAAAGCTTAGAGAAAATGACCGGCTTATATTTACCGGGATTGTGGATTCCATTATTGACTTGCAGCAAATTTCCGGCATTGTTCCTGCAACCAATCAGGTATTCAAGCTAAATGCACCGAGAAACGAGAGGAAGATGATAGAAGCGGTGGTTTCTCGCTCAAATCCATTGGTTGGAAGAACTATAAGAGACGGAAACTTCAGAGATCGGTATGATGCAGTGGTGTTAGCCGTATCAAGAAACGGAGAGCGAATAAATGAAAAAATTGGTGATATCACTATAAAAAGCGGAGATGTATTGCTCTTGGAGGCCCATCCCAATTTTGTTCAAAAGTATCGTAATGCAAGTGATTTTTTTCTGGTCAGCTCTATTGAGGATTCCTCCCCTGTTACTTACGAAAAAGCCTGGATTGCCGGTCTTTCTTTGATTGCAATGGTAGGCTTAGCTGCTACCGGTATTCTGAGCATGCTGCAGGCCGCTATTGTAGCCGGAGGATTACTCCTTGTTACCAAATGCTTCCGTTATTCTACTGCTCTTGAAAGTGTAGACTGGCGCGTACTTATTGCTATTGCTTCAGCACTCGGCTTGGGTAGCGCCCTGCAGTACACAGGGGCAGCTGAACACCTGGCGATCAATCTGTTAGCTTTCGCGGGAGATAACCCGGTAATGGCTTTGGGTTTAACCTACCTGGCCACATGGCTGCTTACCGAAATGATTACTAACAACGCCGCTGCTGTATTAATTTTTCCTATTGCCTTATCTTTGGCACAGTCGATGGGGGTAGACTTCATGCCCTTTGCCATGGTGATGATTGTGGCAGCCTCCTCCAGTTTCTCCACACCAATTGGTTACCAAACTAACTTAATGGTGTATGGCCCGGGTGGATATAAATTCAAAGATTTTATAAAAATAGGGCTTCCATTAAATTTGATCGTGGCTGCAATTACCGTATCTTTAGTGCCTTATATATGGAATTTTTAAAAGCAGGGTGAATGCTAAATAAAGTCATCAAGACAGCTGAAGAGGCCGGGAAAAGGATTTTAGAGTTTTACGAGACGGAGGTTGAAGTTATAAATAAAGAGGATGACTCTCCGCTTACCAAAGCCGACCTGGCTGCTCATCACATTATTATAGACGCCCTTAAAGAAATTGATCCGGACGTACATGTGATTTCTGAAGAATCGGGTATTCCGGAATACTCAGAGCGAAAAAACTGGGATCGCTTTTGGCTGGTCGATCCGTTGGACGGAACCAAAGAGTTTATTAAGAAGAATGGAGAATTCACCGTAAACATTGCCCTCATTGAAAATGGGAAGCCCGTGTTAGGCGTGGTCTATGTTCCGGTATTTGATGTGGTGTACTATGCTGAAAAAAGCATTGGTTCGTTTAAAAAAGAGGGAGAGGAGCAGGCGGTCAAGTTGGAAACAGATTCTTTTGAAGCACCCGGTAAAGCCCGTATTGTTGTAAGCCGTTCGCACGGGGATGATACTACTGCAAAAAAACTACAAAAAATCGGGATCGAAGTGAGTGAAGAAGTTCCGTCCGGAAGCTCCATCAAGTTTTGTTTGGTGGCTGAAGGAAAGGTGGATTTATATCCTAGATTAGGCCCGACCATGGAATGGGATACGGCTGCAGCCGATGCGGTGTACCGATATTCTACTTCTGCAGATAATGAAGAAAAGTACTCCCCGTTAACTTACAATAAAGAATCGTTCAAAAATCCTTATTTTTTGTTAGGATTGAATGAATATGTGGATGCCAATAAGCTTTAAGGCTCCGAAGAAATTTTATTTACCAAATACTGAATTAAATCCATGAGTGAAAAAAGAACACATTCACACCTGAAAGAATTAGAAGACGAGGGTATTTATATAATGAGAGAGGTGGCGGCTCAGTTTGAGCGGCCGGTACTGCTTTTTTCAGGGGGCAAAGACTCCATTGTTATGTTTCACCTGGCGCTGAAAGCTTTTCATCCGGGGAAGGTCCCTTTTCCGCTGATGCATATTGACACCGGGCATAATTTTCCGGAGACCATTGAATTTCGTGATAAGCTGGTGGAAAAGTACGGGGTGGAACTGATTGTTGGAAGCGTGCAGGAATCCATTGATGCCGGTGATGTAGAAGAAGAAACCGGTCCGGATGCCAGCCGGAATGCCCTTCAGACCCGGACCTTGCTGGATACTCTTAAAGAACATCAGGTAGATGCGGCGCTGGGTGGCGGCCGGCGTGATGAGGAAAAAGCCCGGGCCAAAGAACGGTTCTTTTCGCACCGGGATGTATTCGGGCAGTGGGATCCGAAACAGCAGCGCCCGGAGTTATGGAACCTGTTTAACGGGCGCAAGAATCCCGGAGAGAATTTCCGGGTGTTTCCGCTCAGCAACTGGACGGAGATGGACGTATGGCAGTACATTGCCCAGGAAGACATTGATATCCCTGAACTATACTTTGCCCACGAGCGGAAAGTATTCAACCGCCGGGGAGTATGGCTGGCTGATACCGATTTCGTGAATCGTATGGAGGATGAAGAGCTGGAGACCAAAACCGTTCGCTTCCGCACGATTGGGGATGCGACCTGTACCGGGGCGGTACTCTCAACGGCTTCAAATATGGAAGAAATTATCCAGGAAGTAGCCTCCGCCCGGCAAACCGAGCGTGGCAACCGCCATGATGACAAGCGCAGCGAAACAGCCATGGAAGACCGCAAGCGACAAGGGTACTTCTAGAACATCTAACAGCGAACACTGAATATCGAATAACGAACTTTTTTACTTCTAAGGATAATGAGCGAAAGCAACGGAACTGTGAAAAACGAAGACACTGACAACAAGTATCTGGACATGGACCTGCTCCGGTTTACGACGGCCGGGAGTGTAGATGATGGAAAAAGTACGTTGATTGGGCGGCTTTTTTATGATTCAAAATCCATTTTTGAAGATCAGATGGAAGCGATTGAGAAGTCCAGTAAAAGCAGCGGAGAGGAAGATGTGAATTTAGCCCTGCTTACCGATGGACTTAAAGCCGAGCGGGAGCAGAAAATCACCATCGATGTGGCCTACCGTTATTTCGCCACCCCGAAACGAAAGTTTATTATAGCCGATACCCCGGGGCATACCCAGTACACCCGGAATATGGTTACCGGTGCTTCCACGGCCGATCTGGCAGTGATCTTGGTGGATGCCTCTAAAGGACTGCTAACCCAATCCCGGCGCCATGCATTTATTTCCTCGCTGCTGCGCATTCCGCATTTGGTGGTAGCCGTGAATAAGATGGATTTAGTAGACTATGATGAAGATGTCTTCAACGAAATTGTGTCTGAATTCCGTGATTTTGCCAAAAAATTGAACGTCAGTGATATCACCTATATTCCCATATCAGCCCTGAAGGGTGACAATGTGGTGGATAAAAGTGATCATACTGATTGGTACAAGGGCTCTACCTTATTACACCACCTGGAAACGGTGAAAGTAGATGCTTCTGAGAATATTGTTGATTTCCGGTTCCCGGTACAATACGTGATTCGCCCGAATCAAAATTTCCGGGGCTTTTCCGGACGGGTGGCTTCCGGACATATTCGTCCTGGCGACGAGATTACGATCCTGCCTTCGGGATTGTCTTCCAAAGTAAAAGAAATTGTGACCCGCGATGAAAACCTGGAGATTGCCTATCCGGGTGATTCGGTAACACTGACCATCGAAGATGAAATTGATATCAGCCGCGGCGATATGATTGTGCGCAAGAATAACGTTCCGCAGGTCAGCAACACTTTTGAGGCGTATGTATGCTGGATGAATGAGAAAGACCTGGAGTTGGGTAAGCCATATATCCTGCAGCACAACACGCATATGGTGCAGGTATTTGCCGAGGAGCTGTTATACCGCATGAATGTGGACAGCCTTAGCCGCGAAGAGGCTGACAAGCTGAAACTGAATGAAATTGGCCGGGTGAGACTGAAAACCAGCCAGCCTATCTTTTTTGATCCGTACCAGATTAATCAGAAAACCGGAAGCTTTATCGTGATTGATCCGGCGACAAATGTAACCATCGGGGCGGGGATGATCCGGGCCGGTTCCACCGAGTCGAAAACGCGATCTTCTGATAAAGTTAAGCGGAAGACCTCACCGAATGTAACCTGGGAGCCGTGGAATATCCCACGCAAGGAGCGAGAGCAGCGAAACGGGCATAACGCTAAACTGCTTTGGTTCACCGGGATATCCGGGGCCGGGAAAAGTACCATAGCCAAGGAACTTGAACGCACCCTTTGGGAAGCGGGAAAACAAACAGTATTACTGGATGGAGACCAGGTTCGCCACGGACTGAATGGAGATCTCGGATTCAGCCCTTCCGATCGCACCGAAAATATTCGAAGAGTGGGAGAAGTTGCCCGCCTCTTCTTTGAGCATGGTAATATTGTAATCTGTACGTTTGTCTCTCCTTACGAGAAAGACCGGGAGAGGGCCAGACAGTTGTTCCCTGAAGGGGAATTCCAGGAAATTCATATTACTTGTGATCCAAAAACGGCTCAAAAACGAGACCCGAAAGGCCTGTATAAGAAAGCTGTAGAAGGAAAGATTAAAGGGTTAACCGGGTACGATGCTGATTACGAAGTATCAGAAAACCCCGCCCTGACGATTGATACGGATAAGCTTAGTGTGGAAGAAGCCGTAAAGAAAATCCTGGAATTGATTGGATAGAGACCGACTCAAGCTAAACTGGAATAAAATGCCTGAAAGCAGATAATTTTGATACAGCAATGAGCACTGTGAAGATGGTAGCTTAAAGAAAAAGGAAACACGCGTCAACGCATTTCCTTTTTGAATTAAGTGGTGTGAGTCAAATGAAAATTACATGTCGGCCTGTTGGGCATCGGCAGGAATCCATTCTTCAATCACATCTTCATTTTCTTCCATCCACTGGCGGGCAACTACTTCATTATCTTCGTCCGACTCGTTAATGGCTACCATCAGATCGGCTAATTCAGGATCGCTGAGCTCCATATTGGCAAGGAAGTTGGCAAGTTCGGGTTTCTCTATCGACAAATCTTGTCGCCCCATAATGTGGATATTTCCGGTTTCCCAAAGCATTTTATCTTCATCTTGTTTCAGGAATTTCAGATCCCAGCGGCCGAATTTCCAGTGGGGTTTCCAACCGGTTACTACAATCCATTCTTCATCATCAATAGCGCGCTGAAGGGCTGAAGTCATAGCCGGTCCGCTGGATTGTATCAGGTCAAAATCCAGATTGTATTCTTCAATCAGGTTGTTGGTGGTTTTCATAATACCAGCTCCGGCATCAATTCCGGTAATCTCACCGTCAAATTGGTCCCGAACACTATTTAATTGTGAGATACTGTCGATATCTACATAAGTGGGAACAACCAACCCGCTTTGGGTGCCTTCGTAGACCGTTCCTAAATCTACAATGTCATCTTCAAACTGCTCATAGTAGTCAGCGTGAAGAACCGGCAACCAGGTTTCCATAAAGGCATCGGCATCGCCCTGAGCAATGGCCGTGTATGCAGGGCCTACATCGGCAGAAGTGATTTCCACTTCGTAGCCCATTTTATCTTCCAGTACCACTTTAGCAAGGTTAGTGTATGCAATGCCCTCCGCCCAGTTTACATAAACAAGGTCGGCGGTTTTCTCTCCTTGTTGCGGAGTACATGCTGTTATCAATCCAAACGCCAGGACAATTACACCCAGCTTCGATAGCATATTCATTAATTTATTGTCAGCTTTCATGATTCTCTCTGTTTTATGTTCGTGTTTTGGTTTGTGTTCTTCTATTCATTTAAAATCTTTATTGTGTTGCGGTACCAAGAGACTGCGTTACGCGATCCAGGAATACAGCCAATATTACGATGGCCAATCCACCTTCAAAGCCTAAACCGATATCGAGCTGTTGTAGCCCAGTAACTACGGGTTGGCCTAATCCGCCCGCGCCAATAAGTGCTGCAATTACCACCATGGAAAGTGCCAGCATAATGGTCTGATTTACTCCGGCTAAAATAGTGGGGAGAGCAACCGGCAGTTCTACTTTCAAAAGCATCTGTTTGGAATCGGAGCCAAAAGCCAGAGCGGCTTCACGGATTTCTTCGGGAACCTGCCGTATCCCCAAATTCGTAAGACGAACGGCCGGAGGCATGGCGAAAATAAGTGTTGCAATAATTCCGGGTACTTGCCCCAACCCAAAGAACAATACGGCGGGGATCAAGTACACAAAAGCGGGCATGGTTTGCATAAAATCAAGTATCGGGCGAACAATGTTCTCAACGGTTTTACTTTTGGAAGCCCAGATTCCAACCGGAATACCAATCAGCAGTGCAATTAAAACGGCGGTAAAAATAAGAGCCATGGTTTCCATGGTGCCTTCCCACATATTCATACCTTCAACCACAAAGAGTCCGATTACTGTAAAAATGCCCACTCCTTTTCCGGAGATATACCACGCCAGTCCTGCTAAAATAATAATCATCACAATGGGATGGGGGAACAAAAGTATGTTTTCAATGCCTACCAAAAAAGTTTTTACGGTAACCGTAATAAGGTCAAAAAAGCCTCCCCAGTTATCGGTAAGCCAATTGATAATGAATTCGAAAAATTCTCCGACAGGTATATCAAACATAATCAGTTATTCAGATAGTTTATATTTTCCTTCTTGTTCTTCGGATAAGTTTGATCCGTTTTCATTCAGCTCAGCTAAAATTGTTGCACGGTCTACAATACCCAGCAACTTGCTATCCTCTTCAATTACAGCAATAGGATATTTTGACTGAATAGATTTTGTAAGAAGCGCATTAATAGGTGTATTCGGACCTGCTACTTCAATATCCGGATTGATGATTTCCTCCAGATTCTTTTTTCCTTCTTCTTTCAAGCGGATCGCATCATCAATAGTCACTACTCCTTTCAACCGGCGTTTTTCATCCACTATGTAGGTTGTAGAAACTCCAACTTTCTCCATATTGCGGATAGCCACAGACGGCCCGTCTTTAGGAACCTGAACGGTTGGAGCTTTTCTCATAATTGCCTGTGCGGTTATGATCTTGGTGCGATCTACGTTCTGAACAAAGGCTTTTACATAATCATCGGCAGGATTGGTTAGAATTTCTTCAGGCGTTCCTACCTGTACCACATATCCATCTTTCATGATGGCGATACGATCTCCAATTTTAAGAGCTTCATCCAAATCATGAGTAATAAAGACGACTGTTTTGTGCACTTCAGCCTGAAGCTCCAATAACTCATCCTGCATGTCAGCCCTTATCAAAGGGTCAAGAGCGCTAAAGGCCTCATCCATCAACAAAATTTCAGGGTCGTTAGCCAGCGCACGTGCAAGCCCTACACGCTGTTGCATGCCACCACTCAGTTCACTGGGTTTTTGCTCTTCGTAGCCTTTGAGACCAACTTTATTGAGTGCTTCGTAAGCTTTTTGATTGCGTTCTTCTTTTTCCATTCCACTTATTTCCAAGCCGTATTCTACATTATTAGCCACGGTGCGATGGGGGAAAAGTCCAAAATTTTGGAAAACCATTGACATTTTTTTGCGGCGCATTTCCAGCAGCCGTTCTTTGCTTACTTTGGTAATGTCTTCATCGCCAATTAGCACTGTTCCACGGGTGGGTTCAATCAGTCGGTTTAGGCAGCGTAATACGGTTGATTTTCCGCTTCCCGAAAGCCCCATGATTACAAACATCTCTTTTTCCTTTACTTCAAAACTGGCATCATTAATTCCAATAGTGTTGCCGGTTTCTTCAAGGATCTCGTCTTTTGATTTTCCTTTCTCAATAAGTGGAAAAGCCTTTTCCGGGCGCTTTCCGAAAATCTTAAACAGATTTTTTACCGTTATTGCAGCCATTGATCACTCTTGTTTTAGGTAGCTATTAGTAGTCATCCCGGACTGACTAATCCGGATCTCCTCAGTAAAGCCCGTAAGCTTCACTGAGGAGATCCCGCATTGCGTGCGGGATAACGATGTTATAACCCATAATAAGAATTAGAAATAGTATCCAATGTTAATATTGAATCTTGTATTCCAGCGTGCATCATTTACACCGGGGCCTAAACCGGTTCCGAAATCTTCAGTGAGCCACGGATGGTTACTTCCCCGGGCTATATCAAAATACGTGTACACATTGCCTGCGGTAAGAAGGAAACCAATGATGTTTTGGTGAGCATCTTCAAACCCACTTATATTTTTCTGAAAATACGTATAGTCGTTATAAAAATTGAGGTTAGTTATTGGCCCCCATCCTACATCATAACTGTAACTAAGACCGGCAGAATACATATTCATTTCGGTCGCTACAGGATACGGGGAACCGTAAGCGCCCATCATTACTGCATCGATACTTTGACCGTTATCATCCTGGGCATCCATGCCGTAATTTATAAACTGTCCTTTAAAATTCCAGTTCCCGTAATTTATATCCGTATGGGCTGCAACAGCATAGCGGGATGTATTTTCATTAAGTGCTTGGTTCCAGATTTGGCCAATTTCGCCGCTGGCACCAATTTGAACCGTTCCGTTATCTATTTCAAAAGTTCGGGTTCCACGCAGATTCAGCTGATTTCGCTCATAATTGGTTTGATTACCGGCAGGCACAATATCATAGGAATATCGGCCTGATCCACCAAAACCAAACGAACCGGAGCCTGCGGCGGGACCGGCAGGTTCAGGTTGAAAAAAGTAGGCAGCCATAAGGTCCCAGTTTTCTGCTGTGTGGGTATATTTAATTCCCATGTCATGGTCGTCTTCAAGTCCGACATAATATGGCCCCTGAAACCACCAATTGTGTGAGTTATATTGGAGGTTCCCAAACGGAACCTGTGTTACACCAATTTGAATATTATTCTGATCATTAAAATCATATCCTACCCAACCTTGCTTTACAAAATGAGTATTAAAAGTAGGATAAAAGCGGTATTCAAAATTCAGCTTTACGCCGTTACTATTGGCATTCACATTTATTCGCCAAGTATCCCAGGTAAATTGGGCATCATTATTATCGATGGTGCCATCCTCATAATCTGTAAGCAACACGTTGTACCGTACGGCACCACCTACGGAAAGTGAAGATTCGTCATCTTGTGCAACTGCTTCGTATGCATAAGTTGATAAAAACATTACAAATGAAATAACAAATAGGATTAAGTTTTTCATGATTAGTTCTGAAAATTTAAATTAGTTACTATTATTTATACAGTTGGTTAAACTCTCCCAAAAGGTGCAGGGAGGAGAACACCGTGAAACGTGCAGCGTAATTGTTTCACATTTAATTTGTGTTTTAACTTATACTCTTACTCTTAACTCCGAAAATATATCAACGTTAATATAACAGATATAAGCTGTTTTGAAAACTTATACATAAGTTAACTTCTTAAAAGATTAAACTTATGTTGCCATCAACCAATAACTCAAAATCAGATTGAGAATTTAGCTGTTTATAGATTTCTCTTTCGCTTTATTAAAGAATATGCACTCAAAAACGTTCAGAATTAGCATCATTTTTATCATAGGTTTTATTATTACCGGTTTTTCCGGGCTAAATGCCCAGACGTTTCGGGATAAAAGTGAATTTACCCAACAAGATACCCTGAGAGGATCTGTTACCCCGGAAAGGGAATGGTGGGATCTTACTTATTATCATTTGGATGTTGCCGTTCACATTGAAGACAGTTCTATTTCGGGAAGTAATACTATTCAATATAAAGTTCTTGAGCCTTATCAAATCATGCAGATTGATTTGCAAGAACCGCTTAACATTTCCGGGATCACTCAAAATGGAAAAAATTTAGCTTTCCAGCGTAACGGAAGTGCATTTTTTGTGAAGCTAACTAAACCTCAAAACCCCGGTGAGGTAAATGAAGTAGTGGTTCATTATTCGGGGAAGCCAATCGTAGCGGTTCGGCCACCGTGGGATGGAGGTTTTACATGGGATCGAGACAGTAATGGAAAACCCTTCGTAGCTACTTCAAACCAGGGAATCGGAGCGAGTGTGTGGTGGCCCAATAAAGATCATCCTTACGATGAACCGGATAGCATGTTGATTAGCGTGACTGCGCCCGATTCTTTGATGGATGTTTCGAATGGGCAGTTGCGGGGAGTTGATGAGCAGGATAACGGCACTAAAACATGGCACTGGTTTGTATCAAACCCTATTAATAACTACGGAGTGAATATTAATATCGGAGACTATGTTCATTTCAGTGAAGAGTATGAAGGGGAGAAGGGGACACTCGATCTGGATTACTATGTGCTGAGGGAAAACCTGGAAAAAGCCAGGGAGCAATTCAAACAAGTAAAGCCTATGATGGATGCCTTTGAATATTGGTTTGGTCCTTACCCTTTTTATGAAGATGGTTATAAATTAGTTGAAGCTCCGTATCTGGGGATGGAGCATCAAAGCTCGGTTACTTACGGAAACGGTTACCAAAACGGATATCTGGGCCGTGATTTAAGCGGATCGGGATGGGGCTTGAAGTTTGATTTCATCATCATTCACGAAACCGGGCACGAATGGTTCGCTAATAATATAACCTATGCTGATGTGGCCGATATGTGGATTCATGAAGGATTTACCAATTACTCCGAAAGTTTGTACTTAGATTATCATTTTGGGGAGCAGGCTGCCAATGAATATGTACGAGGATTGCGCTTAGGTATTCAAAATGACCGGCCGATTATCGCTCCTTATGGGGTGAACAAGCGTGGTTCCGGTGATATGTATAATAAAGGCGGGAATTTACTCCATACTCTCCGTCAGGTAGCAGATAATGATTCACTTTGGAGAGAAACACTGCGTGGATTGAACCGGGATTTTTATCACCAAACGGTTACATCAAAAGAGATTGAAAACTATATCAGTGAAAAATTCGGGCTGGATTTAACCCCGGTATTTGATCAATATTTGCGGGATACGCGGATACCAATTTTGGAATATGCTTTCCAGAATGGACGATTGATGTACCGCTGGGGGAATTCGGTCAGCGGTTTTAATCTTCCGGTAGATGTGTATATAAATGGTGAGAAAACCCGCCTTCAGCCTACCACTGGTTTTCAGGGAATGGCAATGGAAGGTTCAGATAATTACGAACTGGTGGTAGATCCTGACTATTACGTAGGTAGTTTTAATGTACTTGGAGATTAAAATCTGGTTCAAACAAGAATGCTTGAACCAGATTTGTAAAGGCTGTAATGGAATAAATAATCTATAGTCGTATTAATCCTCAACAGGAGTAAATCGTGTGACTAAGTTCTCCACCGGAGTAGTTGTTTTCAAGTAAGCATAAATAGCTTTTAGTTCTTCTTCAGACATTTGGGAATAATGCCCCCAAGGCATAACAGTATTAAATTGCCCGGGGGTAATTTCATTAAACTGAAACGAAGTATCTGCATAAAATTTAAACCGGTTTATAAAAGCCCGTTCTGTCCAGGAACCAATTCCGGTATTCAGGTCGGGGGTGATATTTGCCGTTCTTACTATACTTCCGTCTTCGAGGCCAAATTCAAAGCCCCCTGCTAATTCCATCCCGGGTATATCTGCTCCTTTTTCTTTAGGAGTATGACAATCCATACAACTTGCAGCATTAACTAAATATTTGCCCCAGGAAACAGGGTCGGTAGTATCGGGTGCATTTGTAGTAAGCTCAGCTTTTTGTGGTATAGTATTAATGATGAAATTCATCGGGAAATAAGATTTTGGCTCCGGAGTTTCTGATTCAATGGATTCAAGAGTTCGCAGGTAAGCGATTATTGAATAAAGGTCCTCCTTGTTCATTTTTGCATAATTGGGATAAGGCATAATTGGAAATAGTGCCCGCCCATCTTTACTTACTCCGGAAGTTATAGCACGAAGAATTTCACCGTCTGTCCAATCGCCCAGGTTATATGGAGTAAGGTTTGGAGAAAAATAATCGCCGGGCAATCCTTCCTTTTCAACTCCAAATAAAACACCACCGGCTCCTAACATATCTGCTTTTATAGGATGTGCAAACTTAGTTTTTTCTTGGGGAGTATGGCAATGCATACATGCCATGACGGTATTAGCCAGGTGCTTTCCCTTCTCAATCCGTTCAGCAGTTCTTTCTATTTGAATATCCGGAGCCGGGCTTACATTCGGCAAAGCGGTGGATATATAGACCAGGAGTACAGAAGCTCCTGCAATTAAAACCAAACCAACTGCTCCCAAAACTGTATATAGTTTTCTCATAGTGATATAAATTTAAATTAGAGAAGCCTTTGTACCCCTATCTTATTTTGATAATTCAAAAGCCCCATAGGTTAAGGCTAAATGTGCAGAATTATTTTTTAATTATCTATAGAGCAGCAGGTTAGGGGATATTTTTTATAACGACAGGGTGATATGCCTTCCGTCTATTTTCAAATCACGAAATTTAAATTCTGTTTGCAGCCATTTAAAAGTTTCAGGATGAAAGAAAAAAACATGTGTTTCATCACTTTTGTAATACCAGGCATGGAAGTCTTTATCGTCAGTGAATAGGTCTGTTTTTAGAAAAAGGGCTCCATTTGGCTTTAGCATGTTTTTAAGTTTTTCAAACTCTTTATGCGGTTTATGGAAATGCTCAATGACCTCACAACTGACGATATAGTCGTATTTCAAATCCAGGACGGCGGGATTGTTATCAAAGAAGGGATCGAAAGTGTTTACTTCATATCCCAGGTCGGTAAGCATTTTTGTAATAACAGGGCCGGTACCTGAACCATAATCCAGCCCAAGAGAGTTTTTATTAAACTGTTCAGTTATTTTATCTACAAGAGGAGCGACAAAATTTTGATATCGGGGATCTTCCACGTCATTATCATGGCTTTCATATCTATCGATTTCCTCCTGAGTTTTCGGATAATCTTTAATATCCATTAACACTGCCCGGCAGTTGGTACAGCGATGGTATTGCCGCTTTTCCTTTTCGTAATAATAGAAAGGTTCTGTCTTGGAGGAACAAAGTGTACAATTCATATTCCTTTTACAGGAAAGGTATGAGTAAATAAATTCAGATGTTAGATCATTGTCCGGGATACCAATCTTTCAAACGCACCTCAATATCTTTATTGCCTTTGTCCACCAGCTTTTTGAATTCATGCATGTCTTGTCCGCGGTGGTGGTATGGGTAGATGATTGAAGGCTCAAAATCTAAAACGGCATCAGCTGCCTGGTTTATATCCATAGTGTAAGGCAGATTCATGCATATAAAAGCGATGTCAATGCCTGACAAGTTTCTCATCTCGGGAATATCCTCGGTATCCCCGGATACATAAATATTTTTCTCCCCTATGGTAAGAACGTATCCATTGCCCCAACCTTTGGCATGCCGGGCACCCTCTTCGGGGAGGTTATACATGGGAATAGCTTCAATTTGTATGCTGTTTCGTTCCATGCTTTCACCATTGCCCATTACCAGAACCTGACCTGAGTATTTTTCCGGTATTTCATCGGCAACAGCCTGGGGTACTATAAAAGTGGCACCTTCAGTATTTAAGCTGTTCAGTGTTTCCAGGTTTAAATGATCGCCATGTGGATGAGTAATTAAAATAAGGTCCGGATCCGCTTTACCTTCATACAAATCTTTCGAACCGTAAGGATCTACATATATGTTTAGGCCATTCCATTCAAAAACTATTGTACCATGTAAAATGGGGTGAATGATCAGCTCTCCATTTTCAGTCTTAATATGGTCGGGGTGGTTATTAAGCTGAGCTTGTATAAAGCCGAAAGGGAGCAATGCAAAAATAAGCAGTGATGAAAATACTCGTAGCATAACGGCATGATTTAGTTGAGTTTTTATTGATAACTGTAAATTCTGATTCAGCATTCACAAAAAGCTGTTTAGTTGTTGTATTGCTTGTATTTGAAGTCTATTTTCAGAGCTTTTTAAAATCAACTAAGATAATTATGTCTCTAAAAAATCTATTTGGTATCTGTTTTCTTTGTTCTTTAACTATTATCGGATGTCGCTCAATTGATTCAGCTACTTCTGTTACGGGGCTTTGGCAGGTCACTAAGGTAATGGTTGGAGATCAGGAGATGACCCCTCGTGCAAAATGGGTACGCTTGGATGCCAAGGGCACTTATGCATCAGGTAACGGATGGCTGCAAAATTCCAGCGGTGCATGGAGCTATGATGAAGAGAACTCTGCCTTGAAGATAGAAACTGAAACCGGTTTTGAAGATACTTTTGACTCCTTTAAAGTAGTAATTGAATCCGACAGTGTCATGGTATGGGAACGGGAAGAAGAGGGACAAAAGGTTACTGTTTTCTATAAATGGATTCAGTCAATCCCTAAAAATTTGCCTGATATCATAACCGGAATCTGGGATTTGGAATCTGCTAATCTAAATGGAAAAGATGTCATGAAAGACTACGATCCTGCCGGAAACCGGTTTTTATTTTTAAGATGGGACCATCTCTTTATTGATTTTACTGATGAGGGAAGGCTGACAGGCATATGGAGGGTCGATGCCCATAGTCCAACATTGGATATTTTGTACTATAATAACTCACAACCACAGGAAACCTGGACAATCAGAGTTGAGGGAGAAGATCAGCTGATTTGGAGTCGGGACGATGAAGGGTTAGAACTTGTTTTCTCGCGACTTACTTCTTTTCCTGAATAAATACCACTTGCTGGCCTTGGCTTTACATTTATCTTAAAACCCATATTTTTAATCAGGTATTTATCTGATTTTAAAGAAAATAATGGAGGGAATATGGAATGGGCCAAACTAATTTCCGGGAGACAGCTTTTGGTTGGTTTGCTGGGATTGCTGATCGTAGGAGGTGCACTAAGTTGTAATAAAGCAGATCAAAAAGAAGAAGAACAAACCATACGCCTGATATATGCAAATTGGTCGGAAGGGGTAGCCATGACCTATTTGGTAGCTGAAATTTTGGAATCGCAGTTGGGTTATGAAGTTGCGACTAAGATGACGGATATAGAATCGGTTTTTGAGCAGCTTGGTAATGGAGAATATGATGTATTTGTAGATGCCTGGCTCCCCGGAACACATGGGGAATACATGGAGCAATATGGAGCTCAGCTCGAAGATCTTGGGGTCAATGTAAATCAGGTGCGAACCGGGTTGATGGTACCGGATTATATTGAGGCCCAATCTATAAGTGATCTGGAAGGGAGTATGTCTGAGATTATTGGTATTGGAAGCGGTGCAGGGATTATGGCTTCTACCCAAAGGGCTCTTGAGGCGTATAATTTATCTTTGAACCTATTGGAGGGAAGTGAAGAAACAATGACGGAAACACTGGTTGAGGCTATCAAAAGGAGGGAGCCAATTGTGGTGACCGGGTGGACTCCTCATTGGATATATAACCGGTATGATCTGAAATTCCTGGACGACCCACAAAATATTTATGGAGAGTCTGAGAAGATCCACACTATTGCCAGGAAAAATTTCACGACTGAGCATGCACGGGCTTCCTTGTTTTTCGAACGATTTGATCTCACCGAAGAACAATTAGGGGCTTTAATGGATGAAGTTGAAACGTTTCCGGATAACGAACGGCGGGCAGTACGCAACTGGATCAAGGAAAACGAATTTATAGTAAACCGATGGGTCAGAGGATTACAGCCTGAGCGTGAAAAAGTAATGTAGCCATTACTATCTTCGACAGCATTAATTAGGTATTTAGAATGGACGAGATGTTTATATCATCCCGGATAACCGCCGCCGATATAATCTCTTAATGAATTGATTTCCACTTTCTGTTTGGCAATAACGGTTTTCACTACATCACCGATAGAAATAACTCCAACCACTTTTTCCTCATCAACAACGGGTAAGTGTCGTATTTTTTTATCCGTCATAAGTTGCATGCACAAATTTACGGTATCGCTTGAGGTTACACGAATCACTTCCTCTGTCATAATTTCTTTAACAGCGGTCGTTTTAGAGGTGCGTCCCTTAAGAATTACTTTATTCCTGTAATCACGTTCTGAAACTATTCCCGTTAGTTTCCCACTTTCCATGACAAGCAAAGCTCCAATATTATATTCAGCCATTTTTTCTATGGCTTTATATACGGTTTCATCCGGCTGAACGGAGTAAATATCCCTTCCTTTTTGATTTAAGATTTCTTTTACTTGCATAATGAATCCTCCCTCATAAAATATTTCAAGTATCTATGCTGTAATAAAAGCATTTTTTTGAAACTTGCAAGTCGCTAAAATACTGGGCAGGGCGAATAATTTTATTTAAGCCAGTTAAACATTTGCTCAAAAGCCTGTTTCCTTACATTTTTTGGGGAAAGAAAAACATCGTGAATAGCTTCTGGAATCTCGGTAAAGGTAACGTCAGGGCCGAGCTTTTTACCGAACTTCTTTATATGGTCTATATTTAGAACCATGTCAGTTTTAAGTAAAATGTCATTCCAGTTTTTGGGCGTACTGGATGAATCTGAATGCAGAATCAAAATAGGGACTTTGATATTTGAAACCATGTGGAGTTTCTTTTGAGCGCGGTTCACCGCATAAACCCACTTGAAATAAGCAGGAAAGCCTTCTATCGGCTTCCAATCTGTATTAAAATTCCATTCTCCGTGTTCTTCATCCGATAAGCTGGCTCCATACAAATGAGAAAAAGGTTTTTTGCGGGCTGAATATGGAAATAAAAGAGATACTATTCCGGCCATGGGAAGCAAAAACATCCGTTGCCAAAAGTTAATATTAAACTCCAGGAATGGAGAATTAAGCACGAGCTTCTCTACATGGTCTTTGTACTGTCCTGTGTTTAGATAAACACTGGCAATCAATCCCCCTGTAGAATGGCCTAAAAGGATTATGTTTAGTTCATTTTTGGTATTAATGATTTCAATAGACCGATCGATTTCTTCAAAATATTCGGTAATGGAACGGCAGTAGTTGGGGTGCTGATGGGGTAAAAGAGATCGTCCGTACTTTCGCAAATCCAAGGCGTAAAAATTGTAGCCGTGACTGTGAAATTCTTCTGCTAGATGAGCCTGGAAAAAATAATCATTGAATCCATGAAGATATAAAACCGGCCGGCAACCGGGCTTATTCCAATTAGAAGAAATAAGAGTAGCAATTACCCGACCTTCATAATCCGTGCCAAGTTCTAACGTTTTTTCGCTAAAATCAGCCAGTGTCATTCCACTCATTTAATTTCCTTGACCCGTCCAATTTGTCCGTCAGTGAGTCGTACTTTTATACCGTGCGGATGTGTTGCGCTTTTGGTTAAAATATTTTGAACAATGCCAAAAGTAAGATGGCCTGTACGTTGATCTTTTTTGAGTACAATTCCAACTTCCATTCCGGGCTTAATATTTACTCTGGCAGTACCGTCCATTAGTTTATATCCTCAGATCTTTTTTTTATTGGTGAGAAGGATGTTTTGATTAACCCTGGCAAAACCTTCTCTTCATTATTCTTATTCTAATTTTCCGGGTTTTTAATTCAGCCATAACAACCTTTAATATTTATTACGGTTTTAATGTTTGGGATTTTAGCTGTTACATACTATATACTCAACCATGAATAATCCACTAAAAAAATATTTTGGCCCCAGTACTTTGGTGGCCGCAGCTTTTATTGGTCCCGGAACAGTAACAGTATGTACGTTAGCAGGTGTTCGGTCGGGATATATGTTGCTTTGGGCGCTTTTATTTTCGGTAATAGCGACTATCGTATTACAAGAAATGACCGGCCGTTTGGGTATTATCACCCGCAAAGGATTTGGAGAGGCTATTCGTGAGCAATTGGGAAATCCGATTATTAAAACCATAGGCATCTTGTTGGTATTCAGTGCCATTGTGATAGGAAATATTGCCTATGAGGGAGGCAATATCTCCGGAGCCGTACTAGGATGGGAAGAGTTTTTTGTAGGCTTGGATATAACGGTAAATGGATTCAATGTGCGGCTGACTCCCGTATTGATTGGAGCCATTGCTTTTTGGTTGCTTTTCTCAGGCAATTTTAAGCGTATTGTTAACGTGATGACACTGCTGGTTGGAATCATGAGTATTGTGTTTGTAACAACAGCTGTTGTCATTCAGCCGGATGTAAGTGCAATTATAAAAGGATTGTTTATTCCTACCGCTTCGCCGGATGAATTCCTGACAGTGATTGCATTGATTGGAACCACGGTAGTTCCCTATAATCTGTTTTTACATGCTTCAACCGTTCAGGAAAGATATTCTCATTTTTCACAGCTATCGGATATGCGTTTGGAGAATGCAGTGGGTATTATCCTGGGTGGGGTTATATCCATGTGTGTAGTTATCACCAGTGCTGCTGCATCCGATGGCTCCTTAACGGAGGTTAAAAATGCCTCGGATATGGCTCTTCAATTGGAACCTTTATTGGGTAATTGGGCACGTACATTTATGGGAATTGGACTTTTTGCGGCAGGTATCACCTCAGCCGTAACAGCTCCATTAGCGGCAGCTTATGCAAGCAAAGGGCTATTGGGGTGGAATGATGGCCTTAAAGATCTGAAATTTCGCGTTATCTGGATTTTGGTACTTACCATTGGCGTATTTTTTTCCGCGATTAGTTTTAACCCGGTTCAGCTGATTGAATTTGCCCAGATTGCGAATGGAATTACATTACCGGTAATTGCTGTTTTTCTACTGTATATCATGAATAAACCCATGTTACTGGGAACGAATCGAAATTCATCCCGGCAAAATATATTTGGGATAATTGTGATTTTAGTTGCCCTGTTGGTAGGGTTTAGAAGTTTAAATTCAGTTTTTAATTTTCTGTAATTATGCTTTCAAAAATAGATTTGAACTGTGATTTAGGTGAATTCTACGGGCTATATGATGAACGTCGCGATTCCCAGATTATGCCCTATATTTCAAGCTGTAATATTGCTTGCGGATTTCACTCCGGCGATCCGGTTACGATTGCAAATACCATTAAGCTGGCGTTAAAAAATAAAGTGGCCATAGGAGCGCATCCTTCTTATCCTGATTTGCAGGGATTCGGAAGACGGGTAATGAATTTGTCGGCGGAAGAACTGGAAGCTTGTGTATTATATCAGGTAACAGCATTAAAAGGGATGACAGAGTCTTTGGGTGGTAAATTGCATCATGTAAAACCGCATGGGGCTCTTTACAATCATGCTGCTAAAGATGAAGAAACCGCAATTGGTGTGGTAAAAGCTATTGTAAGGATAAAAGATGATATGTTAATCTATGCCCCGGCAAAATCTGTATTAAGAGAAGTAGCTAAAGATGCCGGATTGAAGGTTCGAAGTGAGGTATTTGCAGACCGCAGATATGAAAATGATTTAAGCTTACGTTCACGAAAACTGGATGGAGCCGTAATTAAAGAAAAGGAAGATGTGTTAAAGCAATTAGCTGCCTTCCTGGATGGAATTGTGTACACTCATGATGGACTCGATCTGCCTATTGAGGCTGAAACTTTATGTTTACACAGCGACACAGAAGGAGCGGCAGAGTTGGCAAAGGAAATTTTTGATTTTTTAGAAAAGCATGATGTCAAAATCACTTCATCTTAATGGCCAAACCTGGAATGTCTCTTTTTTAGGTGAACAAGCCCTTCTCTTAAAACCCGAACAGGAAGAAATCCCGCTTTCATTAATTCACCAAACTTACCGGCGGTTAGAACAATCAATGATTTCCGGTGTTATAGATTTGATTCCGACCTATGAAAGTATTGGCCTGATTTATAACCGGCTGTTAGAGGATTTAAATGTAGAAATTGAAAAGCTGCAAAATCAAATATCTGATAAATCAGAAGAAAAAATATCTCATAGAAAATATGAAATTCCGGTTTGTTATGGATTAGGGCTGGATTGGAAAGAGGTGGAAAAACATACGGGGTTAACTCAGGAACTAATCATCAAAAAACATACACAAACAGAATATACCGTAGCGATGATGGGTTTTATGCCCGGATTTGTCTATTTGAGTGGCATGGATAAAACCCTTGAATGTCCAAGGAAAGAAAACCCGCGGACAAAAATACCGGAGGGCGCAGTAGGTATTGCCGGTGGGCAGACAGGGGTATATTCTTTAGAAAGCCCGGGTGGCTGGCAGATTATCGGCCGAACCCCTCATTCTTTTTTTAATATTAAAGAAGAGCCCCCAACGTATTTGAAACTCGGTGATAAGTTGGTTTTCCACCCCATTAGTATTGAAGAATTTGAGGAATTAAAAAACGAAAGAGCACCGTCATGAACGGGAAATTGGAAGTTTTGGATGGGGGATTAATTACAACCGTTCAGGATAAAGGCCGGTTTGGATACAGGAATTTTGGAATTCCGGTTTCAGGAGTGATGGATGAACACGCGTATCAGTTGGCTAACCGGTTGGTGGCGAATCCAAAAGACGCCCCGGTTTTAGAATTCACGGTGCAAGGCGGTACATTTAGGTTTCATACACAGGCTGTTATTGGAATAACCGGTGCAGAGGCTGATATTTTTGTGAATGATCACGCATCACAAACTAATAGAACCATAGCCGTAAATGTCGGTGACATTGTAAAAATCAGCCGGGTAAAAGCCGGATGCAGAATTTACATGGCCATTGCCGGAGAATGGGAAATTGAAAAAATCATGGATAGCTATTCAACCTGTATGCCGGCAGGATTTGGGGGATTTAAAGGAAGAAAACTTAAAAAAGGAGATGTGATATTTTGGAAACTATCTTCGGAGGAGATTAAAACAAGAGAAGTTCCCAAGGAGTTTATCCCACATTATTCTACCAGGCAGAAGATACGCATCATTGCAGGACCGGAATGGGATTGGCTTACTGAAAACCAGCAATTGTTTTTTTTAGAAACAGGTTTCAAGATTTCCACTCAAAGTAATCGAATGGGAATCAGGTTAGAGAGTGAAGCTAAAATTCAAACCGAAAAAAGGGAAATGAAATCAGCACCGGTTGTTCCCGGCATTATCCAGCTTCCGCAAGACGGGAACCCCATTATCCTTATGAAGGATGCACAATCGGTAGGGGGATATCCAAGAATCGCAAAAGTGATAGATGCAGATTTGTGGCGGTTAGGACAGATATGGTCAGGAAACGAAATCAGCTTTAATTTAATTGGCATGAAAGAATCCCTGAAATTGAAGAAATACTATCAAGAATTGAGAAGATTTTAAATAATTGTAAGTGCGGAACCTGAAAAGTTTAAACGGTAAGGATATTAGGAAGAGAAATTTTTTTTAACGTGTTTATAAAAGTAATATACTATCAGTAAAAATAACCAAATGGGATAAATGAAATCTCAATATAAAGTCTACCTGTTACTGCTATCATTTGTTTTTACGGGATCCAAGGTCTTGGGGCAAAATGATGATTCGCTTTCCAAATCAGGATTGAAAATAATAGAAGCTCCTGCAATGGAAAATATTTGCACGTTTGAACCTACCTATAGAGACGTATATTATTATAAAAAAGCAGATCAAAGATTATTAAAAGGATCTGAAAGGCTAAAGACTGCTTCCTTTCAGGTTGAATATTTTTCGGACGGTGCAAGCTGGCCGCAGCAGGCAAGAGAAGCTTTTGAATATGCCTTGCAAATTTGGGAAACGCATATAGATTCTGATATTCCGATCAGGGTTCAGGCAAATTGGGCAGCTTTGGATGGTAATACTTTAGGAAGTGCGCGCCCTACTTTGATTGTTCAGCCTCCAACCGGAGAGCTGGATACCTGGTATGCAGTTGCTCAAGCCAGTGCCATGACGGGGGTTGATTATGTTCAGCAATCAAGTAGTACCGATTATGACATAGTTGTTAATATGAATTCCGCTTTTGATTCATGGTATTTTGGTACTGATGCTGAAACACCGGCTGGATTAATAGATTTTGTTACGGTTGTTTTACACGAAATCGGGCATGGCCTAGGGTTTTTAGGTTCAATGACTGGTGATCCAGAGCAACAAATTGCTGAGTGGGGCTATGGGAATACAGTTGTTTCACCCATTATTTATGATCGTTTTGTAATGGATGGTTTTGGAAATGCCGTTATCGATGAGAATGTATATCCAAATCCTTCAGAGGCTTTATATGATGCTGTGACGGGTATGAATGGTGGAATTTTCTTTATAGGAGATGAATCAAACGAGGCTTTTGAGAACCTCCCGGTTCCCTTGTTCAGTCCATCTGAGTGGGAGCCGGGCTCCAGTTTTTCACACTTAGACCAAACTACATTCGATGATACGGAAAATGCTCTGATGAGGCCTCGAATTGATAATGCTTATGCTATGCATTCGCCCGGGCCTGTTATGTGCGGTATGTTTGCAGATAAAGGTTGGCCGCTTGGTGGCGGTTGTTTGGCATTTTTAGGAGGACCATCACTTATAACAATAGATGAAACTGAACTAAATTTTGGGGTAACCAACGTAGGATCCGAGATAATCGAAACGATATCCATATCCAATGATATAAACTCGGAAAATCCATTGATTGGCCGGGTGGAAATAGTTTCAGGGACCAGTTCATTCTCCGTTGAGAATGATGTTGTATTTTTAAATGTTGAGCCCGGATCAAGTATTGAAATTCCAATTTCATATGGGCCTGTACTTGCTAATGAAAGTAATGGTGAGCTTCGGGTTACACATAATGGCTCAAATCAACCCAGCCCTATACTTATTCCTCTTAACGGAGAAGCTCTTGAAGAGAACCAAGCAGTGGAATTGGGTCAAAATTATCCCAATCCTTTTAATGCCACCACCAACATTCCATATACTCTGCCAAAAGACTCTTTCGTACGGCTTGAAATTTATGATGCTCTTGGGAAGTGGATACAAACGTTGGTAAATGGAGATAAGCAAAGAGGGAAATATGTGCAACAGCTACAGGCGAATGAATTTTCGAGCGGGATTTATATTTACAGAATTCTTGTTGACGGAACCGCAAAATCAAAAAAATTACTGTTGGTGAAATAGCTTTTGAATACTTAGTGCCCGAATAAGTATTAGTAGTACAGTTGGTTGAAATGGGAAACGGGATAATCTTATAATGGAATTAAGATTGAATTTTTTTAAAGAAAAATACAGGCTGTCCAGATCTTTGCTCCTTGGAGTTCTTTTAAGCTGCTCAGTAATTTTTATTTGGCTTCAAAATTATCAAAAAACAGAAGAATCGAGAGCTCTGATCATAAAAGAAACGGGGCAATTACTTACCCAGCAATTTCAGAATCGTGTACTGGAAAGTGTTAAAACTCTGGAAAACTTAAAAAGCCGGATTGAAATAACAAATGGAGAATATTTCGATCACTGGGAGTATGATGCATCGCTGATTATAGAACAAAATCCTTCTTTTTTATTAATAGAATGGATTGACAGCAATATGGTGATTCAAAGAGTGGAACCTATGAAAGGCAGCGAAGAAGCCATTGGGATGGATATTTCACAATTGAATTATAGGCGGGCCGACTGGGAAAAAGCCAGGGATGATTCCATCACTAACTTCACGCATTGGCTGGAATTAGTACAGGGGCCGGAGGCTTTTTTAGTGGATGCCCCGATTTATTTTAATGATGCATTTCAAGGGACCATCACAGCTGCGATGGACTTTACAGAACAGTTTAATACCATGATGCTGGGTTTGAATCAATATCATGTAAAAGTAACGGATGAGAATAAGTCGGTCTTTTATGAACATGGCGATAGCACCAAGGCGGGATTTGATGAAGAATTTACATCTACTATTGAATTGGGGAAAGCACCCCTGAATTCCGGAAACTGGACTTTTAGTTTAATACCGAATCATTTATTTGAAAGTGAACATAATAGGTGGGGATTGTATTTAGATTTGGCATTGGGGCTGATGTTAAGTGTATTGGTATCCGTGCTCTTCTTTTTTATGCAAACCTCTTATATGGCTCAAAGATCAACCCGAAGGGCAAATGAGACCATCCGTGCTCTTATTGAATCATCACCAATGGCGATTTACGCAATCGATACTAAGGGAGTGGTTAAAGATTTTTGGAACAAAGCTGCTGAAGAGATGCTGGGATGGAAACGTGAGGAGGTGATGGGAAAATTCATGCCGCATGTATCTGAAGAACAGAAGAAAGAGTTTCAAGCACTGATGAAAACGAGCTTTAAGGAAGGCGGACTAAAGAATAAAGAGATTGACCGTTTCCGAAAAGACGGAACTATATCGCATTTTCGGTTGAATGTGGGGCATATAGTGAGTGACGCAGGCCAAGATCGGCTGATGCTTGCTATTCTTGAAGACATTACCAAAGAAGTAGAATATAAAAACCGGCTTGAAGACTCTGTTCATGAAAAAGAAGTGCTGCTTTCAGAAGTCCATCACCGGGTAAAAAATAATCTTGCCATTATTATCGGTTTAATCGAACTGCAGAAGCAGTCTCTTAACAGTAAGGAACTTGATACTATACTCAGGGAGACTCAAAACCGTATTTATTCGATAGCCGGGGTACATGAGTTGCTCTATAACACCGCAAGCTTTACGGAAGTAACTTTTGATGAATATGCACTGAATCTTATTGAACGAATCCGAAAGTTGTTTGGGTCGAAAGAAAAAGACATTGTTATTGAACATCAGTTTGAAACAAAAAGCATCAATATAAATCAAGCGGTGCCTTTGGGGCTTTTACTTAATGAACTGATCACAAACTCTTTTAAACATGCTTTTGAAGAGCAAGAGAAAGGAAAAATCAGCATTCATTTATCGGAAGATGAGAATATTATTAAAGCGGTTTATGAGGATAACGGAAGAGGGGTAGATGAATCAGCTTTCAACACTTCAAAAACATTGGGCGTCACTCTTATTAAAACATTAATCAGCCAGCTTGAGGCAGAATACGAGTTGGAGTCCGAAAATGGATTTAAATTCAGCTTCACGTTTAAGAGGAAAGAAAGAGGAGCTCATTCAAGTATTTGAGTTCCAGATTTGGTTTGAGCATTACAAAAGGGAAAGAGGGATATAACCCAGGCAAAAAATAGCCCTGCAAGAAAGGTCTTACAGGGCTGAGTACCCGAGAGAGGCTTGAACCGCGAAGCACTGCTTCGCAATGACAACGATTGGGAGAAATACAAAAGGGAAAGAGTGATAAAAGCCAGGCAAAAAGATAGCCCCACAAGAAAACTCTTATGGGGCTTAGTACCCGAGAGAGGACTTGAACCTCCACGTCCAAAGGACATACGCACCTGAAGCGCACGCGTCTACCAATTCCGCCACTCGGGCAAAAAAATTCCTGAACAAAAGTGAATTTATTCAGGAATACAAAGATACTGAGATTTTAACCTTAATTCATCAATTTGGGAATGATTAATTAAAATTATTCAGGATGGAAACCAACCGCTCCCAGGATTTATTTCGGGCCTCTACATTAGGATCATCCTGGGGTTTCTCGGGATCATCTCCGCTGCGCATATAGGCATGTCCGGCGCCCTCATAGATTTTATAATCATATGTTTTCCCGAACCGCTTCATTGCAGCCTCAGAGTCCGCGATGGTAGAATTTACGCGCTCATCATTGGCTCCATAAAATCCATAGACGGGTACTTTAATGTCAGCATAAGCTTCAGCATCGCCGGGCCCGGTGCCGTAGAATACAAAAGCTGCATCAATGGCATCACCGGCATTGGTGGCTAACCGGAAAGATTGGGAACCTCCCCAGCAGAATCCGGCCACTGCAAATGTTCCATTTCCGGCCTTGATGGTTTTGGCATACTCGAGCACATTCATTAAATCAGTGGTAACGTGATCAGGATCAAGATCATAAAGTGCTTGTCGGGCCGCATCGGAATTTTTAAAATCACCGGTTTTTTCGATACCTGCTACTGTATTAGAGATTAAATCGGGAGCTACAGCTATAAATCCCTTACCAGCCAGTTGGTCTGCAAAACTGCGTGCCCAGTCATTCAGGCCACGGTTTTCGTGAATTACAATCACTATCGGCGCAGGTTCGGAGGTTTCCGGATAGACCACAAAATTATGTAAAGTTCTCTCATTTGATTCAATAGTGACCCACTCGTGATGGCGAGGTGAGCTTTCGAGCTGTTCAACGGCATAATCCTGAGCAAGTACAGGAAACGCTAATAATGCGATGATGGCAGTAAGTAATGATGTTTTCATGGTTCTATATGGTTTGGTTGGTCATAAGAAAACCTGCTTATCAGTTAAATCATTTCATCCTAGAAATATAAAATTAGAACTCGACTTGATAAAGCAGGGCGAACAAGTGCTCAAAATACTTGCACCTCACCTCTAAAACTTTGACCCTTTACCAAAGAAACATTCCAAACTGTCACACAACTTTAATATCTTCCAACCTCTGAAAATCTTTGATAGAAAAATATCTTAATGAGCACTATTGCCCACGAGAAATACGAGGCGGTAATTGGCCTCGAAGTTCATGCCCAGCTGCTTACCGAAAGTAAAGCTTTTGCCGATGTTAAAATGGAATACGGAGGTGCACCGAATACGCAGGTGTCGCCCCTTTGCCTTGGCCACCCGGGGACATTGCCGGTTGTTAATGAAAACCTGGTGCGATATATCATCAAAATGGGATTGGCTACCAAATGCAGCGTAGCGGAAAAATCTATTTTTGCCCGAAAAAATTACTTCTACCCGGACTTACCTAAGGGATATCAAATTTCACAATATGATACGCCTATCTGTTTTGATGGATTTGTAGATATTGAGTTGGAAGACTATGATAAAAGGATCGGTATCACCAGAATTCATATGGAAGAAGATGCCGGAAAGTCCATTCATGATCAGGATCCGTATAATACTTTGGTTGACCTGAACCGGGCGGGAACCCCGCTTATTGAAATTGTATCAGAACCGGATCTGAGGACCCCGGAGGAAGCCTATGCCTATCTTGCCAAGATAAAGCAGATAGTGCAATATCTGGAAATATGTGACGGTAATATGGAGGAAGGAAGTTTGCGTTGTGATGCGAACGTTTCCGTTCGTCCCCGGGGCAGGGAAAAATTTGGAACCCGTACCGAACTTAAGAATATGAATTCATTCCGGAATGTGGAACGGGCCATTCATTATGAAATTTATCGACAGATAGAATTGATTGAGGACGGCGGGGAAGTGGTACAACAAACCCGGCTTTGGGATACCACTAAAATGCAAAGCAGGCCTATGCGCTCTAAGGAAGAAGCACACGATTATCGCTACTTCCCGGAACCTGATTTACCTCCCATTATTGTAACGGATGCCATGCTGGATGATATCCGGGAAGAATTGCCTGAATTGGCAGATGTGCGCCGCAAAAGATTTATGGAAGATTATGGAATGAGTACAGATGATGCGGTTACTCTTACAGATAGTCGTTATCTTGCAGACTATTACGAAGAAGTAGTAGGATATCTTGGCGATCCTAAAGCTGCTTCCAATATTGTACTAAGTGAAGTGCTTCGGGTGCTGAATGAACAAAGTATTGATATCCGGGAGTTTTCGATTTCAGCGGAAAGAATATCTGAGTTGGTGAAACTGAAAGAAGAGGATAAAATCAATTCTTCGGCAATGCAGCAAATATTCAATGCGATGCTAAAGGAGGATAAGGAACCCGAGATGTTGGCAAAAGAGATGAACCTGATTCAAGTTTCAGACTCAGGATTCCTTGACCCGATTGTTGAGAATATTATCAAAGAAAATCCTGATGAAGTGAAACGGTACAAGGAAGGAAAAAAACAGTTAATTGGATTTTTTATAGGCCAGGCGATGAAAGCTTCTAAAGGCAAAGCAAATCCGAAGTTGGTTAAAGATTTAATTACTGAAAAATTAAACGACTGAAAACAGTTTTTGGGTAAACATGAAAAACTATACACTTATAGCGGCATTAATAGTATTAATGTTGGCAGCGGCTTGTTCAAATGAACCTAAGCCTC
This sequence comes from Gracilimonas sp., assembly GCF_014762685.1. Lineage (NCBI taxonomy): Bacteria > Pseudomonadati > Balneolota > Balneolia > Balneolales > Balneolaceae > Gracilimonas > Gracilimonas sp. Next base: position 173,860 of record NZ_JABURM010000005.1, read on the forward strand.
TGGAAACTATAGTAAAAGGAACCATCACGGTTTCTGATTCAATAGATAATAGCGGTGATTATTCCGATATAGGAATTACCATTGTTAACAGGGATTCTGTGAATGCGCCGGTTGATACACTTTTTCATACCGTAACTGATGAAAGTGGCTATTTCTCAGGAAATGTGAGATTCCCTGTTAAAAACTATTACATACTTGTAATCAGCCGAAATAATAATGATTTGGCAAATGTAAGGGTAATTCTGGCAGACAATGATACACTTACAGTCAATGCTGAACTTCCCGATATAAGTGAAAATCTGACATTAGATTCTCGGGAACATGAAGCTATGCAGACGCTTTCAAGGGTGGATAGAAACTTTCAAAGAGTGAGTGCATTTGTGAGAGGCGGTGCATTGCCTGACTCACAAATTGTAGATGAAGTTAAAAAGTGGACGAGCCTTTACTGGCAAGTTTATGAAGCACACGAAAATACTATGGCTTCATATATCGCTGCAGAAAAAACAGCAGAGTTATTGAATAGCTGGGATCAGGAAGAAATGTTGAATCGTATTGATGCGGCTTTACCGGAAGATTACATGGTTGCCGTGGCACTTAATCTTGGAAAACCCTATATCGCCCAGAGCAAAGGCTTCGAAGCAGCTTCTGAGTATTTGGATTCTTTGGTGCAGATTTCCAACAGCGAATCGGTTCGCGAGTTTGTAGAACGCGACAAAATTCAAATGTATTTTGACAGTTCAAGAGTCAGGGAAGCAAAGAACTTGTTAGATAAGTATGAGCAAAATTACTCCGAAAAGCCGTCATCAAAAAAATGGGCTCGCAGAATTCGTTATGATCTGAATTATCTGGCACCGGGTGTGACAGCACCTGAGTTTTCCTTTGTTACGATGGAAGGAGATACCATTAATAATCAGGCATTAAAAGGCAGTACATATATTCTTGAAATATCGCCGCTGGCCAATTATGAATATCAAAATGATTATGATCGTACTCTCATCATAAATGAGATTTACAAAAATTACGGCCTAAAGATTTTCACAATTCCGCTTGACCAAAGTGAAGTAACGGTTAATGCATTTTTTGATGAACGACGAAAAGCTTGGTCTGTAGCTGAATTGGGCACTTTTGATGTACAGCAGATCATACAAAAATTTAATGTTGTTCAAGTTCCAACCCGATTGCTGATCGATAAAAACGGTGTTTTAATTCGAAAATATGAGCGAAATGAATTCAGTGATGTAATCCAGGGATTAAACAGAGCTTTCAGAGAAGGAAATTCACCAAGTTAAATAAATTAAACTCACTCCTGCCATGCGAAGATTATTAATAGCCGGTAACTGGAAAATGAATTGTGGCCCATATGATGCCGCTGAATTGCTGGAAGGATTGAAGGCTAAAAAGTCAGAGGTTAACGAAAATGTGGACGTGTTGGTTTGCCCGCCTTTTGTATCTATTGGGATGGCAGTAAAATATTTGTACGATACAGATATTCAGGTGGGTGCCCAAAACTTACATTTTGAAGAAAACGGAGCTTTTACCGGCGAGATTAGCGGGAGCATGCTAACAGAGAGTGGCTGTAATTATGTGATTATTGGTCATTCGGAACGGCGTCAATATTTTGGGGAAACTGATGAGACGGTAAATCAGCGAACTAAAAAAGCACTCGAACATAAGCTAGCTCCAATTATTTGTGTAGGAGAGAGTCTGAGTCAACGTAAGGCGGATGAACATTACGATTTGGTTAAGGATCAAATAACGAATGCCCTGAATGGTGTTTCTGCAGAAGAAGTTTTGGATATTGTCATTGCCTATGAACCTATTTGGGCCATTGGGACAGGAGAAACTGCTTCGCCCGAACAAGCTCAGGAAATGCATGAACATATCCGGAATGTTGTAGCTAATCTTTATTCTCAGGATGCTGCGGATTCCATCAATATTTTATATGGCGGCAGCATGAAGCCGGCTAATGCTCAGGAACTATTAAGTCAGGCTGATGTGGATGGCGGACTGATAGGAGGAGCTAGCTTGGATGCTGACAGCTTTTCTGAAATTATCACTATTGCTGAAGAATTGGCCTGAGTCATGAAATATACTGTTCTTTTATTAGGAAGCGGAGGCAGGGAACATGCACTTGCATGGAGCTTAAAAAAATCAGCTCAACTGAAAAAGCTATTTATTGCTCCCGGGAACCCCGGTACTGCCGAAGTTGGAGAGAATGTACATCTGGATATTTCAGACTTCAACAAGGTGTGGAATTTTATTCAGGAAAATGAGATTGATCTTACAATAGTTGGACCTGAACAGCCTTTGGTTGATGGAATAGCTAATTTCCTGGAAGCTAAACATCACCCGGTTTTTGGGCCTAAGCTACAAGCTGCAATGTTGGAAGGAAGCAAAGAGTTTGCCAAAGAATTTATGCGGCGCCATAACATTCCTACTGCAGCGTATGAAGTGTTTGAGCAAGATGATTTTGATAAAGCTGCCGATTATATCCGTAGTCAGAATAAATACCCGGTAGTGTTAAAAGCCGATGGGCTTGCAGGTGGAAAAGGTGTTTTTATTCCTGAAACAGAAGATGAAGCCATGGGAGTGCTGGAAGAGCTGAAAACCAGTTCTTCTCTTAAAGAAGCCGCCAGTAAGCTGGTGATTGAAGAATTTATGGTAGGGGAAGAAGCTTCCGTTTTTGCAATCTGTGACGGAGACTCATATAAAATAATAGGCAATGCCCAGGATCATAAACGTATCGGTGAAGGCGATACCGGGCTTAATACCGGGGGAATGGGGGCGTATTCACCGGCTCCCGTGGTTACGGATGAAGTTTTGCAAAGGGTAGAGAGTGAGATTATTGAACCTACGGTTTCAGGTATGAAAGCTGAAGGAAATCCCTACATTGGAATTTTATACTGTGGGTTGATGATTACTGAAAACGGGCCAAAAGTAGTTGAATATAACTGTCGTTTTGGTGATCCGGAATGTCAGGTGATTTTACCGCGGCTGGAATCTGATTTGCTGGAAATTATTGTTGCCTGCACACAAGTTCAGTTGAATACGGTTGATATTCATTTTGAGGATGAAGTGAAGTGTTGCGTGGTGCTGGCTTCAGGAGGATATCCTGAGAGTTATGAAAAAGGAAAAGAGATTTCTGGATTGGATACTGTTGAGGACGCTATTGTATTTCATGCGGGAACAAGGGCTGAAAATGACAAAATATTGACGAACGGAGGCAGGGTTTTAAATATCGTGGGTTCAGGAAAGTCATTGGAATCAGCCATAAAAAATACCTACAAAGAAGTAGCAAAAATTGATTTTGAGAAAGCCTATTATCGCAGTGATATTGGTGCTAAAGGCCTCAGGCACTAGAAAATAGGAGCTGAGTATTGAGCCGGGGATCAAATGACGCAGGCCAGAAACAAGTTTATTATTTTCCTCAGGCAAGTTATTCACAATCATAGATAAAAAGTGATGATATCTCCGGCTGAAGTTTTTGACGCTTCAATATCTTTTGAGGAAAAAGCCGTTCAAGTCTTTGAATTTCAGAAAAAAAATAATCCGGTTTACCATCGTTTTTGCGAGGCACTTGGAGTCCGGAAGCATCCGTCTCTATCTGAAATACCATTACTCCCTATACAAGCTTTCAAGGATACCGAAGTTCTCACCGCTGCTGAGAATTCAAAATTTAAAATTCAGAATTTAGAATTCCGCAGCAGTGGAACGTCGGGTATGCAACGAAGCAGACACATTGTTGCAAATCCCGAACTTTACCGCCAATCCATCATCAAAGGGATGCAGCATTTTTATGATCTGGATAAATATGTGATTTGGGCATATACGCCGGGCTATAATTCTAACCCTGAATCTTCTTTAATATGGATGTTAAATACACTGATTGAAAGAGAGGAATCAGGGCTTAGTAAATTTCTGGAATTAGGGAGGCCCCCGGATGAATCAGAACTGAATGAAATTCGAAAATCAGGGAAGAAATTGATGCTTTTCGGTGCCGCTTTTGGTTTGATGGATATTTTGGAACAACAATCTGTCCGGTTGCCCGAAGATTCGATTATCCTGGAAACAGGAGGCATGAAAACGCACCGGCGTGAAGTCACCAAAACAGAACTCCATCACCGGTTAGCCGAGGGCTTCGGTTTAGCAAAGTCGCAGATTCATTCCGAATATGGAATGACGGAATTATTGAGTCAGGCTTACAGTCTGGGAGATGAATGGTTTGCATGCGTGCCGTGGATGGAAGTGAGTATACGCAATCCTAAAGCCCCCATGGAAGAAATGCCGAAAGGCGAAGAGGGGGTGATTGGAGTCATGGATTTAGCCAACCTGTATTCCTGCTCATTTATTTTGACAGGCGACAAAGGTATTCAAAGAGAAGACGGTAAATTTCAAGTATTGGGAAGATGGAACCCCCAAAACCTTCGTGGCTGCAATTTCCTGATCGACCAAGATTAGGATCGCAGATTTCACGGATTACAGGGACTTCGGATAAGTAGTTGTAAACCAGTGTGATTAGAACTCATAAATATTAAATTGCCCATTAATCATATAAGATGTAATCCAAAAATCAGCGCAATCCGTGAAATCTGTGATCGAAATAACCCAAACTGTTAAAAACTGGCTCGATCCTAAGAACCCGGCTCTGCAACAAGCCGTAGATAAAACCGTTTCAGAGGGATTATTCAGCGCCGAAGACATTCAGCATCAGCTTTCTGTTTTAAGGGGAAATGTGGAGTCCGGAGACATTGAAGAGTGGGTAAAACGAGTGGGACTGAGTGACCAAACTCATGCAAAAGGAAATAAAGTCCTCTGTCTTCATGCCGGAAATTTGCCTCTGGTGGGATTCCAAACGGCACTTGGGGTACTCCTGTCCGGTGCTGATTATTATGGAAAGCTCTCCCGCAAAGATCCTTACCTGTTAACTTCATTTTTAGAGGAAGTGGAAAATTCAGGTTTGGAACAGGAAATTCAGTTTTCAACCGATTTGAATTCTTTTGGAGACCTTGAGGCTGATAAGGTAATATTCGCCGGCTCACAGGAATCGGTTCCTGAGGTAAAAAAAGAAATCAACAAGCTTAATGTTGCTAAGAATGATGCAAAATACATCATTCGTACGGCTAAATTTTCGATCGCATATTTGGATCAATGGAATGAATCGACTAAAAGAGAATTGGCGGAGGCCATGCTGCGCTATGGTGGGAAAGGATGTCGTTCGGTGGCTGTGGTTGTAGCTGATTTTGGATTAGAGGACGTAAAAGCAGAATTAAAGCAAGCTATCAGGTCCTTTTGGAAAGAAAATCCCCAACATGAAAAACCGATGCCCGAGCTGAAGTATCAATATGCTTACAACGAAGGGATTCAACGTAATCAGCTTTGGCTGGAGGATTTTTTAATACAGGAAACCGATGAATTGCCCGAAACGGATTTTACGGTGAATTGGGTGAAGGGAGATCAGGAGAAAGCAAGAGAACTCAGGATGAAATTTGGTGAGGTTGTGCAATCAGTTTATACAACAGATACAGAAATTGATGGATTGAAAACAGAACCGTTATCACAAGCTCAAAAACCGCCTCTTTACTGGAAGCCAGATGGGGTGGATGTGGTGGACAAACTTATCGTTTAGTTTTATCAAGTAGTATTTTTTATTTTTGGATAGAATAGGTTGATGCAATACATAGTAATTATTCCATAAAAACTTCTTTCCATTCTTCTTTGAATGTTAAGATATCTATGAAGTCATAATATCCACTAGTATGACTTTTTCTTAGGTCCAAGATCAAATTATTATTTTCAAGACTTAGGTTAACCAACCCAGCGGCATTAAGTCTACTACTTTCTGGGCAATGTTTATCTATGATTGGATAATGATTTAATTTCATATCTATCAAATAAGTACAATATTGGCCTTGTAGTATGATGTGTTCATCTGGCAGTAGTTGAACATTACTACAACAATAATTACTTAATGAGTAATGTTCAAAATGCCAGTATCTTTCCCCGGTATTAACATTAAAAAGTGATAGATCATCCTGTCCTACAACAATAGCAGTATCAAGATCAGGAGAAAAGTTTGTTGTATAAAAAGAATTTAGATCTCTTTTATTAAAAATTAATTCTGCATCATTTGTAATTGAATAATGGTCATAACTGTATTGGAGCCCTGATTGATAAGATATTAATAAAAGATTTTCTCCAGCTTTATCAATTACTAACTGTGGATTATCTGGGCCAATTGAATCACTACTTTCTACAACATGGGTTGTGAGATTAATGGTAATAAGTTCATAACCTGTATGGTCTGTATGAACAGTTGCTACTAATTTGTCTGGGTTAAGAAGCTTAAAATCATATATACCTGAGTATTCTAAATTAACTGAGTCTATGATCGCACCGGTTTCAAAATCATAAACATATATATTAGAGTTTTCATTATTGGTGGTATAGATTTTTGTTTCGTTTTTATCAAAAGCAATTTTATTGGGAAATATTGCTAGATCAAACTTCAATAAAATATTTTCTGTTAGAATATCATAGATTGTAGCTTCTAATCGATCGTAACTTGAGGGAAATACTAATTTGCTCGAGTCATAGCGGTAAGCAAGTCTACCTTCCTCAATAGTAACCTCTGTTAGTTCGTCTGATTCTATGATTGTTTTAACTTGTTCAAAACTTTTAGCGAAGTATACATTTATTGGGTTAGAATCTTCTGAAAGTGCAGTAGAAGCATAATATGTATAAATTTCTGTGGGATCTACTGCGGCGTCAACAAATATCGTGTCACCTTTTTCGACAGTACCAATTTCCTGGAAAGCAGAATTTTTTGTTTTTCTAAAGATGTTAATCTCTCTACGGACTTGAGAGGGGTCAGAAATTAAAACAGTAAATTCGTTAATGGAGACATGTTGAATTTGTTCTAAAGTTGGTGGATCAAGGGTAGTATTTAAAGACTTTGTTACAAATGGTGACAGTAGACTATTGTTACGTGCTTTCAAGCTAACTTCTACTTTGTCATTCATGACAAACTGTTTAGCAAAAATATGAGATGAAACGTCATTTTCTAAAAATACAGTTTCTTCTCCCGTTTGATCAATAAGTGTAAGCTGAAAGCTTTTTTCAAAATCGGATATAGATTTCCATGTGACATGTAAAGAATCAGGGGTTAAAAGTTTCAGTTCTAAGTTTTTTGGTTCGGTGGATAAAAATGGAACTGTATTACTTTCAAATGAAGTTGTATCAGAGCTATAGAGATTAAAAGCAGATAGTTTGAACTCATGAACAAAACCGTCCTGAGGAGTTGGTATTGAATACTGACTGACTGAATTTGGAATAACTTTTTCTAGTTTAAATTTTGAGTCCTTATCAGTTTTTTTTGATAAAATAAATCCATCCACGTTGATAAAAAAGAACTCACTTTGCCATGAAAAATTCACGCTATCATAACCTGCTGAAAATTCAGCTTCAAAATTGCTGATTTTTCCAAAATCTATATTAACTGTTGTGGTATCAGACTCTTTTTCATTGGAGTAAGAAACAATATGATAATGGGTAGGGAAAGCAAATATCTTTGAAGTATCAGAGTATGATGTAGAATTTTCTTCTAGTTCTGCCAACAGTCTAAATGTTTTATTCTCTCCTAAAGATTTATATATCCGATAACCCAATTCAAAGTCAGTTTTATCTTCCCAAAAAAGTGAGACATTGCCATTGTTATCCATTTGGTAATTCAGTCCTGACGGTGGATTAGGTGTAAAGTTTTTAGCTAAAGGATCATTTATATTATCCCGCTCAAAATCAGGCCCTGTGCTACAATTAGCTAAAAAGAGAGAAAACGCTATGACGATCAGTATTCTAAAATACATACTTAAGGGTCATTGAAGTAAAGGGTTGGTCCGAAATTGAGTTTTGTTGGAAATAAAATTCAATGTCAGTTTTTTCCTGGAATCCTGATTCCGGTACATCAAAGAAAGCATCATATAGATTGAAAACGTATAAAAGAGAAGTCAAGCTGAAAAAAGCAATACGTTGATTGTCTACTCGCTTAGTTACTTCTTGTTGGTCTTCCAATTGATCGCCCAGCTTTAAGGCTCTTTCTTCTGTATCAGCAGCGCTGTATAATTTTTCAATTCTGTTGAATTCTGAAAGTTCTTGGTTGTAAAGGTTATTTCTTTGGAGTGTAATGCCCCCTAAGACAAGAAACCCTCCACTAATGAGTGCAGACTTTAATTTTTGGCGCTTATACCACTGGCTGGCTCCGGGGAAAACTCCATACATTCTTGAATATGATCTTAAAGGTTTGGTATAAGCATTTATTACTACAGCTTTTTCTGAGGATATATTGGTAATTTTATCAGTAAAAGCATGTTTTCCGGTCTTCGAATTATTAATTGAAACATGGACCGGGCCGGTACGGTAATTTAACTTTACCGCTCCTGAACCTATTTCTTCTCCATCTATAATTATTTCTGAATCATCGTCAGAAACAATAAAGAGATTTGAGCCATAATGAGGTTTCGTTGCTATATTTGCACTTAGGGTTTCAATGGAAGGTTCCATTAGGTCAAAATTGTGTTCTATAACGGTTGTTTTACCCTCTTCTATTGTTTTTCTTGTGCTCCATTCTTTACTGTAGGGATGTGATATTCTAATGAGTCTATTCCCGGGTTGATATAAAATGGAATCACCGCTCGCTATACGAAGTATGCCGTTTCTATTATTTGAGGATTGTACATAAAATGAATCTGTGTTTGTGTTTACCTTCAAATAGGTACTCATGTAGTCAATTTCTTCGATTTTGTGCCTGTTGGCAAACTGTTGTCGGTTATAAGTACGAATATCCATAAAACCGATTCCTAAACTTGAAGGAGTAATATTTCCAATATCACCGTCTTTTGATTCAATTCGTTTATAAGCCGGATTCACTTCATCCAAAATTAAACCGAATTGCACATTTACAACGTAAATTGAATCTGCTTCAAAAATATTATCAAATGAAATAGTAGGAGCATACTTTGGAATAAGTATAATTTGCTGCTCCACCGGTTCAACCCTCAATAAATCATTTTTACCAGCCTTTATAAACGTAGAATCCTGAATAAACAGAACATAAAGGGAATCAAAATTGGAGGAGATATTGACATAACTGCTATCCGGGTCTGGACCATTTTGCTGGGCATTTGCTTCATTTGTACCAAACAGGAAAAGCAAAACTATAATGCAGAAACCTACAGAAAAGTAAAGATCATAAGTTTTGCACATAAGATTTCTATTAGTGTAATTCCAATATTTTTAAAAGAATAGATAATTTTTTGTAAATAATCACCTAGATTTATTTAAATGTAATTTTGTACTTAAAGTTAGTTCTATTTCATCATTTTCCCTTTGGTGGAAACCGGACGGAGTGGATGTGATAGAAGCGCTAATTGATTACAGCTAAGTAACATTTTGAATCTTAAAACATCCGCAAAAACCATTTCAATGGTTTTGCATTAATGTCTTATCTTTGAGGCTCGCAAAAGAAGAAAAAACTCAAACATTCATTAATGCACTCCTACAATCCGGATAAAATCGAGACCAAATGGCAAAAGTACTGGCTCGAAAATAAAACCTTTGAAACGCCCACCAATACTTCAAAACCCAAATATTATGTGTTGGATATGTTTCCCTATCCAAGTGGCTCAGGACTTCATGTAGGCCATCCTGAGGGGTATACGGCTACGGATATCATCGCACGGTATAAGCGCATGAATGGATTTAATGTACTGCACCCGATCGGATGGGATGCTTTTGGATTACCGGCGGAACAATATGCGGTGAAGACCGGAACACATCCGCGAATTACTACTGAGAAAAATGTGAACAAATTCCGGGAACAACTGCAAGCTATCGGCTTTAGTTATGACTGGGATCGCGAGGTAAATACTACGGACCCGAATTACTACAAGTGGACGCAGTGGATCTTTCTTCAGCTTTATAAAAAAGGGCTCGCATACGAAGATGAAGTAGCGGTGAATTGGTGCCCCGAGTTGGGAACCGTACTTGCCAACGAGGAAGTGGTGGATGGAAAGAGTGAAGTAGGCGGATACCCTGTAGTTCGTAAACCCATGCGCCAATGGGTGCTCAAGATCACCGAATATGCCGAAGAATTACTTCAGGATTTGGAAGATCTGGACTGGCCGGAATCGCTCAAAGAAATGCAGCGCAACTGGATTGGTAAATCCATCGGGGCTGAGATTGATTTTGAGATAGCCGCGCATGATGAAAAACTGCGGGTATTTACGACCCGTCCGGATACTATTTTTGGAGCAACCTATATGGTTTTGGCTCCGGAGCATCATCTGGTAGAGAAAATTACAACGGATGAGCAGAATGAAGCGATCAACAATTACCGGGAGGAAGCAGCCAAGAAATCTGATTTAGAGCGACAGGAACTTAACAAAGAAAAAACGGGGGCTTTTACCGGAGCTTATGCAATTAATCCGGCTAATGGTAAAGAGATTCCGATTTGGATTGCTGATTACGTGCTGGCCAGTTATGGAACCGGGGCCATCATGGCAGTACCGGGACAAGATGAACGGGATTGGGAATTTGCGGAAAAATTTGACCTGGAAATAGTACGTACGGTAGAGCCGCCGGAAGATTTCGAGGGGAAAGCCTACACAGGTGAAGGCCCGGCCATCAATAGTGATTTTCTGAATGGACTGGATATTAAAAAAGCCAAAAAGAAGATCATCTCCTGGCTGGAAGAGAAAGGAGCCGGTAAGAAATCGGTGAATTATAAACTGCGTGACTGGCTGTTCTCCCGTCAGCGTTATTGGGGGGAACCGTTTCCGATCATCCATGTGGATGGCGAACATAAAGCGCTGCCGGAATCCGAATTGCCTGTAACACTTCCAGAAGTTGATAAATATCAGCCTACCGGAGACGGGGAGCCGCCTTTGGCTAATGCTACAGACTGGGTGAATACCACTGATCCCGAAACCGGGAAGCCGGCCAAACGCGAAACCAACACCATGCCTCAATGGGCCGGTTCCTGCTGGTACTACCTGCGCTACATCAGTCCGGAATTTGATGGCGGTCCCGTTGATCCCGATTATGAAAAATACTGGATGCCGGTGGATCTTTATGTGGGAGGTGCAGAACATGCCGTGCTTCACCTGTTGTATGCCCGCTTCTGGCACAAAGTGTTGTATGATATCGGTGTGGTTTCAACCAAAGAGCCGTTTCAGAAATTGGTGAATCAAGGTATGATCCTGGGTGAAATGGAATTCACGGGCCCTGATGGTGAGAAAGTTGCCGAAGACAAAGTGGAGAAAAAGGGCGAAGGATTTGTTCTTAAGGGCACCGATACGAAAGTGGAAGCCCGGGCTCATAAAATGTCTAAAAGCCGTGGAAATGTTATCAATCCGGATAATGTGATTGCACAATACGGAGCTGATTCACTGCGATTGTATGAAATGTTTATGGGTCCATTGGAGCAGGTGAAGCCGTGGAGTACCAAAGGGGTGGAAGGGGTGAACCGATTCTTGAACCGCGTATGGCGCTTACTGGTGGATGACGATTCCGGTGAGATCTCTGATAAAGTGAAAGACATCGAAGCTCAAAAAGAACACCTGAAACCACTGCATGAGGCTATTAAAAAAGTAACAGAAGACATTGAAAGTTTACGCTTCAATACTGCGATTTCTGCACTGATGATCTTTGTGAATGAGGCGAACGGCTGGAAGGAAATTCCCCTTTCGGTAGCCCGGGAATTTGTACAGATCCTGAATCCGTTTGCCCCCCATATTACTGAAGAGTTATGGAGAATGCTTGGTCATGAAGACACCCTTGCATATGAAGAGTGGCCTGAATTCAATGAAGAATTCCTGAAAGCGGATACGGTCACCTATCCGGTGCAGGTTAATGGGAAAGTCCGCGCCGACATCGAAGTGGATGCTGCCAAAGCTAAGGATAAAGATTACGTTTTGGGATTAGCCAAGGAAGAAGAGAACGTAGCTAAATACCTGGAAGAAGGTAATTTGGTAAAGGAGATCTTTGTACCCGGAAGAATCGTTAATTTGGTGGTGAAGTAAAACGGCTCGCTGAGCCGTTTATACTTTTTTTGGAACCGGAGGTTCCGGTAGGTATTCCGAATGGGGACGTTCGGAACGAGTAGAATCCAAACAGGTTTGGTAAGCTCAATAAAAATTGTTTAAAGAAAAACGCTCCGACGCGGAGCATCAGAGCGAGTAAAGTAGGGGCGAATCACATTCGCCCAATAGCTTAATTATTTACCGTTTTTCAACAGGCACCCAATCAAGATGCTTCTCACCAACGTAAAGGGCACGAGGACGAATCAGGCGATTGTTGGCAGCCTGTTCCATAAAGTGACCGGTCCAGCCGGAAACACGGCTCATGGTAAAGATGCAGGTGTAGAGATCTGGCTGAATTCCAATGGAGTAATATACCGTTGCAGAAAAGAAATCCACGTTGGGATCAATGTTTTTCTCACTTTTCATCGTGTTTAACATGTCCATCGACCATGTGTACAATTCCTGATGGCCGGTCTCTTCGGAAAGATCTTCGGACATGTGTTGAAGGAGCCGGGCACGAGGATCAAAGGTCTTATAAACCCGGTGTCCGAATCCGGATATTTTTTCTTTGTTTGCAAGCTTTTCTTTTGTGAAAGCTACGGCGTCGGCTTTGTCACCTTGTTCTTCAAGTTCGAGCAAAGTATTCATAACAGCCGTATTTGCCCCGCCATGTAGAGGGCCTTTCAGGGCACCAATCGCACCGGTTACTGCAGAATACATATCAGACTGTGTAGCACAAATGGTTCTGCAGGTGAAGGTAGAAGCATTCATTCCGTGCTCGGCATGAAGAATCAGGCACAGGTCCATGGTTTTTTCAGCTTGCTCACCGGGTTTCTCACCATTCAGCATATATAAAAAGTTGAATGCAGTGCTTCCGTCTTTAAGTGGAGCAACCACATCTTTTCCGTGCCTTACGCGATCAAAAGCTGCAATGATGGTTGGGATCTTAGCTGTGATGTCAATAGCCTGTCCTTCAAATAAAGTATCATCAAACTTACCTTTGGTATCATCAAAATCAGCCAGCATGGAAACAGCTGTTCTGAGTACGGCCATTGGTTCTGCATCTTTGTCGGTTGCTTTGATGTAATCTAAAACCGGTTGTGGAATGTCCCGGTGTTCAATCAATAATTTCTTTAGACTTTCTAATTCGTCAGAATTTGGAAGGCGGTCATGCCACAGCAAAAAGCACACTTCTTCAAAAGTTGCGTTTTCAGCCAAAGTATCAATCAGGTAACCCGAATAGATTAATTCACCTTTTTGGCCGTCTATAAAACTTTTAGTAGTCGAAAATGCTACGATACCATCAAGACCTCTGTTGATATGGGGATATTGTTGCTCGTCAAAGCCTGTGTGAATGCCTTCTGACATTGTTACTCCAAATTTTGTTAATGATAAATTACTCGATAAGAACCAACTTAACGCCGTTAACGAATTTCACTTCCGGAGCGTTTAAAGCCGGTAAAAAATTCCGATTCTCATATTTGAGAAGAGCACCGAATATACTAAAACCGACGCACAATTTTAAGTCAAAATGATTAAAATCACTTTAATAAAGCAACTGGATTTGAAGAAAATATGAAGATTCGTTGCGGAAATCTTTATCGTGTCTATTATAACGACTTTGCCTCATTCCAATACTTATCCATTTCTTCCAGCGTAGATTCCTTCAGGGTTTTATTCTGTTCTTTTAGCTTCTTTTCGATGTATCGAAACCGTTCTTCAAATTTAGCATTGGTTTTGCGGAGGCTGTCTTCGGCATTCAGTTCAAAGTACCGGCTTACGTTTACGAGGGAGAACAGCACATCACCAAATTCATCCGATAGTTTTTCAAAATCATTTTCCTCAAGAGCTTCTTTGAATTCTTGCAGCTCCTCGTCCAGCTTTTCCCATGCTAGTTTCCATTCCGGCCAGTCAAAACCTACATTAGCAGCTTTCTCCTGCATCCGCTGTGCACGGATGAGGGCCGGAAGTTGTGAAGGCAGTCCGTCCAGTGTCGATTTCTTCCCTTCTTTTAACTTAATGTTTTCCCAGTTTTCAGAAACTTCGCTTTCTCCATTCACCTCGGTTTCACCAAAAACATGAGGATGCCGGCGAATCAGTTTTTCCATGAGTGTATAAATCACATCCCCAATATCAAATGTCTTGGCTTCGGTGGCCATCCGGGAATGAAATATAACGTGAAGAAGCAGGTCCCCAAGCTCTTTTTTGAATTCATCAAAATCTTGATTGTCCAATGCTTCGATGGCTTCATAGGCCTCTTCAATCAGGTTATCTTTGATGGATTCGTGTGTTTGTTTCCGATCCCACGGGCACTCCTTTCTTAGAATAGCTATGAGTTCTACGAGATCTTCAAACTTCCTGCTTGGCTTCATTTTAATTTTAAATGTTAAATTCTAAAATGCTTAATGAAGTATAATTTAACATATAAAATTCATCCATTTAACATTAACTACGTTTTTTTCTTTTTCTTTTTGGCGGCAGGAAACAGGATGTTATTCAGGATTAAACGGTAGCCGGGACTGGTAGGGTGAAGTTCCAAATCGGTGGGCGGATCATTTACACGGTGGGTATAATCTTCAGGATCATGACCGGCATAAAAGGTAAACGTCCCATTTCCATAATTTCCGTGCAGATATTTAACTTGTTCACGGCCCGGGGACTCTCCTAAAATCACAACCGACGATTTTACTTTGTCTTTTTGGAATGCTGTGGTTTGCCCGTAAAACCCACGCACACTGCTTACATGATTTTGGGTAAGCATGGTAGGAACCGGATCCCACTTAGCGGAAAATTCAAAGAGTGTAAAGAAATCAAGAGATTGATCTACTTGATCAATGGTTACTGGTACGTCAATATCGGCATGTTCATATTCGCCGGGGTTAAGTTTAATATCAAAATCTTCAAACGCCAGGGTCTTATTAAAGTCTAGTTTTTCCTGTGCGTTAGGATCTGCAGGGTCTCCGTCAAATTGCTCGGGGGCAATATCAACCCCTTCGGCAGCAAGGGCGATGTCAAAGGTATCGGTTCCGGAACACATTGCGAATAGAAAACCACCGTTACCTACATATCGTTTTATGGTTCGGGCAACTTCTTTCTTTTGTTCACTAACCGATGAGTAGCCTAATTCAGCGGCCATAGCTTCCATTTGTTTAACCTGGGCTATGTACCAAGGCATATTGCGATAGCTGGCCCAAAATTTCCCAAATTGTCCGGTAAAATCTTCATGATGCAGGTGAAGCCAATCATATTCGTCCAATTTCCCTTCCAGCACTTCTACGTCCCATATTTTGTCATATTCTACCTCAGCATAAGTGAGAGCAAGAGTTACGGCATCATCCCATGGCAAAGCCTGATCAGGAGTATAGACAGCAATTTTAGGTGCTTTTTCTAAATTAACGACGGCAGTATTGCTGCTGTTACTTTCGACATCTGCAACAATTTGCCGGGCTTCAGAAGCACTGATGGTTTCCAGGTTTACATTGCGCAAACGGCTTTTTCGGACAATATCATTTTCTACTTGAGCTAAAAAACTGCCGCCCCTGTAGTTAAGCAGCCATTGTGCAGTATATCCATCCGTTATATGATTAAAAATCACACCATACGCTTTGAGATGATTAGTCTGGGAAGCGTCCATGGAAATAAGTACATGCTGTTGCGCTTGAGTTGCCAGAAGTGGTACTAATGCAAATAAACCTATGATGAAAATTCTCTTGAACATATCAGGAGTTTCGGTCTGTTAATTTAGTTAAACGTTCTCGTGCGTAAGGTGCATAAAAACCTTGTGGAAAGGAAAGAATCAATTCCTCATATATTTCTCTTGCTGATACTGATGGCATTACAGCAGTATTTTGAGCTTCAATACAATTTTCCTTGTCTGAACAACCATCTGCATTTACAGAGTAATCGGTTTGTTCTGCAAGTTTAGCCTGTTCCCAAAGTAATTTTTCTTTAATGGGAGTATTGGTGTTTGTGGTTAGAAAATTACTCAGTTGAATAAATTTCTCTACTTTCTCCACATGTGATGATTGTACAAAAAATAACATGGCATCATCCTTAAGCGCATAGAAGTCAGGATCATTGATCATTTGTAAAAATAGCTGGGCGCTTTCAGAAGATTTTCCATTATTTTCTTTAAAAACAGCATCGGCAAACCTCGATAAATTGGTTCCGGTGGTATCTGCTGAAAGTCCTTCTTGTAACCACAGCCTCAGCTCAAGAGCATTGTTTGCGTAATATGAAGTGTTATTTCTGCCAAGAGATTTAAGTTGTATGGTGGCAAATTCATAATCGCCTGAATAGAAGTCGGTGAGTGCGAGAAAATACCGTGTTTTTTCAGCTATTTCACCAATTTCAGCTTCTTTGTTTGCTCTTGTGAAATTGATGCGTGCTTGTGGATATTCTTTTTTAGAAAGATGGATACGACCTTCCAGGTATAGAACTTCAGGAGAGCCATCCGTTCCGGGTATTGACTTCAGTTTGCGCAATGCAGATTCTGCTTTTTCTAAATCAAAGACATAGTCCAGAGCAAGTTCTGCCCTTTTAAGCTGAACATTTTTTCTGCCGCTGTAACTGTTGGTCTCTGTTTCAATAGAATCAAGCATAACGGTAGCAAGTTGAAAAAGACTGTCACGTTGATTTTTGAAATCAAGGTTGTAGTCATCAATGTATTTAGCCCATTTAGAATACGTATCTGAAAGTTCTTCCAATCCCCGCCATTTTATTTCTCCATAGGTTTTATCAGTGTAATAGGTGAAGGCTTCTTCAGCCAGTTCAAATTCATTATTACTTACCAGCTGTTGACCTAAGTTGAATAATGAATAATTATATGATTCAGTGCGGTTTTCATATTCTTTAGCTACTGATAAAGCTCTCCGGTAGAGTTCATTTTCCTGGAGCAGCCAAATTTCAAGCTGATAGAATGTTTGGTACAGCGGGTTGGAAACAGACATAGAAGAAAGACGTTCGTCCAGTTCTATGATTGTAATGTCATATAAAATGGGGTCATTATATCTCAATAAGCTCCGTTGAATAAATGAGATTTGATTTGGAGAATCTTCAAGCAGGGAAAGCCACTCATCGATAGCCAATTCATATTCACCGGCTTGCATATAAGCGTTGGCAATATCACTAAAAAAGATGCGGTTATTCTGAAACGCCTTTCTGGCCTGTTTATAGATATCCACGGCTTCCATGTACTCACGCCGACTAACCATAACCCGGGCAGTTGTTATATAGAGCTGCAGTTGGTTCTGATTTGATTGTAAGTTGGTTTTCCAAATTTCAAGAGCTCTTTCTTTTTCATTTTTATAATGATAAAGTTCTCCTATGCGGACCTGTATCTGACTATCAAACTCCGGATTTCCTTTATACTGATCGGTGATTTCAAGAGCCTTGTCGTATTGTTTAAGCTGAATAAGACAGTCTATCAACTGATTGGCATAGACAAAGGTTTCGGGATTGCTCTCATTAAGCTCTTGAAGAAGAGGTAAGGCCTCGGAGTATTTTTGCTGTTGCATCAGCTGCACGGCTACTTGATATTTACTGTTATTCTGAGCCAACAGATTTAATGACAGCAGCAGTACGGCAAATATGGTAAAAAGTAATTTCTTAAAATTCATCATTTTAATGCCATTAAAGTCAGTTTGGGCATAATTTTTTTTAACTCTCGATAAAATCGGTTCAGGGGAAAGCCGACTACATTATAGTAGTCACCTTCAATCCTTTCTACAAATAAAGCTCCTAAATCGTCTTGGATACCATAAGCTCCTGCTTTATCCAAAGGATTTCCACTTTTTATATATGTATGGATATCCTGTTTATCTAACGTACTGAAGGTTACTTTTGTTTGCTCAAAAAATGTATGACCGCTTTCCTGATGTCCTTTTTTATCACTTTTAACAAGAGCTACCCCGGTATAGACAGTATGAGTAGAATTACTGAGGGATGTTAAAAATTCTGCCGCCTCTTCCTCATTTTCCGGCTTCCCCACAATTTTCCCTTTATGCACTACTACGGTATCCGCACCTATTACTAAACTGTCCTGGAAGCGAGCACTGACTTCCCGGGCCTTCAATAAAGCCAATTCTTTCACTAAAAGAGCCGGATCTTGTTGGGAACTGTTTTCCTCAACGTCACTGGGAAAGACTTCAAATGAAAGCCCAATTTGCTCAAGCAGTTTTTTTCTTCGGGGACTTTGTGAAGCCAAAATGATTCGAGTCATGTGGTGTTTTGTGTTTTTGGGTTTAACAGATAATTAAATAACTTTGCGAGGCGTTTCAATCACAATCATATTATCAAAGTTAAACAAAACAACATGGCAAAACGAAAGGGTAAAACGGCAGATAACCAACCTATGTTTTTTTCTGCTTATAATTATAAAATGATTGGGACAGCAATTTTCTTGATTTTTGCAGGTTTCACCGCCATGTATCTTGAAAACGAAGTAAACGGCTTTATTTCGTTGTTTGTCTCACCTATTGCCATCATGGCCGGTTATATATTGGTTGTATTTGCGATTATGAAACACGACCGTGATGAGGAACCGGAAGCAGCATCGAACTGAACGAGTGCTTGACCGTTGGGTAAATATCTTCTTCACATTAGCTCTGATTTTTGTTTTCATTTTATATGGAGATGCACAAGATCATCAACAAATTCTAACCGGTGTATTTCTCGCGGCTTTATTCTCAATACTTGCCTTTATTATAAATTGGTTGACGATTGACGGAGCCATATCTGCCGCCATATTTGGCAGTATTGCGTATGGTTTAGGAGGGATGCAGGGAGCCGCAATTGTACTGGCATTTTTTATTTCGGGATCTATTCTTTCAAAAGATTTAATTTCAAAGGAAGGATTTTTAGAAAAAAAATTCCGCAGGGATGGAAAGCAGGTATGGGCCAATGGGTTTTGGTTTGCTATCTGGATTTTATGCTGGTTTCTAACTG
Source organism: Gracilimonas sp. (assembly GCF_014762685.1). Lineage (NCBI taxonomy): Bacteria > Pseudomonadati > Balneolota > Balneolia > Balneolales > Balneolaceae > Gracilimonas > Gracilimonas sp. Next base: position 192,879 of record NZ_JABURM010000005.1, read on the forward strand.
AGAAGGAGATCTTTTTGATTGCAGGTGTGACGGCTATTGCAATGTCTGCTTCCGACACCTGGGCTACAGAAATAGGGGATAAGCGTATAAAAGGAAAAACCTGGCTTATGACCAATTGGCAAAGGGTTCAGCCCGGTACAGACGGAGGAGTGAGTATTTTCGGAACCTTAGCAGCCCTGCTTGGAGCAGTATTTATAGCTGGAATATTTTGGGTGTTGAAAATGAGTATCAGCTTTTCATCAATAATTGTAATTTCTTTAATTGGGTTTTCAGGTTGTCTTGTTGATTCTTACATTGGCGCCCGATTTCAGAACAGAGATTATAAATTTTCCTGGCTTACTTTATTTGGAAGGGAGAATATGTATGTTAGCAACAATTTTGTAAACTGGATTTCGGCAGGAATCGCTTCATTAATCAGTTTGATATTAATCTTAATTATTGGCGTATGAAATGGTATAGAAAGTTACACTGGCAAATTATAATCGGGTTAATTTTAGGTTTGATTTGGGGACTAGTCGCCAATTTTGCCGGTTTGAATGAATTTACAACCGACTATATCAAACCCATTGGCACTATTTTTATCAAATTATTGGTTTTAATTGCTGTACCGTTGGTGTTGGTATCGTTAGTTACCGGGGTAACCAGTTTAAACGATACTGCTCAGCTTTCCCGGATGGGGGGTAAAACAGTAGCAATTTATGCCATAACTACCGTTTTGGCTATTAGCATTGGGTTGGCGACGGTGAACATTATGAAGCCGGGGAAATCCCTTCCTGCTGAGACACGGGATCAACTGCAGGCCACATACAGTGAAAACATTGATGAAAGGAGCGAGTCAGCCATGGAAGTTATGGATCGCGGGCCTCTGGATTTCTTCGTAGATATTGTCCCTGAAAATTTCTTTAGCGCAGCTTCAGACAATTCTAATATGCTGCAGGTTGTTTTTGTAGCCATTTTATTGGGAATTGGAATTATTCAAATAGGAGGAAAAAAGGCGGAGACATTAACCAATTTCTTTGATGCCTTTAATGATGTCATTATTCGAATTGTTGAATTGATAATGCTGACGGCACCCTATGGAGTATTTGCGCTTATGGCCTCGTTGCTCATAGATCTTGCAGGAGACGATTTAGGCAAAGCCCTTGAGTTACTTTATGCGCTGGGCTGGTATTGTCTTGCTGTGGTGATCGGTTTAACAATTCATGTATTTGTAGTATATGCGAGCTTATTTAAGGCAACCAGTAATATGAAGTTAACTACTTTTTTCCGTGCTATTCAGCCGGCTATGTTATTAGGGTTCAGTACAAGCTCAAGTGCCGCCACCCTTCCGGTAACCATGGAGCGTGTTGAGAAAAACTTAGGTGTTAAAGAGGAAGTAGCAAGTTTTGTATTGCCTATCGGGGCTACCGTTAACATGGACGGAACCAGCCTTTATCAAGCTGTTGCTGCAGTATTTATTGCTCAGGCTCTCGGAATGGATCTGACACTTGTCCAGCAATTGACCATTGTTCTCACTGCCACTGCCGCATCAATTGGAGCAGCAGGGGTGCCCGGAGCCGGTATTATCATGCTGGTTATAGTATTGGAATCTGTGCAGGTACCTACGGCGGGTATAGCGTTAATACTTGGGGTTGATCGAATTTTGGATATGTTCCGGACCATGGTCAATATAACAGGGGATGCAGCTGTATCGGTTGCAGTAGCCTCTTCAGAGGGATTATTAGGGGAAGCACATCTTGATGATTAGAATTTTAAAAATTAGGAAACTTTACATGCCTTTATGCTCTAAAATCTGTTAATTACGGTAAACCAGTACAGATGTAACACAGGTGCCTATGGCTCAAAAGTTACTATCCAATAAAACCCTGAAAAAACTACATATCGCCCTTTTTCTTTTGATCGCCTTATTTGGCTTTCAGGCTAAAGCTCAGTCTGTAATGCTCCCGGGTGATGTGGTAGTGGTGTCTGCTAATGCAGATACCCCCTCTGTCGATTTTATACCTTTAATCGATCTGGATAAAGGAACGACTCTTTATTTTTCGGATGGATTGTGGGATAGTAATACTCAAATTTTAACCGGCAATGAGTTTAAATTAACCTTTTTGGAGTCCGTACCGGCAGGCACTAATATCCATATTAACAATTCAACAGAGGACACTCGGTTTACAATCACCGGTGATCTTAAATTCCGGGGGGATAATTATCGCCTTTTCGTTTATCAGAGAGACCAAAAGGTTTATCGCTTTATTTTCGCAATGGGATGGGGTGAAGGGCCTGTTTGGAATACACAGGAACAGCCTGAAAAGGGATCAGATTTACCAATAAACCTGAGAGAAACCCCTCATACCCAGCTTACCTTAGGTAAAGAACCTAACCAACAATACTACATTAGAAATGGAGCCAGTGGAACCAGAAATATGCTTCTGTCATTTGTTGGAGATGCGACAAATTGGAGAGGCAATGACACTGAACCATTTCCTGTATTTGGAACTTCATTCAACTTAAAAGCCCCTCCTGTTATTGTATTTGATAGCAGCATATCAACCGTTCAGGAAAGTGATTCATCCACTATTTTAAAAGTGGCTATTTATGAACATGATGGCTCTCGAATTTCTGTGGATATGGCCTTTGATTCCCTTCGAAGTATTGCTTCGGCAGAAGATTTTGGCGGTTTTGAAAGAAAAACCATTAATTTCACAGGTTTAGTGGGAGATTATATTCATGAGGTAAGCATCCCTATTATTGATGATGGAATATACGAAGGTCGCAGAACGGGAATATTTACTCTTGAAAACCTTTCCGGAGGTAATTTTGGCGACTTTTTATCCCATAATCTTATAATTGAAGATAATGAACAACCTGAAGTGCTTATTTCTAGAGTTGTAAATGGTATCGGCAGCCCGGGTTTTATTGAAATCAAAAATATGGAAAAAGAGATCGTTTCATTGTCAAATTGGACCCTGTCCGGAAAGGATATGACTTTCACATTTACAGATGATGTGGTTCTTCTCCCGGGAGAACTATTGAAATGGTTTGATACTTCAGAAATTTCATTACCGGATCCCGCTGTAAAAGTAATTGCTTCTGATCTTAATAAACAGTTGTTGGACACTGAAGGGGGGATCTTAACATTAAAAAATTATGCGGGCAAAATAGCTCATCAGGTGAGTTACTCCAGAGCGAGAAGAGTAAATGGAAATGGAGCAGTTGGAAATGATTTGGCCGTGTCGGATGTAAGCAGAAGCAACCAATCCGAACAGGTAACGAGTAATTTATTAAACACAACTACAACGGCTATACAGTTGGCTAATTCCGGTTGGAAAGTAATGCCAAATTCGGAAGATCTTAAAACAAAATTTTCTGATAAAAGCTTTTACGTCTGGAGTGAAGAACAGCAGGGATTTCTAAGAGATGACGAATCGGCAATACCTGATAAGGATCAAGTAGTCTTTGGATACTTTGAAAAAGATGAATCGGATGAGCTGACGACTGTAATCGCACAATCTTTTAAAAAACAAGTAAGCGATGAAGACCTTTCTTTTACTGTTTCAGCAACAGATAAAAATGACAATGGTGTATTAGATGGTTTGGAAGGATTGAATTTAGTTTATAACAATCTTAGCAAAGATATAACAATTCATAGTTTTCTGGAATTAGCTGAATCGGAATATCCCGATCTTCCGCTGAGTGCCGTTGTTTATGGGATAAAACAAGAAGCTTCCGGGGAAATAAACTTCATAAAGTTAGACAAGGAACAAAAAATAGCGGCCAAAACCCCATTTTGGTTAATGCTGGACTCTTCTTATCCTTCCAAAGAGATTTTTTTAAATAAAGATGAATTGAATAGTAACATTGATTTACTTGAAACCTCAAGTGGTCAGGATGAACAGAGGTTATTAGAATTGACACTCAAAACTGAATCCCAAGATGAAGTTGTTCAAGTTCATTTCTCTGAAGAAAAGGAAGTAAACAGAGTTAAAGATTTAAATTCTTATCCGGAATTAATTTTATCAGACCAGTCATTCTTGAATTTTTCCATCAAGCAGGGAGAGGATTTCTTTAATGCTATAACCTTGCCATCAGAAATTGAACAGCCAATAAACCTTCCTGTTCACATCAACAGTTCTAACAGCGGCGAAATAACTTTCTCGGTTACCGAATGGGATTACATACCTGCTGAATGGAATATTACTCTTCGGGACTTAACCACAGATAAAGAATATAATTTGAGAAGAGATTTTTCTGTGACGGTAGCGCATGAGTTTCCGGTTTTAAAGACAAATAATGAAAAAGAAATATCATTTTCAGAATATCAGAGCGGAGATGACGGACGTTTTATATTGACTATTACTCCATTGAATTCAAGTACCGGAAATGACGAAGAGATTTCAGATAAGCCCCGTGAATTAGAGCTTCATCAAAATTATCCTAATCCTTTTAATCCTGTCACAACCATTTCGTTTTATTTGCCTCAGCCTGAAGAAGTTAAACTTTCTGTATTTAATATTGTGGGGCAGCCGGTAGCGGTTATTGTAGAGGGAACGCTTTCTGCAGGGCAGAAACAATTTGAATGGGATGCAACGGATAAACCTAGCGGTATGTACATTTATCAGTTAGAAGTTGGGAAAAAAGTTATGACTCGAAAAATGACATTAGTAAAATAGTGAACATATTTCGTGTGATAACAGTTATTTAAACAACAAATCATAAATCAAAAAAAGGATAGCACTTAATACCAATCATGCAGTTTAAAACAATTCAAGGGGTAGAAGTACCCGAAATAGGGTTAGGAACACATCGATTAATTGGAAGAGAAGGCGAGAATACCATAAAGTTGGCCCTGAATCTCGGGTATCGGCACATTGATACCGCACAAAGTTATAAAAATGAAAGGGAGGTTGGGGAGGCAATAAAGAGATCACATATTGACAGGGAAGAGATTTTTCTAACCACCAAAATTTGGCATACGCATCTTGAAAAGGAAGATGTGTTAAAAGTAGCAGAAGACGCTCTCAGAGTACTTGATACTCCTTATATCGACTTATTACTTGTTCATTGGCCTAACCCGGATGTAAACATCGAGAAAACCATGGAAGCATTTCTTTCTTTGCGTGATCAGGGCAAAGCATTGAATATTGGAGTGGCGAATTACCCGCTGAAATTACTCAAAGAGTTGAACGAAGAGTTAGCGGCACCGCTATTTTGCAACCAGGTGGAATATCATCCATTCCTAAGTCAGTTTGACTTGCTGGATTATACGGCAGAGCATGATTTACTTTTCACAGCCTACTCACCTTTAGCACAGGGTAAGGTAAATGAAAATCCATTACTCAAGAAATTGGGCGAAAAATATGGTAAATCGCCGGCTCAAATTGCACTTCGTTGGTTGATTGAGCAAGAACAAGTAGTGGCTATTCCCAAAGCTTCAACTGAGGAGCATCTTAAGGAAAATATAGATATCTACGACTTTGCGTTGGAAGATGATGATTTTTACGCCATCGATGATATGGACAAATCAACCCGGCTGGTTGATCCTGATTTTGCACCGGAGTGGGATAACTAAATACTTAGCTGCATGTGGCTAGCACCAAAATTTTACCTTCCTGATTTTTAAGCTGATGTCGATAATTCTGATATTCCTCATCTTTGCGCTCTGAGATGATGATATCGCCGAAGTGACTTTCCTGCATAAACATAATATCGAGGTTTTTGATCAGGTAAGCTTTGTCATTGTTATAAGTTTCCATCAGCCATTCTACGAAACGGGCATTATTTACGTGCTTATTCATATCCAGGTCAGATTCACGGACTACAAACTTTTTTTCCACGTTGGTTTCTTCGAAAGGCATGATTCGATCGGATTTAACCGGGAGCACGTGGTCAATATCTGACAGCCTGAGATCTAATACATCTTTGGGCATTCGGGTTGGTTTTCGGGTCTTCAGATTAATCATCATCCAATAGCTGAGACAGACCCCGATCAGGTTGCCTTCTTCATTGAGAATTCGATAGTTGCGATAAGCACGGAGGGCATCGCCGGCAGCCGGCCAGGTTTCAATAGTGATTTTCTCCCGCCAGTTTGGATAACGGTCTATTTTAATATCCATGCGATGCAGTACCCACGTGAGGTTTTGGTCATGAAGCTGAGTAATATCGAAATTGAGCTTCAAGGCATGATTTCCGGCTACTTCTTGAAAAAGAGAACAAATGGCCGGTAAAGTAGCCTTACCATTTTGATCTACTTCACTGGCACGGATTTTAAAAGATTCTGAATGAATGGTGATGTCGTCAGTCATAATTAATGCCCTGAATAAAAAGACTATAAACATAAACCAAAAAAAGCAATGATGTCACATTCGGGGATTAATAATAATTTTCAGAAGAAACGATCTATTTTGCGGCATGTAATATTCGTGTTGCCCAAATTCGAGTGTCATCCAGAATTACATAAATAGACGGAAGTACCAATAAGGTAACGATGGTTGAAAATGTTAATCCCCCAACGATAGCACGAGCCATTGGAAAATAGGGAGGGCCGTTACCGCCAATTTGAGTCGTACCGATACATAAAGGGATAAGCCCCAAAACAGTGGTTGCGGCCGTCATTAGGATTGGACGAATGCGGTCTTTTCCTCCTTGAATCACGGCGTCACGCCTGGAGAGACCTTCCCGTCTTAAGTGATTGATGTGATCAATAAGTACAATGCCGTTATTCACTACAATTCCCATCAAGATGAGTATCCCGATAAAAGCCATTAAATCAAAAGTAGTACCGGTGATGAAGAAGAACCAGAAAATCCCGACTACTCCAAAAAAGATACAGGATAACACACTGGTGGGGTATAACAGGGACTCAAACAGGGAGGCCATGATCAGATAAATTAAAAAGAAAGCAATGGCGATATTAAACAACATCGTGCTCATTACATCTTCATTCATTCCAAAACTTCGGCCATAACTCCAGGAATAGCCGGTAGGATAGGCGATCTGGTCCATTATTTTTGAAATTTCTTCTTTTGCTTCTTCCGAAGTAAGCCCATCCAGGTTTATGGCTATACCAAGTGAAGTTTTTCGGTTTTGCCGGAAAATCCGCCCGGGGCCTTTACTTTGTTCAAATTCAGCCAGGGATGCTAACTTCACTGTTTGGTCGCCAATTGATATTGGTAGATTTTTTAAGTCATCTATAGTCTGGCGGTTCACATCCTGAAAAGCCAGTACCACATCAATTTCCCCATCGGTTCCGCGAATACGTTGCACGGTTTGTCCGCGTACAGAACCGGAAACCATTTGGGCTACGGCCGAGGATGTTAACCCAAAGTTTCGTGCCCGATCATGATTTACGGTGAGGCGGACTTCGTCGCTGCCGGTTTCAGCTTCAGATCGCACATCCGCGAAACCTTCAATTTGTTCCAATCTCCAGGCCACTTGTTCAGCTAAATCTTCCAGTGTTTCCATGGATTCCCCTTGTACAAAAACACGTACCTGCTCGGCATTGTTTCGGCTGATGTATTCAAACGCCGGCCGGCCGATAGCAATTTGCGGGAGGTTTTCCTGAATTTCTTCTTTTATTTGGGTGACCGGTTTCTTTGCATCTTCATCGGGTATTAAGTTCAGGGTAGATTCCGCATGATCAGGAGTGTAATAGGTATAGACAGATTTAATCTCGAAATCTTCCTGATTGTCATAGAGGTATTGCTCAATTCGATCTACCGATTCTTTTACAGTCTCGAGCGTATAGGCGGCATTCAGATTATATTGTAATCTCAATTGCCGTTCTTCAATTCTTGGGAACATATCTACCGACATAAAAGCGGCGGGTATTATACCGCTTAAGAACAGCAAGGTGATAAAAAGGACAGATATTTTTCTTCGTTCCAGAAACCAGCCCAACAAAGCCGCATATTTAACTGAAAGCTTATCGATCAGTGTTTCTTTATTATTTTTTTCGGGCGGCTTGATTTTAGTGGCCAATAATGGAATCACGGTTAATGAAATTACCAGAGAGGCTAAAAGTGCAATAATAATAGCCATTCCGATATAATACATGTGCTGTGAAATGAAGCTCTCGTTCACCACATTCGGAAGAAAAACAATGATGGAGGTAAGGGTGCCGGCGGTAACAGCAATGGAAACTTCCTTCGCTCCCAGAATGGCAGATTTCCAGGCACTGTTTCCCATTCGTTGATAACGGTGAATATTTTCGGTTACCACCACGGCATTATCAACAAGCATCCCAATGGCGAGCATCAATCCCATCATGGATAATATATTCAGGGAAATATCCAGGAAGAAAAAGAAACCGAGGGTGACAATCAGTGAAAAGGGGACAGCGGTAGCTACGATCAGCGTGGTGCTAATCTGACGCAGAAAAATATACAGCACGAAAATGGACAATAAAGCTCCGATCATACCGGCATTAAATAATTCTTTGAGGGAGCTTAAGATGCCATCCGCTTCATTAAACATCTCATAGATTTCAATCCCTTGCATTTCGGGCAGTTTATTAATTTCCTGAATTTCCGCCAGTACTTCATTAACAACCTCAACTGAATTAGCCGTAGATTCTTTTGTGATATCCAGCCCGATGGCATATTTCATATCCAGATGCCGGGCATAATCTCGTTCAGGAGTTGTATGTGAGACTTGTGCAATGTCTTTTACCCGGAGGTTGTTATCGGCTATGATCAGGTTTTCAATGTCTTCTACTCCATTTAAATCACCAATCGGCCGTACCATATACCGCATACCTGAATCGGTGATTTTTCCGGCAGAAATGGAAAAATTGGACCGGCGCAATGTATTGCTGAGCCTGTTAAGGTCAATGTTATATTGGGTGAGACGATCCGGGTCAAGTTCAATGCGGATTTCCTTTTTCTCAACCCCATACAAATTAACCTGTCCAACACCTGAAATGCGTTCAAGGCGTTGCTGAAGGTTTCGGTTCAAGAGTTCATAAGCATCCGACAGGTCTCGATTACTGGAGATGCGAAGCTGAAGAGTGGCATTGGCACCATCGCGAAATTTGTTGATGTTATAATACTCAAAATCATCAGGAAGTTGATTGCGAATACTTTCAATTTTTTCCTTGATTTCAATGGCTTTCAGATCAATGTCATTTCCTTGCTTAAAGGTAATTAGCACCCCGGCATTGTTCTCTCCGGAATTGGAACTGATTTGTTCAACACCGCTGATGGTTGCCAGCACCTCCTCGATGGGGCGGGCTATATTTTCATTCACCTCAGCAGGGGTGGAATTAGGATACGGAATTTGAATAAAAGCACCCGGAAAGGTGATATTCGGCATAAACTCCATGGGAACCATGCGGGTGGCAATGACCCCAACAACCAGCATGCTCACAAAAACCATGAGTGTGGTTACCGGTCGGCGCAGTGATAGTTCGGTAATATTCATGGTATTGAGTTAAACAGTTTCAATTTCCGGTCGAACCGTATATTTTTTTCGGTCAAGGAGGTCGTACATAACAGGAATTACCACAAGGGTAAGAAGGGTTGAAATCAACAGCCCCCCTATAACAGTAATACCCATCGGTGCACGAAGTTCAGCTCCGTCTCCAAATCCAATGGCCAGTGGGAGGAGTCCAAGGGTAGTCGTCATGGTAGTCATTAGAATGGGGCGAAGCCGGGACTTGCCACCTTCTTTAATGGCTTCCAGCTTTTCCATGCCCTTCATACGCATCTGGTTGATAATGTCGATAAGAATGATGGCGTTATTAACCACAATTCCAATGAGTAAAATTAATCCAATGAATACCACAACACTAATGGTGGTTTTTGTGATATATAAAGCAATAATAGCTCCAACCAATGCCAAGGGGATGGTGAACAAAATGATAAAAGGATGAAGGAGTGATTCAAATTGCGAGGCCATGACTAAATACACAAGGAATACAGCCAGTAAAAGAGCGAAAATGAGTGACTGAAATGATTCGGACATTTCTTCGTTTTGTCCGGCTATCTGGGCAAGCACACCGGTAGGCATGGTTACTTCAGCCAGTGCTTTTTCCACTTCTTGTGCGGCTTCACCCAAGTCGCCGTAATTCAAGTTCGCAGAAACAATTGCCACCCGTTGTTGGGCTACCCGGCGGATTTCGCCGGGCCCGTTGGTAATTTGTACGGTTGCAATAGCATTTAAAGGAATAGGACGCTCACTTTCGGGATTAACCACCAATCGCTGAATTTCATCAATCGAGGTCCGGTCAACTTCCCTGGCCCGGACCAAAACATCAATTTTCCGGTCTCTCCACGAGTATCTTGTGGCTACATTACCCCGGATGTTGTTCACAATGCGGTCGGCCACATCATGTACCTGCAATCCGAGAGAAGCGGCTTTATCACGGTCAAATATGATTTGAATTTCGGGGCTTCCCGTTTCCATCGTACTCTTTACATCAGCAAAGCGGTTATTGGAGGAAAGTTTGCGGGCTACGGCATCACCGGCTTCTTTCAGTTTATCTAAATCGAATCCGGAGATCTCAATCTCAATGGGAGTACTGAAGGAAAACAGGGCAGGGCGCTCAAATTTGTATTCCAGTCCGGGAATCTGGCTGAGTGAGGTGCGCAATTGATTCATTGCAACTTCTTCCTCTGCTGCAGAAGAACCGGAGGCGAGAGTAACATTCATTTCTCCCCAGTTTTCGCCGCCTTCATCAGGATTGGCATCCATACGATTACCGGTTCCGGCCACGGCAAAGGTAGTTTGAATGTGGTTTTGATCTCGGGCGGAAGTCTGCACGACCCTCAAGGCAGCATCTGTTTTCTCGATTGGAGTTCCCGGAGGAAGCTTAAATTCTACGGAAAATTCTCCTTGTGAAAGTTGCGGAATAAGTTCAATTCCGATTTTGGGAATTAAAGTTAAGGAACCTGCAAAAATTAAAACAGCTGAAGCCATGACGATGAATTTGTGGTCGAGTGACCAACGCAGCATTCGGGCATATACTTTTTCAACCACCCGGTAGGATTTATCGAACACATACACAAAAGGTGAAAACAGTGCTTTGGTGATTTTAGCAATCCACTTGAAAATAAATTTTAAACCCTTTGTAATAGCAGTGGGGATGGTGTAGAACAAGAACATCCGAATGGAACGTAAGCCCCGCCCAAATTTGGTCTTGGGATCCTCTAGTTGGAGGGACGTGTTTTCAGACTTGGAACCTCCAATAGAAGACATCATCGGAATCAAAGTAATAGCTACGACCAGGGATGCCAGCAAGGAAAATGTTACGGTCAGGGCTTGGTCACGGAATAATTGCCCTGCAATTCCTTGTACAAAAACCAGCGGAAAGAACACGGCTATGGTGGTAAGAGTTGAAGCAATAACCGCCATTCCTACTTCTCCGGCACCTTCACGGGCCGATTCTATAATTCCTTTTCCCATTTCTTTGTGCCTCGCAATATTTTCCAATACCACGATAGAATTATCCACCAGCATTCCGATACCAAGTGCAATTCCACCCAATGACATGATGTTGAGCGAAATATCATTTCCATACATTAAATTAAATGTAGCGATGATGGAAACAGGTATAGAAACAGAAATAATAACTGTAGTCCAGAAATTTCGAAGGAAGAGATAAAGCACGATTACGGCCAAAATACCACCGATAATTCCTGCATTCTTAACTTCATTCACGGCAGAAGCAATGAACACCGATTGGTCATATACTTTCACCATTTTCATTTCATCAGGAAGCATATCCCGGATTTGGGATATGCGGGCTTCTACAGCTTCAGCGGTTGCGACGGTGTTGGCATCCCCTTCTTTATAAATAGCAATTTCCACCGCTTCTGAGCCGTTCAACCGGGTTATGGCTTCCCGTTCTTTGTAAGATTGTTCGACATCGGCCACATCTTTCAGGTAGGTGGTATTTTTGCCATTGTGGCTAATTACCACATTTCTGATTTGATCTACCGTTTTAAATTCATTCAGTGTTCTCACCAGATATTGTTGTGAGCCTTCCTCCAGCCGACCGCTGGAAAGGTTTATATTTTCCGCACTTAGTATCTGTGATACGGTCTCAATAGGGATATTCAGATAGGAAAGTCGGCGCTGATCAATATTTACCTGTATTTCTTCTTGAAGTCCTCCGCTGATTTTGACGGAAGCCACACCAAGGGAAGATTCCAAATTCTTCTTCAGCTGTTCATCGGCCAGAACCCGCAGTGCTTTCAGGCGGGCAATAGCATCGGGACTTGAAAGATCTTCATAAGCAGCATAATCAACCGCCGCGTTATCCGGGGATTTTTGTCCGGCTTCATTGTTATAATAAAGGGCATAACGCATAATGGGGTCAAGAGTGGGGTCAAAGCGCAGAGTAACCGGTTTTTCAGCCTCGAATGGAAGTTGGACAGCATCCAGCTTTGACATCACATCCAGATTGGCAATGTTCATATCGGTACCCCAGGCAAATTCCAGCACTACATCCGACTGTCCGGCGCGGGAAATAGAGCGAACTTGCTGTACACCTTTAACTACCCCCACAGCTTCTTCTACGGGTTTGGTAATCAGGTTTTCAACTTCAATAGGTGCTGCTCCCTGAAATTCGGTACGGATTGTCAGAGTAGGATAACTCAGCTCCGGAAGCAGGTTGACGTTCAGGCGGGAGAGAGAGACAATACCGAAAAGCAAAATCCCTACTGTAAACATAGCAATGGTAACTTTTCGGCGTATAGACAGCTCGATAATTTTCATAGCGGGATCCTGCTTACAGGTTTATAATGTTGACTTTAGAGCTGTCTTGCAGGCTGCTTTGCCCTATGGTGACTACAGTTTCACCGTCTTCAAGTCCGTCGATAACCTCTACATTCAATCCATTGGTGTAGCCGGTTTGAATTTGCTTTTTGAAAGCCAGTGAATCCCGAATTACATATACAGTTTGTGCCAGATCTTCTGACATTATCGCTGACTTTGGAATCATTCGGGTATTTTTGCGGGTATCATATACAATTTTAACCCGTCCAAACATTCCTGGGCGCAGCAGGTTTTTGGTTTCATCCACAAAAACAGTGACTTTGAAAGTTCCGGTTTGAGAATCCACAACGGGGCTGATTCGCTCAACATGCCCGGCAAAAATTTGGTTGGGAAGGGCATCTACACGTAATTCAGCAGGCTGGTCTTTGCGGATTTTCGCCATCTCATGTTCAGGTACATATAAAATAGCCTGAAGCGGGCTGAAATCAGTAACCCTGAAGATCTGCTGATCGGTGCCAATCATATTGCCTCTTTTAACGAAACGCTCAGAGACGACTCCGCCAATAGGAGATTTAATAGAAGTATGCTCCAGGTTCAGTTGAGCCAGGTCGTAAGCGGCTTTTTGGGACTCATACTCGTATTGTGAATTTTGAAAGGTTTCGGCCGCAATCAGATTTTTCTCAAATAATTCTCTATTTCTGCGGAATTCATTTTGAAGGCGGTCGAGCGTAGCTTTGGCGCGAGCGGCTTCAATACGGTATTGTTCGTCTTCAATTTTAGCAATGACTTGCCCCGCTTTTACTTCATCGCCTTCTTCCACATAAATTTCATTTATAATTCCGCGTACTTTGGAAACCACGGTAGCTTCCTGTTCGGCATCAAGGGTGGCTGTGTTGGCATAATAAGCAGAAATATCGCCACGACTGACATTACTGACTTCAACCGGAATGACCAGCTTTTCTTCTTCGTCATTTTCGTTTTGATCTTCATTGTTGTTGCAAGCCGTTGCACCGAACAGCGTTGCAATAAGTAAAAATATTGGCAGTGAGTAGCGTAATGTTTTCATTTGAATTCCAACCGTTTTGATTTTGACTGACAGTAAGCCTTTACGCCGAACTGAATACTTTGTTACGGAAGGAATTTTTAGGATAGAGGTTTTGGCAAATAGCTCTTACTTCCTATAGGTAGATGGTATTTTTATTTATAAATGATGAGTCTAAATGAAAACAGGAAAAGCCCGAAAACGCATATCATTTCGGGCTTTTCCTCTTATGTAAATATTTGATTATAGAATCTGGTCGATCGGTGGATTAGTCCTCGTCTTCATCATCGAAATCTTCTTCGTCGACTTCAACTTCCAGTAGGCCTTCTTTGAACTTGGCACTGAATTCAAGCAGTTCTTCCCGTTCACCCCAGTTATAATCTGTCAGGTTTATAACTGATCCGTCTTCTTGTAGCACCCACTGTGTGGGATCAATGTTGACAGATACAACATGTTCCATGTCTTCAGTGACTTCAAGAGGCGGTTCAAACTCAAGCTCTACTTCGATTTCGGCTTTGGCAAACACCATAAACGCTTGGGATTCACCTCCGGTGGGTGTAAAACTGCCTATAATTATCATACTGGCTTCTTCCGGCCATTCGGGGAACTCCGATCGAATGGAATCGGCCAGCGCCTGGTGATCCTCTTCTTCTTCATCAAATTCAAAGTCGAGATCCTTAACTTCGAATTCAAACTCTTCATAGAACCCGGCTTTTATCTGATTGTTACCAAGATTCAGCGTATCATCCGTGAGTGGCAGATCGATGAAGAACGGTTCTGCTTCAAACTCTTCGTACTCGATTTCAACCGTATCGTTCTCCACATCGGCGGGTTCCAGCTTAAACTTTTCGACAATAAATCGAATATCGTTGATAGTCAGGGTACCGTTCGAGCCTTCCACAATCAGAGAGTCGTGCTGTGACATCAAACTGTTTCCCGAGGCGAGTGCTTTGGCTGCAGTACCTGAAGTGCCGGTGGCCGTTTTGAATTGCAATTTTACATTGCCCTCACTTGATTTGGTATCCGTACTGGTGGTATCGCAACCGGCCATGATGATAATTAAGAGAGTAAATGTGGTAAGTGGTGAAAATATTTTCTTGAGTATCATAGCTTACAGGGTTAATTGGTAATTGAAAATTACTGATGAGTGTTATTCAATTTTTACTTTAATGAGGGGTAAATTCTCTCGTTTTTTTGTATAACTATTGAAAGCTTAGAATGTTCCAGATTTGGCGTCTTCTTCAAAACTTTTCTAATGGGATCAGGGCTCCGCAACTTTAATGATCTTGAACTATAGTATCTACTTTTCTTTTTTATTACACATTTACATTTAAGGTGATTAGCATATTAATGATGATCATTTCATCATCCCTAAATTGCGCATAAATATATTGTTAACCCGGAACTTAAATCCAATATGTTCAACATAGTTGTTCAAATAAAAAAGGAGAAGCGTTTTAAGGCTTCTCCTTTAGAACTTTTTTGATGTTCAGCTTGTATTAATTTTCAATAGGAGGAGCTCCGGCTGCTTCTAGGGCTTCTTCAAGAGGTGGCATTACAGACTCGATGAATGAGTCAATGCGTTGCTTAATGTCTTGAAGTTCCTTTTTGCCTGCTTCTACGGTTTTTTCGTGTGTAGGTGTTGGTCCGTAGGTGGTGCTGAGCGCCCGGAAGCCAACATACATGCGTTGACTTGGCGTTGGCGGATTTCTTTCACCTATTTCACCTTTGGCTTCACTTCCGCTCATTTCTTTGTCGAATTCCAATAGCTGCATTCGAGCTTCGTGAATGCGCTTGCGAAGCTCAGGATCTTCAGTATCAGCACGATTTAAAGCCGTTTTCATTACTTCTATTCGATCCAGTTGCTCTTCCAGTTTGTCAGAGGTTGCAGTTAAATCCTGCTGGAATGCAATCAAATTGTCCATAAATGCTTTACGCTTTTGATTCGGTTTTCGATCCAATGCACCGTCGCGCAATGGCACCACATCAAAATTAATGGGTTCGGAAAGCTCACGAACTTCCCCGTTTTTGACCAGTGACATGCTTGCCGAATACGTTCCAGGCACTACTGGGAAGGCATCACTGAACCATCCGCCCCCACCGGCTGACTCCAGTGTTATTAAATCTTTGGAAGCGTGACGCAACTCCCAGTTCACGCGATGGAATCCTTTTTTGGCAGGACCTTTAACCCGGTTAATCACCGTTCCATTATTATCTTTGATAGTGATTTGTATGTAGGGATCTTCTTCCGCTATTTCCTCGTCGAGCGCATCCCATCCTGGGAATGGAACGTCTTCATCTGCATCAAGCTGTCGTTCACGTTGTTTTCGCTGAGCTTCTTTAGACAAGTGGTCCTCTTTTAGGTAATAAGTAAATACGGCACCATAAGGAGGGTTTTTAGCTACATATTCGGTATCTCCCTGTGAGTCCACTTTACCAGTAGGGACGTACCAAAATGCATCTCGGGTAGAGAATAATTTTGCCTCCTGATTAAGGGTTTCTGAGTTAACTTCACGCAGTGGCGTGTAGTCGTCTAAGATAAAGAAACCACGGCCGAATGAGGCTGCAACAAGATCTTCATGATCCCGCTGTATCGTGATGTCTCGAAAAGAAATGGTTGGGGCACCGCCTTTCAGTTGTACCCATTCGTTTCCCCCGTCAACCGTAAAGAAGATGCCAAATTCGGTGGCTGCAAAAAGTAAGTCAGGGTTTACATGATCCTGAACTACTCGCCAAACCAGGTGCCGGTCAGGCAGGTTATTGGAAATAGATTCCCAGGATCGCCCTCTGTCCGTACTCTTAATGAGATAGGGCGTATAATCTCCGTTTTTGTGATTATCCATTGCAACATATACAGTGTTGGCATCAAATAGGTCAGCTTTAATGTCATTGACAAAAGCAGTGGATGGAATACCTCTTATATTACCTAATTCAATGCGGCGCCAGTTCTCGCCACCATCTTCGGTTACTTGCAGGAGTCCGTCATCAGTTCCGGCGTAAATGAGTCCTTCTTGTTGTGGTGATTCTGCCAGAGAAGTAATAGTATTATAATTGGACATGGCACTGACATCCCACGGATTGTCCCAACTTTGTTGTTTACCCATGATGGGAAGGGTAATTCGTTCCTGATTTCGGGTTAAATCACCTGAAATGGGAGTCCAGCTGTCTCCGCGATCTTCGGTTCTCCACACTCTGTGGGAAGCAAAATAGAGGCGGGTTGGTTTGTGTGGGCTTACCTCAATCGGTGCATCCCAGTTGAAGCGCTCGTAATCTTCTCCCTCAGCCGGTTGGGGCTGAATGAAAACAGACTCACCTGTGGTGCGGTCTACCCGATGAAGGGCTCCTTGTTGAAATTCTCCATATATAATATCCGGATTCCCGGGTTCGGTTGCAGAGTCGTGGCCATCAGCGCCCAGGGTTTTAAAGAAATCCCGGTTTCGAATACCGTCATCATCAGTAGTGCGCGAGGGGCCGCCGTTAGAGCCGTTATCCTGAGTTCCACCAAAGACATTGTAAAATGGTTTGGCATCATCCACGGAAACCTTATAATACTGCATAACCGGCAGGTTTCTGATAAATCTCCATGTCTTCATAAAGTCATGACTCTCAAATAGCCCTCCATCGGTACCGATCATAATGAAATTGGGATCATCTTTTTTGAAGGCGACGGCATGATCATCAACGTGTTTATTTGTGTTATTTATCCTTCTGAAATTAGCCCCGTGATCATCAGAAATAAGGGTGTAATTACTTACAAGAATGATTTGGCCAAAGTTATGGGGCGAGGCGTATAATTCCTGGTAATAATGCGGACCGGTTCCGCCGGATACGGCATCGGACATTTTTTTCCATGATTCACCTTTGTTTTCTGACATATATAAACCACCTGTTCTCCGATCAAGCTCTATGGCGGCATAAACAATATCAGGTTGCTGCGGAGATATGGCTAGTCCGATTTTTCCCAAATTGGAATTTGGCAATCCGCTGTTAAGTTGTTTCCATGTTTCGCCGCCGTCGGTACTTTTATGAATACCGGAGCCTGGTCCACCACCCATATAAGCTGCTACCGTACGGTGTCGTTGCCAGGTTGCAGCATAAAGTACATCGGGGTTACGCGGGTCAATCAAAATGTCAGTAACTCCGGTCCATTCGTTGCCGCTCAATTTATTTTCCCATGTTTCACCGCCATCGGTAGTTTTATAGAGTCCACGCTGACCTCCGCTACTCCAAAGCGGACCTTCTGCAGCAACCCAAACAATGTCAGGATTTTCGGGATGTACAATGATGGTAGAAAGGTGTTCAGATTCTTCAAGCCCCATGTTTTTCCAGCTTCTTCCGCTGTCGGTACTTTTATAGATACCATCGCCGTAGCCAACGTGTCGGCCTCCGACATCTTCTCCTGTTCCAACCCATATAGTGTTTGGATTATTGGGGTCTATGGTAACTGAACCAATGGAATAAGATCCTTCATTATCAAAAATCGGATCCCATGTGGTGCCGGCATTAGTCGTTTTCCAAACATTTCCTGAACCAACGGCTACGTACCAGATATTTTGATCCTTAGGGTGGAAATCGATATCAGCGATACGCCCGCTATTAAGAGCAGGCCCGATATTTCGAAGTTCAAGTGCATTATAATTTGTTTCTGAAACGGTTTTTTGACCTTGTGCTTTCATCGGTAAACTGAATAGCAACAAGAGTAAAACCAATGGTAAATATTTCAATTTCATAGTACAGAAGTTTAATTATGAGTTATAATTGTATAAGGTTGAACTCAAACTTGATGAACAATAGGCTTTATACTACAAAAAATCGTCGATCGCCAATAATTTAGCTTTCAGTCGGGTAAAATCATGTAATTTCAGCAATAAAAAAGCCACAAACTTTATTTCAAATTTGTGGCTTCGTTGTTTTATATAATTAAAAAATCATTCTAAAAAATTAACGCCTTTTTCAGGGATCAATACTTCGGTGTCTGTAAGAGCTTCTAGAATTTCTTTGAATTCCTCAGGATCACTGTCAATAGGCGGCCACGTTCCATAGTGAATGGGAATTGCATACTCACAGCCAATCATTTCGACAGCATAAGCAGCTTCTTCTGGCCCCATTGTAAAGTGGTCGCCGGTTGGCGCAAGTACCACGTGCGGTTGATACAACTCTCCATACAGTTCAAGGTCAGAAAAAATATTGGTATCCCCCATGTGGTATACGCATATGTCATCTTCAAAGGAAAGAATGAGTCCTCCGGGATCGCCGGCATATTTACCTTGATAAGAAGAACTGTGATTGGCTGAAACCAGCGTTACTGAAAAATCTTCAAAGTGTACGGTTCCGCCTTTATTAAAAGCTACGGCTTGGTCTTCAGGTAATCCTTCATCCTTCAGAAGCCCGATAAGTTCTACAATACCAACTACCTTAGCTCCGGTATTTTTGGCAATTTCCACAGTATCACCCACGTGATCTTCGTGTCCATGAGTGAGCAAGACGTAGTCGGCTTCTTTTACCTCTTTGAATTTATCGGGAGTCATGGGATTATTTTTTAGGAAAGGGTCGATATAAATAATTTTCCCGCTTTGGCTTTCTAATTTGAAGGCAGAATGACCGAGCCATTGTGCTTTTATTTGTGTATTCATGGAACTCCTTATATTGATTTTATTAAATCTTTAACTATAACTTGTTAATTAACTAAATGAATTCCGTGCAAAAAAGATTCGTAAAAACTGAAAATAGTTGACAATACATTGATGAGCTTGGGAATTCAATCTGGAATTAATATTTAAAAAGATATAAACGAATGGGCATTTTTAAGGTATTGGGAAATTTATTTGAAGGAGATAATGAAACAGAATCAGTGTTGAATTGGAAGGCCATTTCGGCAAGGGAGGAGATAGAAAATATTCTGGCTGTTTCCAATGAGAAACCGCAGGTTTTATATAAGCATAGTACTCGTTGTGCGACCAGTTATTTTGCTTTAAAAAGTTTGCAGAATATTTCTGATGCAAAAAGGGAGAAGGCCGAATTCTATATGATAGATGTTATTTCCCAACGCGAGCTTTCATTTTATATAGCTGATAAGCTGGGTATAAGGCATGAATCTCCCCAGTTGATAATTTTAAATAAAGGTGAGGTTACCTGGCATGGCTCTCATCAGCTTGTTCAGGCTGATTCATTGCACTCAAATTTGTGATTTTTAAACAAAAAGGGGTATTAAGGATAACTTTTTTAAAATCTCGTTTCTTCTCATGTGTTTCACCTTTGAGAATTGTATATTTTCATCAACAAAATTTCTGAAGCGTTGCCAAATGCTTTAGTCTCAACGTAGTAAAAGATTAGTAAAAACTGGAGTATGAATGGAGGTTAAAGATCAAAATGGTGTAACCCCCCAAGCTTATCAGCCCCTTACCATGGATTTTCTTCTTGGCAAGTTGGGTATAACAAGCGGTAAATTTTTAAGCCTCTTGAGTATTTGGATCCTACTGATTGGGGGTAGCATTTCTTCAGTTTTTATAGTCGAGCATTTTTTTGGTTTTTCTGACATTCTGAATCAAGACAAGATTGGCCAGGTCTTTTTAATTCAGATTCCCATGCTTATCGGCCTGTTGTTAGTGCTTTGGATTGGCTTTGAATGGGGATTCATTCCTGTTTTTGTATCTACCTTTGTTTTGGCTTTTACAGCTTCTATGACTTGGTATTGGTCCCTGTTATATTCGATGTCGTTTACATTGGGACTTTCAGTATATGCGCTTTCCTATTATTGTGTTTCTTTTGATTTGAGCCTCCGAACGCTGAGGAGCTTTACTTTTTATATTGTAGTTTCCCTTTTCGCAGCATTAGCTTGTTCGCTGGGTGCTTTTGTATGGAGTCGGTTTTATAACCTCCCTCTTTTTGAGACCCTTGTGATTTGGAAAAGCTGGTGGGTTAGTTTATTTCTTCAGTCTTTTCTGATCGGGGGGCCGTTATTGTACTTCTTCACTCCGGCTGTATATCGCTTTAGAAATAAACAATTTGATATTCCGCCAAGAAATGAAGTTTCCATAAAGTGGATTTATTCAGCCATTACTACTGTTGTATTGGTTTTAGCTATGTTTATTATTTCCGCGAAGCTTTTGGGGTCGCAGTCTATTGAGCAAGAAATAGCAGGGTCGGGCATGTCTGCCCAGGTTTTTAATAGTATGATGAGTGTGAATGAATCGTTTGAGATTGTAACGTGGATTTCAATTGCACTGGTGTTTTTTATTGGTGTGGGCAGTATTTATTTGGTGGGAAGCTGGAACCGCACACTTCAGGAGGAAGTGGATCAACAAACTCTGACTTTGCGAGAAAATCAGGTAAAATTAAACATAGCCCTGGATGAGAGAGATCAACTCCTGAATGTAATTCATGACAGGGTTCGCACAAATTTGACGATGGTATTGGCTGTGCTCGAATTGCAGCTTAAAAGTGATACAAATAAATCAAATGAGCAGATTCTTAAAGATTCACATTCTCTAATTCGTTCGCTTACCATTGTCCATGAGTCAATGTCACAGACTAAGAAGGCTAATCACGTGGATTTAAAGAACTATGCCATCAAGTTGAGTAATCGCATAGAGCAATCCCTTCGTAAAGATCATAAAAATATACAGCTTATAGTTCATGCTGAGGATGGAATTACATTGGATATGGATCGGGCAATTCCTTTTGCATTAATTGTCAATGAGTTAGTCATGAATGCCTGTACACATGGTTTCCAGTCAGGCGATAAAGGGCATATTGTAATAGATATATTCAAAAATGAAGAAGGGTTGTTTTTGAAAATCACGAATAATGGTACGGCATTGCCAGGTAATTTTGAACAAAAAATTGCTACCGGAATTGGAATGCGTATTATCCGTGCCTTCAGTAAACAATTAGAGGCTGATCTTGACTATTCATCAAACGAGAGCAGTACATCTTTTAAGCTCAAAGTACCGTTTAAAAATAACGAGGGTAAATAGAGATCAATATCAGGTTATAAAACCATGAAAAGCGTACTGATTTGGTTATCCGCTGTTGTTATAGGAGGAGGTATTGGGTACGGGATTGGTGTTTTCAATGACCTGAATATTTATTTGACTGTCGGGTTGGGGATTATTGTAGGAAGTTCAATAGGGGTGACTATAAATATCCACAGGGAGCGAGACTTTGATTTCTTTGAGGATGAAATAAATATTCTTGAAACAGAAGAAAGAAATTCTCCGGAAGAAAGAATCAATCAAAAAGCTTCTTAATATTTTTTTTGAAATTCGGTTCAACAATTCCTTTTTCTGTAATAAATCCGGTTATGTATTTGTTCGGAGTAATATCAAAAGCCGGATTATAAGCTTTGGTTTTCTTTGGAGTAATTTGTGTTTTATTTAGATGGGTGATTTCTTCAGGCTCTCTTTCTTCAATTTCAATTTCCTCTCCGGTATCGGTTTCCAAATCGAAGCTTGAAAGAGGTAAAGCTACATAAAAGGGGATATTGTTTTCTTTGGCAAGTACGGCGAGAGAATAAGTTCCTATTTTATTGGCGGTATCTCCATTAGCCGTTACCCGATCCGCTCCTACAACCACGATATCTACCTTTCCGGTATTCATTAAAGAACCGGCCATAGAATCAGTAATCAGGTGAAAGGGAATTTCAGCTTTTTGTAATTCCCAGGTGGTAAGACGAGCCCCCTGAAGGAGCGGGCGTGTTTCATCTACCCAAACATGAATGTCTTTATCGTCATCATTTGCATGAAGTAACACTGAAAATGCGGTGCCGTAAGCGCCAGTAGCCAAGCCGCCGGTATTGCAATGTGTGAGGATATTCGATCCCTTTTTAACAAGTTTGGCTCCGTTTTGCCCAATTTTCCGACATACCCGCTTATCTTCGGAGTGAATGGTTTCTGCGGTCTTCAGAATAATTTCCTTAATCTCTTCCAGATCCTTGTCTTTATTGGCATACACGGTTTGATTGACTCGCTCTAAAGCCCAGCTGAGATTTACAGCCGTCGGACGGGAAGATTTCAGGTATTCAATCCAACGGTTTAATTCTACATTAAAGCTGGTGAAGTTTTTTGACTTGAGGTCTCGAACGCCAAGATATAGTCCATAAGCTGCTGCAATGCCAATGGCGGGAGCTCCGCGTATCTTCAGCTTTTTGATGGCATCCCAAACCTGACCAACGGTATTTACGTCAGAATAAATTTCACGCAATGGGAGCTGTGTTTGATCTAGAATTACTAAATGATCTTCTTGCCAGGCGATAGATTCGTATGCTTGCTTCATTTATTCTGTATGTTACTTTGCTCTAAAGAGAGTGGTAAAATGGCTATTTAGGATAATTGTTGAAAGAAAATAATCTTAAAGGAAATAAACTAATTTGCGGCATCAAATTGCGTTTTAATATCCAGCCGCATAGCCGTCGCCCCGGGGATCTACACCACTAGTCAGGTTTCCATTTCTATCAACAAATATATTATGTGCCCGGCCTATTGTAGGAAGGGGGAAAATCGTGTGCCCTCTTTCTTCCAACAGCTGTTGAGTATCAGGACTCAAACCAAAATCATCAATGAAAAGTCTGTCAGGAAGCCATTGATGGTGGAAGCGAGGTTGAGCGGTAGCTTGCTGTGATCTCATGTCAAATACAGCACGGTTCAAAAAACTTTGTAACGTGGCGGTTATGATTCTTGGTCCTCCGGCTGCACCAATCACCATTTCTACTTTTCCATCTTTGCTGACAATAGTAGGGGTCATACTGCTCAACATTCTTTTTCCGGGTTCAATAGCATTGGCATCGGCACCCAGTAATCCGTAAGCATTGGGTTCCCCCGGTTGAGCTGAAAAGTCGTCCATTTCATTATTGAGTAAAAACCCAGCTCCGCCCACAGCCACATGGCTTCCAAATGATCCATTTAAGGTAGTTGTGACTGCAACGGCATTTCCTTCGTTATCTACGATCGAGAAATGTGTGGTTTCTGAAGCCTCGGTATATTCGGAAATACGGCCATGTGAAAGGGAGGAAGAAGTAGTCACAGTATCATCCCGAAAACTAACCATACGTTCATTGTTGTATTCCTCACTCATCAATTCATTCATGGGGATGTCAACAAAATCAGGATCACCCAGATAGTAAGAGCGGTCAGCAAAAGCCCTGCGCATGGCCTCACTTACTAAATGCACGTACTCCGCCGAATTATGCCCCATCTCAGCCAGAGGGTAATCATCAATCATTTCCAGAATTTGGGCAAAGGCCACACTTCCGCTGCTGGGAGGTGGCATAATATGCAGTTTATAACCATTGAATTCGACTTCAACCGGTTCTCTCCATTTACTTTCATAGTTTCGAAGATCACGATATCCGATTAATCCATCATAGCGTTTCATTTCATTTACGATGGCATCGGCTACGGGTCCGGAATAAAAACCTTCTCTTCCAAATCTCGCTATCCGCTCCAGTGTTTCAGCTAAATCTTTTTGAATAAATAAATCTCCTTCCTTAAACGAGGTGTTATCCCCGGTAGTGAAATATTTTTCTGAAGATTGATATTTTTTAAATCTATCCTTGCGGTTATTAAGGTCTTCTGCTTGCGAGAAAGAAAGTGGATATCCTTTACGAGCAAGTTTTATTGCGGGTTGAATGACCAGGTCCAGAGGCATTTTACCGTAGCGTTCAATTGCTTTAATCATTCCATCCACGGTTCCCGGAACACCAACTGCCAGAACACCTTCCCAGCTTAAGTCGGATTGAAATTCTCCGTTACGGATGTACATATTCCGTGTAGCGAGTTCCGGGGCTTTTTCCCTGAAATCGAGAGCCGCAGTTTCACCGTTTGCCAAATGGATAACCATAAATCCGCCCCCGCCGATATTTCCTGCCCGGGGCAAAGTTACCGCCAATGCAAACTGAACAGCTACAGCAGCATCCACTGCATTTCCACCTTGTTGCAAAATTTCCTTTCCTATCTCAGACGCATATTTATCGGCCGAAACGACCATGCCGTTTTCATAGGATTTTGAATTAAGGACTTGTGCTGTTAATGAATGGGTAGTGAAGAATAGAGTGAGTATCAGGCAAAGAAAACGAGTAAAGGTCATGAAATAAAATTTTTTAGGTTTAATGCTAAAATAGCAGAAGTAAAAACTTAATGCTGAACGAAAAAATAATCGAATTATTTAGTCTGAAAATTTTAAGCTCGGGGGTGAAATTCTTTGTGCACTTGATGTAGAAATGAACGGTCTACATGGGTATAAATTTCCGTAGTTAAAATAGAAGAATGTCCCAACATTTCCTGAACCGCTCTTAAATCAGCACCACCTTCCAATAAATGGGTAGCAAAGGAATGTCTGAAGATATGAGGATAAACATTTTTCTTAATCTCGGCTTTTTTGGATGCTTTCTCTACAATGTTCCAGATACTCATGCGTGAAAGAGCACTTCCCCGCATGCTCAAAAATACTTTGTTTTTAGCTTTTTTAGGATTATCCGGGTTTAAAAACTGTGGGCGCACAAATTCGGTATAATGAGAAATGGCATCCTGAGCAATTTCACCTACAGGAACAAGTCGCTCCTTATTTCCTTTTCCGACCACACGAATAAAGCCAATTTCAAAAATAAGCCGGTCTTGTTCTAATCCGGTGAGTTCACTTACCCGCATTCCTGTTCCATATAAGGTTTCAAGAATAGCTTTATCTCTTATACCGGCAGGGGTGGTGAGATCGGGGGTTTTTAAAATGGCTTCAATTTCATCCCGGTCCAGAACTTCGGGAAGTTTGGAAGCTTTTTTGGGAAGTTCTACTAATTCGGCGGGATTGGCTTTGGTGATGCCTTCAACTACTGCAAATTCATGAAAGCCGCGAATACTGGAGATATTACGAGCCAATGAGCTGGCAGAAAGCAATTCTTCATCTACCAAAAAATTCAGAAAATCTTCGATATGACTTAAGGTTACACCACCGAGATCGGTAATTTTCTTTTCAGTAACAAGAAATAAAAAGTAACGTTCAAGGTCATTTTTATAGGAAACAACAGAGTTTTTACTTAATCCTTTTTCAAGCTTAACAAACTGTAGATATAAATCCAGTTCCTGCTTGAAGGCCACTTGCTATTCCCCGGTTTTCTCTTCTTTCTGTTGCTGTTTTGAGCCATTCTCAGAGGTTAGTTTATTAGCAGATTTCTCTTCTCTGGCTTTTTCCTCCGCTTCCCTTTCTTTGTCTTCAGGATATTCAACCCGGCTGTGATATACCCCGACTAATATATTCAGGAAGGTTTCTTTAATCACTTGGAGGTGACGGAAAGTAAGGGGAGAGTGGCTAAGCTGCCCTTCGGCTACACGGTCGTCGACCATGCGGTTTACGAGGTTTTCAAGCTTGCTGTAAGTAGGGTTTTTCATGGAACGGGATGCTGCCTCTATACCATCTGCCAATAATAAAATACCGGTTTCTTTGGAAGCCGGAAGAGGACCTTCATAACGGAATTGATCTTCCTGCAGCATACTTTTCAAGTTCTCATCTTCTTTCGCTTTTTCATAAAAATAACGAATAACAGACGTCCCATGGTGAGTTTTGATGAAGTCAATAATAATTTGCGGAAGATCTTCTTCCTGGGCCATTTTAACACCTTCACTCACATGTGCTTTGATAACCATTGCACTCATTTGAGGCTTCAGCTTGTCATGTTCGTTATTTCCCTTGGTTTGATTTTCTACAAAATATTCCGGTTTTACCATCTTGCCAATATCGTGATATAATGCACCTACACGGCAGAGCAATGAATTAGCTCCAATGGCTGACGCTGCAGCTTCTGAAAGATTAGCTACCTGAAGGCTGTGATGGAAAGTACCCGGTGCTTTGTTCATCAATTCTTTCAAAATAGGCTGATTGGTGTCGCCTAATTCGATTAGTGTAAAGTCGGTAGTTACCCCAAAAATTTTCTCAAACAGAAGAATAATAGGATAGGTGAAGAGTATGAAAACGGAACTGATGGCTATATACATTAAGTCTGAGATGAACATCTCAAAACCGCTGAGTGTGGCAACGTTGAAAGATCCAACGACCAGTATATAGGAAATAAAAACAATACCGGGTGTGGTAAAAAAGAATTGAGAACGGTCTTTAATATCTCGTACGGAAAACACCCCTAAGCTACAAGCTGTAAAGGTGGCTATCACAAATTCAAAGCTATTTCCATTAATCAACCCTAAAAGGCTGGCCAACATAATGGAAGAAACCAATCCCACCCGGGAATCAAAAATAATGGTTAGCACAATGGGAGCTATGGCTACAGGAATTATGTAGGGGTCGGCTATATCCAGGTAGTTAATTAACCCCGCTGCAAATGAAACCAAGCCCAAGGTGATAAAAACAAGAAAGAAAAGGGCATTGTTGGAGGTAATGGTACGTCGGTACAAATAAATATACATGAAGAAGACAAAGGTAACGGCAATGATAATGACCAGCTGACCGCCGAAACGAATCCATTTCTCAATATTGCTGGCATTTTCAGAACGAGCTTCAGCAAGGCTTTCTAAAATATTGGCGCGTTCAGGTGAGACAAGATCACCCCGACGGATGATTACTTGTCCCTGAGCAATAGCTCCTTTAGTCTCAGAAATATTGGATAATGCTTCATTTAAGCGATTTTGGGTGTCTTCCTGACTAAATCGAAGATTTGGCTGTATTACCCGGTTATAAATTTCCATTGCAAGGCGAGCTTGCTGTTCGTCAAACATCCGGTTTAAACGAAATTGTACAAACTCATTGGCCTCTTTAAGATCTCGAATGCGTGCAATGTCTACAGATTGCTCGGTACTTGCACGGTTATCTCGTATCGTTATTTTATCGGTTTGCAGGTTGTTTTTGTTTTGATTGATGACTCCTTGATCCATCAGTTGATCTATAAGTAATTCCAGCTGCTGTTTAATACTGACCCCGATAAATTGGCTTGGGGCGAGATCAGAACTCTGCACCCGGTCATAGTTTTCAAGAAGTGTTTGCCAGGATGACTCAGTGAAATCAATATCTGACTCATTTAAAGCCTGTTCAAAATTGGAACTGTCTAAATCAGCGGTTGAAGCAGAGTTACGCACGGCTGACTGCCATTCATAATAGGCTTCCATAACGGGCTGAATTTCCCGATAAATAGAATCAAGTCGGGTTTGTATGGTGATGGGTACATTTGCATCGACCTTAAAAATCGGAGGAGTCTTATCTTGGATTTCTTGTCTTTCTTCTTCTAGCTCAGAAGCAGTTTTATTAATTGAAAAAGTAAATGGAGCTGTTAAGTCGGCATTTCGCCAAGGTTGGCCCTGAGAATAATTTAAACCGGAATGGACCGGGTTTCGGGGAAGTGAAAAAGCACTAATGACAATAAAAAATATAAGAATCAGAATGCGAATGTACGGATTCCTCTTCAGCGAATATTTTTCCTGTTCTTTTTTCTTTTTTTCGCCAATAAGAGGTGAAAGCTCTTTTTTCTTTTGGCCTAAACCGATTTTTTCAAGAAAACTCATTAATTGGAATGTATGAGGATTTACTTAGAAGGTTACTAAGAGTGGGCTAATTTACAAATCTATTTGATAGAATGAGATGTTAGTTTTTAGATGCAAGGTGAAAGGGGTTAGAAATGAAAGTTTGAGTTAAGATTGATAACTACGATCTTAAAACTGTCAACTGTCAACTGTCAACTGTCAATCATACACATTGTCTTTCAAAACTAAAAAAAGTCTCGGTCAGCATTTTCTTACCGACAAAAATATTGTTTTTAAAATAATTGATGCCATAGTCGCAGAAAAAAGCGATCGCATTATAGAAATAGGCCCGGGCACCGGTGCATTAACGAAATGGCTGGTTGAAAAGTTTGATGATGTACATGCCATTGAAATTGATCAACGGGCAGTAGAAGTATTGAAAGAAGAAGTAAAGAACTTAACTCTTCATGAAAAAGATGTGTTGAAGATTGACTGGAATGAAATGATCGATCCGGCTAAGCAAAATATCGTAGTGGGCAACCTTCCCTATTATATTACAACTCCTATTTTGTTTGCCCTGTTGGAAAACCGGACAATTTTTTCAGAGGCTATACTTATGATGCAGAAAGAAGTAGCAGAGCGGTTGGTTTCAGCTCCTTCATCCAAGCAGTATGGTATTTTGAGTGTGCAAACCCAGCTATTTTGCACACCTGAAATATTATTTGAAGTGTCCCGAAATTCATTCAGCCCTCCCCCAAAAGTGACAAGCGCTGTCATTAAACTAAAATTTGATAAGCCTCAACTTTCCTTTAGTGATCAAACCTTAAAGTCTATAGTACGGACGGCTTTTAACCAACGCCGGAAAAAATTAAGCAATTCTTTGAAGCCGGTTTTGGGAGATTATCAACCTGAAGGTTTTAATTTTGATGATCGCGCTGAACACTGGTCTCCCCAAATCTATGCAAAGTTGGCAGAGCATTTAGAACAAACTGACAAGTTATCCTAATAGTTGAGTGCATCTTTCCATTATTCGACTAAAATAGAGTGATTAACCTGCCCTTATCGTTTTTTATTCTGTTTGGTACGGAACTTGCATCAAGTACTGCGAAACGGATAGGGCATAGCCCAATAAAAATTTAACTATTAACTAAAACGAACAGGAGTCATAAAAATGGCTAAGATTAAACCTTTAGGCGACCGTGTGTTGGTTCAGGCAGAACCTGCTGAAGAAAAAACCAGCTCCGGCATTATCATACCAGATACGGCTAAAGAAAAACCGCAACAGGGTACTGTAGTAGCGGTTGGTGCCGGCAAAGTAGAAAACGGCAACAAAATTGAAATGACTGTAAAGAAAGGGGACAAAGTCCTCTATGGAAAATACGCAGGTACAGAAGTAACTCTTGACGGAGAAGAATACCTGATTATGCGCGAATCTGATATTATGGGAATTGTCGCGTAACCCACCTTTTAAAGAAATTAAATCATAAACTTAAAAATATAGATAATTATGTCTGCTAAGTTAGTTCACTACGATATTGAAGCTCGCGACGCACTAAAGAAAGGCGTTGATAAGCTCGCCAATGCTGTTAAAGTTACGCTTGGTCCTCGTGGACGAAATGTTGTTATAGAAAAATCATTCGGTTCACCTACAGTAACCAAAGACGGTGTAACCGTTGCCAAGGAAATTGAGCTGTCCGACAAAGTACAGAATATGGGTGCTCAGATGGTTAAAGAAGTAGCTTCCAAAACCAGCGATAATGCCGGTGATGGTACTACCACAGCAACTGTTCTTGCACAAGCAATCCTCAGCGAGGGTTTGAAAAATGTAACTGCAGGTGCCAACCCAATGGATTTGAAGGCCGGTATCGAGAAAGCAGTTAAAGCGATTGTTGAAGATCTCAAGAAAATGAGCCGTGATATAGATGACCGCAAAGAAATTGCTCAGATCGGAACCATTTCTGCTAACAACGATGAAACCATCGGAAACTTAATTGCCGATGCAATGGAAAAAGTTGGAAAAGATGGTGTGATCACCGTTGAAGAAGCCAAAGGAACTGAAACCTACCTCGAAACAGTAGAAGGTATGCAGTTCGACCGGGGTTATCTTTCTCCTTACTTCGTGACTGATTCTGAGAAAATGATCACCGAAATGGAAGATCCTTACATCCTGATCTTTGACAAGAAGATCTCTGCGATGAAAGATCTGCTTCCGATTCTTGAGAAAGTAGTTCAAAATGGCAATCCATTATTGATCATTGCTGAAGATATTGAAGGCGAAGCGTTGGCTACTCTGGTAGTTAACAAGCTGCGCGGTTCACTCAAAATTGCAGCTGTTAAAGCTCCCGGTTTTGGCGACAGAAGAAAAGCCATGCTGGAAGATATTGCCATCCTTACCGGTGGTACGGTAATTTCTGAAGAGCGCGGTTACAAGCTTGAGAATGCTACTCTTGATTTCTTAGGCCGTGCATCTCGCATTACTATCGACAAAGACAATACCACTATTGTTGATGGAAACGGAAAAGATGACGACATCAAGGCGAGAGTAAATCAGCTTAAATCTCAAATTGAAAACACAACTTCCGATTACGATCGTGAGAAACTGCAGGAACGTCTTGCCAAGTTAAGCGGCGGTGTTGCAGTACTTTATATCGGTGCGGCATCTGAAGTTGAAATGAAAGAGAAGAAAGCCCGCGTAGAAGACGCATTGCACGCAACACGTGCTGCCGTTGAAGAAGGTATTGTACCCGGTGGTGGCGTTGCCCTGCTTCGTACTATTGCCTCTCTTGATAAGATAAAAGGTGATACTGACGATGAGAATGTTGGTATTCAAATTATTCGCAGAGCTCTTGAATCACCACTGCGCACCATTGCAAATAATGCCGGTGCCGAAGGTGCTATTGTAGTACAGAAAGTACTCGACGGCAAAGGCGCATTTGGATACAATGCCCGTACTGAGGTTTATGAAGACCTTATTAAAGCCGGTGTAATTGATCCAACCAAAGTTACACGAACAGCACTTCAGAATGCTGCTTCTGTATCCGCATTAATGCTTACTACCGAAGCCGTAATATCTGAGAAGCCTTCTAAAGGTGACGATGATGATAACGGTGGCGGCGGAATGCCAGGCGGAATGGGCGGCGGAATGCCAGGAATGGGAGGCATGGGCGGAATGATGTAATTCATCCCCTCATAGATCTCTGAGAAGATTTAAACCCCACACATTAAGTTGTGTGGGGTTTTTTTATGTCTTTGATTTCCCTATAATCTGCTCTCCCGTTAAATTAAATCAATATATATGAAACCGTTTTTTAAAAATGCTTTAGCTACATTAGCGGGGATAATAATTGGGGGTGCTGTGAATATGGGTATTATTATGATCAGCGGTGCCATTATTCCACCTCCGGAAGGTGCGGATGTAACCACCATGGAAGGATTACAGGAAGCTATGCACTTATTTCAGCCGCAGCATTTTGTAATGCCTTTTTTAGCTCATGCTTTGGGAACGTTGGTTGGAGCATTTCTAACGGCTTATTTTGTAGTATCTGAACCGAAAAAATGGGCATTTTTTATTGGATGCTTTTTTCTTTTGGGAGGGGTGAGTAATGTGGTGATGCTGCCGGCTCCGCTTTGGTTTAGTATTGTTGATCTTGTTGGAGCTTATATTCCAATGGCGTATTTGGGGGCCATTTTAACAGCAAAAATTAAAGATAAGTACTCATGAAGATTTCAGGAGAATTTGACGTCAAAACAAAACCAATGGATGGATATGTTTTGGGAAAAGATGGAGTCAGTATGAACCGTATGTCCATAGATAAAATCTTTATCGGAGAATTGGATGCAACAAGTAAAGGTGAGATGCTAAGTGCAATGACTCCGGTAAAAGGATCGGCCGGTTATGTTGCTTTAGAACAAGTTCGGGGAAGCTTGCAAGGAAAGAAAGGAAGCTTTGTACTTCAGCATTTTGGTACAATGGACAAAGGAGCAGAACGGCTCATTCTGGAAGTAGTACCGGATTCAGGAACCGGAGAATTGGAAGGATTATCCGGAAAAATGGTGATCATTATCGAGGATGGAAAACATTTTTATGAGTTTGAGTATGAACTTAGTTAGGTTTTTTAAGCCCAAGTTTTCAGAATGATGTTATTTAAAAGTGACTTGATTGGGACTTAATGCTTCTATCTGTGGCGTTCCCTCATGAGATTCGATCCTTCCGGTTACGCATACTTCATTTTTGGGATAGATATTTTCCGGAAGTTGTTCCCATTTCGTGCGATTTTCACCCCAAATAACCACTGTAAAATCCTGATTGGGATTGGGTTGACCAAAGTTGACGAATGTAGGTTGCCCACTAATTTGTGGTATAAAACGGGCGTTAGCCACTTCTCCGCAAACCTCTGCCGCTTCGCCGATATGGTCATTGGCTTCGCTTGCATTGATCTTAACCTCAGGTCTTGGAATACCGGGTTCAGGCTGGAATACTCTTGAAAATATCAATCCTACTACCATGATGAGTATCACAACAGGGAGAATAATTTTGAGGTTTTTGCGGAAAGAAGAGATCATCGGAATGACTATTTCTGATATTTGTCATTCAGTCCAACGCCTTTCTTAATCATGGGGATGATTTTATCCACTCGCCGTTGTTTGGTAGCGTTTTGTTTAGCTGTAGAGATGTACTCCGCATATTCGCGTTGCCGGCCCGGGGTGAGTTTATCAAATTTTGATTTTAACTCGTTATCTTTAGAAAACGATTCTTCCAAAAAAGGAGGGATGTCGGCTTCACGGGTTGGGTTTATCTTCACTTCCTTCCCGGCTTTTTGATTTTTAATGGCTTGATTTACAAAATCCATCACCATGTCATCATGAATCTCCTTAAAAGAGGAAAACCTAAGTTGCCGCATAGCCTTGGTTTTTCCTTCCTGGGCGTTATGCAGGTAATTATGTGGATCATTCAACAAGGCGCCATTAAAAAACCAGATCCCAAAGTGTTCTTTGAATGCTCCAATGGCAAGCACATTTTTGTCATTGAGGGTATAGGTGGGTTGCCCCCATTTGATTGTTTCACTAAGCTCGGTATCGCTGATCAAATCTTTTAAATAGTTCAGGCTTTTCTGCCATTTTTTGTGTCTGGCAATATATTCGTCAACAGACTTGGGTTTAGCCATGATCTATGAATTAAGGGTTGATACGACCGAAAGAAACGAATTCTCTAAAAAAATGAAAGTCTGCAAAAACAAATTGGCAGACTTGTAAGAAAACAATATAGTAATCTTTACTTCAGACCAATGGGTAATCGCTCGATTTGAATGATATTGATTTCAGGATAGATAGTGCCCCATCCTCTCACCGTCTTTTCACCTGTTAGCAGGAAATCTACACGAACGTCCACTTGGTTGGTATCTGGAGAGAAGAGGTGATCAAAAGCGGATTTATCTCCCGGCACCCCATAAGTTTTATTACCGGTATAAAATAATAAACCCGATCCATCCACCTCCGGGGACCCACCCCAACTTAAAGTTCCCGTATGTGCCCGGTACAAAACGGGATATTCAGAATTTGAACTTTCACAAGAATTAAAAACAAGTACAAATAACAAAGCAAAAAGTGTTAGAGACTTTGTCGTATTCATAACTTGTGGGTTTATTTTATGTTCATCGCATCTTCAACGAGTTTGTTTTGCTCTGCTTCATGGATCTTTTTCTGTCCTGCAGCAGGAGACGCAGAAGCTTGCCGGCCGATATAGCTCAATTTTTGACCTTTTTGAAGTAATTCCACAAATCTTGGAGCAACAAAACTCCAGGCTCCCATATTTTTGGGCTCTTCCTGACACCAAACGATGTCTTTCACATTACTAAAATCTTTGAGTTGCTCTTTGATTTCATCATCTGCAAAAGGATAGAATTGTTCAAGCCGGGCGATGGCCACGTTTTCAATCTCATTTTCCTGACGGTATTTGAGCAAGTCGTAATAGACTTTTCCTGAACAGATAACCAAGCGTTTCAGGGCTTTGGAATCCGTAAAATCTTCATCCAAGATAAATGGACTAAACTTACCTTTGGCTAAATCATCAGTATTGGAAGTGGCCATTGGATGGCGAAGCAAGCTCTTTGGTGTCATTAAAATAGCCGGCTTTTTATTTTCTTGAAGGGCCTGGCGCCGCAACATATGATAATATTGAGCAGGTGTGGTCACATTCATTACCTGCATATTATCTTCGGCACAAAGCTGAAGGAATCTTTCAAGGCGGGCGGAAGAGTGCTCAGGGCCCTGGCCTTCATATCCATGAGGCAGGTTCATTACCAATGCAGATTTTTGCCCCCATTTGGCTTCGCTCGAGGAAACAAATTGATCGATAACGACCTGTGCACCGTTGGCAAAATCACCAAATTGAGCTTCCCAGATAACCAAGGCTGACAGTTTTTCGGCACTGTATCCAAATTCAAAACCAAG
The DNA here is from genome assembly GCF_014762685.1 of Gracilimonas sp. NCBI lineage: Bacteria > Pseudomonadati > Balneolota > Balneolia > Balneolales > Balneolaceae > Gracilimonas > Gracilimonas sp. The sequence goes on from NZ_JABURM010000005.1 coordinate 227,532, forward strand.
AGCTGCAAATTCACTTAATAAACTGTTGTGAACATGAAAACGGGCCTGATCATCAGAAAGATTATTTAAAGGCACAAATTTCTGACTGGTATTGGTACCGTGAAGTACAGCGTGCCGGTGAGAAAAGGTTCCGCGTTCCACATCCTGACCGGTAAGCCTAATCGTAGTCCCTGTTTTCAGGAGTGAGCCGAACGCAAGCAATTCTGCAAAGCCCCAGTCGATTTTTTTCTCATTGTTGTTTACAATCTCTGCTCTTTTGGCAAGCTGCTTCAAGAGTTTTGGATTGGCGTCAAAGTCTTTCGGAACGGTGTTTAATTTTACTGCGATTTCCTTAAGATCTTCCGCCGGATAAGTAGTATCCGGATAAGCTTTCCATTCATCCTGAGGAGTTTCAGTACGATCAATCAGCTTGTCGGTTACTTCCAGGTTTGGAGCTTTTTTGGCATCCTCGAAAGCTTCCTGCAAAAGTAGGTCGAACTCATCAAAAATCTGTTGGGTTTCTTCTTTTGTGAGCTCCCCGTTTTTAACCAAATATTCGGTGTAAAGATCTCGTACGGGAGCATGATCATTAATTTCTTTATACATTCCGGGTTGAGTGAAAGCAGGTTCGTCTCCTTCATTATGACCGTGCTTGCGATACCCAATCAGGTCAATGACCACATCTTTACCAAATTTTTGACGGTAATCAAGAGCCATTTGAATGGCATGAACAGCGGCTTCCGGAGTATCACCATTTATATGGAAAATAGGGGCTAAAACGGTTTTTGCGATGTCAGATGCATATTCCGTAGAACGGCCATCCTTGGGCAGGGTAGTAAATCCAATTTGGTTATTTATGATAATATGAACCGTTCCTCCGGTACTGTAACCCTCCAGTTGAGACATGTTAAGTGTTTCAGCAACTACGCCTTGTCCGGCAAAAGCCGCATCACCGTGCATAAGTACGGGTACTACTCGTTTTGAAGCGTCTTCCTTTTCATGGTGATCTTGCATTGCTCTTACCGCACCTTCTACCACAGGGTTTACTGCTTCCAGGTGCGAGGGGTTAGGCATTAACTGCAGTTCAATTTCAGAACCGTTGGTTGCTTTATGTACGCCTTTTGCCCCAAGGTGATATTTCACATCTCCGGAGCCTTGAATAGAATCAGGGTCTATATTGCCTTCAAACTCGGCAAATACCCGGTGGTAGGGTTTGTTCATGATGTTGACGAGCATATTCAAGCGCCCGCGGTGAGCCATCCCAAGGAAGAACTTCTCAATTCCGTGTTCACCGGCTTTTTCAAGCAGGAAGTGAATCATCGGGATTAAAGTATCCGCCCCTTCTAATGAAAAACGCTTGTGGCCGATATATTTTTTGTGCAAAAATTCTTCAAAAGCCATGGCCTGATTTAGCTTATGCAGAATTTCGCGTTTATCATCTTTGCTTAGCTGAGCATTGTTCCCGGTAGATTCCATGGCTTCACGCAACCATTTGCGTTCTTCCAGATCCAAAAGGTGCATGTATTCCACCCCGATATTTCCACAATAGGTATCTCGGAGCAGGCTGATGATTTCACGAAGACTGGCACGTTCTTTTCCGCCTAAGCCGCCACAGTAAAACTCACGATCCAGATCCCAAAGTGAAAGTCCGTAATAATCCAGATCGAGTTCTGGGTTTTTTCCAGGCTCTTTTCCAAGCGGGTCAAGGTCTGCTAATACGTGACCACGCATTCGGTACATATTGATAAGCCTCCAAACACCCACAGAGCGCTGGTCATGCTCCAGGGTGTTTTGGGAACCGGCAAATGGACCTGTATAATTATCTTCACCATAGGGAAGAGGCTCGTAAGGAATATCCAGATCAGAAAAAATCTGCTCATAAAAATCTTCTTGCCCGCTTAACAGATCATCCATCTTCTTCAGAAACATGCCGGATTCGGCACCCTGAATTACCCGGTGATCATAAGTAGAAGAAACGGTCATCACTTTACTCACACCCAGTTGATTTAGAATTTCTTTCGACATAGCACGATACTCGGCAGGGTAATCAATAGCACCGGTTGCTATAATGGCGCCTTGTGTTTTCATCAATCGTGGTACGGAGGAAACTGTGCCAATCGTGCCGGGGTTAGTAATGCTTATGGTAGTTCCCTGAAAGTCTTCAATTTGTAAATTTCCATTTCTGGCTTTATCAATAAGCTCAGCATAAGCGTGTAGGAACTCTTTGAAGTTCATTTTGTCGACACCCTTAATATTTGGAACAACTAAATTCCGGGACCCGTCTTTACCAGCTAAATCTACCGCAATACCCAAGTTTACCGAATCAGGAACTACACGGTAGTGGTTGTTATCTTTGTAAAGATAAGAGCTGTTAAGAGTGGGGAATTCTTTGAGTGCCCGAATAATGGCCCATGAAATAAAATGAGTAAAAGAGGCTTTGGGCTCATTCCTCTTTAATAAATGACGGTTGATGATCGCGCGATCTTCCACCATCATTTTGACCGGAAGCACCCTAAGGGAAGTAGCTGTAGGTACTTCCAGGCTTTCATCCATATTCTCTACAATCTTAGTAGCAACACCCTTGATTTTTTCTAAACTGGCATTTTTCGGCGCCTCAGCTTCTTTTTTTGCTTCTTTCTGAACCGGAGCTTTTTTAGCTGTTTCGGCAGCCTCTTTTCCATTGGGCACCGTTTCTTCTTTTGTTGCCGAGGGTTGAAGTTTTTCAGGTTTTGCCTCATCTACAGGTTTCCCTTCAAGCTCGTCAAAGTAGCGTTTCCAGTGCGGTGGGACCGATTCCGGCTCATTTTGATATTGATCGTATAATTCTTCTACAAGAGCTGAATTGGGGCCGAATACGGCTTCAAGTGATTTCAATGGTTTGTTAACCTCGTACGGTATTTTGGCAGCGATTTTTTATACTAATGAAAATTCCTTTAAAATGGTTCAGAAACAACCAATTTGTTGTGAATTGATCAGCATCAAAATTAAGGATTAGATTCTTAAAAAACGATATTTTCTGAGGACTGTTATTTTTGAATTTTAAGGAGATAATTGAAGCGTATTTTTCTTCAAAATAAAGCTTCATTTCCCCTTTAATTCGCTTAGCTCAAACCCTATATTCAATATCTAAATTTTCAGGTAAGATTACTCACTCGTATATCAAATAATCAAGGAATGAGCGAAACTTCAGCAAAGAAACAAACCGGTGCGGAAAATATAAACTGGGATCTTTCCGATCTCTATTCGTCCAACAACGATCCTCAATTATCTAAAGACAAGAAGAAAGTACTTGAAGAAGCGCAAGCTTTTGCAGATAAATATCGCGGAAAGGTTTCCAAACTTGATGCGAAAGCTTTTAAGGAAATGCTGGATGAGTATGAAGGCATTTTAGATTTGTCCGGAAAGATTGGGTCGTTTGCATATTTGCAATGGTCTACTGACACAGGTAATACCGACTATGGAAAACTGGTTGCTGAAACAAATGAATTATCTTCGGAAATCAGCCAAAAGCTTGTTTTTTTAGATGTTGAATGGCTGAAAATATCAGAAAAGGATGCCCGAAAATTAATCGAAGATGAGCACCTCAAAAAATATAAGCATCATCTGGAGAGTTCGCGTCGATATAAAGACCATGTGCTGGAAGAAAAGCAGGAGCAAATCCTGTCAGCTAAATCAGTGACGGGACGGAGTGCCTGGGTTCGCTTTTTTGATGAGACTTTAGGGGCCGCTAAGTTTGAACTGGATGGAAAAGAACTGAGCGAGCAGGAAGTGTTGAGCAAACTCCATGAAAGCGACCGGGACTTAAGAATCAGGGCTCATGCCTCATTAACAAATAAATTCAGGGACTTAAGCCGACAACTTACTTTTGTTTTTAATACTCTGTTGGCGGATAAGTCTACCAATGATAAACTTCGTAAGTATGAAAGCTGGATAGATTCAAGAAATTTGGCAAATCAAACCGATCATAAAACGGTGAATGCCTTGATTGAATCAGTGACTTCCAAATATGACCTGGTTCAGCGTTATTATAAGTTAAAACGAGATTTGCTTGGACTGGATGAAATGATGGATTACGATCGCTATGCCCCCATACTGAAAAATGAGGCAACGATTGACTGGAAGTCGGCTGAGAAAATGGTACTGGATTCGTATTCAAATTTCCATCCTGAAATGGGGGTAATCACCAAAGAGTTTTTTGATAAGAATTGGATAGATGCTGCCATCAAGCCCGGTAAACGAGGAGGAGCTTATTCTGCAAGCACGGTTCCGTCGGTTCATCCATATGTATTTATGAACTTTGATGGTAAAATCCGTGACGTTCAAACACTGGCACATGAATTGGGGCATGGGGTGCACCAGTATCTTTCTCGGAAGCAAGGGGTACTCCAGTCATCTACTCCGTTAACTACTGCGGAAACGGCATCGGTTTTCGGTGAAATGCTCGTTTTCCAAAAGTTGATGAAGGAACTGGATGATCCTAAAGAAAAACTAGCTCTGCTAATTGGTAAGATTGATGACACCATTGCTACCGTGTTCCGTCAGATATCGATGAATCGTTTTGAGCATGCAATGCATACAGCCCGGCGCGAAGAAGGAGAGCTTACAGCAGAGCGGTTCTCGGAGTTATGGATGGAACAGCAGGAAGCTCTTTATGGAGATTCAGTAACTTTAACTGAAGAGTATGGTATTTGGTGGAGCTACATTCCTCACTTCTTGCATACCCCCGGTTATGTATATGCATATGCATTTGGAGAATTGCTGGTATTGGCTTTATATGAGGAATATATTCAACGTCCGGAGGGGTTTTCTGAACGTTATTTGGAATTACTGAGTGCAGGTGGCTCTGAGTGGCCGCAGGATTTAGTAGCAAAAATGGGGCTAGACATCACTCAACCTGATTTTTGGAATAAAGGCCTCGCATCTTTTGAGCGAATGGTAGAAGAAGCTGAAGAAATGGCGAAAAGTATCTAAGTTGCTGGCCGCAATTTGGTAATCATAAGTAACTATGGGTGAAAATCCATACACTCCAACAGTTTAATCCACTTATTAACTAACTACAGCTAATGTCTTTAGACCGACAAGAAAAGGCTTTACGGGAATTCAAACAAATCATTGAGGATTTGGTTCATCTGCTGCAAACTTCAACCAAAGTAGAGCTTTCCTATATGTGCTGGGTAAATCGGGCCCGAGAACAATTTGTATGGGAGACGAATAGCACCGGCTTGCCAAACGTAATGTTTCAGGATCGCGTAGCATTTGAAAATCATTTTTTAGATGAATTCAAAGACGCTGAGGAAGTCATTCAATTGGTTGTAGGAGAGGATGTTTCTAAAGCTAAGCTGATTCATTACTTTGATTTTGTACAGGCTAAAAACATTTTGATCATCCCCTTTATTAACAAAGGAGAAACGGTCGCACTTACGGTGCTTGAAAGTGAAAATGACATCGATCAAGAGGTGATTCAAGATCAGGTAATGTCATATAATAACGCCTTGGTCAGTGTGCTTGATACGTATCTGGAAGTGGTGGATTTACATGAAAATCAGCAGGAGTGGGAAGAATATGAGGCTTCAGTAAATCGATTGGATTATCGCCTGCACCGGGTCGAGATTTTTGATAAGATGCTGGAAGAAATGCAAAGATGCCTGCCTAATGGCGGCGCCATATTTTTAGCTCCCGGAATGGATTCATGGAATGTGGTGCTACGTGCAAAACAATCAAATCTTGCTCCAAATCTGGGCTTGCAACTCGAGGAAAAAAGCGTTGCATATGAAGCCCTTGAGAAAGGGGAGCCGGTTTTTACGATGCATTTTAACAATAACCCCCGGCGCATTACATCTGCTGAAAGAAGAACCGAAGGGGCTTCATTTGCCATTCCTATTCTGATTCATGACCGCCGGCAAGGAGTGGTAGTTTGTTACGATAATGATCCGTTGACGTTCAAAGAGTCGACAAAGCACAAACTTTCAAATTTGGCGCGTATTGCAGCGCTTAGTATTCAATCTTCAGTAAAAAAATCCGGAATGGTACATGAACTTTTAACACAGAACTTTGGGGCTTTTATGCCTGAGTTGTGGGAAGTTTCTTTAGAAAATGAACTTGCCAAGCTAAAAAAAGGCACAGGAACGGCAACATGGTTTGGCTTGGTAGCTCCGGATGATGTTTCCGGCCTTCGCACGAAATACAGGCTGGAAGACCTTCAGAGTATTCAAACGGATTTCGTGACAGCACTAAATCCATCCCGTTATGGAATACCGGGTTTCATTGGCTATAATTCAGATTATGTGTATTCATTTTTGATTCAAAGTGATGATGAAGAAGCAGTCTCTTTCTGGGTGGAAAAAATGAAATCGAAATTGGAATCGGGAATGGATCTTTCTATCGGCGGCACTATAAGAGCACAGTTTAAGGTAGGATACACCAGAATATCAGATCAATCTGTAAACGCATACCAGGTCAAAGAGAAGGCTAAAAAAGCTCTTTCAAAAGTGATGAATGATGATGAAGCAGAATTAGTGGAAGGGTAATGGGAAATGCTTACGTAATTGTAGTTGATGGATTAGGGGTCGGAGCTCAGGAAGATGCTGATCAGTATGGTGATGAGAGCATGAATACTCTTGGCCATGTATCTGAAGAAACAGGGGTTAAACTTCCAAATTTACAAAAAATGGGAATCGGTAATATCATACCACTTGCTTCGGTTCCTGAAAATGGACAGCCGTTGGCTGCTTTTGGAAAATTGAGGGAAGTATCGGCCGGAAAAGATTCTACTACCGGTCACTGGGAAATAGCCGGGATTCAGCTTGAAAAACCATTTCCAACTTATCCGAATGGATTTCCGAAAGATTTAATTGACGCCTTTTGTGAAGGGACAGGAGTCAAAAAGGTGTTATGTAATAAACCTTATTCAGGAACGGATGTGATACAGGATTATGGAGAAGAGCATATAAAAACCGGGTATCCCATTGTCTATACTTCGGCTGATAGTGTGTTTCAGGTTGCTTGCCATGAAGAGTTGGTATCAATCCAGAAATTATATGAATGGTGTGAGTTTGCCCGTCATAATGCAACTATAGGTGAACACGAAGTGGGGAGAGTAATAGCCCGCCCGTTTACCGGAACTCCTGGAAATTTTGAACGAATTTCTGAGAAACGTCACGATTATTCCTCTATTCCTCCCAAAAACAATCTCGTGCAAAAGCTATATGACTCGGGAATCAAGACATACTCAATTGGTAAAGTGAGTGATTTATTTGCCGAAAATGGGTTTACTCAATACAGGCCCACCAAAAGCAATGCAGAAGGAATTTCACAGTTATTGAGTTTGATGTCGGCCCAACTTGATAACAGTTTTGTATTTGTAAACCTCATTGATACTGATCAATTATTTGGGCATAGGTTAGATCCGGAAGGGTATGCCGGTAGCCTTGAAGAATTTGATCGTGCGATTCCCGCCATTGTTTCAAAAATACGAAAAGAAGATTTGCTCATAATTACCGGTGATCATGGCAATGATCCATGTTCTGCCAGCACCGATCATTCGCGTGAATTTGTACCGCTAATTGTATTTCCAAAAGCAGCAGCAAAAGCTGAAAACCTCGGAACAGGAGATACTTTTTCAAATATTGCTTGTAGTATCGCAGGTTTTTTTGGAATGGATCACGATTTTCCGGGAAAATCTTTTTTAGATTAGATTTTTCAAAGAATGCCTTTGAACCTTAAAAACATGCTTCTGCGTATTTAAAATTGAGTCAATAATTACGTATATTATCCAATTGTATAATTCATTAAGTCGCAGACGCAATATCTAAGCTTTTCACACGTGTTTTTAAAGCTTGAAGGACAATCATCTGCGCAATCGCGTACGCAAACATTCATTAAAAGGTATATACAGTGGCAAAAAGTTCTGGAATCTCTACTCGTGAGTCAGAGTCATTAGATCGCTATCTGCACGAAATTGGAAAAGAGAAACTTATTACCCCGGATGATGAGGTCCGGTTGGCCAAAGAAATTCAAAAGGGAAGTCAGAGAGCACTCGAAGATCTTACCAAAGCAAATCTTCGATTTGTAGTTTCTGTAGCAAAACAATATCAAAATCAGGGGCTTTCTCTTGGTGATTTGATTAACGAAGGAAATCTTGGTTTGATTAAAGCAGCAAAACGTTTTGATGAAACCCGTGGATTTAAATTTATTTCATATGCTGTTTGGTGGATTCGTCAGTCTATTTTACAGGCATTAGCCGAGCAAAGCCGTATAGTGCGTCTTCCGTTGAACCGTGTAGGAGCACTGAACAAAATTGGTAAAGAACTTTCCAAATTAGAGCAGGAATATGAACGAGTGCCATCTGCTCATGAGCTTGCGGAAAGCCTGGAGATGACCGTCGGTGAAGTAGCTGACACACTCAAAATTTCCGGACGTCACCTTTCAATGGATGCTCCATTTGCACAAGGTGAAGACAATCGCTTGCTGGATGTTCTGGAAAATGAAGAGATTCCTAATCCGGATTTCGATTTGATGGGAGAGTCTCTGAAAGTGGAAATTGAAAGAGCACTTTCAAAACTGACTACTCGCGAAGCAGAAGTCATTCGATTATATTTTGGTATTGGGCGCGAACACTCGCTTACCCTTGAAGAAATTGGAGAACGTTTTGATTTGACCCGTGAACGCGTGCGTCAGATTAAAGAAAAAGCACTCCGAAAATTGAGACATCATAACCGAAGTGCTGCATTAAGAGCCTATCTTGGTTAAAATGATTTTATAATACGTGAGATATAGCCCTTCACATGTTTTCATGTGGAGGGCTTTTTTACTTAAAGGCATTTCTACCCTACTAATCTATTCCACTTTACGTTACATTAGGGTAATGAAAAGACTTTTATTCATATCGTTGCTTTTTTTGGGTATCACTGAAACTGTGACGGCTCAAAGCTATCCATTTCGAACATTTTCTATTGAGCAGGGATTAAGCGAGTCAGTGGTCTATGATATAGTCCAGGATAATGAGGGATATATATGGCTGGGAACCGGTTTCGGGTTGAATCGTTTTGACGGTATACGTTTCGAAAATTATTTTGAAGAGCAGGGGCTTAACAGCAGTCGAATTCGTTCACTTTATAAAGATGCTGAGGGCAGAATTTGGATTGGCTCTGAAGCCGGAGTCAATTATATGGAATCGGACAGCATTTACTCCAGCCCGTATCACGAACCCCTGATTAATTCAACTGTGATTAGCATTTTTCAAGACCGAGTTGGAGATATGTGGTTTGGCACGGATGGGAACGGAGTATGGCATTATTCAAATGGTGAACTTGTAGCTCAGTACACAACTTCAAACGGAATGGGGAATGACCGAGTCCGTGCTATAGCGGAAAGTAAAGAAGGTGATTTATGGTTTGCAACCAGAGGAGGGGCAACTGTTCTGAGAGGCGGAAGTTTCAGGACGTATACGGTCAGTGACGGGCTTCCTGCCAATCGGATTCGTGATATAAAAGTAGATGATAAAGGAACCGTCTGGATTGGCAGCAGAAGCGGATTGGTTCGGTTTAATGGGCAAGGTTTTGAGATTTATAATACCTCAGACGGCTTAATAAATAATCTGATTCGCTCAATCACCATTACCAAAAACAATACAGTATGGATTGGTACAGAAGGCGGTGTAAGTTTTTTTAATGGAGAAAATTTTCAAAACTATACGGTAGCATCCGGGCTTTCCAATAACATTATATACTCTTCAATGATGGACCTGGAAGGTAATATGTGGTTTGGAACTTTCGGAGGGGGGGTGAACTTGTTTATCGGAGACTATTTTGCCAATTACAGTACCGCACAGGGCCTCCCAAATAACCTGGTTACCACGTTTACCGAAGACCGGAGAGGCCGAATCTGGATAGGTACCTATGGCGGGGGTATGAACTCAATTAATGATGGGAGATTTGATGATCTGGGGCTAAATGACAAGCTTCCTGATAATCAGATTTATAAGTTATTCACGGACTCTAGGCAACGTATATGGATAGGTATGAGAGAGGGATTAGCCATCCTGGAGGGAGAGGACTTATACGTTTTTAGTGACGATGTTTTTCCATTCAGGAAAGTAAGGGATATCATGGAGGCATCGGATGGAAGTTTTTGGATAAGTACTTATGATGATGGCATTATTCACTACCGGGAAGGGGAATTTGAGCAAATTACTTCGGATGAGGGATTGGCAAGTAATCGTGTCTTAAACTCAGCTGAAGGAGAAGATGGCTCCATTTGGATAGCTACATATGGCGGCATTACACGATATAAAGAAGGAGAGTTTCAAAGTTTTGCTATTCAGGAAGGCCTTCCAAATAATGCGGTCATGAATTTACTTATAGATGATGAAGGACAAATTTGGGCTTCAACTTTTGGAGGCATTGCCTGGTTTGACGGCCTTCGGTTTCAAAGTATTACAACTAGTGACGGTTTGCCCGATGATGTATGCTATTTTATTCACCAAAGTGAAGATGGATTATATTGGATTGGAACTACAAACGGTGTGGTAAGATTCAATGCTGAAGAATATTTTAATTTACCGGATCGTGATCGGACCCGGGCTTTTCAGGTTTTAAATAAGGAACAGGGTTTAGTTGCAAATGAGCTGAACCTGGGGGCAGTTTATGAAGATAGTAACGGTTATTTATGGTTTGGCACGGTAGAAGGTTTCAGCCGTTTTAACCCGGATTCCTATGAAGGGAATCCTGTTCCTCCTAAAGTTCATATTGTAGGGGTGAATGCATCGGGAAGAGAATATCAGGTGGGAAAACGTTTTACACTTTCTCATGATGAGAATTACCTCGAAATACACTATGCTGGAATTAACTTTACTGCCCCAAATCAGATTCTGTATGAATATAAGTTGAGCGGTATTGACCCGGACTGGCAACAAACAACTTCTCGTTCGGTTAAATACCCGTCGTTGCCTCCTGGTGAGTATAAATTTCTGGTTCATGCCCGAAATATTAATGGAGCCTGGAGCACCGAATTGGAAGAGATAAGATTCAGTATTATGGCTCCTTTTTGGATGCAGTGGTGGTTTTGGATGTTAGTTCCGGCAGTGGTGATTGGGATCATATATCTTTTTTATAATTACTATCGTGCCCGAAAAATAATAGATATTGAACGCATGAGAGTACGTATTGCCAGTGATTTACATGATGATGTGGGGGCAAGCCTCACTGAAATAGCTCTTCAATCAGATTTCCTGCAAGCAGGAGATGCAGACAAAGAATTTAAGAAGTCATTGCAGCAAATTGGCCAGCAGTGCCGAAAAATTGTATCTAGCCTGGATGATATCGTTTGGTCGATCGATGCCCGCAACGATACCTTAGGTGATTTAACAGACCGCATGCAGGATTATATCCTTAATACACTTGAATCGAAAAATATGACGGTAAACTATAATTTCGATAATCTGAATATGGATAATAAATTACCGGTATCTGTAAAAGAAAATGTATATCTGATTTTTAAAGAAGCCGTGAATAACATAGCAAAATATTCGAATGGAGACCGCGTAGACATCAGAATGGAAAACCATAATGGATATTTTGAATTCAATATCAGTGATAATGGAACTACCGGCAAAGGAACGAAAAAAACAGGTCATGGATTGCGTAACATGGACATGCGAGCGAAGCGTATTGGCGCAGATTTTAACATTGAAAGTACGGATGGGTTTTCCATAAAAGTGAAAGGGAAACTAAATGCTAACTAAGGAAAAGAGACAATGGCAGTTATAGGAATAGTTGAGGACAATAAAAAAATCAGAGATTTAATACAGCGTTATTTGGACATGCAGAAAGATATGGAATGTCCGGTTGCTGTAGATTCAGTGGAGGAAATGCTGGAACATCTTGAAGAGCATCAAAAACCAAATGTGATACTGATGGATATTCAACTTCCGGGAATGTCCGGCATAAAGGGAATGGAAATTATTAAGTCAAAATACCCTGAAATAGAAATTATTATGCTTACGGTATATCACGACTCGCATAAAATATTTGATTCTCTTAAAGCGGGTGCCTCCGGTTATCTATTAAAACATACTTCACTCCCTGAAATTAAAGAGTCAATTGAAAATTTACTGAAAGGCGGGGCCCCAATGTCTCCTCAAATAGCCCGGAAAGTGATTTCACATTTCAATGAAGAAGCTCCCAAAAAGAATGAAGACAGTATGCTCACAAACAGAGAGCAGGATATTGTAAATGGTTTGGTGGATGGGCTCAGTTATAAACTAATAGCCGATCGTTATGATATTTCCATTGACACGGTTAGAGCACATATAAGGAATATTTATAAGAAACTTCATGTTAACTCTAAAGCAGAAGTAATTGCAAAGTCTTTGCGGGGAGAAATATGAAGCTAACATTAACATGTGATAAAATGTGAGTAGCAAATGACTCATATTCATGGTGTAAACTGAAATGAAGTCCTGAAAAAGGTATTTGTCATGAAAAGTTCAAAAGTCATCAACCGGTTTCTCTTACTAATTGTACCCTTCTTATTCACAGGTTGCTATACCCAGTTTCAAACCTATGACAGGTTTCCTATAACCGATCGTTATGATGGCTATTCTGCCTGGGATGGATTTGAAGAAGGGCGGGATGCGCAGGCACCACGTTCTAATTACAATAATGAACAGGATGAATACCTTGAAGATGAATATGCCCTCGAAGAAGCTGGTATTTATTATAAAGATTATGAAACCGAACAATGGTATAAAGATCATTATGCTGATCGTTATTACTGGAAAGGGTATGATGACGGATTTGATGATGGATATTATAAAGGATACCGAAATGGCATAAATGACAGCTACGTTTACGGCTATACTCCATGGTATCATGACAGCTGGTGGTATAGACATCACCGCTATGTTCATAGAAGTAATGTATGGTTTGGATATGCAGGTTTTGGTTTTCATTACAGCAGTCCGTTTTATGCTTATCACTCACCTTACTGGTATGCTTATCATCCTTCTTATTACAATTATGGATATTACTATTATCCTTTCTACGACAGTTGGGGGTATTATGGCAGACACTCTTATTATTCAAATGTTTACGTCTATAATAATTACCACCGGGAAAAAAAGTATAGGAGAAGTGCAGACTTATACCGAAAAGGTCCCAGAAGCAGTGGCCTGGTAAACAGAAGTGATACAAGAACACGTTCCGGCCTGAAAAGTAATAACTCGGGAATACGGTCTCGAGGTACTACCGGTACGGGTATGACAAGAAGTCGTGGTACTACTAACAGTGGGTCCCGAGTACGAGGATCCGGAAGGTCAGTGGGTAAAAGTTCTTCAGGTTCTGTAGGACGTAGCTCTACTCGTTCTCGAGGTTCTTCTTCAGTTGGAAAGGGCCGAACAAATTCCGGTGGCAGTAAAAGCAGGGGCAGCGGATCATCGGTAGGAAAAAAACGCTCGTCAAGCGGTAATAATGGTACAGCACGTACCCGTGGCTCTGGCTCAAATCTGAGTAGCTCAAGAACAAATTTTTCCCCGAATATATATAAGAACACATATTCTATACCGACCCGTAAGGTTAACGTGAAAAGTAAAATCGAGAGTAAACGCAAAGTTAGTAGAAGTGATTTATTTTCTCCCACTAACAATAGAAGTTCAATATTTGACAGACGTTCAAGTATTAAGTCTCATTCACGCTCTACAAGCCGGGTAAAAAGCAGTTCTTCTTCTCGATCTCGAGTATCCAGAGCTAAATCTTCTTCAGGGACAAAGAGCCGAGGTTCTTCAAGTTCCAGTTCCGGCAAAAAAAGAAGCCGGGGAAATAACTAAAAGTCCGGCCCAACCCTAACAATTTATTTGGTGATACAATGATGAAGAGGACTGTATTATTTCTCTTAGCACCCTTTCTGCTAACTTCAGGAGCTGTTTTAGCCCAAGATGGCAATAACCCGGTTAACTATTCGAATCTTGCTTTACAGTTTAGCGAACAAAGCTTTAACGGTGATGCCGGAACCGGTTTGTTTCCGTCCGTTGCCTCAGCTCACGGTTATGGCAGTTTTGTTGATAATCCGGCAACCGTCGGATTGATTGAAAAAAATTATTTTAGCTTTAGTTTAGCAAATAATCGATATGAATTTGAAAATTCGTATTTAGGTAACACCCTGTCTTCAGAAGATAATTCAACAAGCTTGGGGAATATTGGTTTTGTCTATAAGCTGCCTACTAAACAAGGGAGTTTTGTGATAGGGGGAGGGTACAACAGTACATCAAATCAAAAAGGTTTAGCCCATCTGAGTGCCAGGAATAATGAAAGTACCATTACGGATCAGTTTAAAGATCCTGCAAGTGATTACTATGATATCGCTTTTAATGCCTACGCTATTGATTGGGGAGATGTAGATTCAACATATCTCGAATCTATCTTCCGGATTGGACTGCCAAATTTCCCCGGGATTACTCAGGAGGCTGATATCTCATATAAAATAAATATGGGAGAATACTCAGCCTTTTTCGGTACCGAATTTCAAGAGAATTTATTTTTAGGGATTTCTGCCGGATTAACAACTGGGAATTATACGTATCGGCGAGATTTTCTGGAAGTGGATGATCAAAATGATTACAACTATAACTTCATCCCATCTGATACCCCGGGTGACAGTACCGATATTGATAACATTTTAACTCATGATGAGATTGATGCAGATATATTTGGATTCACTGTACGAACGGGTTTGTTATATAAAGTAAGCCAAAACTTCAATGTTGGCTTGAGCTATCAAATACCGTCTACATTAGTTGTAAGAGAAGGATATTATTCTTCAATAAAGACGGAACTTGACGACGGATCTACTCCTTTTGAATCAGACTTTGCCAGCGAGGTAGATTATGAATATCGCATCAACAAGCCGGGTCAATTAAATGTAGGTATTGCCCTAATTGATATCGGTGGCTTCGATCTTTCTGTTTCAGGAGAGTTCATTAACTATTCAAACTTAAGCCTTGATTTGATTAAGGGTAATGATCTCAATTTTAATGACGAGGTAGAAATAAGAGACCAAGAGGAAGAACTTGACAGTTTCATGAAAGAAAATTATAACTCCGTGGTTAACTATAAGGCAGGCTTAGGCTATCAGATTACAGGCCTAATAAAATTAAAAGCAGGTTACGCCTTTTTTGAAGGGAAAAGTGAAGTATATGAAGCAGACCGCAATGTATTTTCAGGGGGTCTTACAGCAAATATTACCAAAAATATTGTTTTAGACTTAACCGGACAATATTCATTTTGGGACGATCGCTCGGTAGCATATAGCTATTATGATTTCGACACAGGTCAGAATCGTGCAGAAACTATTTCCCATGATATAACAAATACCAGGATTTTAGCAGGTGTAAGGTTTCTTTTTTAAATGATTTTATTCCCGTTAAAGATCAAATAACACTCCGTAGTTAGTATAAAAAAGGCCCCGTGATTGAGGCTTTTTTTATACCTGTCAAAGCCATTTCTTTTTCCTGAAATAGACAACCATGCCTAAAGTTGTTAAAATCATTACTCCCCAAACTGCCGGATATGCCCAGTCCCAGTGAAGTTCAGGCATCTTTTCAAAATTCATTCCATAGACCCCGGCAATAAAAGTAAGCGGGATGAAAATGGTGGCGATAATAGTAAGTACTTTCATGACTTCATTCATCCTGTTACTTACTTGCGACATGTGCATGTCTAACATACCTATTATCATATCCCGGTAGTTTTCAATTCCGTCATTTATTTGAACCAAATGATCATAGACATCCCGGTAGTAGATTTTATTATCATCTTGAATAAGATGAGACTCATCGCGGATTAAAGAATTGAGGCTATCTCTTAAAGGCCAAACCGATTTCCTGAAATAAATAAGTTTTCGGCGAAGGGCATGAATTTGTTCAGGAATGGATTCATCAAAATCTTCCAGAATCTTATCTTCAAGAGCCTCTATTTCATCCCCAAAGTGCTCTAAGACTTTAAAGTAATAATCTACAATAGTATCAATCAGGGCGTATGCAAGGTAATCGGGTCCATGACTTCGAAGCATTGGTGCACCGTTCCGAAGCCGATGCAGAACCGGTTCAAAAATAGGGTAATCACTTTCCTGGAATGACAACACAGAATTTTTGGATAATACAATGCTAACTTGTTCAACATTAAGTTGCCCGGTAGCTTCATTAACCACCATCATACGCAATACAAAAAACATGTGGTTGGGATACTCTTCAATTTTAGCACGCTGATTGGTACTGATGATATCCTCTTGAATGAGTGGGTGAAGCTCAAAGTAATTCCATATTTCTTTTAATTTGTTAACATTGTGCAAGCCGGATACATTTATCCATGTTTTTGAAGGAGAATCCAGGTAAGGTTTACTGGCATCTATGTGAGTAAGGTCATGTTCACTTATTTGCTCACTGTCGTAATCATATAAATTGACATTGACCTGATCCACCCGCTGATCGCCGGTAAAATGAAGTGTACCGGGAGCTTCACCCGGCTTTTTGGATCGCTTTTTATGTTGCAGGAAGGAGGGACGCGGAATTTTCTTAGTAATTTTTTTCATGGATAAAATCGGTATGATTTTTAACTCCTGTTAGGATCGTAATACTTTTTGACAAATAGAAATAAAAAAGGCCCGCATAATAAATATGCAGGCCGTAAAGTATCAATGTATCTAAATTATTTAATCAGTTTCCAATACGACCTTCTTCTGCTGCTTTCTTTAACTCTTCGTTAGCCCAAATGGCAATTTCAACACGTCGGTTTTGCTGCCTTCCCGCTTCTGTATCATTTGTAGCTATAGGCTGATTTTCACCATATCCTACAATGGTCATTCGCTCAGCATCTACTCCTGTAAATGCTGCGTATTCAGCTACTGATTTTGCTCTGTTCTCAGAAAGTTCCTGGTTATACTCCTCTGTACCACGGCTGTCGGTATGTCCACCAAACATAATATTGGTGTCTTCATATTTTTTAAGAACTTCGGCAAGGTTAGCTATATCCTCTTTTGAGGCATCTTTTAAGGCATATGACTCAGTATCAAAAAGGATACCGGAATCAAAAGTAATTTTGATACCTTCACCAACACGCTCAACCGTAGCATTCTCAAGGTCTTCTTCCAGCTCCCGGGCCTGACGATCCATGTAATTACCTATGGCTGCGCCGGTAGCTCCCCCGACGGCTGCCCCAACAATAGCTCCGGTTACAGTGTTACCGGCGGCTTTTCCAATAATGGATCCTGCTAATGCTCCGGCACCTGCACCAATTGTTGTTCCCTTAGCCGTTTTGCTCCAGTTTTGACAAGCTGTGAAGGGTAATAATAAAACTATTGCTGTAACTAAAATTTTTGAACTTAGGGGTTTCATATGGTTGAATTATATTTGTTGTTTATTCTTTTACACATACAATGTAACGTATTGTTCCTTCTAATAATTCTATTCGAAAATTTAGGCCACTTCAGCTCTTAATACTTCTAAAGGTGGTTTGTTGTGTACACCTCGGGTATTCAGGAGTCCAATAATGAGCACCAAAACGGTAAGTATTAATATTTCCATACCAATGATGAAGAAATTGGGCACGAATGAGATATCAAAGTAAAATTGTCCGATAAGAGTGCTGGCTCCTAAAGAAAGGATAAGCCCGGTGATGGAAGCCATCACTCCAAGCAGTACGTATTCTATTACCTGAATTTTAATAACCTGTTTTTTAGCGGCTCCGAGTGTCCGTAACAGAACAGCTTCCCTGATGCGTTGATAGCGACTGGTGGCGGCAGAACCTGCTAATACAATTAAACCGGTTATAATGCTGAAAAGGCCGATAAACTGAATTACAAATGTTATTTTATCTAAAAATGATCGTACTGTTTCCAGAACCTGACCGATATCAATGGCGGAAACATTCGGATAGCTTTGAACCAGTTCTTGCTGAAGCAGCAGAGATGCTTCTCTGCTTTGCGTGTTGATAGTGGTTGCAAAAAATTGTGGTGCGTTTTCGAGTACTCCGTCTGGAAATACTACAAAAAAGTTAGGTTGGGGCTGGTCCCACTCTACCGTACGCGTGCTTGCTATATAGGTATCAATTGGAATTCCCTGTACATCCCATGTAAGTGTATCCCCAAGCGAAACATCCAAATCTTCCATTTGATCTTGTTCTACAGAAATAGGAACAGGAGTATTCATATCGCTTGCGCTGCCTATCCATTCGCCTGATTCCAGGGTTTCTGTGGCAAGCAAAGAGTCTCTATAAGTAGAACGGTATTCACGATTCAGTGCCCAGCCCCGCGCATTCCTTGTGGTATCTCTATCCACTTGTTGTGTATTTTGACCGTTTATTTTCTGCAAACGCATCGTTACGATGGGTACATTTTGTAATATCTGATGACCATTAGAACGAATGATTTCATTTACGCCTTCATTTTGATCGTACTGAATATCATAAAGCGCCAGATTAGGCAAATCCTGTTGGTCGCCAAAGTCAATTTGATCCAGGAGCATATCCTGGATAAGGTAAAGCGAGCTGATCATTGTTACTCCCAGTCCAAAAGTAAGCAGCAAGGTTGTAGTTTGATTGTTTGGCCGATATAAATTTGCCAGTCCTTGGCGCCATTCATAGGTAAAACCGGCACGTAGAAATTTGCGGGATCCTTTCATAATCAGTTTTGCAAAACCGGACAAAAGGACAAGGCAGGCAACCAATCCAAGTGTGAAATAAAGGGCAGGAAGGAATTCACCTATCATTAGCCATGCATATGAAGTCACAAAAACCAGAAGTATGGCAGATAGGGTTATTTTAGTGCCTGAGGTCAGAAGATGAGCTAAATTAATATCTACAGTTCGCAGGGAATAAAGCGGTGAAATTTTTCGTACGGCAAGGAGTGGAAACAGCGCAAAGAGAACCGAAATCACCAGGCCGGTTCCAATACCGATGGCAATAGACGCCCAGGAAATATAGAGATCAATGGCAACGGGGAGAAAATCTTGAACCAAGACCGGCAGATACAGCTGAATTCCGGAACCCAGCACGGCTCCAATTACAGAGCCTGTTAAACCCATAGCTGCTGCCTGGATAAGATAAATCAGTAAAGCCTGATTTGATGACACTCCTACACAACGAAGCACAGCAACGGTATTTATTTTCTGGCGGATATATACGAAAATGGAACTGGCGACTCCTATTCCGCCCAAAAGCAGTGCAATAAAACCAATGAGGTTGAGGAAATTGGATAGGTATAAAATGGCCTCGCCTACTTCTTCTTCACGTTCACGAACAGTGTCAAAGCCGAAACGAATACTTTGGTCATCACGTAGTTTATCCAATCGATCCTCGATGGCATCCATATCGGTGCCATCTGGGAATTTATGCCAGGATACATATTCCAACCGGCTTCCGCGCTGAAGAAGACCTGTTTCTTCTACATTTTCTTTTGGGATGAAAATCCTGGGGCCAAAAAAACTGGCAGCCACCGGTTGTCCGGGGATCTCAATGATGGCTCCCTCAATTTTATAAGTGATTAAGCCAATTTTCACAGAATCACCCGGCTGAATGTCAAAAAGTCGCATTACGGGTTCATCCACCAAAGCGGAACCGTTTTCCTGAAAATTTTGGGCAGCCGATGCAGGTTCAGTAATCAAATCACCGTAAAACGGAAAACGGCCTTCTATTGCTGAAATTTGAGAAAGACGTGTAGTTCCGGATTTGGGAAAGAAGGCCATGGAATTAAATTCCAAAGCGGTAGAAACTTCCCCTCCAAGAGAATCCAATAATTCCTGAAGTTCAGGCTGAAAAGGGGCATTACGATCTACCTCCAGGTCAGCACCAAGCAGTTCTTTGGCTTGACTTTCGATACTGGTATTCAGATTAGCCCGGAAAGAAGTAATGGCAACCTGTGCTGCTACCCCGACAATAATGGCAGCCATAAACAGGAACAGCTTGGAACGGTTTGAGCGCGAATCGCGCCAAGCCATTTTAAATGTCCAGAGCAATGATTTTTTTTGTTTCATATTCTATTGCTCAACCGCTTTTTTCGGTTCCGATTCGGTGAAGCTGTCTTCAAACACGCGGCCGTTCTTCAATTTGATGATGCGGTCACATTTTTTTGCAAGTTCCAGGTCATGTGTTACCAATACAAGGGTAGTGCCTTGTTTCTCATTTAAATCAAAAATCAGATCTTCAATATGCTCTCCGGTTTCAGTATCAAGATTTCCGGTAGGTTCATCTGCAAAAAGAATCTTAGGCTGGTTAATGAATGCTCTTGCAACGGCTACACGCTGTTGCTCACCGCCTGAAAGCTGGGTAGGGTAGTGATGGGTTCGATCGCCAAGTCCAACGCTTTCCAATAGCTCCTCGGCACGCAGTCGAACTTCTTTTGTTGCATCTCCACGCAATTCAAGCGGAACCATTACGTTCTCAAGAGCGGTAAGCGTAGGAACGAGTTGAAATGTTTGGAATACAAACCCCACGTGCTTATTCCTGACATGTGCCCGTTCATCTTCATTAAGAGGATTAAGCGGGATCCCATTGAGGGAAACGGTACCTGAAGTCGGACGATCCAGGCCGGCGCATAAGCCAAGTAAGGTGGTTTTGCCACTGCCTGATGGACCAACAATGGCACAGGAGATACCTTCTTGAATGGAAAAGTTAATGTCGTCAACGACGGTTAAAATTTTTGAGCCGCTTTTAAATTCGCGATATAACTGTTTTACTTCGAGTATATTTGACACGTTTCTGATATTTTGAATGATATCGCTACAAACAACGGTTTATTGCAGAAACATTCCTTTAAAAGTTGAGAAATATTACGGAGGGTTAATTCCAATTACCAAATTCCAAAATTCTTCCTCGCTCCACACGCTCCGCGTTGGAACGAATAAACGATGTCAAAATTAAATTCTTTATGAAATCACTGTTATTCATTTTTTCATTATTTATCACATGTTCGTTGCAAGCCCAGGAGAGTAAAACCATTCTTTTTTTTGGGGATAGTATAACCGCCGGAATGGGAGTTGATCAAAACCAGGCTTTTCCGGCATTGATTCAGAAGAAGATAGATTCTCTTGGGCTGAATTATGAAGTTATTAACGGTGGTTCGAGTGGCGAAACTTCTGCCGGGGGCTTGCGCCGTATCGATTGGGTTCTGCAGCGCAATATTGATATTATGATTTTGGAACTGGGTGGCAACGATGGGCTTCGGGGCATTGACTTAAATTCAACGAAAGAAAATCTTCAGCAAATTATAGACAAGGTGGAGGCTAAGAACCCGGAGGCTAAAATTATTCTTGCCGGAATGCAGGTCCCGCCTAATTTGGGACAGGATTACACCCGCCAATTTAAAACCATCTACCCTGAATTGGCGGAGGAAAATAATCTGCCGTTAATTCCAACGATTATGGACAAGATTGGGGGAAATGAAGAGTTGATGCAAGGTGACGGGTTGCATCCCACCCCTGAGGGACATAAAGTGATTGCAGAGACGGTGTGGGAGGTATTGAAAGGGATGTTGAAGTGACAGTTTTGATCTCGTTCCCAAAAATAGTTCTGGTCGAATCATTGTTACTTCTGTGTGAAGTCCTCCCTTGAGGGTGGTGCCGGACTGAGTGGATGCGAAGTCTGGCGGAGGGTGTTTGTGACAGGGGCACTGTTGAATTGAAATGCGATGGATCTGCCGAAGGCACGCCTTTGGCGGAACGACTCCCGACTGCTCGGTAATGGACGATTTTTGGTGCCCCGGATATCACTAAAGGGTTTCTCCTCCCGGGAGGAGATAAAGAGGAGGGTCGGTGGTGCCATGGGCAATATTGCTTTTAACGATCTCCATTTCCCCAATGACTTTGATTCGGCATTGCATCAAGAGGTAGTGTCTCTGGCTCCAACACCCCTCATCCCGAAAAAATCGGGACAGGAACAGCTGACTGATTTATCCCCCACAAGGGGAGACTTTCCCTACTCAAGTTCTGTCAACGAATTTCCTGCCATCTATAAGGATGTCAATGATGTAAACCTGAAAGTTTTGGGGAGATATTGAAATAAAGGCAACTTAATAGGAAGGTATCACAGGCTGTGTCCAGGCCATTTCGTAAATAATATCTTCAATAGGGTTGGGATGGAGTTTTGAGGAAGTAATTTTAGCTCTTACAAATTGCATGTCTTTGGTAACCTCAAAGCTGGCAGATGTATTTTCAACGGTTTCAAAAACTTCAGGAGCCGCTTCTCCTTCCCGTGCTCCGATAAAAGAAATGGAGTAGGTGACATCCGGCTCGGCATCCACTTCAATGGAAAGTAGGTTATTTTCATGACTCAGCTTAGAAAGGGTTACGCCCGTGCTTGAATAAAAATCTCCGGCTTCCATCGCGGTGATGATAGATGCAGGGCTTAATGAATCGGTCCTGACCATAATCCAACCGCGGCCGGCATTGCTGAATTCCTCGCCATGGTGATGATAGTTGTGGGAGTCATCCGTAGCTAACCCGTAAATAAGGGGTTTGCCGGCTTCCAGGTAAGCAATGTTGATCAGGTCCCACATTTCTTCAGTAGAAACATGTTCTTCATCCCCGGAATTTTGAACCATGTGATGGCCATTATACACCTCGAAAAACCGCTCGCCTTCAAGGGCAGCCATTTGTTCAACTGTTATTGCGTAATAGAAATTCGGATGGTTGATATGCGGGATGATGGGCTTGCCGGTTTCTTCACGCTGTTGCAAGATCTTATCGATGTTTCGCTGAAGCACATCCACCAGGCTGTTGCCTCCCTGTGGCTCAATTTTCGATTGCACATTCGTGACGTTCATGTGCAGCGGCTTCCCTTCAAAACTGTCTGATATTTCCTCGGACTGAATGACCAGAAATTCTTCCTCTTCCTCAAACAGCGTTTTGTATTCTTCAAAGGTTTTCAGTTTTACGCGAATTCCTTCCGGTGTTTCATCATACACCACCCAATCGGAGCCATATTCTTCCAGGTAATTCCGGAAAGCTGCCTGATACACCGAGTCTTCTGAAATAAGCTTCCACTGTTCGCCTTCCGCCAGTGTGTTATGGTCAGATAATGCCACAAACTGGTACCCGTGTGATTTATACCAATCCATGATGACTTCCGGAAATTCATCCCCGTCACTCCAATAGGAATGGGTGTGGAGATTACCTTTATACCATCGCTGGTCGGGCTCGGTTTGGGTGGAGGTACAACCCATCAACAGGATTAAACCTAAAAGCGGTAATATTTTATATACATGCATAGGTTTAAAGATAGGAGTAAGAAAACATTTAAAACTCATTGTAAGGGTCTCTTTTGTATAGATAACCGAAGGCGAGGTGCAGTCCGTTTAAGCGCTGGTTATGCAGCCAAAATACTACTTCTGTGAAGGATCACTATTCCACATGTCAATGACATTCTTCCAGCTACCATCCTCATTCTTCCGCCACACCGTTACCACTTTATTATTTTCGACTACCCGGCTTCCTAAAGAATCGTTAAATGCCATTTGATTTTTTTCTATCAAATATGCCATGCTGCCATCGTTTGATATGTGAGCGCTGAGGGGTTCCCAACTAACTTCAAAACCTGGAACTTGACCGCTGGCTTCAATAAATGAGCGAATGGCTTCTTTCCCTCTGAGCGGTGGCTGATCAGGTGGCATCATTACTGCATCATCGGCCCAATAAGTCATTAAACTATCGATATTTCCTGTGGATGCTACTTCAGACCATTCACGGCTTAGTTGCATCAGTTTTTGTGTTTCTTCTTCCTTATCGAAATTTACTTCAGCACATCCCATAAACAACAACAGTAATCCCACTAATCCTGTGTAAGTCCAGTTCTTTTTCATAATTGATGGATTGATTAAAGATTATATTAGAGAAGCAAGGTAAAAAGGAGACTAAATGCAACTCCTTTGGCTGTATAACATATTATTGATGAATATTTCATCTCCCGTAAAAATATATCTTTCATCCTCAAAATCCAGTCTGAACTTTTTTAAAGGGGACTTCTTCATTGCCTTAGTAAATAACACCCTTCAACCTTTCCAATCTCCCAAATCAACCCTACCTTTTAGGCATATCTTATGCTAAATAACTATTCAATCATGTCAATGATGAAAAAAACTATACTTCTTTCCCTATTCTTGCTCTCATCTTCACTGGTAATTGCCCAGGATTCTCTTCTCAATTATCAACCCAAAGTACTTTTGGTTACAGCGCATCCCGATGATGACGCCCTGTTTTCAGCTACTATTTTTAAAACCACCAAACTACTAGGCGGCGTGGTGGATCTGGCGCTTATGACCAACGGCGAGGGCGGCTACACTTATTCAACACTTGGGAATTATGTGTATGGACTGGAACTGGATAAGGAAGAAGTGGGTCGGCAGTATCTTCCGGGAATTCGAAAAAAAGAATTGATGGCCGGCGGAGACATAGTGGGGATTCGGAATTATTTCTTTTTTGATCAGCCGGATTTTTATTATACGGAAGATGTGGAAGAAACTCTCGGAAAGTGGAATAACGACTGGGTGCATGAGCGGCTGGTGGAAATCATGGAAAAAGGGGAATATGATTTTCTATTCCTGATGCTGCCTTTTGATGAATTTCACGGTCACCACAAAGCCTCTGCCGTATTGGCGTTGAGGGCAATGAAGGAGCTCCCCAAAGAAAATCGTCCAATAGCCTTACAGGCATTTGTACGTAGAGGTGCCGATGATCCTGGTGTTTCATTCACTCAACTGGAAGGCTATCCCGATACTAAAGTGATGGATGGGAAAGTGTTTGAATTTGACCGCAATCAAACCTTTGGAGCCAATGACCGTCTGAATTATAACATCATTGCGAATTGGGTAATTGCGGAGCATAAGTCGCAGGGTACCATGCAGCTGTTGATGCAAAATGATACGGGCATCATTGAGCAATACTGGTACAATGCATTGAATGGGGAAGAAGGACTGGGGAAAACCGCTGAGTTTTTTGAGGTCGTAAATGTCGTTGAGCCGTGAATTGGTTAATGGTTATTCGTTATTGGTAAGAAACCGATTAACGAATAACCAATTCAGAGAATCCATCTGACGGATACCCCGTCTGATGGATGGTAAAGCTTCAGTGCTTAAATGCAACAATCGGTCGGACGGCCTTTGAGCCGTCCGACCGAAATAGATCAACATCACTCGATAAAGTAGCTGATGTTCACATTAGCGGTAACCGAAACCATTTGAGAAAAATCCATCATGGAGGCATCACGAGACATTGCCATCATTTCCATGCCATCAGACCGGAACGGCACGCCTATTTCATGATCGGAAAAATTGATACTTGAAACCGGCCCTAATGTTACCCCTGAAGTTTTAGCAATAAGCTCAGCCTTTTCCTTTGCAGATTCTATGGCTTTTATAAGGGCTTTTTCCTTTCCTTCGGTAATTTTGGTAGATGAAAACTTCCCGTTAAAGGAGTCAAAGTCATTTTCGATCAAGGTCACCTGTATGTCTTCATAAATAGAAAAGTCGCTAAAAGTAATGCTGACAGATTGATTTGTGATTGTGGTGTAAGAGTTTTCGGCATTTGCATTATAGCGATTGTTTTGCTGCCGCTTATTCATGCGGATGGGCTGGTAATCAATATCTTCCTCTTCAATATCAAATTCTTTGAGCAACTCGGCCAATAAGGTTTCTCGCTTTTTATGGATTTCAAATGCCTCCTGAGGACTTTCCGCCTCGGCATTTATTGTAACATTAAAGATGATCAGGTCGGCCGGAAGCAGTTGTGAAGCACTCATATTAATCGTGATTGTACGCTCTGAAACCTGTTGCTGAGCAAGAGACTGACAACTTATCCCGAAAAACATCAGGGAAGCCGCAAGGGTGATTTTTTGAATTCGTTTACCGGTTGATACCATATTCTGTTTTGATTTTTTGAATGTCTGCATAGTTTTTTCCTTGATCTGATTTAAAAATTCGGCTGCCTGAGATACCGGCCTTCTATCAACTCTCCGGTAGATCAAAATATTGCCAAGTATGAATTACGTCATTATTCCTGAATAATTTTAATTACGGTCGGCAACATCTCCTCAATCCACATGGCATACATTTTTGCAGAAGGGTGGAGTTGATCAGAAGCAAGCAGAGAATCATCATCTTCCGCTTCTTCCGATATAGGAGTAATATTCACAAAAGATATTCCGTATTCATTACTGATGTTTTTGGCAATTTTATTATAAAAGGCAATTTCTTCCCCAACAACCTCCGGATTCCGGTACTGCCCAAAAGGGGTGACCCCGTAATTAGGAATAGAAACCACAAATACTTGAGAAGTATCACCCCGGGCAAAAGCAATGGATTGATCAAGAAGTTCCCGGAATTCGGTTCGGTAAAGTTCAATATCCAATCCTTGATATTGGTTGTTCACCCCAATCAAAAGGGAGACCAGATCAAATGAACTGTCAGGAGCAGTTTCAGCGATCCCACTTTTCAGGTCGGTGGTTGTCCACCCATTGGTAGCAATTATTTTAGTTTCTTTTACGGATAAACCTTTGTCTTGCAGTGCTTCAGAAAGTTGTATGGGCCAGCTTTCAGTAGTATCAATTCCGGTTCCAATGGTATATGAATCACCGAGTGCCAGGTAAGTTACAGGCTCATTTTCGGATAAATCAGGAGGCTTAATTTCTGAGCTGCAGTTTGCAGAAAAGAAAAATAGAACGGTTATTTGAATGAGGAGAAGAGTGGAATGGTTCAATAGTTTCATTCTAAGCGGGTTTTTTTGGAATAATAATATATTGTAAGAATACTACATGGTAAGGAATGATGCAGAAATAAAAAGTATTGGAAGCGCTTGCATTTATCCCAAAAACAGACTTTTATTTGGTTTACATTTAATTTGGCCGAAATATAAGAATTTCAATGTGGCTAAAGCTGCAAATTTACAGATGGAAATAATGATGGCCGGTCTAACAATAATTAAAAGGATCAATATAATGAGTAACATGACTCAACGAGTACTTACTTTGTGTATGGTGCTAACCTTATGTTTGTGTACTTCAAACGCGTATGCATCCAATATAGAAGATGAAACTGTAATTTCAGGAATCGTTACTGATACTCAGGGTGAGCCGTTAGCAGGGGTTAACATCCGTGTTGAAGGCAGGGTAGTAGGAACTTCAACCCAACCCGACGGAACGTTCAACCTCACGGTTCAGCAAGATCCTCCGTTAACATTGATCGTTTCTATTGTAGGGTTTCGGTCGCAAAGGATTGACATCACTAATTCAGTGGTAGATGATCTTGAAATTGTATTGGAGGAAGAAACCATCTCAGGTGGCGATTTGGTGATTTCAGCTTCCCGGGTTGAAGAGAGCATTCTTAAGTCACCGGTTTCCATCGAGAAAATGGATGTACTGGATATTCAAACAGCAGCCTCTCCATCTTTTTATGATGCGATCTCAAACTTACAAGGTGTTGACTTCAGTTCTCAGAGTTTGACCTTTAAATCAATTAACACCCGCGGTTTTGGAGCTAACGGTAATACCCGGTTTGTACAGCTGATTGATGGCATTGACAATCAAGCTCCCGGGCTTAATTTTTCCGTAGGTAACATTGTGGGTATTTCGGAACTGGACCTGGAAAGCGCTGAACTGATTCCCGGTGCTGCCTCCGCTCTTTACGGACCAAATGCTTTGAACGGAATTTTGTTAATGAACAGTAAAAGTCCTTTTGAATACCAGGGGCTTTCACTGAATATTAAACAAGGCATCAACCATATTGACAGTCAGGTAGAAGATGCTTCACTTTACCAAAGTTATGATTTCAGATATGGTAACGCGGTGAACAACAAATTTGCCTACAAAGTGACGGCATCTTACCTAAGGGCACAGGATTTTGTAGCCCAGGACTATCGTGATCAAAGCGGTATTGTGGAACGTGGCGATTATCCAAGAGACGGCCGCAGGGTATTTGATGGAGTTAATATATATGGGGATGGTGTGCTGAACCTAGGTGCCATCGCAGATGGCGTAATTGCCGGAGGTGGAGCACAGGGAGCACAAATAGCAGCCATTCGCTCATTGATACCTGATGGACCGGAAGGTGATTTTTCAGCACCCGGTTTTAGGGAAGAAGAATTTGTTGACAATACGACCGAAAGTTTGAAACTGGGTACGGCTTTACATTACCGCATTAATGATAACTATGAGGTTTTAGGGCAGTATAACATTGGATTCGGTAGTACGGTATATACTGCCAACGACCGTTTTGTATTGGATGACTTCAACATCTGGACGGCAAAGCTTGAATTAAGAAATCCGAATTTCTTTTTTAGGGCCTATACTACACAGGAAGATGCAGGTGATACCTACGCGGCGAATACGGTTGCCACCCGGGTAAATCAACTGGCTTACATCACGCCATATTTTCAGACGTTTGCAGGAGCTCGTACTCAGGGTGCTACGGTAGAACAAGCTCATCAACAAGCAGATGCAGCGGCTACGGCTAATCAACAAAATTACCTGCCGGGGACTCAAGGTTTTGAAGATGAAGTAGATCGCCTAAGAGGGCTCTCAATTGCTGAAGGCGGTGCTTTATTTCTTGATAAATCAGACCTTTACCATACCGAAGGGATGTACAATCTCTCTAATGTGATAGACCCTTCTCAGGTTGAAGTTATTGTAGGTGCTAATTACCGAATGTATGATTTGAATTCTGAAGGGACTCTGTTTGCTTATGATGATGTGGCAAATCAGGAAGAATTTAACATTAACGAATGGGGCGCCTATGTACAGGCTTCCAAGAGCTTCCTTGATGACAATGTGAACCTTCAAGGTTCTCTTCGTTATGATAAGAATGAGTATTTTGACGGACAGTTTTCTCCACGTATCTCAGCAACTTTCACTGTCGCTGACGATCATAATTTCAGAGCTTCTTACCAAACAGGTTTCCGAATTCCGACAACGCAAGATCAGTTCATTAATCTTGATGTTGTAAGTCGCTTGCTGATCGGTAGTAATCAAAAACTGGTTGACCGCTACCGGTTTGAGACAAATCGTGTGTACACTGCACAAAGTGTTAGAGAGGCCCGGGAGATCGCCAACGGTGGCGGGACCGCTCAAGATGCACGTGCTGCACTGGAAATTGTAGATTTCGAAGAGTTTGATACCGAAAAAGTTGAAACCTATGAAGTGGGTTACAAAGCTTTGATATGGGATCAGCTAATGGTAGATGCGTACTACTATTACAGCTCTTACAACGATTTTATCGCGGAAATTCAGTTTATTCAGGGTGTGCCAAACGGGTTGACAGAAGATCCCGGAAGCTTTGACTCACAAAGTGAAGCAGGCCAGGATGCTATCATCAACGGTGGTGTTGTGACCCAGGAATACGGTTTTGATGTGAACGCTGACGGGACTGTAGATTCACACGGATGGGGACTTAATCTCGAGTATTCTCTTCCCAAAGGCTATACCCTTGGCGGGAATGTATCTTTCAATAAGCTGTTAGATCAGGATGCATTAATTGAGCAAGGGTTCCGAGCCAGTTACAACACTCCGGAATGGAGATATAATGTTAGCCTGGCAAATCGAAATGTATTCAATAACATTGGGTTCAATGCCACCTACCGCTGGCAGGATGCCATGCTTTGGGAGTCCTCTTTTGGATCAGCCATAGTGCCGGCTTTTGGCACACTTGATGCACAGGTCAGTTATAAACTATCTGACTATAATACCATCCTGAAATTAGGTGGCAGCAATGTATTAAATGAGCGATACACCACATCTTTTGGTAACCCGAAAATGGGTGCTATTTACTACTTTTCGCTCACATTCGATCAATTCCTGAACTAATTAAAAAAGAGATTTTATTATGAAACGCTTAAAACAATTATCAAAATTACTCTTAGTTATTGCAATTGTTTTCACCGGTTGTGAAGGTCAGGAAGAATCCCTGATCGACGACAGGCTTGAAAATAATCCCCCGCCAACCGAAACAGAGGTTAGTGGAACTCAGGGTGCTACTGATTTCACAAAGTTCATTACCATTGGAAGTTCAATTACAGCAGGGTATATGGATGGGGCCCTGTATAATTTAGGTCAGGGAAACTCCATTGCTGCACTTATGGCAGCTCAACTTGAGGTCGCCGTTGAAAGTGATGGCGATACCTTTGACGGGTTCGTGCAACCGAATATAAATTCTGAAGCAGGATATAACACGGTTGTTAGTCAGCCCGGAGGTGTAATCTTGGGTCGATTTAAATTGGATACCAATATTCCCGGGCCTTCTCCCGTAGTTAACGGTGAAGCTATAACAGCTTATACCGGTCCCGATGTTCATAATTTTGGAGTTCCGGGTATTCAAGTCGGCCAGTTATTGACCCCTGCTACCGGCGGGCCCGCAGATCCCGGTAACCCTGCTTTTAATCCTTTTTATCAACGGTTTGCAAGCAATCCCGGATCTTCCACTATCCTAGGTGATGCAATTGCATCCCAACCTTCATTTTTCTCTTTATGGATAGGGAATAATGATGTATTGGGATATGCTGCAAGCGGTGCTTCAAATCCTGCTATTCTTACTTCAAATAGTGACTTTGATACTCGTATTAACGCTACCATCGGTCAATTGATGGGGAATACTTCAGCTGATGGAATTGTAGCGAATATTCCTCCATTACTTGGAGTTGCACTATTTCAGGCCGTTCGATGGAATAACATCACACTAGACGAAGCCACGGCAACGCAATTGAATGGCGGGCTGCAGGGTGTTAATGATGCTATTCAGGCTACAGTTGATTTTCTGGGACATCCACAGGAAGATGCAGACAGAAGGTTTATAAATTACTCTGCAGGAAATAATCCCATATTGGTGATAGATGAAGAACTGGAAGATCTTGGCCCAAAATTTGACCAATTAGAAAGTGCTCAGGCAATTTCGCCGGAGCAACGTGCAGCTCTTGTACCTTATGAGCAATCTCGCCCTCTTACACAAGGTGAACTGGTATTGATAAGTGCAGGTGCTGTCTTAGGCAAAGAAGCTGACGGAGATGCATCTCAGGCAGACACTCCAATAGGAGTTGTAATTCCTTTAGGTTTTGATTTGGGAACGGGCTCCCTTTCCGGAGATCAGTATTACCTGACACTGGCGGAACAACAGGAAATCGAAATGAGTCGGGCTTCGTTTAATGCATCTATTTCAGCCGCGGTTGATAACTATTCGGATCGTTTAGCTTTATATGACACGAATGCACCTGGTGGCGTATTTCTTGATATCTTTGGGATGAGTGATGGGGTACCGGGAATTAGAGTTTCCGGTGTAGACTTACAACCGGATTTCAGCCCCAATGGTGTGCTTTCTACAGATGGCGTGCATCCAAATGCAAGAGGTAATGCCATAATTGTTAATGATATGCTCGAAACCATTGAAAATAAATTCGGCGCAGAACTTCCAAAAATTGAAGTACTTAACCTGCCAAGTGTTCAGATTTGTGCAGGAGACTGTGCGAGTCAGCAAGGTGGAAGTTGATTGTAACGAACTAATAAAACTTATAAACCCCGTATTTTAATTTAAGTACGGGGTTTTTTTATGCCATTTTCAAAAACTGATGTCAGAATGGAGTAACTTTGACATTTCGATATAGCTAAGTTGCAGATGGCATGCTATTTGCACTACTCAGTTCAAAGAAAGAAAATTGTAAAGAGTAAATTTCAGGCTAAGAAGTAAATGAGTAAAGAAAATATTTCAGAAAAGGAAATCTCAACAAATGAAGAGGTTGCCGAGGAGGTTGAGGGCAAAGAACAGGATGTTGACACCGAAGCCAAAGAGGGTGAAGAGCAATCAGATAAAGATGAGAAAGATTTGAAGATTGAAGAGCTTGAAGATGAATTAGCTTCTGCAAAAGATGGAATGTTGCGAAAAGCAGCTGAATTGGAAAATGTGCGAAAGAGAGTGCAACGGGAAAGAGTGCAACTTTTTGAAGAAGCCAAAGCGGGGGCGCTTGAAGATTTTATGCCCATTGCAGACGATCTGATTCGCACCTTAAAAGCAGCTGAAGAATCAGAAATTGAAGACAGCTTTCTTGAAGGTGTACAAATGGTGGCAGACAAATTCAAAAGTGTACTTGAGAAACATGGTGTAGTACGCATTGACGAAACCGGAGTCCCATTTGATGTCAACCTCCATGATGCCATGATGAAGCAACCCGCTCCGGATGAAGAAACCGGAAGTGATGTAGTCCTGCAGGTGTTGGAAAGCGGCTACAAAATTGGAAACAGAACTATTCGTCACGCTAAAGTAATTGTAAGCGAGTAAATAAAACTTATGTCCACTAAAAGAGATTATTACGAAATACTTGGAGTCGATAAGAACGCCTCGGAGGCCGAAATTAAAAAGGCCTATCGAAAAAAGGCGATGAAGTTTCATCCCGACCGCAACAAGGGAGATGCTGAAGCAGAAAAAAAGTTTAAGGAAGCTTCTGAAGCATATGAAGTTCTTAAAGATCCTGATAAAAAGGCACGCTATGATCAATATGGCCATGCCGGTGTAAATGGCCAGGGCGGATTTGGCGGTGGCGGAGCCGGAGTCGATTTCGACAATATGGGCTTTGAAGACATTTTTAGTCGCTTTGGGGATATTTTCGGTAGCGGATTCTTTGGAGAAGAAGCTTTTGGCGGTGGTGGAAGACGCGGCCGTTCCCGGGGAAGGCGAGAGCCCGGGCAACCCGGTTCGGATATGAAAATTCGTATGGCTCTAACGCTTGAAGAAATTGCTTTTGGGGCTGAGAAAAAGCTTAAAATTAAAAAGCAGATTAAGTGTGATGAATGTGGCGGTACCGGCGCAGAAACTAATTCAGATTTTGAAACCTGCTCTACCTGTAATGGGATGGGGGAAGTTCGCCAGGTGACACGAACGATGTTGGGACAAATGGTAAATGTACAGGCATGCCCAACATGTAATGGAGAAGGCCGCATCATCAAAAACCGGTGTAAGAAATGCAGTGGTGAAGGTCGTATAAAAGGGGAGGAAACGATAAAAGTGAATATTCCTTCCGGTGTCTCCAATGGCAATTATATTACACTAAGGGGGCAAGGTAATGCAGGGCGTCGTGGTGGCTCAGCCGGTGACCTGATTGTGCTTATTGAGGAAAAAGAGCACGAGCATTTTGATCGGGATGGAAATAATATTTACTACAATTTAACTCTTAGCATTCCCGATGCGGTACTTGGAACAGAAGTTCAGGTTCCAACTCTGAAAGGAAAAGCAAAACTAAAAATTGAACCCGGTACACAACCCGGTAAAATGCTCCGAATGCGAGGGCGTGGCATAAAAGGGCTAAACAATTCCGGTGAGGGCGATCAATATGTTCGTCTGAATGTTTATATGCCGGAGAATTTAACCGAAGCTGAAAAAGAAGCGATGGAATCGTTCAAAGACTCAGAAAATTTTGATGCGGCTAATGCAGATGGCAGTGAGAAAAATTTCTTCTCAAAAATGAAAGATATGTTTGGGTAATAAATTTGTGTGGTCGTTGTGGCAGAAATGCAAGATTCTGCGTCTCTGCCACAACATTTTTGAACCACCAAATCTATTCGGCAAATACAGCTGTACCGCTGACCGTCACCATCAACATACTTCCGTTGGCACCAATGGTCTCATAATCCAGGTCTATACCGATTACGGCATTAGCCCCAACACTATTGGCTTTCATTTCCATTTCTTCAAATGCAATCTTTCGTGCCGATTGCAATTCTTTTTCATAGGCTCCTGACCTGCCGCCAACTATATCTCTGATCCCTGCAAAAAAATCCCTGAAGATATTGGCTCCGAGAATAGCTTCTCCGGTTACTACGCCGAGATATTTTTGCACTTCTTTTCTATCTAAATGATTGGTGGTCGTCATTATCATGATAAAATCCCATGTTTATTTTAAAGTTAGATAGCGAGGGTATACTGAATTGAAGAGTAAAAGTTACTTTTAAAAATATTGGGGAAATAAAAAAGCCTTCTCCAAAAATGAAAAAGGCTTTAAAATCTTATGAAAAAAG
Source organism: Gracilimonas sp. (assembly GCF_014762685.1). Classification (NCBI taxonomy): domain Bacteria; kingdom Pseudomonadati; phylum Balneolota; class Balneolia; order Balneolales; family Balneolaceae; genus Gracilimonas; species Gracilimonas sp. Next base: position 261,527 of record NZ_JABURM010000005.1, read on the forward strand.
CGAAGGCTAACGACGTCTGTCGTCATTCTTGTTATTTTCTTGGACGATCTTCACGAGGCTTGGCTTCGTTTACCTTAACAGCACGGCCGTCAATTTCTGCACCGTCAAGTTGATCAATAGCAGCTTGTGCTTCTGCATCGTTATCCATTTCAACAAATCCAAAACCTTTTGATCGGCCGGAATATTTGTCACTGATAACTTTTGCTGAGCTTACTTCTCCGTAAGCCTCAAATACTTCTCTAAGTTGGTCGTCTGTAACATCATAACTTAGGTTTCCTACATAAATGTTCATAGTATCTAAATCTGGTTAAAAATTAAAAATCGGAAAGCAAAGTGAAACCAGAACTAAAGTCTGAAAAATCGCTGTAGTCTAAGTACCATTGTCAATCCAAAAATAAAAATACGTTATTTTAGACCTATCACAAAGGATTATGGGAATTTAATTTAATGGCTGAAATGTGGTCAAATTAGTATGGTTAGCATGAAAATTCTTACGCAGATTATTGTATAATTTGAATATCAGTTAAGGTTCTTAGTTTTCTTTATGGATTCATCTGCCATCTCTTTATGATAAGTACCCAGCTTTTCATCCAGTTTCTCATCATCCATGGCTAGCATTCTCACCGCTAATAATCCGGCATTCTGTGCTTTTCCAATGGCTACGGTGGCAACGGGAATTCCGTTTGGCATTTGCACGATAGAGTAAAGGCTGTCTACTCCTCCAAGGGCTGAAGTTTTTACCGGGACACCGATAACAGGCAAAGTGGTATGGCTGGCAAGCATTCCCGGAAGATGAGCAGCTCCGCCTGCTCCGGCTATGATAATTTTAATTCCCCGGTCTCGGGCTTCTTTGCCATAATCAGCCATTAAATCAGGCGTTCGATGCGCTGAAACCACACGTTTTTCATAGGGCACCCCAAAATGTTCTAATATTTCTGTGGCTTGTTTCATGGTAGGCCAGTCGCTGTCGCTGCCCATTACCACTCCTACAATTGGCTTTGAATTACTCATTATATTTACCTGTAATTATTATAATATTGACTGCAGGAAAAGATGCGGAAATAGAAGGAGCATCACAATAGAAAAAGCTAAAGGTATATCGGGATGGCAATCAGGTATAAAATCTTTTTTGAAATCAGCAGAATCTTGATTTTTGCCACGGGGATGATAATTTCTACAAGCACATGGGTACAGGCACAAGACGATAGCCCGGCATTTAGGGAAATAGATGTCATGATTTCGTTACAAGAGAACACAAACCGGAATTACTTTCATGATTACTGGTCGCCGTCTCCCGCATTCCACGTAGAATTTAGCACTCCTTTTTATTTAGGTAGTTTTTTTATTAGCGGTGGATATACGTCATTTACCGGTACAAATGATCAAATGGACTTACCGGATTTTGATAATCTTCAAGCGTCAGTTGGGTGGGGCATGCACTTCAATATTATAAATAGAATCGAAATTGGAAGCTCATTCGGGGCCCTTTTTTCGATGATGAATTTTGAGAACGTAAGTAATGAGCAACAGGAAAGAGCCGAGAAAAGGTTTGGAAGTACCAGCCCGGAAAGTGAAATTGGGTTCAGGTATGGAGCTGATGTAAGTTATGACTTTACCCAAAATTGGGGCGTTCGATTGCAATGGACCCGGAATGTTGTGTACACAGAAACTAAAATGAAGTTAAATTATGTGGGTTTAGGCATTTATCGGACTTTTAATACGCCGGAATGGTTAAGGATGGTGTTGCGATGAGTCTTTTTGTAAGAATGTCCTCGGTATTAGTAATAGCAATGGCTATTGGCTCATCTGTTTCAGCCCAGAAAACCGTGTGGAGGGCCAATGATATCGACAAAATTGAAATACAAACGCTATACGATATCTTTTCCCTTACTTCTGACTGGTCTATTGCCACCAATGATGATGCTACCATCCAGTTTGCACGTAGCAGTTTGGCCGGGCCGGGTGGAGCTTGGTGGCCGGTTTATATAAATGGAGTTCAAATTCACCTGCAAAGCTGGAATTCTCAAAGCTTGTACTTGCTGCCGGTTTCTATTTCACAAATCGATTCAGTGGTAATAGTAGAGAAGCCCATGTTGTATGAGGGCGAATTTACTGAGAAAGGGGGTATTTTTATCTACACAAAGAACGGAAGAGAAGGTTTGCAAGCGCAAGCAAACCTGGCATTAGGTAATAAATCCGGTGATCCGGGGCCATTTGTATATACGGATTTGGCTTCCCGAAATATTGAACGCTTGGGGCCCGTAGCTGATGCTCTCATCTCTTATCGGGATAAAAAATATGGAGTACAAGCTGGTTTCAAACAGTTTGTCCATGCCGTGACCGATGCTTTGGAATTTCGCAGATTAACTCCATTTGAATTTGGAGCGGGAGATTACAGACATGAAAAAATCATAAGTACATCAGCTTTTGTGAAAGGTGATATTACTCATGAAAAATTTACTCATCGATTACAGCTGGGAGCAACTGAAACCGCCGATTTCCTTTATACGGATTTGTATGGGACTGAAATTCCCGTTGATCGAAAATGGGGGTTTTTATCCTTGGATGGAGCCGGAGAGGTCGCTGAAAACCGAACTATTGATTATGGTATCAGTTATAATGTCAACCACATCAAAGAGTATCCGAATAAAGAAAACAGATGGCTGCGATGGGAACAGCAGGTGCTCTCGGGAACAGCTTCTTATACACATAATTTTGAAAAGGGTATACAGAAAGTTGGCTTAAAGGCTGATTTATATGAGCTGGAAGACGAGTCATCATCCGGTAAAACATTAAATGGCGGGCATATTTCAGTTTACCATTTATTGAAGTACAAACTGGCAGAAAAACTAACCGGAACAACCAATCTTACCCTTGTAAATGGAAGTAATATGGCTGCTAAAGTTAATGCCGGATTGCAAACTTACTTGAATAATACACAAGTCCTTTCCTTTGAGGCCACTTATTCTCAAAGGTTACCTGAAGAGGATAACAGCCTTTGGTACTGGATGGGGGAAAAGGGTTTCGGCAGTGATACACTGGCAACTTATCAACCCGGCGAACTTCCGAAGAAATCAGTATTTATGCAGCTAAGATTAGGATGGGAGATGGAGATGTCAAACCGGGTGAGGCTGAATATTGCCACAGCTTACAGCCGCAGTATAGATGAATATATTTTTGATTACGAATTGGAATCAAACGGGCAAAGAATTCAAACCGGTGCGTTTAATTTTATTCCCAATTTACAGTCGTCTTTTATAACCGTACCGGTTAAAATAAATATGCATCTTACTCCCTCCATACGCCAAACTTTAAGCTATACCATGACCCGTCAACTGTCAGGCGAGGAAGCTTTATTTGATATGATACCGCAACATCGGGTTACCATGAACCTGAATTTTAAGCCTGTTGATTCTTTTAAATTATGGACCCGCATTCAGGCACAATCAAAATCAAGATGGGCATTAGCAGAGCAAATAGATGGGATGGAAGTAAGAATTAATCCCCTTCAAACGGAAATATATGAAGCCGAATCAGCTCCGCGATTGCAATGGGATATGGGTATTAAAAAATACTTTTGGCAACAGCGTTTCGCATTTAGCCTGGATATGCAGAATATCACTAATCAAAAATTCAGAGTTCATCCTATAAGCCACAAACATGCTTTTACGGTATTTTTAGGAATGCATTTGAGCTTGGATTAAGTACCTAAGAGCTGAGAAAATTTAGAGTTTTAAATTTCAATATTCCGGGTTACATGCAAGGCATTTTTATAAGTTTCTTCCAGGTTTTCCCCGAGTAAAGTATAATGGGCCATTTTTCGTCCCGGTTTACTCTCAATTTTGCCGTATACGTGTAGATGGCCATTTTCTGATGCAAGGCCTTCCTGAATATTGTCCGGCTTAGCAGGGCGCTTGTGAGTGCCTAATAAGTTAATCATGGCTACTGCAGGCTTGTTTAACTCAGTTGAACCCAATGGAAGTCCTAAAACAGCCCGAACATGATTTTCGAACTGGGATGCGACAGTGCCTTCTATAGTGTAATGCCCTGAATTATGCGGGCGAGGAGCCGATTCATTTAAGAGAAGTTTACCATCTTTAGTCAAGAAAAACTCAAAGGCAAAAATTCCTTTGCCATTAATGGCTTCGGTAGCTTTGACCGCAAGTTCTTGGGCTTGTTTCTGATATTTTTCCTGAACCGGTGCGGGAGATAGAACCGCAACACAAATATGATTTTTCTGTACCGTTTCACAGCAAGGATAAACCACGGTTCCGCTTTCATTACGGGCAACCTGAACAGCCAATTCTTTTGTGAAATCCACAAAAGCTTCAGCAACTATGTCTCTTCCATCATTACCCCCCAGCTTTTCAAAGGCTTTTTTTGCTGATTTTAAATCACGAACGGTTTCATTTCCGTAACCGTCATATCCGCCTTTAGAAGATTTTAACAAATAAGGCCACCCATATTCATCCCCAAAAGTCTTTAAGTCAGACTCCCCGTCAATAAGTTTATAAGGTGTAACCGGAATTCCGGCGGCTTCAAAAGTTTGTTTTTCAATGAGCTTATTTTCAATCAGCGCAAAGCTCTCCGGTGAAGGATAAATTGGAGTACCGCTTTTCTCTTGAACCTGCTTCAGAATATCCGAACTGATAAATTCATTTTCCAGAGTGATAACGTCACAATCTTTGGCAAATGCCACCATGTCATCCACAGACTCAAAAGAGCCGGAAGTTGAAAAAGGTGTCATAAACTGAACGGGTTCATTTTCTGGGCGGTCTGAGAAAACGGCTACTTGTATTCCAAATCGAAACGCTTGAAGGGCGCTCATACGGGCAAGTTGTCCGGCTCCTAGAAAGCCGATCTTAAGATTTGAGGGAAGTGAAGTGCTGGGCATGGAATTTTTTGTTTTTAAGGTAAGGATTTTGAGCTATGATTTTAAAATATGGCTTACAAATTTTGAGGAATGAAAGATTTGATTACTTCTATCAATACAGTGTTGAATTGCTTAATTTCGAAACCATAAAAATTCAGCCTTACACATGGATATAGAAGAAAAGCTAAAGCAGATAAAATCCCGGTTTGAAGAAGTAAATGCAGCTATGAGCGACCCTGCTGTATTTGATGATCCGGAAAAATATACTGAGTTGACCAAAGAGCGCAGCGATTTAGAAGAACTCGTTGAGGACTATGATACCTGGAAAGATCTCAAAGACCGGCAAGAAGGAAACAAAGAACTCATTGAGATGAATGAGGATGCCGAGATTACAGAGATGGCACGTGACGAGAATAAGGAAATCAAAGAGGAATTGGCTGAATTAGAAGAAGCCATCAAAATGAAGCTGATTCCCAAAGATCCGGAAGATTCCAAAAATGCCATTGTGGAAGTCAGAGCCGGAACGGGAGGAGATGAGGCAGCGATATTTGCCGGTGATTTATTTGAGATGTATCGTCGTTATGCAGATAAGATGGGATGGAAAATGAGCATCATGAGTATTAATCATTCTGAGAAGGGTGGATATAAAGAAATTGTGTTTTCGCTGGAAGGGAATGAAGTTTTTGGAAAGATGAAGTATGAAAGTGGCGTACATCGGGTGCAGCGCGTTCCTGATACCGAAAGTCAGGGCCGGGTTCATACCTCAGCTGCAACAGTAGCTGTACTCCCTGAAGTAGAAGATGTAGATATTGATATTAATCCGTCTGATATACGTGTGGATACATTCCGGGCGAGTGGGGCAGGAGGACAGCACGTTAACAAAACGGATTCTGCCATCCGTCTGACTCACGAGCCAACCGGTATTGTAGTAGAATGCCAGGAAGAGCGTTCTCAGCATCAGAATAAAGAGAAAGCTATGACCATGCTTCGGGCTAAGATGTACGACATAGAGCTGGAGCAGAAGCAGAAAGAGAGGGCTGCTGAACGAAAAAGCCAGGTTTCAACCGGTGACCGTTCCGCAAAGATTCGTACCTATAATTTCCCTCAGGGCCGGTTCACCGATCATCGCATCAATCTTACACTCTATGATCTGGATAATATCATGAAAGGCGGGATCGATGAAGCTATTGAAGCACTTCGGGTTCAGGATAATCTCGAAAAACTGAACGCCTTAGCTGAGCAATAAAGCATATAAAAAAAGCCCGATTCAGTTAAGAAACGAGCTTTGAAGATAAACTTCTTAATTAATTAATTAAGTTTTATGCAATAGGGGCAGCGGCTAATAATTCTTCACTCGCCTCATCTTCAAACTGCTTGAAATTGTCTAGAAACATTTGAGCCAGCTTTTTGGCTTTAGCGTCATAGGCATCATTATCAGCCCAGGTTGAACGAGGGATAAGCACATCAGAAGGCACACCATCAACTGAGGTAGGAACCTGAACTCCAAACACAGGGTCTTTTATATACTCCACATCGTTGAGATTACCGGCAATGGCTTCTGCCAACATACGTCTTGTATGAGGTAGTTTCATGCGATGGCCGGTTCCATATTCGCCGCCGGTCCATCCGGTATTTACCAACCAAACTTTGGAACCGTGTTTGCGGATTTTTTCAGCTAATAATTCAGCATAAACAGTAGGATGTAATGGCATAAAAGGAGCTCCAAAACAAGCTGAGAACGTGGCTTGTGGCTCAGTTACTCCACGCTCTGTTCCCGCAACTTTAGCAGTGTATCCACTTATGAAATGATACATTGCCTGCTCCGGTGTAAGTCTGGAAATAGGAGGGAGTACGCCAAAAGCATCGGCTGTTAAAAAGATAATATTTTCAGGATGTCCGCCTTTCCCGGTTTCGCTGGCATTTGGAATGTAGTCCAGGGGATAGGAGCAACGGGTATTTTGAGTGAGGCTCACGTCATCAAAGTCCGGTTCGCGATTTTCATCTAAAACAACATTTTCCAGGATGGTACCCGGCATTTTTGTCGTAGCGTAAATCAAGGGTTCGTTCTTTTCGGAAAGATTGATGGTTTTAGCATAGCAGCCACCTTCAAAATTGAAGGTTCCCTCATCGCTCCAGCCGTGTTCGTCATCACCGATTAATGTTTTATCAGGATCGGCCGAAAGCGTTGTTTTCCCTGTTCCTGATAAACCAAAAAATACGGCAGTTTTACCATTTTCGTCATGATTAGCAGAGCAGTGCATGGCCATGACTCCTTTTTTGGGAAGGAGATAATTCATTACTGAGAAAATACCTTTTTTTACTTCACCTGAATACAGAGTACCACCAATGATGATAAGTTTCTTTTCAAAATTACAAAGTATAAAGGTACTGGTGCGGGTTCCGTCTTCCTCAGGGTTGGCATGCAAATGTGGCGCTGCCATGACGGTAAATTCAGGCTCATGGTTTTTAAGTTCTTCTTCTGAAGGACGGATAAACATGTTATGAGAAAACAATCCATGGTAAGCTGCTTCACTGACAACCCGAACATTCAGGCGATTTTTCTCATCGGCTCCACAAAAAAGGTCTTTAACAAATAAATCTTTATCCTTTAGATAATTAACAGTCTTTTCATATAACTTGTCAAAAATCTCTTCGGAAATGGGTTGGTTGATTTCACCCCAGTCGATATCATCGTGAATGGAGGGTTGGTCAACAATATATTTATCCTGAGGAGAACGTCCGGTATATTTCCCGGTCAGTACTCTTAAAGCATGATCCTTAGTGAGGATGGCTTCGCCGCGGATAATTGCCTGTTCATATAATTCAGCCGGTGAAAGATTCCAAAATACATTTTCGTTTTCGTTTAGACCCAGATAATCGAGTCCTGTTTTACTTTTTGGATGCGACTTATAATCTACGCTCATGCTGTATTTTTTGTTGTTTTTTTAAGGAGTGAGGAAGGTAAGCATTTGATCTGTGAATTTTAACCTTTATGAATGATAATGGTTAATAATGAAGGCATTTATGGAATTATATGGAAGCGCTTTTCATACTTATGCTCTTTTAATAAATTACCTAAATATGATCGTCTATAATGAAGATATAATGAAAATTTAAAGCTTTATTTGTTGAAGTTTAAAGTTAATTCTCGAAAAAAATACAGATCAAATAAAGGTTTGACTAAAAAGCAGTAACCCAAGAAAGGCAATTATATCTCGGCAACAATTTTATCTTCAGGAAGAAGAAGGTTTTGAAAAGAATCTGCTTCTGTATTTAAATTAATTTGCCTGAGTACATCAATTAAGTTATGAATATTACTTTGTATCAGAGGATGATCATTTGGGAAATTGCGTTGTCTGATTGAGAGAGATTCTTTTAATAAAACTTGAGCTTTTTCATGCTCATTTTGAGCCAGTGCTGCTTTTGCCATATTAGTTTTAGCACTGGCGATTTCAGGATGATTCGGTTTGTAGCTGGATTGGAAAATATTTAATACTGCAGAATAAATAGAATCCGCCTTGATATATTCTCCTTTTTGATAATAAAGTGTGCCATATTTTCTTAAATGGTGGGCATATTTAGAGCTTTTCATGCCTGATATGTTACCGGTGATGGCTACAGATCTGTCAATTAGAGTTTTTGCTGAATCAAATTTATGTTCTTCTATGTAAATACTGGAAATATTAGAAGAGAGATTCGCTACTTCAGGATGATTAGGTCCATACAGATTTTCAGCCATGGCGAGTGCCTTTTTATAATGTTTTTTTGAATCTGTTTTCCGGTCCAATATTTTATATAAAGTTCCTATGTTTGAAAGATTAGCAACAATACCCGGGTGCGGCCCCTGAATCATGGCTTCAAGCATTTCCAGTGATGTAAATTGATACTCTAAAGCATCCTGATAATTCCCCAAATATCGATGTATGGATGCAAGTATATAAACGGATTCAGCAATATTTACATCCGGAACTTCATAAATTTTATATTCAATATTCAAGGCTTCTTCAATAAGAACGGATGCTTGCTCATATTCGGAATTTAACCTGAGTACATAAGCTAAGTTCTTTAAAGCTTTGGGATACTCCGGCATATTTGTTTCTTCAACTTCGCGAAACATATTTACGGCCTTCTGAAGATAAATTTTTGATGAATCAAGTTTACCCAGATCCCGGGTTATGACACCCATTACATTATACGTATGTGCCAAATCAGTGTGTTTAGCACCCGCTTCTTCTAATATTTGAATGGATTGATCTAGTATGGGTTTTGCTTTTCTTGGTTCGCCAACGGTATTATATGCGTGCCCGATCACTTGCAGAAGCTTTGCCCTTACCTGGGGATCCTTGTCAATATCTTGAATATCTCGGATGCTTTTATCAAGGATATGACGAACAGTTATGGTATCACCTCTTGAATTTTCAGGGTAATTTTGTTCAAGTAATCCAATTACAAATGAGCTGATTTCTTCCGATTTTTCGGCTTCCAGTTGAGCGGTATTTCTTTCCTGAGTTATTCTATTGGTATAAAAACCGGTAAAAGATACAATCAAAATTAAAATTCCGGCGGCGATACTAATACCCTGCTTGTTACGCTTTATAAATTTTAGAGAACGATATCTAAAAGAATCTTCCTGAGCTGACACTGGAAGGCCTTCCTGAAAATTATTCAGATCTTTTAAAAAATCATTTGCCACTCTATATCTTGAGTCGGGTTCTTTTCTAATAGATTTCAGGACAATAGCATCCAAGTCGCCTTGAAGCTGTTTTTTGAGTTTTGGATCGGAGACTTTATTACTTGGCTTGCTTGGCTCTTCCGAAATTATGGCTTGCTCTACCTGATATTGGGTAAGATCGTCCAAATCAATAGGATCAGAATCGGTAAGCAATTTATATAATACCACACCCAGAGCATAGAGATCGGTAGCAGTCGTTATATTTTCCTGACGGATTTGCTCGGGTGCTGCATATCTAGGGGTTAACAGCCGGGAACCTGTTTTGGTTAATATGGTATCCTCATCATCCAGCAACAGTTTGGAAATTCCAAAATCAAGAATTTTAACGTTGCCGGATTGGTCTATCAGAATATTGTCGGGTTTGAGGTCGCGATGTATGGTAAGGTTTTCATGTGCATTTCGTAACGCCTCCAAAACTTGTTTAAAAAGGGCAATTTTTTGGTTAATCGTACACCGATGTATAATACAATATTCGGTTATAGGCATGCCATCAACATATTCCATGATGATATATGGGAACCCATCGTTAGTTACACCGCCGTCATAAAGGTGGGCAATACCCGGATGATTTAACCGGGCAAGTATTCGCTGTTCTCTTTTGAATCGTTTTATGTTTTCTTTAGTACCCCTTCCGTTACGAATAATTTTTACAGCTACTTGATGCTTGAATTCTCCATCCGAACGTTCAGCGAGATATATTGCTCCCATCCCACCTTCTCCAATTTGTTCTTTAATTGTATATGAGCCAAGTGTGGTGCCGATTAATGACTGTTGAGCTGAAATTTGTTTAATATCCTCAGACAGGTCTTCAAATAAACCTTCTTTAAAGGTTTCGGGATCTTCCAGCCAGCCTTCAGAATCCGAAATTGATTCAAGCAGTTGATAGACTTCATTTTTGAGATTGGGATCATCCCCGCAAGTTTGTTCAATAAATGAATTTCGATCTTTTTTTTTCAGATCGAGAACATGATCAATTATATATTCAATTTTTTTCCACTTGGATTCACTCATATATAAATAGGTAGCAGTCTTTTTAGTTTTAGCCAGCTCTGTTATCAAGGAATACGTATAGCAAAAGTAATTGAGCCCAAGTCAATCGAGTTTAAACTTTCCTTTCAATTCTTTGTAGAGCCATCCACGTGCTTTCATCCAGTCTCGTTTTACCGTACTCTTTGAAATTCCCAAAGCGTGGGCTGTATCTTCAATACTCATCTCCCCGAAAAAACGCATTTCTACAACTTCTGCAAGGCGTTTATTTAATGTTTCCAGTTCTTTTAAAGCGGTGTCAATATTGATGAGTTCTTGAGCTTTTTGTTTTTGTACTGCAAATATTTCATCGATATAAGTAACGTCTTTATTATTACCTCCGCGTTTTTGAGCATGCTTCTTGCGGGCATGATCAATAAGTATTTGGCGCATGCATTTAGACGCAATCGCTAAAAAATGAGTTTTATCATTAAAATTGATCTTAGTCTGATCAATCATTTTTAAGTAGGCTTCATGAACCAGCTCGGTTTTTGATAAGGTGTGATCAGCTGATTGTCTCTTCATATGGCCATAAGCCAATTTCCGCAATTCCCCATAAATAAGTGGGTATAATTCATCATAGGCTTCGTTTTCCCCTGATTTCAGACGCACTAAAAGCTGGGTTACTTCTGCTTTTTTCATTTAATAACTTATTTACAACTCGTTAACGTTATTGGAGTGCTATGTTGCAGGCAACAGTAAAAATTTTAAGGAAACTATATAAAGAAACTTAGCCTTGAATTCAATTCTTGATACATTCTGTTTAAGATAGTTTTTGAGTCGGTTAAATTTTAATTAGCATAGATAATAAAGACAGGGGGATTTCTTTTTTAATTATCCCGGATTGGGAAATTACATGGTAAATAAAATATTTAATTGAAATTTATTTTTAGGCTCACCCGTGCAGGAATCAAATACACACGGTTTTTTGGGCGAAAATAATTGTCTGCCTCATTTTTATACAATCTTTTGGTGATTACTTTCCATAATTTAATACTAAATCAAGGCATATAGCAGAATGGAAAAAGAGAAAATATTTATAGGTTTAGTACAAACAACTGCCTCAGAAAATCCTAAGGATAATTTGTATCGACAAATGGGATTAATTCGAGAAGCTTCCGAGAAAGGTGCGCATATTGTTTGCCTTCAAGAGCTGTTTAATACCCCTTATTTTTGTGTAGACTATAATGAGGAGTATTTTAATTGGGCGGAGCCGGTGAACGGAGATTTAGTACAGAGCTTGAGTGAGTTAGCGAAGGAGCTGGGTATTGTAATTATCGCGCCTTTTTTTGAGAAAAGGGCAAAGGGTGTTTATCATAATTCCTTGGTTGTCATTGATGCTGATGGGAGTGTTTTGGGCAGCTACCGTAAAACACATATTCCTGATGACCCGGGGTTTTATGAAAAATATTACTTTACTCCCGGCGATGAAGATTCAGGGTTTAAGGTATTTGATACCCGATTTGGAAAAATAGGGACCCTGATTTGTTGGGATCAGTGGTATCCTGAGGCAGCCCGGATCACGGCCTTAAAAGGTGCTGATATTTTATTTTATCCAACTGCTATTGGTACACTTTCTTCCGAAGGAAAAAAAGAACAAAAAGAATATCAGGATGCCTGGGAAATAATACAACGAAGCCATGCCATTGCAAATGGCTGTTTTGTGGCTTCAGTAAATAGGGTAGGTAAAGAATCAGGTTCAAAATTTTGGGGCGGCTCATTTATAGCCGGGCCTTTCGGCCAGGTGTTGGCCAAAGCGGGAAATAAGGAAGAAATATTGATTACGGAAATTGACTTAGGGGCTATTGAAAAGCACCGGAAAACTTGGCCTTTCTTTCGAGATCGCAGAATTGATTTATATAAGCCAATTCTTAAAAGAGTGGATGATTAAGTGAGCTCTAAACCAGCCTTTTTAATGCCGCCCGAATGGCATCGTCATTCAGCTACACAACTTCATTGGCCTTCAAATCGAAAAACCTGGCCGGGTGAACGGTTGGAGAGGGTAGAAGAAGTGTATTGTCGGATAATTGAGGAACTCCATTTCTATGAGCCCATTCATCTGTTCGTAGAGAATCTTAAAGTCAGAAACCATGTGATGCAGAAACTTTCACTCAGGGCTGTTGAGCTGGATCGGGTTTTTATACATCAACAAAAAATAAACGATGTTTGGGCAAGAGATTGTGGGCCTATTTTTGTTAAGGAAGGTGATAGATATGTGATCACCGATTGGGGATATAACGCCTGGGGTGAGAAATATCCACCATGGAAAGATGATAATGCAATTCCTGAATTTATAGCCGCTAAGTTTGGAATGAAGCGGATTGAACCCGGGATGATACTGGAAGGCGGGTCCATAGATGTTAATGGTAATGGAGCTTTGTTGACTACAGAGTCTGTATTACTAAATGAAAATCGAAACCCGGAATTTACCAAAGCAGATATTGAGAAAAGGTTGAAAAAATTCTTGGGAGTTGATCAAATTATATGGCTAAAAGAAGGCCTGGCCGGAGATGATACAGACGGCCATATAGATGATATAACCCGCTGGTTAAATGAAGATACCGTTCTCACTATGATCTGTGAGGATAAAGGTGAGGTCAATTATGAGGTGCTTCAGGAAAATCTTAAAATACTTCAGTCTACGAAGCTGAAAAATGGAAAATCATTGAATATTGAAACATTACCCCTTCCCAAGACAAAAATTGAGGGTACTACGGTAGATGGTTCAGAATATGTGCCGGCAAGTTATGCAAATTTTTATGTTGCCAACGGAGTGGTTTTAGTACCCGTTTATGATAAGAAATATGACAATCAGGCTCTTCATCTTCTTAGTAAATATTTTCCGGGGCGAAAAATTATTGGTATTCCTTGTGCTGATTTGGTGTGGGGACAGGGGGCCATCCACTGTATTACACAACAATGGTACGGCATCTAGTGTAAATTATGCTCCTACAGTGTAGAAACAGAATGAGTGTCTAATTGACCGATTCAATGGGAATTCTGGTCGGGGTTTTTTCACCTGAAACAATTGCCTCAACAGCAGTTGCAACTGCCTGTATTGTATTTGTAGTGTGTGGGATATGTAATGTATTAAACTCATCTGTAACCCGGTGGTAATCCTGATCTATATCAATGGGTGTTGTGCTAATGCTATGGGCAGGTACGCCAAGCCGGGCCAGTGTTACGTTATCTGACCGGTAGAACAAATTTTGATTGGGATAAGGGTCGGGGTAGAATTCAAAATCGGAATCCTGAATATTATTTTGCAAAATCTCTCCCAAAGAAGAATACTCAAAACCGGTTATCCAAGCCGTATTGGGTCCTTCAATAGCGGGTTTGCCAATCATTTCTAAATTGATCATAGCCACAATCTCATTTGGATTTAGCTGTTTGCAGAAATACCTGGAACCATACCCACCTACTTCTTCTGCAGTAAAGCCTACAAAGTATAAGGTTCGTTGAGGTTTTGAACGGTTTTCAAAATAACGAGCCAATTCAATTACCCCGGCTACTCCTGAGGCATTATCATTGGCACCATTGGCAATTGAATCTCCACGTACAGGCGACATGACACCAATATGGTCATAATGAGCAGAGAATAGTACAATTTCATCTGTTTTTTCACCTTCAATCATCCCGGCTACATTAAACAAGTCAATCGTTTCTATATCATTTTTTAAATGGATACTCATATTTTGTATTCGTTTGTCATACAAAACAAAGACGTCATTTGGCTGCATGTCCAACTCAAAGGCAAAGTTGGACCGGGTGTAGTAAGAACGATATCTGTGAAACCACTTAGAATGAGCTTTGGAAACTACAATCACTGAAGATTTTGAGTCTTCAGTGAATTCTTGAAATTTTTCACGGTAGGTATCTTCTTTCGAAATATATTTTAAATCTGTATCTCCTGTTTCCCAGTTTATTTGTTCTGTCTTAGCCATACCGAAATAATATTTGCTATCCAGTTCCTCATTATTAATACTAACAGTAGTTTCGGCCGGTTTTATGGAATAGAGGCTGAAATTCTGCCGGAAATCAGTGTTACCGGGAAGGGGAGAGAGTCCGATTTGTTTGAATTCATTAGCTATGAAATCTGCAGCATCCTCTATCTCATTTTCAAAGGCATGCCGCCCCTTCATCTCATCGGAACTAAGGGTTTGTATAATACGGGATACGTTTTGCTCAGTGACTTCAGTGCGTGTGTTGCACGATGAAATCAGCAAGCCAGCTGTTACTAACAGCATTACCAACGTAGAGTGATACATGTAGTTATTTAGTGATTTTTCGTTAATACAGCCTAATTTTAAGCAACCTTTTTCAACCTATTTGAAAAAAAATGATACAAGGGCGTAAAGCTCTGTAAAAATTAGCTTTTTTATTGTTTTAAACACAGGATGAGCGATGTGAGAGAGAAATTTTATGCGCTATTAATTTTATTTAAAATTTGGGTTTCCAAATTTTTTCAATGTGCGGTAATGAGAACCAACAGCTTCCCTGAAAGTGTTATGATGATTGTATGGGATCCCGAATTCCCCGGCTGTTTGTTCAACAATAAGACTCACATCGGGGTAATGAACACTGCAAATTTTTGGGAAAAGATGATGTTCAATTTGGAAGTTTAGCCCCCCTATATACCAAGATAAAGGTTTATTATCCCTGGCAAAGTTATTGGTGGTAATCATTTCATGTATAGCCCAGTGATTTTTAATGACATTATCTTCATTGGGTTCGGGATGCATGGTTTCTTCAACCACATGTGCAAGCTGGAAAATAACTCCCAAAATAAAACCCGCTGTAAGATGAAGGCTTACGAACCCGATTAACCATTGGTACCATGTAATGTCTAAAAGCATCAGAGGAAGGGCAATCGTATACCCATAATAGATTATCTTTGTTACAATTAAAGTAATCCATTCTTTAACCGGATGATTTTTATTTTCATAAGGTCCCAATGGCGATTTGAAGAAATACCAGTAATCTTTAACAAAAACCCAGAAAAAAGTGGCAAAACTATAGGCAAAAAAAGCCAAAATATGCTGAAGCCTGTGTATCGATTTGTGCTCAGAATGAGGCGACAACCGAATGAAGGCTGCTACTTCAAGGTCTTCATCATGTCCGTGGATGTTGGTGTAGGTATGGTGAATAATATTATGTGTGATTTTCCAGATATATCCATTGGCCCCCATCAAATCAAAAGTAAGCCCTAAAAAATAGTTTACAGTGCTGTTAGATGAATAAGCTCCGTGCAGGGCATCATGAGCGATTGAAAACCCGATTCCGGCCATTCCCACCCCCATTACAATGCTCAACAACCACATCGTTCCTAAAGAAAATTGCCCCGTCATTATTAAAGCATAGGCTCCAAAATAAAGGCCTAAAAGTGTGATGGTTTTTAACACCATTGAAAAGTTGGCATGTTTTGAAAGACTGTTTTCTTCAAAGTATTTATCCACCCTATTTTTAACTGTCCGGCTGAATTCCTTATCAATCTTATTATTGAACGTAACTTTATTTACACTCACAGATACCTCTGTTAATGGTTAACCATTGAATTTTAAAATACACATAAAGTAAGAGAAAATTATTTAGGGATTCATTTTAATGAATAACCCCTTGGAAGTCATTCGTTCAATCAATGCATCCCCAAAAGCAGTAATCGGAGTTAAAAAACCATTTTTTTGAGAATCTTTATCTGTTGATTCAAGAAGACATAGAGCTGATTCACACAAAAAGAAAACGGTTGATTTATTACCTGGATCTCCCGGATATGACATTTGGAGCTTCGTTTTATTTCCTTCATAATCATCTGCAAAAGCAGTCATTTTGAAATAACCTTTTTCAATTTTTTTTTCAGATGGCCCTTCTCCGGGTGCAGGCATTACTTTTTGTAAGAGTTTGCGAAACCATTTTTTAGGCCCTAAAACCGTAATTGAAAGCAAGACGATAGAAACCAGAATAAATGGAATAGGATTATACCATTTTCCCAGGGAAGAGTGTTCGCTATATGAAATACTTTTGGCGTAACAAAATTTTGTATCATGCATCATTGAAGCACTTTTATAAACTATTTTTGAGTTAATAGATCCCATTATAAAAGGGGCAGACCACCGATGAATTTTTTTGTCGTAACCAAAAAAATGAGATCGTTTAGGAGTATGAATTTGTTGATTTCCTTTATCAATTAACAATTTCGGATCAGCCATTTTCTTGTATTCACCGGTCTCAAATTTATTCATCATAGTGGCGATCGTTCCCCCATTAAAGCCACCACTGATACTGTAATAAGCTCTGATATCTAATTTTTCAGGACAATCAAACTCTTTACTCAATAGAAATGCTGCGATATCAGCAGGTACACTGTCAAACCCTGAAAAGGGAATAAGTTTTGCCCCGGTCTTTTTGGCTAATTTTTCGTACTTGTTTTTCATTTTCTTTATAAATCCAACTTCCCCGGTAATGTCCAGGTAGTGAGTGCCAAATTTTGCACAAGCTGCAATTACTTCTTCTCCGTACAAAGAAAAAGGCCCAACCGTTGTTATGATGATTCGGGCTTGTTTTACGACCGTTTCTACTTGCTCCCGAATGGTAGTATCTATAGTAAAACACTGGTTTTTAGCAAAATTCAGTTTTTCAGCTATTAGGCCAAGTTTGTCAGGATTTCGAGCTGCAATACCGTATTTCAGGGTGTCCGGTGTATGATCCTTTAAATATTGTGCCGCTCGTTTACCGGTAAATCCGGTAGCACCTATCAGGATAATATCAAAAGGTTTTGGAGGCATAATTAAATTATAAATGGAATTCACAGATATAAAAAAACCCCGCACATAAATTACGTGCGGGGTTTTAAAGTCTCGTTGGCTAGAATTAGCTCACTCGAGAAACTTCCACGGCACTAAGGCCTTTAGGGGTTTCTTCAACGTCGTATTCTACTTCTTCGCCATCAGCAAGCCCCTCTTCAAATCCAAGGTTTTGAATGTTGTTGCGGTGAACAAAGATGTCTTTTCCACCATTTTCAGGTTCGATGAAACCAAAACCTTTCTGTGCATCAAACCATTTAATTTTACCGTATTCCATAATTGTGTTGTGTTGTATTGAGTGCAACCACATGCTATAGTTTTGAGATTGATCAAAGCTATACTAAGTGTAGTTGCTTATTTATTGTTAGTTGTACAAACTATAGAGGGGAAACAAATACTATACTGAAAATACTAATACTGATTCTTACCATACATTTTGCATCACCTATAATATCTGCTTTTATATAATTAATACCAAAAAAGTGAATGTTAATTTCAGATTAGCTATTAAGTATCAGTTAGTTTTGCATATTATTGAGTGTTTAACTGCGTTATAAAAATGCTAATAGGTTAGGCTAAATCCAGTGATTATACTAAAAGCTTTTAAAAAATCTTGTGTCCTTGTGTTGTTGTTGCTTCTGTTAGCAGGTTCTAACATCCTGTATGCGCAGGAATCTACCCCTAATATATTCGAGATTACTCAAAATAAAGACCGGCGGGTAACCATTCCTTTTAAACTGATTAATAATCTTATAGTGGTAGAGGTGCATATAAATAATTCTGTTCCCATGAAATTTATTCTGGATTCAGGGGCGACTGGGAATATAATTACTTCCTTATATGATGAAGAACTTTATTTGAATAATGTAAATACGGTACGGCTTGCAGGTCTTGGAGAGGGAACTGCAATTGAAGCATTTCAGTCATTAGATAATACCATTCAGATTGGAGATAGAATAAGGGCGGTAAATGCAGAAATTCTATTATTGAAGCAAGATGTCTTTCAGCTTGATACTTTTATGGGAACCAGGATCCATGGAATATTAGGGCACGACTTTTTCGAAAGCTTTATCGTTGAAATTAACTACAGTAGAAAATTACTAAGGATCTACGAGCCCAATAATTTCAAGGAAAAATTCAAAGAGCTACCCGAACATCGAAAATGGTATGAGCTTCCCATGTCAGTGCAAGACAATAAATCGTACCTTAATGTAGGATATAAACATAAAAATGGAGATGAATTTATACCCCTTCGGTTGCTCCTCGATACAGGAGCCAGTAACTCATTTTCTTTATATGAGTCTATGGATGAAAGTATTAAAGTACCTGATGTAACCATAAATTCTATTATCGGCACCGGCTTGAGCGGAAAAGTAACCGGAGAGCTTGGGCGGGTACAATCAATGAAAGTTGGAGAATTTATTTTTGAAGAGCCGGTAGTTGCATTTCCTGACAGTCATTCTGTGCGAAGGGTTCTGAGGGTTGAGGATAGAAAAGGCAGTATTGGAGGAGATATTTTCCGAAGATTTAAAGTGATCTTTAATTATGGGAACGAATTGCTTTATCTCCGTAGAAATAGTGATTTCAATGATGAATTTTATTTTAATACCAGCGGCATAGAAGTTTATACGCCTGTTCCCGATCTCCCGTTTTATGTAGTGGCCTATGTAAGGGAAGGCTCACCGGCGTTTTCAGCAGGTGTAAAAGAAGGTGATGTCATCAGAGAGATAAATGGAACACGGGCAGTAGATCTCAAGATGAATGACCTAATCAATTACCTTCAGTATAAAAAAAGTAAAACAATATCCTTGAAGGTTGAAAGAGATTCAACAGTCAAGAATCTCAGTTTTAGAATGGATGCTCAACTTGTGCCGGATAGTTGAATGGAAAATAGATTTTACTGTTTTTGACTATAATTTGATTTCATTATTTACTAACTACACAGTTGTCAAATAATAATTAACCATTTACAAATATGCTTATAAAGATACGAAAGCCTTTACTTCTGATCGCACTTATGCTCTTCTGTGTTTCAGTAGTGGCTCAGGAAAATAACAATGAACGAGTATCAAAAGTTGATTGGAGTAAAACCACCGAGCATCAAGTTACGATAAAAGGACAACGCGTTCCATATACAACTACTGTAGGAAACCAACCGGTCTGGAATGAGGATGGAAAACCCATTGCCTCGTTATTTTATACGTACTATGAACGATCGGATGTAAAAGATAAAACCAAGCGGCCGCTTGTATTTTCATTTAATGGTGGCCCCGGTTCTGCCTCAGTTTGGATGCATATTGGATACACAGGTCCTAAGTTGTTAAAGATTGATGACGAGGGATTCCCGATTCAACCCTATGGAGTCAAGGATAACCCCAATTCCATTCTTGATGTTGCTGATATTATTTTTGTGAACCCGGTAAATGTAGCTTTCTCACGGATTATAGATGAAGAGGCTAAAAGGGAAACTTTTTTTGGGGTAAATGCTGATGTTGAATATTTGGCTGATTGGATAGATACTTTTGTTTCACGGCAAAATCGGTGGCCTTCCCCAAAATATTTGATTGGCGAAAGTTATGGAACTACACGGGTATCAGGGTTGGCAAACCAGCTTCAGTCAGCTCATTGGATGTATCTGAATGGGGTGATATTGGTTTCTCCTACCGGATTGGGAATAGAACGCGGCGGACCGGTAGGGGATGCTCTTCCATTGCCATATTTTGCTGCAACAGCTTGGTACCATAATGCATTAGACAACAGTCTCCAGCAAAAAGATCTGGATCAAATACTGCCGGAAGTAGAAGGGTTTACCGTTAATGAATATATACCGGCACTTGCTAAAGGCGGTTTTATAGAGGAAGCTGAAAAACAGCAGATAGCAGAAAAAGTGGCTTTGTATTCTGGTATTTCAAAACAAGCTGTTTTAGACCGAAACCTAAGTATCTCCACTTCTTTTTTCTGGAAAGAATTGCTTCGTGATCAGAGTTTAACCGTTGGCCGGCTTGACTCAAGATATCGTGGCATAGATCGCGAAAACGGGGGAGAGCGTTATGATTTTGATCCGGCTCTTACGGCTTGGAATCATGCTTTTACACCGGCGATTAACCACTACTTGAGAGATGTATTGGGATATGAGACTGATCTTCGGTATTGGACTTTTGGTCCGGTTCACCCATGGGACAGAAGCCGAGACAATACAGGCGAGAACCTGCGTTCTGCTATGGCTCAAAATCCATTTTTACACACTATGGTACAATCCGGATATTATGATGGCGGAACGAATTATTTTGATGCCAAATACACGATGTGGAATCTAGACCCCAGCGGGAAACTCAAAGACCGGTTGTCCTTCAAAGGTTATCGAAGCGGCCATATGATGTATTTACGAGCAGAGGATTTAACCACTTCTAACGAAGACATCAGGGAGTTTATCAGAAACTCTATTCCCGAAGAGGGAATGCCAGCTAAGTATTAAATACGATATCAGGGAGCTTTCAATGTGTCTGGTTTAGTGTGTTTTTTTCCAAAAAGCCGAACACCCCAGTAAACAAAGAAAGCTCTTATTCGGCTCATTCCGTCATTGACACACATTTCACGAAGGAGTTCATCCGCATATTTTCGATGCTTTCGTTCCAGATATTGTTCTCTAATCAATTGGTATAGAGCATCATGAACCAATGAGCCCTCCATAAAATTTTTGGTATCGATAGTTGGCCCGCTGGGCCCGTCCCATGAGTACCCTTCAGAGAGGAACAAGTGTCCTTCCTCTGTTAAATAGAGAAAATTATTTCCAATCTTATTTGGAGGATAGATTTTTACTTTTCGGGAATAAGACTCAACCATTGTGTATTTATAGGTTCTGCGTTTTTTATATAAAATCATTTTACCGATCTCAATTAACATTTAGGAAAGAGTATCAGATAAAATGGGTTGAATCAAGAAAATATTATATAAAAAAAGAGGGGAGAGAAGAGCATATTGTATGTAATAAAAAAAGCCCGATTTCTTACGAAACCGGGCTTTTAATTTCATCGAATGGTGAATTATTCGAGGATGTAAACTTCAGTGGCGCTAAGGCCTTTATCCGTTTCTTCCACAGAAAATTCAACTTCTTCGCCGTCATTGATACCTTCGTTAAATCCAAGGTTTTCAATGTTGTTGCGGTGAACAAAGATGTCTTTTTCACCATTATCAGGTTGGATAAACCCAAAACCTTTTTGAGTATCGAACCATTTTACTTTACCGTATTCCATAATAAAAATATAAGTGTTGTTTCACAGGCACAGTGTACTGTATGCTTAAATAAATGAGCATACTTCATTTCTTAAATCGGCTGTGAGAATTAATTGTTAGTTATACAAACTAAGAAGGGGAAACTATTACTGTACTAAATAAGAAAATACCGATGTTGCCTTTAATTTGTGTCCTCAAGGTCTCGTTATTTCCGGCCAATAACAAACTTTATTTGGGCAGGCAGAGAGTTGACAGGGTGAATGTTAATCGAGATTGAGACAGTTGCGAACCTATTTTTCCTAATTTAAGTACTATCATCCTGTCAACTATCAATCAATCATAAATCTCATTGATCAAGCCGGCCAGGCGAATTCCGGCCTTGAGTAACCTCATCTGAACAGTATCCCAGTTTTTATAGCTGTATTCGTAGCTTAACTCCTTATTCTCCGGTATGTCATATACTTGAGGTAACAGAGCTTTTGATTCATAAGCCCAGTCAAGTACGGAGCTACTCTGCCATTCTTTAATTTGCTTTTCAGTAGGGTGATTGATAAAGCTTGAGAGTTCAGTGAAACTGAGCTGTTTATCGTCAATAATTTCGCTGTCCCAAACACGGTGTAAATTAGAGTTTTCCCAAAACCATTCAACACGCACATCATTTCCACCTCGGTCTGTGCCATTACCGACGTGCAGCGGCTGGTGTAAGTCACCAACCAGATGAACTAATACTTTTAAATTTTCAGCTTCACGTTTGGCGCTCATGCCACCCTTTTTAAGTTCTTCTGTCATTTTATTAATGGCCCAAATGATGTCGCCGTCTTCTTCTTTTTTAGCAGTTTCATATGTTTCGCCTTCGGGGATGGTAACATAATGCCAGGTTACCATATGGTCATATCCTCCATCCGAACGGACCTCATCCATCCAGGTGCTGACTTCAGCCAAAGATTCATGCCCTAATACCCGCTGTACTTCTGCTGCCGCTTTTTCAGTGAGATATTGTTCGGCAATATGACCGGTAGTGCGATGGCCTATTTGTCCCCAGCGAAGGGTTTCATTGGCAGTTGAAGTAAATCCTAATGCAAAAATAGAAAGGAGGGTAATAAGCTTTGTCATGATGAAGGAAATTGATTAAAATTTGGAGACGAAAGATAACAGCCTGTATGTTACAATTCAGTAATTATTATAAAATAACTTATTTCAGTTCACCCAGTAAATTTTGCACATCCAAAGTTTTGGTAAACATATTTATGGACCCGTCTTCATTACGCGGCCATTCATTTTTAGGGCGATCCCGGTATAATTCTACTCCGTTTTCATCAGGATCGTCCAGGTAAATAGCCTCGGAAACTCCGTGATCTGAAGCTCCTGAAATCGGGTATTTTTTATCCATCAGGCGTTTTAAAATTTTAGCAAGCTCTTTTCTTGATGGGTAGAGGATAGCGGTATGAAACAAACCGACGCTTTGTTTTGGAGCAGGGGGTACTCCTTTGCTTTGCCAGGTGTTCAGTCCTATATGATGATGATATCCTCCGGCAGAGATAAATGCAGCCTGATCACCGTAAGTGGTAATTAATTCAAAACCCAATAATTCACAGTAAAAATCCAGAGAGCGCTGTAAATCTGCTACTTTCAGGTGGACGTGCCCTATTTGAGTTTGATCGGGAATTTTATAGTTATCTTCAATAGACATAGTACCAAAAGTATTTAGTTTTTGATCTCAACATATAAATCATGGTAATTTTCATTACCGGATGGTAAGTATCCGATATCTAATTTAAAATTCCCTGTGTTTATATTGTTTTTTTTAGCCCAGTCATATATTTCACCAAAAGTGGTGGCTATTTCTTTTAAAGGCCCGGGGTGTTTTTGATGAATATAATTTTTAGCCGGTATATGGACAGTTTTCATTCCTTCCGGAGTATCCTCATTTCCTCCGGTAACCTTTGTTCCAATAAATTGTGTATAGATATCATTTTTCACTTCCAGGCTGATATCCAGTAACACATCGTTTTTCCGGTTTTTAATTTCACTATAGCGCTCAAACATTTCTTTCCAGGCTTTGGGCATTTTTTCCCACAATTCATTCCATTTGGCTTGAACGGTAATACCTGTGACCCAAAAGGCTTCTTTCTCTATAATCTGCATAATCTTTTTGTTGAAGGATATTTGTCTGAGTGTTAATTCTCAAGGTTAACTCAAATAACCTTGTTTTTGTAAACCCTCGTAAAACTATTATTCAAACAGGAACAATATATAATTGTTTCGCTTTGAATTTAGAAATATTGGCTAAGTATTCAGCCTGATTTTTAATTAAAGAGAGGAGTTATTATGAATTTTTCAAAAAATGTACTTAAGGGATTCGCAGCAATTTTAATAGCTATGCTGGTTGGTATTGGTGCTGTTCAGGCTCAAGAAAACGTACTTGAAGTTGTAAAGAACAGCGATAACCATGCCGTGTTTACCGAACTGCTTGAGGAAACAGAGTTAGATGAGCTTCTTAAAGAAGAAGGGCCGTATACAGTATTGGCCCCTACTGATAAAGCATTTAAAGAAATGGATACCGATTTAGAAACTCTTAAAGAGAATCCACAGGAATTAAAAAATGTGGTAATTGGACATTTGTTTAATGGAGAAGTTGCTGCCGCTGACGTAGAGCAAAGTAAGTCTGTAAATGTAACTAAAGGTGACATTGAAGCCGGCAACGGAACCGTGCATATTATTAATGAAGTACTGATGGACTAACCTGATCCTTTTGGATTTTGACAATTAATTTTCAAGGTAAAAGCCCGGCTTGGTGCCGGGTTTTTTACGTAAATAATGTTCTGGAATCTTATTGTTTTCCAAAAAGGAAATTTTTAAAATGTGGATAACTTTGTGGGAAAGTTGTGGGAAAATACTTGCTTTTCGGGCTTGACAATAATTTTAAAATTATGCTAATTAATTAGTGAACACAATCAACGAAAGTACTACGGTATAATCGTTGGGAAGGTCGAAATTAAAGTCCGCGGCCTTGTTTTTGTATTCTTTTCAAACCGAAAAAATATAAAAAAGTGTTCCGGGCGATTTTTTTATGTCCCTGAATTTATAACTGAAATTTCTTTATTAATTCAGTCTTCGCCTCTCTTTGGTACCAATCGTTTCCTACGAGTTCGAGTGAATGTATTGTGCTGCTGCCGATCAGTTGTTCATTCAAAGCTTGAATTTTTTTAATAAATAAGGAGGAGTGTTTAAGCTTATTTCTGAATCTCATCGTTGTAATATGCGCGGTTTGTAACAGATAGCGCTTATCGATGGTATGTTCGATAGATGATTTTTTGAATGCTTTTCTGAGGCTATCTCTGATATCGTTAAGTGTATCATTTGCCGGAAATCCACAAACCATGATGGCAGAGGGAGAAGCTGTAAGCCCCCGAAATGAAATTTCAAAAGGGCTGGCTTTATCTAATACGGATTTTATTAGATTGGTATATTCACGTAAATCAATTTGCGATAATCCAAAGCTCGCCTCACAAGAAATGATGGATAAAACCGTAATATGGATATCGGAGACGGGATAGTAGTATTGTTCGGGAGCTACCAATTTAATCTCTTCCTGTATTTTTGAAATAGCGTGTTTTACTTCAACGGAAGGACGAGCAAGAAGCGTTAAACCATATCTTGTATCATTTACATCATCAATAAGAGGATCCGTTTCCTCATTACCGGACTCAAATTTTTGGACAGAATGATCCCAAAGCTGGTTATAATGTTTCTTCAAATTCATGCTTTCACATTTAAAAGTTAGCCGAAGATTATTCCACAAATAGTGGAGGATGTTTTTTATGATGGTCGGTAGCCTCTTGATAAGATTTGGCTACAGTAAGAACGGTTGCCTCATCAAATAAATCACCTATGAAGGTAATACTGGTTGGGTGTCCATTCTCGGTAAAACCATTGGGTAAAACTACACTGGGATGACCGGTTAAGTTTGTGACTAATAAATTTCCACCCCCAAACGAAGGTGATATATAGACATCTACCTCCTGCATCACGGAATCCATCTTTTGGATCAGCTCATAACGGGCACGATTTGCATTAATATATTCCACTGCAGGAATGAAACGAGCGGCACGGAAGGTATTTGGCCATGCATTGGGAGATTGCCACTGCATCAGGTCGTCCTGATCGGTAAGGGTAAGTTGATCAAAAGCGGCGGCGGCTTCAGCGGTTAAGATTATTCTTAGCGGGCCGGCATTAAATTCCGGAAGTTCAAATGGGATCAACTCAACCCCAAGATCTTTCATAGTTTCAAGTACAAGGCTGTCACGTCCTTTATTCCAATAATCCTGCTCAAAAGCTGATTTGAGATATCCGATCTTAAGTGTTGTTATATCTCGGTCTGCTTTATAATTGAACGGCAGATTTACAATAGTCTGATCTTTACCGTCTGAGCCATAAATAGCATTAAAAACCAAGGCTGCATCTTCGACACTCCGGGTGATGGGGCCGACCTTGTCCATCGTCCAACTTAAAGCCATAGCTCCGGTCCTGCTTACACGACCGTATGTAGGGCGTAGGCCGGTAGTTCCATTTCTGGTTGAAGGGGAGACGATAGAGCCTAATGTTTCCGTCCCAATGGCAAAAGGAAACAGTCCGGCGGCTGTGCCTGAAGCTGAACCCGCAGAAGATCCGCTGGATCCTTGCTCTAAATTCCAGGGATTATTTGTACGTCCGCCAAACCAAATATCTCCATAAGCTAAAGCACCTAATGTTGTTTTAGCTATAAGCACAGCACCGGCATCATCTAATTTATTTATTACGGTAGCTGTTTCATCTATTTCCTGCTCTTTAAAAGGTGCGGCTCCCCAAGTAGTTTTATAACCTTTCACTGCTAATAGATCTTTAGCCCCGTAAGGGATTCCATGGAGCGGACCTCGATATACACCGCTTTCCAGCTCCACATCCATTTGTTCGGCTTTTTCCAGTGCCCGCTGCCTGGTAACCGTTATAACAGCTTCAAGTTTATCGTCATGTCGTTCAATACGATCCAGGAAAAACTCAGTTAATTCAACGGAAGAAATTTTTCGATCTTTGATAAGTGAAGCCAGCTCTCCAATGGTATAAAAAGCCAAATCATTTCTGTTTTCGGGCAACTCTACGTTTTCAGGTAAATCCCAGACCTGTGCACGTTGTTGGAAATCAAATCTCTTTCCGGCCGGAATGGGATTGAAATTAAGGGCCGGAGGGATAGCATTATCAAGTTTTAAAGCTCGTAGGGTTTGCAGATCCTCACGGGTATTTTCAAGTGATGCTATCATCGTATCCCGTTCAGTTTGAGTAAACTCAAGCCCAATTAATGAAGCTGCATTTTGAATCATTTCAGAAGTGATGGGTGCGTCCTTGTCCTGGATCAAGGTAAATGCGAGCAAAAAACCAAAGGCAATGCCTCCGGTGAAGAGTATGATTTTATTGAACTTTTTCATAATTCCTTTCTAAACTATATTACTTACAATGTCCTGTTTCTTATAATGTGGATTATTAGCAGAAACAGGCACTAAGTCAATGTTTGATATGGAATTATTTGTTTAATGTTACCAAGCTGCAAAGCGTCAATATTCTAATTTCACGCAAAGCTAAATGACTTTATGACTATGGGCCCCTTGGATATCTTGTAATTGAAAAGAAAAAATAACACTGGTGCCTTCTTCTTTAGTAATTTCATAGCTGGCATTTAATTGTTTTATCAGTGTTTTGATAATAGTAGCGCCTATGCTGGTGCTGTTCATGTAGTCTTGCTCAGATACTCCTATACCATCATCCTTTACTGAAAAGGTAACTTCATCACCGTTTTTATTAACACTTACCCAAATATTACCGGATTCTTGATTTTGGAAAGCATGTTCCAAAGCGTTTGAGACGACTTCATTTAAGATTAGGGCACAAGGAACGGCCTGGTTCACGTTAACTATAATTTCATCACAGTGAATATGAATTTCTATTTCTTTGTATATACTTGAAGATTTCTTGATAGATTTAATTAAGTCTTTGAGATAAGACCGGAATTCAATATTGCTCAGTGATTCTGATTGGTATAATTTTTCATGAATCAGTGCCAGGGACTTTATTCGGGTAACACTGTTTCCCAGAATTTTATTCAGAGCTTCATCTTCCAAATCAAATTGTTGAATCTGGAGCAATCCTGAAATAATAGCCAAATTATTCTTCACCCGGTGATGCACTTCCTGCAATAATACATCTTTTTCGCTAAGAGCAATTTTAAGATCTTTGGTTTTTAAGTCGACCATATTTTTCAAAGCATCTGATCTTTTTGAATTGTACCGTAGCTGATTTACCAGGTATCCCAACCCAAAAAGAAAAGCCAACGCAATAAATTGAAACCACCATGTTTGATGAAAAAAAGGTTTTACAGTAAATAACTGAACTACAACATCTGTCCCCATGCCATTTTTTTCTGCTTTGATTTCAAGCGTGTAGGTACCCGGGTTTTGTATGGCTAAGTGAATGGTTCTTTGATCATCTACATTAGTCCAGGTATCACTTAATTCATTTATGCGATAAGCATAATTGATGTCCTCGGGACTAAGAAAATCAATACTGGTGTAATCAGCTTCCAAATAAGTAATACCTGCCGGTATGGTAATATTTTCTTCCCCGAATATCTCTTTTCCTGCAAAACGCAGAGCTTCAAATTGAATGTTGACGGATTGTTCGGCATTAACCAAATAATCAGGATTTGCAATAGCAACACCATTAACCGTGGGAAACCAGATCTGGCCATTTTGCATTTTCCAGGCAGCCGGAAAAATTGCACCATTTGCTTCCGAATTAGGCATACCATCGTTTTGAGTAAACAAACGAGCCGAGAACGTGTGGTTGGGATCTGTTTTAGCTTCTAAAAACTCTTTGCTATCTACTCTTTGGAGTCCGCTGTTGCTGCTCATCCATAAAAAGCCATTATTATCTTCGGCTATATAATATGCTTCGTTACTATTTAATCCATTGCTTTTGTTAAACGACAACAAAGTATCTTCAAGAATAACACTCAAACCATCGTTAGTAGCTACCCAAACCGAACCATCTTTATCTTCATAAAAATGATAAACTATATTGGTTGGCAAGCCGTCTTCTTTTGTAAAAATATTCATATTGCCATTATGGGATAATTTTAAGGCACCCATACCATTGGTGCCTATCCATAAATTCTCATCCCTGTCTTCGTAGATACTTAGAAACTCAGCGTTTTTTAATTCTTCAGGCACTTTAACCTGCACTATTCTGCCATCTACAATTTTATGGAGCCCTCCTTGACGGGTAGCAACCCAAAGCTCTCCTTGTTTAGATTCAAATACTGCTTGCACGATATTGCTTGCAAGCCCATCATTGGTACTGTAGGATTTATCAAAAGTATTTGACCGGAGGTTAAATCTATTCAACCCATTTGCTGTCCCCACATATATATAATTTTCAGTACCGTAGATACTTAGAATAATTTCGTTGGTTAAACCATGATCCCGGGAGTAATGCGTGAAAGTATCTCCTGTTAACCTATTTACACCACTGCCGGCAGTACCAATCCAAATTTCCCCGTTTGGATGTTGGTAAATGGGTAAAATGATAGAAGAGGATAAAGTATATTTTTTGGGTAAGGTATAAATGTCAGCAGGTTTAAGCTGTATTAAACCGGACCCTGTAGTGCCTAACCAGGTAATGCCTTGTTCAGAAATATGAATACTGCGTATATCATCCTCTAGGGTTTCAAAATCACTGACCCGGGTAAAGATTGAATTTTCCAATCTGTACAAGCCGGAACTCGCGGTTGCAGCCCAAACCTCATCTTCGTGGTCAACCACAATGTCATTAATGGTATTTTCAAGAAAACCATCTTCGGTATTATATTGTGTGCTCTTTTCTTCTGAAAAATGGAATGCACCATGATCAGCAGTTCCAATCCAAAGCTCTTGCTCTTTTGTAATAAAGATTGACCGAATAATTTTTTGTTGAAACAAGGGGAGGGAGGTGATTTCACCGGAAAGCTCATTTATTTTATACAACCCATTATTGGTACCCACATAAATGAAAGGGTTTTGGGCTTCAATAGTCATAATTGAACCTGACTCCCGGGCTTCCCAATTTTCCATCCATTTCAGTGAATCATTCTTTACGGTAAACAACTGTCCGGTATTGGTCCCAGCCCAAATACGTCCATCCGAACCTTCTGCAATATCAGTGATTTGGTCTTCTGAAAAATCACCTAAATGAAATACTGAAGTTTGCTGATTTTGTACTTTTACAATGTCTCTTCGGCTAGCCGCCCATATGCCACCTTGCATGGAAGGTCCAATATCCAGGAAATAGGTAGATTCCAGTCCGGAAATATTAGTTTCATCAAATATCTTGAAATTCATTCCGTCAAAGCGGGCAAAACCTTCTTCCGTCACCAACCACAAATAGCCGACACTGTCTGTAGTAATGCTGAATACCGTATTTTGAGGAAGCCCGCTGGTGTTATCCCAATTGTTTAGTACATACTGCTGCTCAAATTCATTGGGTAAATTTTGTTGGGCATTTAATGGAAATGATATCAAGAAGGACAGTGCAAAACCATACAGAAGATAAGAGTTTGATAAAAAATTCATTAAAAAGTGTCTTATTAACAGCAACGTAATTAGTTGCACCGCATTCACATAGGATATTATTAAATATAATTTAATTAATTATCAGACAAATAAACATTGGTTGTAATTTATTTATAGATATTAAAAATCTTCCTCTTATATAAACCTGCTATGCGCCCCTTTCATATCTTTCAGGGAAAAAGTAAAGCAGAATTCAGTACCATCTTCGGTTTTGACCTCAAGTTTTGAGTTCAATTGTTTAATGAGTGTCCGAATAATAGTTAACCCCATTGATTGTCTTTTACTCTCCATCAGATCTTCCGGAATGCCAATTCCATTATCTTTTACGGAGGCCAATATTTGACCATCTACTTCTTTAAAACTTACCCAAATAGTACCCTGATCCCGGCCCACAAAAGCATGTTCAATAGCATTGGAAATGATTTCATTCAGTATGAGTGCACACGGAACTGCCTGATTAACATTTAATACTATACCGTCACACTCAAGGTCTATTTTAATCTTATCATTATAATAATCGTGCGAATTTAGAATGGTAGAAATCAGCCCATTAATATACTCATCAAATTTCACATGACTCAATGATTTAGATCTATACAGTTTTTCATGGATGAGTGCCATAGATTTAATACGAGAAACACTGTTTCCGAGAATTTTGTTGAGTGTTTCATCATTGGTTTCAAATTGCTGAATTTGAAGTAAGCCTGAGATGACTGCCAGGTTATTTTTTACGCGGTGATGAATTTCCTGAAGCAATACATTTTTTTCATGCAATGATTCTTCAAGATCATACTCATACTTTTTTCGCTCGGTGATATCCCGGGTAGAGGATTGGAGTTCTACCAGCGATTTATCTTTAGAATTAAAGGAAATACGGGTAATAGTTTCCACCCATTTATACTTACCGCTTTTGGTTTTTTTGCGGTATGTAATCGGCTTCGTTTGTTTACGTTCCTTGAGTTCTTTGTGTGCGGCTTTAACTTTTTTGATGTCTTCAGGATGAAAGTATTCAAAGGCATCTTTGCCAATTAAATCTTCGGGGTGGTAACCCAAAACTTGCTTGCAGGACGGGCTGACATATAGATATGTACCATCCAGGGAGTGCCGGGAAATCATATCGGTGGAATTACTCGCAATGAGCTGATGAAGATTTTTCTCTTCCTCCAGCTGCTGCTGGGTTTCTACGAGTTGTGTGACATTATTTTGAATACCTACGAAATGAGTGACCTCACCGTTATTATCTTTAATCGGAGCCATAGAAAGTTCATTCCAAAACATAGAACCATCCTTCTTATAGTTCCTCAGAATGGCACATCCCGCCGTTCCATTTTCGGTAAAGCTGTGTATTTTTTTTATAGCAGGTTGATCCCTGTCATCATTTTGAAGAAAACGGCAATTTTTTCCAATGATTTCATCTCTTGAATATCCTGTGAGCTTAACAAAGCCATCGTTGCAGAAAATAATAGGGCTGTCTTCTTTTTGTTCATCTGTTATAGAAATACCTACTTCTGTAGAATGAATGGCTTTTTCAAGAATCCGCAGTTTATTGTTTTGCCGGGCAATTTTTAGTGAATTTTGTCGGCTGCGGAGTTGGTTTTTTATCCGAAGGCTTAAAATCTTCATGGGAACCGGTACTTCAATAATATCATCAAAAATATCCCATACGGCGGGATTGGTTTTTAACACCCGATTGTCCTCAACCAACAATAAAAAAGGAAGGTAAACCGGCTGAGCCTCATTCTTTTTATTTAGTAATTCTGCTTTGTGAAGCTGAAACGTTGGTAGGTCAGTAATGCATAAATCAAACTGAGTATTGGCTGGGAAAGAATCCGGACCATCAATAACATGGTATTGCTCAGGTATAATCTTCCTGATGAGCTTTCTGTTTGCAGCTCTGCTTATAGATAGCAAAATAGTAGGTTTGCTACCGACGGCCTTTTCATCTATGAACAAATATTGAACCATGTGTTCAGCAGCTTGGCTGCATTGATTATGAAATTTCGGGTATTCCGCTTAAAATTCCTTTTAAGCCGGTTAGTTTTTTACCAACGATAATTCCGTCTTTGGAGATATCGAATTCACGAATTGAACGCTCAAAATCACTTAATCTCTTTTTCAGGATACCAATAGCCTTATGGAGTTCTCCGTTCAGCTCTAAATATCGCAGGAAGATGATATTATCGGCTAAATAACTGGCATGGATGTTGGTTGCTTCGAGCGTCCCGGTAATGCTTTGGGTTTCGTTAATGAGAAAAGTGGTAACACCCATATTTTGAAGATATACCGTCAGGGAGTGCAGGCGCTCCAGGGTATTTTCTTCACGTACAGCCATTCCATACCCGCCTAAAGAATCAATAAGAACGAATTTGGTATTATGCTCTTCAACATCTTGACGAACCATTTTAGAAAACTCATCAGGAGAGTAAGAAAGGGGTTCTACGGATTCAATTTTCAAAAAACCTTTATCAAGCATGTTCCTGACCGGAACATTAATAGACTCCGAACGCCTGATGATAACTTCCTTAGACTCTTCAAAAGAATAAATGGCAGAGCGTTCGCCTCGGTTGGCCGCTTCTTTCATAAACTGAACGGAGAGGTTTGTTTTCCCAACACCACTTGGTCCTGTGACAAGAGAGGTCGTTCCTTGTTCAATTCCGCCATGCAGCATTTGATCCAGAGTATCGATACCCGAGGAGACCGGGTCACTGAAAAACGTCCGGCTATACTGGCTTGGTTTCAGTGAGGGATAAATATCAAAACCATTTCCATTTATTTTAAAGGCATGATACCCGCTTCTGAAATCAGAACCTCGATATTTAGCAACACTTATTTTACGCCAGGAATCTGTGAATTCTACAGTTAGAATGCCATCTACCCAAAAAGTAGCCTCTTTTTCTGTTGACTTTTCAGATAGTTCAGAGGTCATCAATAAGGTTGCTCCACTTTTACAAATATACTTTATAAACGAAAGAGCCATATTTCGTGTTTGGAAGGGATCTTGATTCAGAAACTGAAACATGGTGATAGAATCCAGAAAAACCCGTTTTGGCTTATACTTATCAATCGCCTCTACAATAGGCTTAAAAATGGAAGAGGTTTCTACTTCGGAAGGAGAGAAAACCGAATAAGGTTCAAAATCTTTGGTTACATCAAAATCAGGATTTAAATCCAGAAAGTGAACCCCCTCTAAACTAATACCCAGCTTTTCGGCATTAACCTTTACATGCTCATTACTTTCCCCAAAAGATATGTAAAGAGAAGATTCGTTTTCCTTAACACCTTGTTGTAAAAAATGATATCCAATAGTTGATTTACCTGTTCCGGGTCCGCCTTGAATTAAATAAGATTGTTTGGGAATAAGGCCACCGTCTAAAATTTCATCTAATCCCGTTATTCCTGTTGAGATTTTTTGCACTATGTTCATTGATTTTTGGATTTGAAGCATTTATTGAGAAATCAATAGTTTAAGCACAGCAGATACTATTTATTTCCTCAATTAACTTATACAATTATGATTATAGTCTAAATAGCACAAAACACCTAAATCCTGATATAGGTGTTTTTACCTACTAAATTCTGCAAAATGTGATAAGTAGGTGTTTAAAGAGTGACTGATACTTATTTAAGAGATAAGGTAACTATGTGTTTCAGGTTGAGAATTTTAGGTTTTGAGTTTAACATTCTTTTGACGCTGCCCGGGAATAAGTATTTTCCCTTAAATTTTTAATCCTGTTTTGATACTTATTTATTTGGATAGAGAACTCTCCATTTGAATTATAAAATAATGTGGTTACTTTTAAGTCGAATTAATGATGGTCTCGGGCAGACTTAAAAACGCCCGGAGTTAAAAGGGAATCTCGTGAAAACCGAGAGCTGTTCCCGCAACTGTAATCCGAATCCGCCTGCCGGCGGATGACCTGCAGCCTCACCTTTGCCACTGTTCATATAATTGAGCGGGAAGGCGCTGCCAACGGAAAGCCAGGAGACCTGCCATCATTTAACCGTTGCACCTCTTTCGGGTAAAAAGATGTGCAGATTAAGAACCATGCTTTACAGCCCAAAATTTTATCAAGTTTTTTCAGCGCTAAATTATTAGCCTCAGGAAAAACTGTATCTGTTTGGACTTAAAAGTTTTACCCGCCAAATTATATTCAAAACCTTAAAAACGGAAGATGTATGAAGTCTTTATTTACTATAACATTAATTGTATTACTGGCGGTTTCTCAGACGAGCTTTGCTCAGGTAGCCGACACTCTTGATCTCGGGGAAGTTGTAATTACAGCTTCTAAAACGCCAACCACAGAACGTGAAACAACCAAACCGGTCACTGTCATCGGAAGGGAAGAAATTGAGCGTTACTCCGGCTCTTCAATTTCAGAACTCTTAAATCAGCAAAATGGGGTGCTGATAAACGGTGCATTATCAAGCCCGGGTAAAGATAAATCAGTTTACCTCCGGGGGGCCTCTACTCAATACACGCTTATTTTAATTGACGGATTTCCGGTAACTGATCCCTCAGGTGAAGGGGGGGCTTTTGATTTGCGTTTGTTGCCCCTGGAAAATGTAGAACGTATTGAAATTGTAAAAGGCAGCATGAGTACCCTGTATGGCTCAGATGCGATTGCGGGGGTTATAAATATCATCACCAAGAAACCGGCTGATGGTGATTTTAATTTAAACGGCAAGGCAGCTTATGGATCCTTTAATACCAATGAACTTTCGTTGGGGGCAAATGGGAAAACAGGGATGATAGGTTACTCGGTAAATCTTTCCAGGGAATTTACGGATGGTATTTCGGAAGCTGAACCTGATGAAAATACTGATTTCAATAAAGACGGTTTTGAAAGAAAGGCAGTAAATACACAACTTTCGGTAACGCCATTGGACGGGTTAACCATTACGCCATTTCTGAATTACTCGGATTATGACGGTGACTATGATGACGGGGCATTTGCAGATGGAGACAACAGGTATGAAGCTCATTTGTTAAATACCGGGGCTCGCTTGCGTTATGAAACCGGCCATTTAGAAATTCATGAGGCGGCTACATTCACTCAAACTGAACGTAAATTTACGGATAGCTTCGGAGTGTTCAATCCGGAAGCCTCACTGTTTAATTCTGATTTGTATGCTACCTATAACAAATTTGAGCAAGTTCGGTTTTTAGCCGGCTTTAACATTCAAAGCCTGAACTTTGAACTGGATAATATTGATGAAGGCTCACAGATTATAAGTCCTTATGTAACTACATATCTCGAGTCGGGTTTTGGATTGAATGGCGAGCTTGGTCTGCGGCTTAACAACCATTCCGAATATGGAACCAACTGGACTTTTAATATTGCTCCCGTATATAACTTGAATGATCAAATAAAGTTATTGGCATCACTAAGCTCCGGTTTTAAAGCCCCGACCCTGAATGAATTATTTGGTCCCTTTGGTGCGAATACGGATTTAAAGCCTCAACAAAGCCTTACTTTTGATACCGGCATTGAATTTCAATCTTCTGATGCTCGCCTGAGCGCAAGTGTTATTTACTTTATCCGAAATATTGAAGACCTGATATCTTATGATATGAATTCGGGATATATAAATGTTAACGAACAGAATGATTCAGGGATAGAGGTATCGACGCAGTACAGGTTACCCACTACCCAAGTTGAGTTATTTTATAATTATCTCGATGGAGCCATTACCCAAAACGGTGAGGAAATTGACAACCTTATTCGCCGTCCCGATCACCAATTCGGCGCGACAATAAATCAGACTATAAATGAAAACCTGTTTTTGAATTTAAGAAGTCAGTTTGTGGGAGAAAGGAGCGACCTGTTTTATAATCCCAACACCTTTAGCAATGAAGAAGTAGAGTTAGATAACTATGTCTTGATTGATGCTACTGTACAGTATCAATTCTCGGATGGAAGGATGACTGTATTTGCTTCGGCTAATAACCTTCTTGATGTAAATTATACAGAAGTTTATGGCTTCAATACCCCGGGGGCACACTTTAAAGCCGGTGTGAAGTTTTCTTACTGAACCCATTCATGCCTCATAAAGCTATAAATATTAAATATTATATACTGACCGTTAAATATTATTTAATTTATTCAAATATAAATATGAAAAATTATTTTTTGATGAAGTAAAAATTCATTTAAAATATTTGCCATAAAAATTTGAATATTTTTATCGGTGTGGATAACTCATCCGTTAAAAATGATAGATATGGATGTAAAAAAGCCTTTTAAGTTATTTAGAAGGCTTTTTTTATAACTGGAATAAAATGGGTGAGAAAATATATAATATTATATTCAATAATAATTATAAGATTACGATACTTTATAAAATGAGAGAATTGCAATGTGGATAAGTATTCAATTTTGTGGAAAAGTAATGGATTTTTTTCTTGCTGTGTGTTGCTCTCTCGTCTATATTAATTCGTACTTCTTTAGGAGATAAGTATCGGGAAATTGTTAGAATTGTCTCTCATCTACGAAGGGTAAAAAGGAACATTAACGCTAACGAAGTACGCCAATGAAATTTAATCGCTTTTATACTAAGTCGGACTGGAAAACACCATTTGATAACATAGAATTTGCTACCCGCACCTCTGAAATTAAAAACCCTGACGGTTCTCAGGTATTCCATATGGAAAATGTGGTTGTTCCTGAAAGCTGGAGTCAGGTAGCTACAGATGTAATCGCCCAAAAATATTTTCGCAAAGCAGGGGTGCCGGCGAAACTGAAAAAGATTTCTGAGAAGGGAGTTCCCAAATGGTTACAGCGTTCTGAGCCTGATGAAAAAGCGCTTAAAAAACTGGATGAAGAAGAACGTTTTACACATGAGATAGATAGCAAACAAGTCTTTCATCGTTTGGCGGGATGTTGGACTTACTGGGGTTGGAAACACGACTACTTTGATAGCGAAGAAGATGCAAAAGTATTTTATGATGAGTTAGCATACATGTTGGCGAATCAAATGGCTGCACCTAACAGTCCGCAATGGTTTAATACGGGGCTGCATTGGGCATATGGAATTAACGGACCTGCGCAAGGTCATTATTATGTAGACGGTAAAACAGGTGAACTGAAAAAATCAGAAGACGCCTACACACACCCACAGCCACACGCCTGCTTTATTCAAAGTGTGGATGATGATCTTGTGAATGAAGGTGGTATCATGGATCTTTGGGTTCGTGAAGCGAGACTCTTTAAATATGGCTCCGGAACCGGAAGTAACTTCTCACAAATTCGCGGGGCTAATGAGCCATTAAGCGGCGGCGGAAAAAGCTCCGGTTTAATGAGCTTTTTAAAAATTGGTGATCGTGCAGCCGGTGCTATAAAATCCGGTGGTACTACGCGAAGAGCCGCGAAAATGGTTACACTCGATTTAGACCATCCTGATATTGAAGAATATATCAACTGGAAGGTTCGGGAAGAACAAAAAGTAGCAGCTTTGGTAGCCGGGTCAAAATCCGTACAAAAGCATCTTAAAAAAATTATTCAGCTTTGCCACAAGCCGGTAGAAATTGAAGGCCGCACTTTTAACGGTGCCATGAGCCGTGATCCTCTCAAAAACAAGGAACTGGCGAATGCCATCCGGCAAGCTAAAAGAGAGCAAGTACCTCTTAACTATATAGAGCGTGTAATTCAGCTGGCAGGACAGGGGTTTACCGATCTGGAATTTGACACTTACGATACTGACTGGAATTCGGAGGCTTATTCAACGGTAAGCGGTCAAAATTCCAATAATTCCGTTCGGGTACCTAACTCATTTATGAAAGCGGTGAAAGAAGATAGCGACTGGCATCTTTATGGCCGTGTTGAGCTGGAAGATGCGGAAGAAGAAGGCCGTGATCCAAAGCCGATGAAAACCATGAAAGCCCGTGACCTGTGGGATGACATTGCCTATGCCGCATGGTCGTGTGCCGATCCCGGAACACAGTACCATGACACCATCAACGAATGGCATACATGCCCCGAAGATGGGCCGATTAAAGCAAGTAATCCTTGTTCAGAATACATGTTCCTGGATAACACTGCTTGCAACCTGGCTTCCCTTAACTTGATGAAATATTTCAAAGGGGACGGTGAATACAAAGAATTTGATATGGAGTCGTTGGAATACGCCTCTCGTATCTGGACGGTGGTTCTCGAAATTTCTGTACTCATGGCTCAGTTTCCTTCCAAGGAAATTGCCGAGCTTTCTTATGTATTTCGCACATTGGGACTTGGTTATGCTAATATCGGTGCAGCATTAATGGTACAAGGCCTTCCTTATGACAGTGAAGAAGGAGCCGCTGTGGCGGGAGCTGTTACCGCAACCATGCATATGACTTCCTATGCTACCAGTGCTGAAATGGCAAAAGAACTTGGTACGTTTGAAGGCTATGAGCGCAACAAAGAACATATGTTACGCGTGCTGCGCAACCACAAACGTGCTGCGTATAATGCTGATCCGGAAGAGTATGAAGGATTGACTGTGAAGCCGATGGGAATCGATGCTTCTATTTGTCCTGATTATTTGGTGAAAGCTGCCAGGAAAGCTTCCGATAAGGCTGTGAAGCTCGGTGAGAAGCATGGTTATCGAAATGCACAGGTAACGGTACTTGCTCCAACCGGTACTATTGGCTTGGTAATGGATTGTGACACGACTGGTATTGAGCCTGATTTCGCCTTGGTTAAATTCAAGAAATTAGCCGGAGGCGGATACTTTAAGATTATTAATCAGTGTGTTCCAAAAGCATTGAAAAATCTCGGTTATTCTGCAAAAGAATCTGAAGAGATTATCAATTATGCGAAAGGAGCGGGTTCGCTGGAAGGTTGTCCCCACATCAATGAAGAAAGCTTGAAAGAGATGGGCTTTACGGGTGCAAAATTAAAAGCCATCAACGAAGCCCTGCCCGGAAGTTTTGACATTAAGTTTGCCTTCAATCAGTGGACGCTCGGTGAAGACTTCTGTAAAGAAGTACTCGAGATTTCTGAAGAGCAGCTTAATGACATGAATTTTAATATGCTTCGATTCCTTGGATTCAGCAATGAGCAGATTCAGGAAGCTAACGATTATGTGTGTGGAACCATGACGGTTGAAGGTGCACCGCATCTGAAAGAAGAAGATTACCCGGTATTTGATTGTGCCAACCGCTGCGGACGAATCGGAACCCGGTTTATCTCAGCTAAAGGTCATATTCGTATGATGGCTGCAGCACAGCCGTTCTTATCCGGCGCAATTTCCAAAACTATCAACCTTCCAAACGAAGCTTCCATTGAGGATATGAAAGATGCTTACATGGATTCCTGGGAGATGATGCTGAAGGCAAATGCGCTGTATCGTGATGGTTCTAAACTCAGTCAGCCGCTGAATTCAATGGCGGATGTGCTGGAAGAAATTGACGAAGAGGAAGAAGCTCCGGCTGATGCTGAAACATCAATGGCACAGGATAAAGTCCTCGAAGTAGCGGAGCGCATTATTCATAAATATGTAGCCCGTCGTCAGCGACTTCCATTCCGCCGCGAAGGTTATACTCAAAAAGTAAAAATCGGCGGACAAAGTGTTTACCTGAGAACCGGTGAATACGAAAACGGTCAGCTGGGTGAAATCTTTATTGATATGCATCGTGAAGGCGCCGCTTTCCGAAGCTTGTTGAATTGCTTTGCTATTTCCATTTCTTTGGGACTGCAGCATGGTGTGCCTCTGGAAGAATTTGTGGATGCCTTTGTGTTCACTAAGTTCGAGCCGAGCGGTATGGTAAACGGAAACCCGCATGTGAAAATGAGTACTTCCGTTATCGACTACATTTTCCGCGAGCTGGCGGTTACGTATCTCGGAAGGGAAGACCTGGCACATGTGCCGGCAGATCAGATTGAAACCCGTAATTTACGTCCTACTCAAGATGCCAACCCCGATGTGGATAGCAGTGAATTTGAGAGTTCTGCAAATACGGTAGCCAGATCTCCGGAACCCACACCTGAGCCTGCACCGGCCGCAGTAGATAGCAGTCAAACTGCAACGGAAGCAGCACAACAACAGGTTGTTGGCAAATCTGACAGCTACGAAAGTGAGTACGACAAGGCCAAGCAAATGGGATATACCGGTGAAGCATGCCCCGAGTGCGGAAGCATGACCATGGTGAGAAACGGCACGTGTATGAAGTGTATCACCTGTGGTTCAACTACCGGTTGTTCGTAAACATAATTTAGTCTTTAACGCCAGCAGGGGCGTATCGCGATACGCCCCTGCGATGGTCATTAAAGAAAAATTTCTCATGGAAAACAGGACAAACCCTGATTGGTGAGTAACCGGTCAGGGTTTTTTCTATAAAAGAATCCCCTGGTAACTTTTCCAAAGTTGCCAGGGATATTAGTGGTAGTTCGGATATTAACTAACTTTGGAAAAGTTAGTTAGGGTATCATCTCAGATACCAATAGAAAAAGTTGAAAAGAACTAAAGAGTTCGAAATACAATGTAACAAAGCATCTCTCCGCCAATACTTTTACCTTTGAGGTGAACTTTCAACCACTCACACTTTTCCATTATGGCAAATTTCCCCAATCCCTTTTTCCGGTGGAGGCCACATCCCTGGCATGG
Organism: Gracilimonas sp.; assembly: GCF_014762685.1. Classification (NCBI taxonomy): domain Bacteria; kingdom Pseudomonadati; phylum Balneolota; class Balneolia; order Balneolales; family Balneolaceae; genus Gracilimonas; species Gracilimonas sp. The sequence goes on from NZ_JABURM010000005.1 coordinate 302,411, forward strand.
GCTGGAAGTCGGTTCCAAACCTCCGCAAACCGTAAACGCCTTTATCGAACTCACCCCGTTTGATACCATTAAATATGAAGTAGATAAAAAAACCGGGTATATGCGGGTTGACCGCCCTCAGCGAAGTTCTTCTTTGCCGCCGTCATTATATGGCTTTATTCCAAGAACATATTGCGGAGATCATGTTGGAAAATTATCAAAACAAGAAGTTCAGGGTGATGGGGACCCGTTGGATATTTGTGTATTGAGCGAACGTCCCATCGACAGAAATGAGGTAATTTTAAGTGCTAGGGTAATTGGCGGCTTGCATATGGTGGACCAGGGAGAAGCCGATGATAAAATTATTTCCGTGCTGGACAATGATACCTATTACAAAGACATCAAGAGTGTGGACGACCTGCCGCCGGTACTTATAGAGCGTCTGCGCCATTACTTTGGCACCTATAAGCTTATTCCCGGGAAAGACACTAACGATGTATTTGTAGAGGGGATTTACGATACTGAACATGCATATAAAGTTATAGAAGCGTCTATTAAAGATTATGAAGAAATGTTTGGTGAATAGGGTGAGGACATCGAACAAGGAACATCGAATTCCGAACGTTTGAACAAGGCAAAAGAAAATATTCGGGTTCAGTGGTTTATTGTAACCGTAGCTGTTGTTCTCTTTGTCATAAAAATCACGGCCTGGTATTTGACAAATTCGGTAGCCATTCTCACCGATGGACTTGAAAGCATTGTAAATGTCATAAGTGGCTTTATCGGGCTATACAGCTTATATCTTTCTGCAAAACCAAAAGATGCAAATCATCCTTATGGGCACGGGAAGGTTGAATTTATTTCAGCAGGAATTGAAGGCACACTGATTACCATTGCGGGTCTGCTAATCGTGTTTGAAGCTGCTGAGAGTTTTATTAATCCGGCTCCATTGCAGAGCCTTGATACCGGTATTATTCTAATAGCCATTTCTGCAGTTATAAACTATGGATTTGGGTGGTGGGCATACCGAACCGGTAAGAGAAATGAATCATTGGCACTTCAGGCCAGCGGCCGGCATCTTCAGACGGATACTTACACCACTATAGGTATTATTGCAGGGTTAGTACTTATTCGGTTTACGCATATTTTATGGCTGGATGGAGCGGTGGCCATTATTTTTGCAGTTTTTATTATGCAAACCGGCTTTCGAATTTTAAGGGAAGCGGTAGCCGGTATTATGGATGAGTCAGATGAGCAGCTGCTGGCTGATTTGATTACATATCTTCATAAACACCGAGATCCAAAATGGGTAGATCTGCATAATCTTCGGATTATAAAATATGGCCGTACTCTGCACACGGATTGTCATTTGACGTTACCGTGGTATTTAACTGTAAAGGAAGCTCATGCCGAGCTGGATAAGATTGAAGCACTTATCACACGGAAGTTTGGAGATCGCATAGAGGTGTTTATTCATACTGATTATTGCATGGAATTTTCATGCAGGTTGTGCCAAATGGAAAATTGCGAAGTTCGTCAGCATCCTTTTGAGAAAGAGATTATCTGGACGGTAGAAAATGTAGCTTCAGACGGAAAACACCGAATAGAATAGAGTAGTAAGGTCAGATGTAATCACTCAAATCAAGATCCAATTCATTCGCATACCTGCGCAATAGTTCTACTTTGTAATCAGGAACCAATTCGGCCTCACCGGCCACAATTTCTTTGGCAAGCCGGTTGGGAAGAATAAAAGATTTGGCATGAGCTCCGAGTTCTTCAGCTATTTTATTTTGGATAGGTTTTAAAAGCTGATCTTTAAGGTTATTGATTTGGCTCTGTCGCCGGCGCATTTCCCGGTATTCATCCCGGGTCATTGTATCACTTGCTTTCCGGGATTTGGATAGGTTCTTGTGTTCAGCTTCTTCAATACTTTGATTGAGCACATTCTTGAGCTCTGTTTTGAATTTTTCATTCTTAAGTTGTCCGAAAATACCTTTCGTGTTTTCCCAGCTACTCGCCTTTTGAGGATTCTGAGCAATGGATTCCACCAGCTTTTTATTCACCAGCTGATATACGGGTTTATTATATTTTTGAGCCACTGAGTCAAAGAATTTCATGAGCTGCTGATACACATGCCACTCAAAAACGGTCATGTTATTTTTATCCTTATCTTTGATCAGGTTATTGTGGTCTTCATTACTGTAATCCAGATGATTAAATACCGCATTTTCCTGTTCAATCCATTCAAGCAAACCTCTTTTTTTGGCTTTTTGCTCAAGCTCTTTTTTAAAATCCAGCAAATATAAAACATCATCAGCTGCATACTGTTTTTGGTTTTCGGTAAGTGGACGCTTGTACCAATTGCTTTGCTGGGAAGAGCTGTTAACCTCTACATTTAAAACTTCTTTGATCAGGTTTGTGAGTGAAGCCGGTTCGAAATTAAGCAGACTGGTAGCTGCATCCAGGTCATACAGGTTTTTAGGGAAGCATCCTAAAGAGTGAAAAAGTCTCAAATCTTCTCCGAAAGCAAAAACTACTTTCTGGATTTGGTTACTTTCAATGGGAGGGAAGATGGTTTTAATGTCCAGATTTCTGCTGAGGGGATCCACCAAATAACAACTTTCACCATCATAAATTTGCAAGAGACACATATCAAAACCATAGCGATACCGGTTTCGGTCAAACTCAAGATCTATGGCAAATTCTGATTTTTTTTCTAATGATGAAGCGAGTTTTTTGAGCTCGTCATGTTCAGTGATGGTATGAATAGTCATAAAGAAATTCGGAGTGGATGTTCGGGGATTAAGGTATCAAGTTTGAATTGGATTTGTAAGCATTAAATCACCGATGTTTTTCATAAGTATTCGGTTCTAATAAATCTGAAATTTCTTTCAACGATTTCCCGGTTACACTCTGCTTAAAATTTTGAATGATCTCGTTAAGTTGATCCTCGGTGCGAATTCCTAATACAGCGGAAGCTACAGCAGGATGGCTGAGCACGTATTGAATGGATGTCGCAATTAGTCCTGTATTCTCGACAGCCGACTGTATTTTTTTAACTTCATTCTTGGAGTATCCGAGATATTCTTGTGCCGGTTTATCAATTAACATTCCTTTTGCAAGGGTGCCGCGGGTAATAACACTGATATTTTGTTCATCAAGTAATTGAAGACAACTTTCCTCCGGTCGCCTGTCCAGCAGGCTATATTGCATCATCACACTGTCAATGTCAGATCTGCTTGCATACTCGCGGATTACATTGGGACGAATCGATGAAATACCATAAGCCCTGATTTTTCCCTGCTTCTTTAACTGCTCAAAAGCCTCAATAATATCATCAATCGGGTCGTCGATAGTTCCGCCGTGGAGTTGATACAAATCGATATAATCTGTTTGGAGTCTGCGCAGACTTTCATTCACTTCAGTTAGAATGTGTTCTTTGGTGGGGTTCCAGTCCCATCCTGCACCATCTTCTCTCCACACATTTCCAACCTTGGTTGCAATCAGTATTTTGTCTCTGATAGGTTTGAGTGCAGTCCCAACTATCTCTTCATTCAAACCCTGATCATATAAATTGGCTGTATCAAAGAAATTAATACCGGATTCATAGGCTTTACGAAGCAAAGGAGAAATCGAATTTTGACCTTTTTCAATCTCTAACGACATGCAGCCAAAGCTGATTTCACTGATGTTAAGATCTGATGTTCCAAGTTGGTTATAGTTCATAAGGCTCCATTGCTGATGTTCAATTCATTAATATAATCACTTGGTTCGGCGAATGATTCCTTTAATAAAATTCATTGGAGAAAGCTGCAGGAGTTCCGGGCCTTCTGAATTAACATTTCAACATCTCAATTTGATTCATTCCTTCAAATACCTGATACTAAGCCGTTATAAAAACTATGGAGGTTACAAAAATGTTGGAACGGGATTTAAAAGGTTATTGGAAAAAGAATCTTAAATACCTTGGAATTTTATTGAGTATCTGGTTTACGGTTTCATATGGGTTTGGGATATTGCTCGCACCTGTGCTCAATGAAATTCAAGTGGGTGGATTCAAGCTGGGATTCTGGTTTGCACAACAAGGAGCCATCTATACTTTTGTCGTTCTCATCTTTGCGTATGTCTATTTGATGAACAAACTGGATCGGGAATTTAAAGTGCAGGAGGATTGATCATGGATGTTCAAGTATGGACCTATATTTTAGTTGGCATTACTTTCGCACTGTACATTGGTATTGCGATCTGGGCAAAAGCAGCTTCAACCAGTGACTTTTACATTGCCGGCGCTCACGTCAATCCTATTACCAATGGCATGGCTACTGCAGCTGACTGGATGTCCGCCGCCTCATTTCTTTCCATGGCGGGACTCATTTCATTTATGGGCTATGACGGTTCAGTTTACCTCATGGGCTGGACAGGCGGATACGTTTTACTGGCACTTTTGCTTGCTCCGTATCTCCGAAAATTCGGCAAGTTTACCATACCTGATTTTATCGGAGACCGATACTATTCCAACTTTGCCCGCACCATTGCAGTTATCTGTGCGCTGATCGTTTCGTTCACCTATGTAGCGGGACAAATGCGCGGAGTTGGACTCGTATTCTCCAAATTTCTGGAAGTGAATATCGATATTGGTGTCCTCATCGGGATGGCGATTGTGTTTTTCTATGCGGTGTTAGGAGGGATGAAAGGGATCACCTATACGCAGGTTGCTCAGTACTGTGTGCTGATCTTTGCCTTTATGGTGCCGGCCTTTTTCATCTCATTTCAGCTGACAGGAAATCCTATTCCACAGCTTGGTTTCGGATCAACCCTGACGGATGGTTCCGGACAATACCTTTTAGAAAAGCTGGATGAGCTTCATACCGAGCTTGGTTTCGCGGCTTATACCAGCGGAACCAAAAGCATGCAGGATGTCTTTTTTATTACCGCAGCGTTGATGATCGGAACAGCCGGTCTTCCCCACGTTATCGTCCGCTTCTTTACGGTTCCCAAAGTTAAAGATGCCCGTATCTCGGTAGGATACGCGCTGATCTTTATTGCGATCCTTTATACAACTGCACCTTCCATTGCTGCCTTTGCCAAATATAATCTAATGGAAACGGTAAATGAGGAAGAGTACACCGAAATGCCTGAATGGTTTAGTACCTGGGAAGAAACGGGATTGCTAACCTGGGTAGATAAAAATGAAGATGGTATAATCACTTACGCTCCGGGCTCTGCCATTAGCGGTCTGCCCGATATTCAGCGGAATGCTGAGGGTGAAATTGTGCGAGGGAATTTCGGAGAAGTAAAAGTAAATAATGCTCCGGCTGAAGGACCTAACGAGCTGTATGTGGACAGGGATATCATGGTTCTGGCAAATCCCGAGATCGCGAATTTACCTGCCTGGGTTGCCGGATTGGTAGCCGCCGGAGGACTTGCTGCGGCCCTTTCAACTGCTGCAGGACTGCTATTGGTGATCTCAACGGCAGTATCTCATGATCTTATCAAAAAGCAGATCAAAACGGATATTTCGGATAAAGCTGAACTCATGTGGGCCCGTATCTCTGCAGCGGGGGCAGTTGTTGTGGCGGGATATTTTGGTATCAATCCCCCGGGTTTTGTGGCCGAAGTAGTGGCTATTGCATTCGGTCTTGCTGCGGCTTCATTCTTCCCCGCTATTATTTTAGGGATCTTTTACAAGAAAATGAATCGACAGGGAGCTATTGCGGGAATGATCGCAGGGTTACTGTTTACGCTTGGCTATGTGGTCTTCTTTAAGATCGCCTTCCCCGAAGTGAATTCTCCTGAATATTGGTGGTTTGGAATTTCTCCGGAGGGAATAGGAACATTGGGAATGATCCTCAACTTAGTGGTTTCATTCGCAGTAGGAATGATTTTCCCGGAACCTCCTGAAGATGTTCAGGAAATGGTGGAGAGTATCAGGTACCCTAAATAATATGATGATCATTTTGTGGCGAATGCCTGAAATCTCGTTGTTTATTTAATCTGACAATGAGATTCCTGCCTCCGCAGGAATGACTTAAATCAAGTTGTGTGATCTAAATCTTAAAACCAGCCAGTACCCAATCCCCGGAAGGGCCATGGAATAGCAGCAATCATGATCAGAAGCCCGATCCCGTAGTAAATAGCTACTTTCTTATGTTTTTGAACAGCTTCAGTGGCTCGTTTTGCGGTACTGAATCCAATGGTTATAAGCGCGATGGAGATAATCATCATAGCTAAATGCTCAACGGTGAAGAAACGTAATAAGGAGCTTTCCATAACGCCTTCCTGAAAAGAAACATTGGGACTGATAAAATAAAGTACAAGCCCTATGAGAAGTTGAATATGTGTGAAAATCATTGCGAGTAAGGCAGATAGCCGATCCGATTTTTGATATTCTTTATTTCCGGCCCAGCCTGAAATAGACTTATATAAAGCCCATACTATTAAAACCAATACAATCCATCGGAGACCTGAGTGTGCGTGTAATAAACCGGTATACATATGCTTATCTGCTTTATTTTAAAATTATGCTTCGAATATAGCGAAGAATTAATTCTTAATCTTATTTTCGTACTTGTTTCTGACAGAGCCAGAACGCTTTATAAGTCAAAGCTGATTAGCAATCTTCTTCAAAATCCACCGCACCCTTCGATTGTTAACACCAAGATCATAGGTCCCAACCCGGCTCGCACTGCGAATATAAACTACAGTTTTAGTGTTTGATTCTTCCATAATCACATCTACATCATCCTTAAAACCCAAAAACGGAATGCGATATACGGCATGAAGCTCTATGCGTTTGGCATCAATGACTTCGAATTTATGAGCTTCCTTTTCAAAAATATATAATAGTCGTTCATAGACTTGTTCTATCCCGGCTTTAAAATCCTTGGAAACTCTTACACAATTTGGGGTGGAAGGGCAGGGAGGAAGCGGATGATTTTGTTTCTTTGAAGCCATTTAATATCCCTCAGGTATTTTGGTGATCCTGTGGCGAACTAAATCAACTCAGTTCAAAAAATCGTTCCAGCTGTTGCAAAAAAGAATCCAGATCTTTACAAACATGGAATAAAGAGAGGCTTTCTTTATGGATGAAATCGTGCTTCACGGCATTATTGGTATACTGCAAAAGCCCGTCAAAGTAACCGTCCACATTTATTAAAAATATGGGTTTATTGTGAATTCCAAGCTGTCGCCAGGTTAAGATCTCAAAAAATTCATCCAGGGTTCCAAATCCACCGGGAAGAACCAGAAAGGCGTCCGATAAAGACTCCATGAGTGCTTTTCGGGTATGCATATCCTGTGTTTCGTGGAGATCGGTCAGGCCTTTGTGGGCGACTTCACGATCTTTAAGTTGGGTTGGGATCACTCCAATAACATCTCCACCCTCGGTTAGGGCCGCATTTGCAATTTCCCCCATGATCCCTACTCTTCCGCCGCCATAGACAATCCCCCAGTCCCTGCGGGCAATTTCCCGTCCGGCTTGTTTAGCTAATTCAGGGAATTTAGGATAGTTGCCTTTTCGTGAGCCGCAATACACACAGATATGTTTTTTCATGCCAGAGAAAACATTCGGTTCAGGACAGCATCCAGTTTGTCAACGAAGTATTGGACGTCCTCTTCGGTATTCTGCTTACCAAAGCTGATTCGAATGCTTGACTTGGCAAGGCCTTCTTCCATTCCAATGCCATTTAAAACATGAGAAGGCTCAACCGCACCGGATGTGCACGCTGAGCCATTGGAAACACAAATGCCTTCAATATCCAAGTTCAGCAACAGCATCTCTCCATCAATATAATGGCCTTGCTCGTCACTGAAAGAAAGATTTACGATGTGTGGTACCCCCTTGTCTTTAGGGCCGTTAACGGTGTAATTGAAATTCAGTTTTTCGTCCATCAATTCCAGCAGGAGAGACCGTAATTTCTCGAAATGTTTTTGATGTTCATCCATTTCTGAAACAGCTAACTCAAGTGCTTTGGCAAATCCTACAATTCCGGGAACATTTAATGTTCCCCCCCGGCGGCGGCGTTCCTGTGAACCGCCATTCACCCAGGGAATCCAGCGAGACCCATTCTTCACATACATGATTCCGGTTCCTTTGGGGCCGTATATTTTATGAGCACTTCCACTTAAGAAATCAATACCTAATTTTTTTACGTCAACAGGTAGCTTACCCAGGCTTTGAACGGTATCTGAATGAAATGGAACCCCATGTTCGTGACATACTTCCGCTATTTCTTTTAGCGGATTAATGGTCCCTATTTCGTTATTGACGTGCATCACAGTGACCAAAGCAGTTTTATCCGTAATCACTTCCTTAACGGCGTCGGCTGTAATAGTTCCGCAATTTTTAGCTTTGGCAAAAACTGGTTTAATCCCATTCATTTTTGCAAGCTCAACAGTGTGCAGTACGGCATGGTGTTCCAGTTCAGAGGTAATAACTTCATTCTTATCTCCCGAAACAGCTAAAACTCCTTTAATGACTGCGTTATCACTTTCCGTGCCGCCACTTGTAAAAACAATTTCCGATGGCTCGGCTCCAATCAGGTTAGCTACTTTTTCGCGGGCATCTTCTACTACCACCTTAGACTTTTGTCCCAGGTGATGAGGAGAGTTGGCATTTCCGTAGTTATCCTTCAGGTAAGGAAGCATTGCTTCCAGAACACGTTCATCTAAAGGAGTGGTTGCGGCATGATCTAAGTAAACCGTTCGCATGAAATAAGATAGATTGGTTAATTTTTTCAGTTAAGGAAAATATTCAAATTATAGATGAAAAGCAGGTTCATCAAAACTTCATTTCGTGATTAGAACTTGGTACCTTCAAGCCGAATTTATAAACACAATATAATTGCTTAATCATGGCAAAACTCACTCTGAACGATATCGAAGTAAAAGGTAAAAAAGTGCTGATGCGCGTGGATTTTAACGTTCCCATAAAAGACGGTAAAATCACCGATGATAATCGTATAGTGCAGGCATTGCCTTCTATTAATCATGTTATAGATAACGGAGGTTTGTTGATTTTAATGAGTCATCTCGGCCGGCCGGCAGGAGAATATGATCCTGAATTTTCTCTCAAACCTGCTGCAGAACATCTTGCTTCTTTGGTGGATGCAAAAGTTCATTTTGCCAAAGATTGCATCGGTGAAAAAGCTGATTCAGTGATTGAAAAAGCTGAGTTCGGAGAAATTGTGGTATTGGAAAATGTTCGGTTTCATCTTGAGGAAAAGAAGAATGATGAAGCATTCAGTAAAAAACTTGCGGCTCATGGTGACCTGTTTGTGAATGACGCTTTTGGAAGCAGCCATCGAGCCCATGCATCTGTTGCAGGTGTTACAAGGTATTTGCAGCCGGCCGTTTCGGGACATTTACTTGATAAGGAAATTAAATACCTGGAAGAAAGTATTAACGATCCTGAACGACCCTTTGTGGCTATTTTAGGGGGAGCTAAGGTGTCAGATAAAATCGGGGTGATTGAAAACCTGATTTCAAAAGTGGACACCATTATTATTGGAGGAGGAATGACCTACACCTTTTACAAAGCCAAAGGATGGCCGATTGGGAATTCCCTGGTAGAAGATGATAAGGTAGATTTAGCCAAAGAGTTACTTAAAAAAGCCGAGGAGAAAGGAATTCGTTTTATGCTTCCTTTAGATTCGGTGGTTGCCAGGGAATTCAAGAATGATGCTGAGCACAAAGTTGTGGATGAAGATGGAATTGAAGATGGCTGGATGGGGCTGGATATTGGCCCGCAGTCATCCATAGCTTTTGGGAACCAAATAAAAGCAGCTAAAACAGTGCTATGGAATGGCCCCATGGGTGTTTTTGAAATGGAGAATTTCGCAGATGGAACTTTTGCCGTGGCCGAAGCCCTGGCTGAAGCCACTAAGTTTGGTGCCACAACAATTATTGGCGGGGGAGATTCCGCCTCAGCCATTAAAAAAGCCGGGCTTAGTGATGATGTTTCTCATGTTTCCACCGGTGGCGGTGCAAGCCTGGAGTATTTGGAAGGAAAAGAATTACCGGGTGTGGCTTCGCTAACCGACAGGTAATCGCATTAATTGAGCAATTGTCCATTATTAAAAAAATAAATATTAAGAAACATCAGGTTATTATTTAGATAAATACTGGTAAGATTATCAAGAAAAATTTACCATCTTATAGTATTCTTACCGGTAAAAAATGACCTATGAATGAATATCCGCTATTATTACGCTCTACTATCCGGCTGGCTTTTGCGTTCTTGCTAGTTGCTGCATTGATATTAACACGTCAGCTGTTAGTGCCTTTATTCCTTAGTGTAATGTTAGCTTATTTGTTATTTCCATATGCCGATTGGCTCGAAAACCATAAAGTGCCCCGCATTCTAACCAATTTGATTGTAGTATTGGGATTTCTTGCATTTTTGGGGGCGATCTTTTTTGCGGTAGGGGCGCTTTCTGCTAATTTCACTGATGACTTTCCAAAAATTAAGGAGCAATTTGAAGATAACCTTCAGTCTATTTTGAGCGGAATCACAGCATTTACAGGTATTTCAAGTGAAGGTATTGATGCATTTATACGTGATTTAGGGGAAACCGGGGAATATATTTCTCAGCTTTTTACGGCTACAACCAACACACTGCTGAGTCTTGGGTTATTGCCGGTCTATACTTTTTTACTTCTTTTCTATAGAGACAAATTTCGGGATTTTATTTCCATGCTTATTAAAGATGACCAGGAACAAGTAGTCCAAAAGATCATTGATCAAGCCTCAGAAGTAGTCCCGAAATATTTAAAAGGTCTCGTTATTGTTTGTTTCATTTTGGTGGGGCTAAATTCGCTCGGCTTTTATTTAATAGGGATTGAGTATGCACTCCTGTTCGGTATTATTGCTGCGATATTCAATTTGATCCCTTATCTCGGAACTATTCTTGGATACGGGGTGGTACTGCTTTTTGTATTAGGGACCCAAAGTCCGTCTTTGGCATTTGCCGTTATTATTCAATTTGTGATTGTACAGTTTTTGGAAAACAATATACTTACCCCGAATATCACCGGATCATATGTGGAAATTAATCCTCTTGTAATCATATTTTCACTTATTGGTGCAGGACTGATTTGGGGGTTGCCCGGAATGCTTATCATAATTCCGTACCTGGGGCTGTTCAAGATCGTTTGTGAAAATGTAGAGGACTTGAAGCCCATCGGGTTTTTATTAGGTAATAGAGGTACTGAACGGCACTCAATTACCATAAAATCATTACAAAGAAGATTCGGTTGGCTGGAAGAGGACTGATTAAATGGCAGGAAGAATTAATTGCAAAACATTCAACAAGTCATCAGGGTAGCGTCATATTATAAATTTCGTGAGCGATGATAGAGGCGGTCAATCGTCCGGTAAAGATAAACAAAAGGGTATAGGCTATGGTTGAATTAGAATATCGAACCACTTGATTGTGTTTGGAGGCAGATGCCTCAATACAAAGAAAATGACAGACAATACGGCTGATAGCCATAGTCCGGTTTCAGGCTTTTTAAAAACATTGATGAAATAGTCGCGGTTATAAATTTCTTCTCCAATTTCGCTGCACTTTTCCTACTTTCCTTTACTCACCAAAGTAAACCTACAACATGGCAGATAATTTAGATTCCATCCGTAAGCAACTGGATGATATCGACCGCACTATTCTAAAGGCGCTGGCGCAGCGACAAGGATTAGTAAAAGAAGTTTCAGATTTAAAACTTAAAAATGAAAAAGGCATCCGGGATTTGGAGCGGGAAGAACAGCTGCTCAATCGTATCCGGGATTTGGCTAATGAAGTGGGACTGGACAGGTATTATGCCGAGCATCTGTTCCGGGAAATCATTACCAACTCTGTGCGGTTTCAAACTCACTCATTGGTGGATCATCAGAATAAAAAGGCCAATGCTGAAACAATTCGGGTATCTTATCAAGGCACGGATGGGGCCTATAGTCATCTTGCGGCAACCCGGCATTTCAGTGAGCGGTATTCCGAAGTAGATGCCATCGGCTATGATACGTTTCAGCAAGCTGCTCAGGCTGTTTTGGATGATAAAGTGGATTACGCTCTGTTACCTATAGAAAACACTACGGCAGGCTCCATTAATGATACCTATGATATCCTTGGAAATGAGAAACTGCACATTGTAGGAGAAGAAATTCTGAAAGTGGTTCATTGTCTGATGGCTGTGGAACCGGTAGACTTGTCCAAAATTCGCCGAATTCTTTCACATCCGCAGGCCATTGCGCAGTGCACTGAGTTTCTTTCAAAAATGCCCAGAAGCAAAGTGGAGTCGTATTTGGATACTGCCATGTCTGCCAAGAAAGTGTTAGAGGATGGAGACCTCTCCCAGGCGGCTATAGCCGGAGCTCATGCCGCCGACCTATATGGTTTGCATGTGATTGAGCATGACATTGCCAATCAACAGGAAAATTATACGCGCTTTGTAGTCGCAACGAGAAAACCCGTTAAAGTTGATTTACAGATTCCGGCCAAAACTTCACTTATGATGGTAACTTCCAATGAAGAGGGCTCACTGATTGAATGCTTAAATATTTTACATAAACACAAAATAAACATGGCAAAATTGGAGTCCAGACCACGATTAAATGAGCCATGGAAGTATTCTTTCTACCTTGATATTCACGGTAATATCGATGCCCCGGAAGTTTCGGCCGGATTGAAGGAGCTTGAGAACGAAGCGGAGGAACTTAAGATTTTAGGTTGTTATGCCAAGCAGGAAAATTGAATCTTGATGTAAAGCCGGGAAAACAATACTGCTCTTATTACTCATTTTATTGAAACCTTTTTTTCTTTCCACTCTATGTCAAAAGCTTCTTTATTGGAAAACTTATCAGCTTGACGGATCCATTTTCCATCCTGCCAGACCCGGGTAAACCCTTTTTCCAAGGGTTCATTGGGATTCTGTTTATCCAACGCATGTAACAAATTGGTGAAGTGCTCTTTTCGGTTTCTTAGCAGGGAGTCGGTGCGGTAAATCAGTTTTTCATTGAGTGTGAGAATTTTTGACCTGGCCGATTCCATTTTTTGTTTAACAGCCAATAGAGCATGAGATTTGGCCATATTGGTTACTTTATCTTTATACAATTCAATGGCTCCTGTTGTATTGATTTCCATCTTTTTGGACAAGTCTTCAACCATAAACCGGATTTCATTGATATCAGGCACTGCAAGTACGGCGGCTTGAGTAGGAGTCGCAGCACGGGCATCCGCAACAAAATCAGAAATAGAAAAATCGACCTCATGGCCAACTGCACTTATAACCGGTATTTCACAATGGAAAACCGCACGGGCTACTGCTTCTTCATTGAAAGGCCAAAGATCTTCCAGCGAACCGCCGCCTCGGCCAATTATAACTAAGTCCACATTTTTATGATTTGTGAAATAGTTAATACCCGCTACAATTTCGGGAGCAGCATTAACACCCTGTACGCTTGCATGATATAATTTCACTGATGCAAGAGGCCATCGCTTTTCTAAGGTAGAGCGGATATCCTGAAAGGCTGCTCCGGTTGCTGATGTAACCACGCCAATCCGTTCGGGAAATTTTGGAAGAGGTTGTTTATGACTATCGTCGAACAGCCCTTCTTCTTTGAGTTTGGCTTTCAGCTTTTCAAAAGCTTGCTGTAGTTTCCCGATTCCGGCTTGTTGAACCAAACTCACTATCATTTGGTACCGGCCGTGCGGGGCATAAACCTGCAAATCTCCTCCAACTACAATTTGTTGCCCATCAGTGAGGTTAATATCCAACCGTTGTGCAGTGGTTCTCCAAATTACGCAGGGCAGGGAGGCTCCAGAATCCTTCAGCGTAAAATAATAATGTCCGTTTCGGCTTTGATTCACATTGCTGGTTTCGCCCTCCACCAGTATATCGGTGAAGTTTTGTTCCAGCAGATTCTTAATCTTATCGGTGAGCTGGGATACGGTGGGAATATCGAATAGAAACGGGATTTGGTTGTCGGGCATAGAATGAATTTCTGTTCAAAATCGAGTTCAAATATAGAGGTTTATATAGAGTGATGAAGTGGTAAAGTAAGTAGTTTTGAGAGTTGATAGGGTGACAGCATTATTTGTTATATTTTTAGGTATGAAAATATACAAGCTAAGCTCTTTAGACCAGCAAATGAATTTCGAATCTTTGAAAATTGAATACCAAGCCAAAGATCTAATCCTTTAACCCAGCGAAGGATTTCAATCCTTCAAGAATATATTTCGATACATATTCCATGACCAAACAAGAAATAGAGCAATATTTATATAAACACATCCCAATAACAAAATCATTGGGGGTGAAAGCCGTGGCTTTTTCCGAAGAGGAGGTGAAATTTGAAGCTCCATTGTCGAATAACATCAATCATCGCTCTACGGCGTTTGGCGGGAGCATAAGCAGCTTGTTGATTACAACCGGGTGGTCATATCTAAGAATGTTGTTTGACGACCGGGACTCAATACCACGAATTGTGATCGGCAGAAGTGCTACCAATTATTTGAAACCTATAAGTTCTGATTTTCTCTCGGAGCTGGTTATACCCAAAAAAGAGATATTGAAGAATTTTATGGAAATGTTTGATCGATTTGGAAAGGCTCGAATTACGTTAAACGCGCAGATTAAAAAAGAAGGGAACGTAATGGCTGAGTTTGAAGGGGATTTTGTGGTGATGGCTAATAAATGAGAATCGCTTTTTCCCGGATATTCTCTCTTTGTGCTTTAGCCTCTAAACACGGTATATTTGCGGTCGAACTTGAAAGCCAAAATCATATTTATGCTCCTCAAAAACCTGAAACCTGTCAGCAATTCCCATAAAGGTAAAGATACCGTTGATATCCGCATTGAGGAGGATGTAATCAAAGAAATAGGAACCGGATTAAAGGCCAAGAAAGGAGAAGATACGCACGATTTCAAAGGCGCCTATGTGTCGCCCGGGTGGATGGATATGCATGTTCATCTGCGCGAACCGGGCTTTGAACATAAAGAAACCATCAAAACAGGATGTGATGCAGCAGCTTTTGGGGGTTTTACAGCCATAGCCTGTATGCCGAACACCAAGCCGGCTACACATACACGTGATGTGGTAGAATTCATTATCAAAAAAGCAGAGAAATTACCGGTTGATGTTCATCCCATAGCTTGCGTTACCAAAGAGCGGAAGGGGGAATCTATTGCCGAAATGGCGGATTTAAAAGAAGGCGGTGCAGTTGCATTCAGTGATGACGGCGACCCGGTGTATAATTCTCAAGTGATGCGAGTGGCCCTGGAGTATTCGTCAATGTTAGGCATGCCAATTATAAACCACGAAGAAGACCTGGATTTATCCAGACCGGGACATATGAATGAGAGCAAAGTTTCGACCCGGCTTGGCTTGGATGGTACACCGGCAATTGCAGAGGAGGTAATGATAGCTCGCGATATTATGCTGGCAGAATATACCGGCGGGCATATTCACGTTGCACATATCAGTACTAAAAATGCTGTGGATTTGGTGCGGAAGGCTAAGAAGAAAGGAATTAAGGTGACCACCGAAGTCTGTGCTCATCACTTTGATTTGACGGATGAAGAAATTGACCGTACAAATTACGATACCAATTTTAAAATGCACCCCCCATTACGCACTCAGGAAGACGTGGATGCGATGGTGGAAGGTTTAGTGGATGGAACCATTGATGCAATTTGTACTGATCATGCCCCACATGCGATTGAGGAAAAAGAAGTAGAGTTTATTTACGCCCCTAATGGAATCATAGGATTGGAAACGGCATGGTCTGTTTCGAATAAACGATTGCTGCAAACCAAGAAATTAAATCTTCAACAATTGATGGAGAAACTGGTATACAATCCTCGTAAAATTCTGAACCTGGAAATTCCGGAAATCAAAGAAGGAGCTAAAGCCAACCTTACTTTTTTCAATTCGGACGAAGAATGGACATTCACACCGAAAAACGTTCGATCCAAGTCGAAGAATTCTCCTTATCTAAATGAAAAATTACAGGGAAGAGCGGTTGGGATTTTTAACAAAGGGCAATTAGTGCTAAACGAACTTCGTTAGTTCAGCGCTTTAAAAACAGAAGTTGATGATACTCGCCATAGAGACGGCCACAAATATTTGCTCGGTTTGCTTTCAGGATAGCGAAGGCAAGGTTTATGAAAAAAGAACTGAACGTAAAGGCTCTCATTCTGAATTACTTTTTCTATTTATCAGGGAATTAATGAAGGAATATTCATTTAAGATGAGTGATTTGGATGCAGTTTTGGTAAGTACAGGCCCCGGGTCTTATACCGGACTAAGAATAGCAGCCAGTGCAGTAAAAGGGATGCTTTTTGGGGTGAATGTGGATGTTTATGCGGCCAATACATTGGCAGGGTTTGCGCAGTCTGCAAAAGAAGGAAATATTCATGCAGTAATCAACGCTCGCCGAAAACATCTGTATTATCAGGAATTTAAGAAAGATAATGTGTTATCAGCCGTTTCTGAGTCACAAATTTTGGAAATCTCCGAAATTCAAGAGAAACTGTCTCCCGGAGATTATATTATTGGAACAGGAATTGAACGATTAGATGCAAAAAAAATGGAAGAGGTAAAAATTATGGATTCGACGGTCATTACCTCAAAAACGTTGATTTCACTTTTTAACGGTGATGAAAAAGAATATTTTTTTGCTAAAACAACAGCTGAGGAACTTGAGTCCAACTATTTAAGTAGCAGTCAGGTAAATAATACCTCTCTGTAAACAGATTCAGAATTAAGCCTCAGAATCTTTATTTTATAAGTCTAAAAAATTCACAAAAAGCAGCATATGTCCTGGTTTAAAAGAAAAGACGAAAACATCCAAACTGACACTCGAAAAGAAATGCCGGAAGGTGTTTGGATTAAAGTACCCACTACCGGTGAAACCATTCATAGGCGAGAGCTTGAAGATAACCTTTGGGTAGATCCGTTAAGCGGCTATCACTTCAGGATTGGAAGTGAAAAATATTTTGATATTATTTTCGATAAAGGAAAGTTTGAGGAATTGGGGCATGAAATTCAGCCTACCGACCCTCTTGAATTTGAAGACCGCAAAAAATACAAAGATCGGCTCAAGGAATATCAGGAAAAAACAGGCCTGTCTGATGCCGCACGGGTTGGAGTCGGTAAAATGAATAAACTCGATATTGTGGTTGCCTGTATGGATTTTTCATTTATTGGCGGAAGTATGGGTTCGGTAGTTGGTGAGCGACTTGGAGTTGCCATAGATCATGCCCGAGAAAATAAATTCCCCTTGATTATTATTTCTCAAACCGGTGGGGCACGTATGATGGAAAGTGTACTCAGCTTAATGCAGATGGCAAAAACTTCAGCTAAACTTGCTCAGCTGGAAGAAGCAAAGGTACCTTACATTTCTTATATGACCGACCCAACCACCGGAGGTGTAACTGCTAGTTATGCTATGCTGGGAGATTTTAATGTTGCCGAGCCCGGCGCTTTAATTGGTTTTGCCGGTCCGCGGGTTATTCGCCAAACCATAGGCCGGGATTTGCCGGAAGGGTTTCAGACGGCAGAATATTTATTGGAACATGGATTCCTGGATTTCATTGTACCAAGAAATGAGATGAAAGCAAAGCTTACCAAGTTGCTGAAACTCGTTCTCCATAAAAAATAAATTAAATTTTAATAACCAATCCTGAAAAGAATGCAATCCGCGTTCTTTTCTTGTTTAAACCCAACTTGATCTTATGAAAGTACTGAAGCTGTCTGTCTTATTACTTGTAATATGTTCTGTTACCTCCGTTGCCCAGGATAAGCAACCGATTGAATTTACCCACCTTTTTGATGGCACTTTTTCTCCTAACAATGTACAAAATGTGCGTTGGATGAATGATGGAGGATATTATTCTGCCACTAACGAAAACAAAATCATCCGTTTTAATATAGTGGATGGAACAGAACGGACATTGTTTGATGGCGCTGATTTTGAAGGAAGTGACGGAGAGCGCCCCTTTAATATTCAGGGCTATCAATTTTCTGCCGATGAATCAAAATTGCTTATTAAAACCGATATTGAGCGAATCTGGAGACGAAGTACCCGTGAAAATTATTATGTGTATGATATTGGGGCCGATGAGCTTTCAAAACTGACACAGTCGGAGGAAAAACAACAATACGCTGAACTTTCACCCCAGGGAGACCGTGCGGCTTTTGTAAGAGACAATAATTTATTTTGGGTTGACCTTGAGACAGGTGTGGAAACTCAAATTACCGATGATGGTGAATTCAATAAAATTATTAATGGAGCTGCTGACTGGGTTTATGAAGAAGAATTTGGTTTTGCAAAAGCATGGTTTTGGTCGCCGGATGGTAATCGGATTGGATTCTATAAATTCAATGAAGAGCGTGTTCAAGAGTTTTTTATGACTGAATGGGACGGATTATATCCGGAAGCGGTTAAGTTCAAATATCCGAAAGCCGGGGAGGATAATTCCATAGTATCTATTCATGTATACCATCTCGATTCCGGGGAAACTGTTACCATGGATATTGGCGATGAAACCGACCAATACATTCCCAGAATTAACTGGACAAATGATAACAACTTACTTGCCATACGAAGGATGAATCGTCTTCAAAACAAGCTGGATCTGTTATTTGCTAATGCGGAAACAGGTTCCTCTGAGGTGATATTGACTGAAGAGAGTGACACTTGGATTGATATTCATGATAACCTGCATTTTTTAAGCAATGGAAAACAGTTTATAACTACCAGCGACAAGGATGGTTATAATCATGTGTATTTGTACAATATGGAAGGAGAAGAACTTCAGCAGGTAACCAACGGTGAATGGGATGTGACAAGTTTGCTCGGTCATGATGAGCGAAATTACCGTTTGTATTATGTGGGAACTGAAGAATCTTCGTTGGAGAGGCATCTATACAGTGTACGGGTAGATGGGAAAAGAAAAGAAAAATTGACGGAAGGCGCGGGTTGGCACAGCATCAATATGAGCCGTGACTTTAAGTATTACATTGATAATTGGGCAGATTATAATAAACCTCCCGTTGTTTCTTTGCATCGTCAAGACGGAAGAGAAGTCCGCACGATTGAAGCAAATACTGAACTGGCAGGAAAAATGGAAGAATACAGCCTGATTCAAAAAGAATTTTTGACACTGGATATAAACGGTGCCCAATTAAATGCATATATGATGAAACCGGTTGATTTTGACTCTACACGACAGTACCCGCTGCTGATGTATGTATATGGTGGCCCCGGCAGTCAAACGGTCACTCGTAGATTTGAAAGTGGTGTACGCCCTATGTGGCATCAATATCTTGCAAACCAGGGATATATTGTGGTTTCGGTCGACAATCGCGGTACCGGAGGTCGTGGTCGTGATTTTAAAAAGCAGACGTATAAGAAATTAGGACAGCTGGAAACAGCCGATCAAATTGAGGCGGCTAAGTATTTTTCTCAACTGTCCTTTGTAGATGCAAATCGGATTGGAATTTGGGGATGGAGTTATGGCGGCTATATGTCTTCCCTGGCCCTGGCAGAAGGAGCAGATGTATTCAGTACTGCCATAGCGGTTGCTCCCGTAACACACTGGAAATATTATGACACCATTTATACCGAGCGGTTTATGCAAACTCCCCAGCTGAACCCGGAAGGTTACAAAGAAGGTTCTCCGTTGACAAAGGCAGAACAAATTGAAGGAAATTACTTATTGGTTCATGGCACCGGAGATGATAACGTACATTATCAAAATGCCGTTGAGATGGTTGATGCCTTGATAGCCGGAGATGTGCATTTTGACCTGATGATTTATCCCAACCGGAATCATGGCATTTATGGGGGAAATACCAGCCGCCATCTGTACCGAATGATGAATGAGTTTATTTTAGAAAATCTATAATTATTACTTTTTACGTGAATGTTACATCTGTACTCAGATGTAACATTCAATACTAATCTTTTAAAATTATCAAATGCGCTTCGCTGATTACGCTAAAATTTATGTGACTGCAGGACGAGGTGGAGATGGAGCTCTTCATTTTCGGAGAGAAAAATATGTACCCAAAGGAGGTCCTGACGGAGGCGATGGTGGCAAAGGGGGCGATGTAAAGCTGGTGGGAAATCCACAGCTCAACACCATTCTTGATCTTAGATACCGGAAATATATTAAAGCTGAGCATGGTGAAAATGGAGCAAAAAGTCGGATGACCGGCTCAGATGGTGATCCTGAAATTTTGGAAGTTCCGCTCGGTACGGTGGTTTATGATGCTGAAACCAAAGAACGATTAGGTGAAATCACCGAAGAGGGAGAAGAATTGGTAATAGCCAAAGGAGGTAAAGGCGGGTTAGGAAACTGGCACTTCAAAAGTTCTACAAATCAAACTCCACAGTTTGCTCAGGAAGGCAAACCCGGTGAAGAGCGTGTAGTTGAATTAGAATTGAAATTGATTGCTGATGTAGGATTAGTCGGATTCCCGAATGCCGGTAAAAGCACATTACTTTCAGTTCTTTCTCATGCAAAGCCTAAAATTGCAGATTATCCATTTACAACATTGGAGCCTAATTTGGGAGTAGTAAAATTTTCGGATTACCGAAGTTTTGTGATGGCAGATATTCCCGGAATTATAGAAGAAGCACATGAAGGAAAAGGTCTTGGAATTCAATTCCTGAGGCACATAGAGCGTAATAATGTATTATTGTTTATGGTAAGTGCCATGACCGATATCGAGTATGAATACAATGCGTTGCTTAATGAGCTTAAGTCATATCGAAAAGATTTGCTGGACAAACCTCGAGTGTTAGCTATCACTAAGATGGATTTAAAACAAGGGTTTGAGTTAGAAGAAGAACTTCACTTTGATGATGAAATTCCCGTTATTCCTATTTCTTCAGCCACCGGTCATGGTATCGATGAGCTAAGAGAGAAACTTTGGGAAATGATTCAACATGCTAAAGAACAAGAAAAGGAACAAGAAAAAACTTAGGGTACTAATAGCGCTTAGTTTAATTCCCGGTTTTGGTTGCCGCCGGGTGTTCAAACTGCTAAAAAAAATTGAAGACCCCGGAGAAATTTTTGCCCTGAGCAAAAGAAAGCTTCGAATGATAGAGGATATTGGAGAAGCTTCCGCACTGTCTATACTTTCTTTTAATAACTGGGATGAGGTTGATGAAATCATTAGAGCTACAGAGAAAAGTGGTTCACAGATTATCACTTTAGCCGACCCTGAATACCCCTCACTTTTAAAGCAAATTTATGATCCGCCGATTTTATTTTGGTTGAAAGGAAATTATGAGGCATTGTCTAAACCCGGAGTGGCTGTAGTTGGCACTCGGAATACATCGCAATACGGACGAAATATGGCGAAAAAACTGACCGGGGAATTAGCTGATCAGGGTTTATGTATTTTTAGCGGATTGGCCTATGGAATTGACTCCATTGCTCATAGAACAGCTCTTGATCATAAAGCTCCCACTGTGGCTGTTTTAGGGTCAGGGATTGATAACCTTTATCCAAAGGAAAATACAGATCTTGCTAATAATATCGTAAAATCAGGTGGCGCAGTAATTACAGAATACCCTTTGGGCACTAATCCCGATGCTGTTAATTTTCCTGTCCGCAATCGCATTGTAAGCGGAATGAGCCTTGGGGTATTGGTGGTTGAATCCGGGATAAAAGGAGGAAGTATGATTACGGCAGATCTTGGCCTCGATCAAAACAGGGAAGTATTTGCTGTGCCTCATCCTTTAGGAAATCCTTCCGGTACGGGATGCAACTACCTTATTAAAAGAGGGGCGGCTAAGTTGGTTCAAACAATAGATGATGTCCTGGAAGAACTTCCCGTTGAATATTCAACGGCAGGTGATTCATCAAGTCCTCAAGAAACAGCAAAACCTGATTGGCGTAAAAGTGAGCTCGATGAATCGGCAATCAAAATATGTGAAGCCCTGGAAAAAAAGGCCTATCAGATCGATAACTTAAGTGAAGAGTTGGGAATTGACACCAGTCGCTTATTGGTCATTTTACTTAACCTGGAAATGGAAAATTTGGTACAACAAAAGGCAGGTAAGGTTTTTGAGTTGAAGTAAGTTTTACATACCATTGTTTGTATCTTAATGATAGAACTTGATTTGGGAACTTAGCTTCACTCGTTACTTTCCCGCTTCAGGATTTAATTTAGAATCAACAGTTTTGGTAAACAGAAGGATCATAGATGAAGAAAATACTCTTAGTATTGATAACCATTTTTTTATTTCAAACAGGAACCGAATTAGCGGCTCAGGTAAAAAAAGAAATCGAATTATCAGGTGAAAATATTGAACCAGGTGTTCAGGTTTATGAATATGTTCGGGAGCAGAACGGTAAATTGTCAACTCTTGGTACCATTACTGAAATGATTAAAAAAACAGGAGATCGCATGGTTATAGTTTACCGGCAGGCTCTCCCAAATATAGTTATTGAAGATAGCCTTGTAGTGAATTCAGAAAATTTTGCCCCGAAGTTCTATCGATCAACCACTGAAACAAGGGAAAATATAACAGTGAAATATAATGAAGCGAATAGTGGTGCTGACATTAGAGTGAAAAGAAGAGGATATGGGTTGAATCAGGATACCAGTTATTCGGCAAACTTTGATCAGCTAAGGTATGATTCACATTGGTTGCCAACTTTATTATATGCCATAGAAAAAGGGAATGCGATAAGTTGGGAAATTCCTATTTACTCATATAACAATAAGGAGGGTGTACTGAGAATAAGAAAAGAGGGAGTGGAGGAAGTAACATTACACGAAAAAATGTATGAAGCCGTGAAATATGAAGTCTCAAGAAAGAATTCCGAAGATATTTATCATTACTGGATTGACAAGGGAAGCAAGAGATTGCTGCAAACTCGTGGTGAGATAAACCCTAACCTTGTTGTTTGGCTTCGAATTAAAGCACAAACTTAAACCTTTCCGGAAATCATGATGGTGTCAGGAAAAAAGTTGGCAGATTCGGTTTGAACCGGTAACCGGTAACCGGTAAATCGAATCTGCCAAAAAACCAGGTGTTTGCTGAACTAAGATTTGTACCTGTAAATAGCGGCAAGACCTGAGTTATTAGGTACTTCTGATTGCGGCAATCCGTATAAAGTACTCCCATTTCTCAATGCAGATATCGCTGCATAATTGATTAAATCTACGGCTTCTCCATTTAGCTTATCAGAGATCTCAACTCTGTTTTTGTTGGGATCGAAAATACCATATTGGTGAAATCCCATAGGCACAAATAAAGTATCTACCTTTCCGAAATATGCTCCTTTTACAATATCACTTACGTCAGTTGAAATAAGTTCGCTTCCCTGCAGGTCGTTAAAGCGTTCGATATCGCTGAGTATTTCTTCTCTAAAATAGGCTTCCACAATATCCCAGGATTCTTCTTCAATTTCCTGAACACTTTTTGTATCACAATTTCCGATAATATGATTATCAAGAAGATTGAAGTATTTATTCGCTTTCTTGTAATAAGAAATCATCTTGTCAGGGCCCGCTAAAACCAATGGCCCATTCACTCTTTTTAAGTATTTGGTGACTTTATTTTCAATATGTTTCAGAAATAACTCAAGCTCTTTTTTGTTCTCATCTACATCGGCACCTTGTCCATGAAATACGGCTCCGCCACCGCTTGTGCCAGTATGATGTTGTACCGAGCGCTCATGAACATGATATTTTAAATGTTCTTCCATACTGGTAGGAACACTTTCAAACTTCACTTGAGTTGTTTCATCCGGCGCCACTTTGAACATCTTTGTTTCACTTTGACTGAGTAATAATACATGATATATGTTGTGATGGTTTTGCAGCTCCAGCAAAGGAGTGATTAGAAAGTTATCAGATATATAAAAATTTTCTTTAGGACTGACGGGTATTTTAAAGAAATCGAAATATTGTTCATTTACATACAAGGCCAATCCTTTATCCTGGTGCAGCCAAAATTGATTTTCTTCTGTTTTTGTATAAACAGGTTTAAAAAGCTCATCAACCCTGTTTTCTTTCCATCCTTTTTCTATAAGTTCATTTTTTGTTTTTTGAATAATATTCTTGAGCCTTATTGAGTCTTGTTTTCCTTCTTCTCCTTTTTTATGAGTGGGGATAAAAATGGTAACATTAACGTCCTGAGTTTCACTGATAAGCTTTTCAATGGTTTCTCTATTTACTACACTCATGATATCTCCTCTTTTTTGTAGATGTGTGATGTATCTATACCAACATTTTTGACACCACAGTGTTCCATCTACCGCTGTTAATTCTTGTCAATAATTAATGAGGTTTACCAATGAAAGTAAAGCTGAATTACTATGGACAGATCAAATTTATAGATGGAAATGATAAATAATAGAAAGGGAGAATGTCAGAGGCCATGATGAATTATCAATTTTGCAAAGCCTCTATCATAACCTCGATTTTTTTATCGAGAGTATTAGCTGCCAACTCGTAATCTTCCGGGCTCATTAGCTTGCTATTTACACTGCAATAAAATTTTATTTTAGGTTCCGTTCCCGATGGTCGGACAGAAACTATGGAGCCGTCTTCAGTGATAAATTGCAGTACATTTGATTTCGGAAGGTCGATATCTGTTATTTGACCGGTAGCAATATTTTTCTCTTCAGAAGTCTGATAATCCTTTACCATAACCACTTGAGAACCCCCAAGTTTTTTGGGAGGATTAGCCCTGAAATTCATCATCATCTGTTGGATTTCTTCGGCTCCGGCTTTTCCTTTTTTAGTAACTGAAACTAAATTCTCTCGAAATAATCCATGTTCTACATACATATCCAGAAGTGCTTCGTATAGGCTTGTTCCCTGATCTTTATAAAAGGCTGTCATTTCGGCAATGATGGCGCAAGAAATTACGGCATCTTTGTCTCTCACATGTTCCCCAATAAGGTATCCATAACTTTCCTCTCCACCGGCTATAAACTGTTTTACCCCTTCGAGTTTCGTCATCAATTCACCAATGTACTTGAATCCTGTGAGAGTATTGAAGCATTCCACACCTTTCGCCTCGGCAACGCGGTCGATGAGGTAAGAGGTGACTACCGTTTTCACAATGTATTCGTTTCCGGTAATTTTACCGGCTTGTTCCCAGGCTGTAAGCATGTAATTGATAATAAGTGAACCGGTTTGATTTCCGTTTAAGAGCACAAAATTATTATCCAGGTCTTTAACGGCGATTCCAACACGATCGGCATCGGGGTCAGTAGCCATCACCAGATCCGCATCAATTTCATTGGCTTTCTCCAGTGCCATGTTCAAGGCTTCTTTTTCCTCCGGGTTGGGGTAAACTACCGTTGGGAAATTACCATCGGGCGTCATTTGTTCATCTACCAATGTCACATTTTCAAAACCATAGCGCTTCAACACTTCCGGCACCAATTCGCGAGAGGTACCATGGATTGGAGAAAACACAATTTTCAAATCCTTTTGTCGCTTAATAGCCTCTTTGGAAACAGACAGTTTAACCAGCTCGTCAAGGTATTTTTCATCTATCTCTTTTCCAATTACCTCAATGAGGCTGTCATCACCATCAAAATTAACTTCATTCACATCAGATATTTTCTGCACCTCTTCCATTACCATTTTGTCATAAGGAGCCACAAATTGCCCTCCGTCAGCACCATATGCTTTATACCCGTTATACTCCTTAGGATTATGAGAAGCGGTAAGCATCACCCCGCTCTGGCAGCCCAACTCTCTTATAGCAAAGGAAAGCTCAGGAGTGGGGCGGAGGCCGTCAAAGAAAAACACATGAATGCCATTTGCGGAAAAAACATCTGCCACAACTTTTGCCAGCGTTTCGGAATTATTTCTGCAATCATGGGCGATGGCTACTTTCAGATCTTGTTCGGGATAATTATTTTTTAAGAAGTTAGCTAAACCCTGAGTCGCAATCCCAAATGTATATTTGTTTACCCGGTTTGACCCGATTCCCATAATTCCCCGGAGTCCGCCCGTGCCAAATTCCAGGTCTTTGTAGAAAGCATCTGTGAGTTCATCAAATTTCTCCTCCTCCAGTTTTTTCCGGATTACGGTTTTGGTTTCTTCGTCATAACTCCCGTTCAGCCATTGGTCAATTTTGGTTTGTACAGCCGAATCTAATGCCTTCATAATCTCTGATAGTTTATAGTGAAATAGTTGATAAATACAGAATTTTATACTGGCGAAATATAAATAATAAAGAAAGGCAATTCAGGAGTTTTGAATATCAAATTAATAAATACCTGATGTTCAACACCCACTTCCAATCATGTTAGAAAATGCCAAAATGAAGCCTCTTTCGCATTCAGCGATATAAGGAAAATAGTTAGTCTTTTCCCTTCACTTCGTCCAAATCATTAAGCGAAAGCCCTTCCATCAATGCATCATAATTGGAAATATCCTTCGGCAAGATTACGCTGTTTTCATCCCGTCCAAGCCCGGATAATACACTGAGATATTTTTCTGAAAGCTGAAGTTTCATGGCTTCTTTTCCTTTGGGCTGGGAGAGAGCGTCAGCTACTTCTTCAATAGACTTTGCAGTGGCTTCGGCTATGGATAAGATTTCTTCAGCGTAACCTTCAGCTTCATTAATACGGCGCTGCATTTCGGCTTCGGAAATATTAATGATTTCCGTTCGCATACCTTCGGCGTCATTTATTTTGGAGCCTTTTACCCCCTCAGATTTGGCTATGATAGCTCGTCGATCGCGTTCAGCAGTCATTTGTCGCTCCATGGCTTTTTGTACGGTACGCGGGGTAACAATATTCTTAATCTCGTAACGGTGTACTTTGATTCCCCAAACTTGTTCAACTTCACTGAGTACTTTCACCACTTCTTTACTCATGGCGGCACGTTCCTCAAAAGTCTGATCCAGTTCCATATTTCCAAGTACAGAACGGGTAGTGGTTTGGGCCAGTTGGACTGCAGCGTATCGATAATTGGTAACTCCATAGCTGGCATTTACGGGATCCATTACACTGAGATAGATTACTCCATCCACTTCTACCTTTACATTATCCTTGGTAAAACATTCTTGTGGTTCCACCTCAATGGTTTCTTCACGCAAATCCTGTTTGTACACTACTTTATCAATGAAGGGTATGAGGGCGTGAAATCCGGGACCAAGCGTTTTATGATAGTTTCCAAGCCGCTCCACAATAAATGCAAACTGATTGGGAACCAGGCGCAGCGAACGTACAAATTGATACATCACATAAATGGAGAACAACCCCAATAAAATTTTACTGATTGTTTCTAAAATTTCCATGATAACTCTTCTTATTTACTCGTTTTTGTTTTACCGGATGGATCTTTTGTGTGATCACTGATGGTGCTTACCCCTTCAAAAAAGGTTTTCAGATTGGCTGTCTCCGTAGGCAAAACAGAGACATTTGATTTCTGAATGATATTTCCAAACTGTTTGATATATTGTTCTACCAGCTTGGTTTTAACGGCTAACTGACCTCCGGGACGTTCAATGGCTTCTGCTACCCGCCGTATTCCCTTTGCCGTGGCCGTTGCAATCAATTCAATTTCCTTGGCGCGGCCTTTTGCTTCATTAATGCGTTTCTGACGATTAGCTTCAGATACCAAGACCTGACTTTGTTGTTCACCTTCCGATTCATAAATACGAGCCTGCCGATGCCCTTCGGAATTGGTGATTTCGGCTCTCTTTTCACGTTCAGCCTCCATCTGTCGCTCCATGGTATCGATAATCTCGCCGGATGGTCGAATATTCTTAAGTTCATACCGCATTACTTTTATTCCCCAGGGGTCAGCGGCTTTATCAATTTCCCGAACAATGTTTTCATTCATTTTCTCGCGTTCCGAAAACGTGTCGTCCAGGGTCATTTTACCAATCTCGCTGCGCATGGTTGTTTGCGCCAGGTTCACTGCGGCTGCCTGATAATCAGAAATGCCGTAACTGGCTTTGTGAGAGCTCATTACCTTTAAGTACACAAGCCCATCTACTGAAACTTCAATATTGTCTTTGGTGATGCAGGTTTGACTGGGAACATCCAGTACCTGTTCACGCATTTCCTGGCTATAAGCCGGGCGATCTACGAAAGGAATCAAAAAGTGAAACCCCGGTTTCAGGGTTTTTTTATATTTTCCCAGCCGTTCCTGGATAACTTCTTCGCGAAACTCAACAATCTGGAATAATCGTGTGAGCACGAAGTACGAAAGTACAATGATAACTAAGAGAGTGGTCCACATATCAGTTTTTGTTTGAGTCTTTAAGTTGATTTTTTGGGGATTCGATGGGATCTGCAGGCTCAACAATCCAGGTAGTGTTGTCTCGGTACTTGATTCGAACCTGACTCCCGGACGGGATTTTCCCTTCCATTGATCGTGCCTGCCAGGAAATGCCCTGGAAGCGAATGCGCCCTTCATTATCCAAGTCATTGATGGGCTCAATCACTTCCGCTATTTGATCCATGGCTTCATAATCTTCATCGGCCAATTTATAAGAGCTTTCTCCTTTGAAGTATTTATTGATGAAGGGTCGTATGGCAATTGTCAGTATGGTGGAGGTAAATAACCAGATAAATGTAGCTGTTAGTGGATCTTCCAGAAAGCCGAAATACCTAAGAACGCCAACTCCAATTCCGGTTATTCCCAAAAGAAAAGCGATGCCGCCGGGCAGAACTGCTTCAAGTATCATTAAAAGGACTCCCCCGATTAAAAATATCCAAGTAAGAATTTCATGATCCATAGCTACAAGCACATATTTTTGTTTACATATAGATAGTGAATTGAGGACAAAAAATCTCGAAAGTTTAGGATTTATTTTAAGGTAAGAATTGAGGGCTTCGTGAAGAGTTCAAGTTGGAGCATTTTGTGCCCATTCTTAATAAGGACTAAACTTAAATCTTTGCAAACGGAACGATTTTTTAGATTCAAAATGTATATTCCAAAATGAGTAAAGAAGAAAAGAAAGAAAATAAATCCATCAAATCACTTTGGCTGACGCTGAAGCAGATTTTTGCACTTAGTAAACCGTACCGGCTGAGGTTTTATACGGCTACTGTTACGGCAATTTTGGCTTCAGCAGTTTGGCTTACCGTACCACTGGGACTCCGGGAATTACTCGATGCTGTATTTGAATCCGGAAATAATGAATTACTGAATTGGCTGGCAATTGGATTATTCGGACTTTTTGTACTGCAGGCTGCGTTCTCTTTTTTCGGAAATTACCATTTAGAATGGGTAGGGGAACGGGTGATTACCGATCTACGCAAGAAAGTATACGAGCACTTGCACCGGTTGGGATTCAAGTTTTTTGCCGAACGCAGGCTGGGTGAAATAACTTCCCGGCTCACCAATGACGTTGGATCAATTCGTACTGCACTTACTGATTCACTTCCTCAGCTTTTAACTATTACTTTTTCCTTAATTGGTTCCGTTTCATTAATGGTGATACTTAATTGGCGGTTAAGTATGGTGATTTTTGTAACGGTCCCATTTGTTACCTTAGCTACCCGTTATTTTGGACATAAGATTCGCCATCTTTCGAAAGATATTCAGGATGAACTTGCGGATTCAACAGCAGTGGCTGAAGATGCTTTGGGAGCTGTTCGCTTGGTAAAAGCGTTTGTCCGGGAAGATTATGAAGTGGGCCGATATAAAGATGCGGTTGAGAAACTCTTTACCACTGCCCGGCGAAAAGTAGTGCTGACTCAACTTTTTTGGTCTGGTGTTGGGATTATGTTCATGAGTACACTGGTGATCATTTTTTGGTATGGAGGAAAAGAGGTTTTAGCAGATCGGTTGACTGCCGGTGATTTAGTAGCTTTTATTATTTATGCCCTGAATATTTCCCGTTCCATCAGTCAAACATCCCGATTATACACAGCTGTAAACACTGCAGCCGGTGCCTCTGAACGTATTTTTGAACTGTTGGACGAAACCCCTGAAATTGAAAATAATCCCAATGCCCATACGGTCTCAACTCTAAAGGGAGAGGTAGAAGTCAAAGACTTATGGTTTAGTTACGAGGGGAAAAAGGATGTATTGAAGGGAATTTCTTTTAAAGCCGAAGCCGGTAAAACAGTGGCTTTGGTTGGTCCCAGCGGAGCCGGAAAAACCACCTTACTGAATCTTATTCCTAGATTTTATGATCCCCAAAAAGGAGCTATTTATGTGGACGGAATGAATATTCAGGAGGTGAAATTCAAGTCGTTGAGGGAACATATTTCCATAGTTCCCCAGGAAGTTCATTTATTTGGCACAACAATTCGGGAAAATATCATCTATGGAAAATTAGATGCTACTGAAGATGAGACGATTCAGGCCGCCATAGACGCCAATGCCCATGAATTTATTATGGAAACGGAAAATGGTTTTGATTCTATGATTGGAGAGAAAGGTGTTAAGCTGAGTGGGGGTCAACGACAACGATTGGCCATTGCCCGTGCCATCCTTAAAAATCCGGCTATTTTGCTATTGGATGAGGCGACTTCTTCATTAGATTCGGAATCTGAAGCACAGGTTCAGGACGCTTTAATGCGACTCATGCAGAACCGAACTACCTTTGTGATTGCTCACCGGCTTTCTACTGTTCAACATGCTGATCATATTTTGGTAATG
Source organism: Gracilimonas sp. (assembly GCF_014762685.1). NCBI lineage: Bacteria > Pseudomonadati > Balneolota > Balneolia > Balneolales > Balneolaceae > Gracilimonas > Gracilimonas sp. The sequence goes on from NZ_JABURM010000005.1 coordinate 333,000, forward strand.
GATGAGGGAAGAATTGTAGAAGAAGGAACGCATGTAGAACTTATAAAACACCAAGGGCTTTACAGTCATCTTTATGAATTACAATTCAGGGACCTGGATGAGCCTAAAAGCTTGGTTTAAGTATTTCATCAAAAATAAGGGTGAAACGGTTCTGCATATATCAATTATCCGCATTATAAGCGATAATAATATCGGTGTAGTTCATCCCGTCAAGGAGATCGTTTTCGGCCAGCTGATTAATGAAATCAACCGTTACTCCTGAATTGTACATTGCGATGATAGCGGAATAGGAAAAAGTATCCAGGTAGTCATTTTCAGAAAGCCTGTTCAGATAATCTACAGGTACTTCTCCATTGTACATCCCGATGATAGCTGAATAAGAAAACTGATCAAGAAAGCCATTCTCGCTGAGGGCATCCAGGTAATCAGTCGTTACATCCCCGTTATATAAACCTATGATAGCTGAATAAGAAAAATCATCCAGATAACCACTTTCATTCAAGGCATCTAAATATTCAATCGTTACATCACCATTGTAAAATCCAATGACAGCCGAATAGGAGAATTGCTCCAGGTAACCGGCTTCATTTAGCCGGGTCAGATATTCGACCGGAACATCTGTCTGATACAAAGCGATATATCCTGAACTTGAGTAAACTTCTCCAAGCCCGGCAGTATTTATTTCTTCGAGATAATTTATAAAATTTGCATCATTGGCAATATTGGGTATGGGAGGGATATCCGGGATTTCGGGGATATCAGGAATGTCCGGAACGGTAAAAGTAAAACCTGGGGCATCTGCGGTAACCTCTGTAGCAGCTTGATCGCTGCCAAAAACACTGTTCCAGGCCTGGGTGGGACTCCAGTCATTGACCCATAAAAAAGCCGCTGCAAAAACCAAAAAGAACAGAACGGCATTCTTAAATTGAGAAGTATCGTCCTCTTCATGGGAAATGATCGGGGCCGTGTGCTCATGTTCACCCCGGCTTTTCTGACGAATATATTCGTCTAAATCAAAATCCGGATCGTTGTCGTAATCATGACCGGCCCCACGATCCAAATCGTTTTCAAATCTGTATTGCTTGTACTTGTCCTTGTTTTTCATATCAAAAAATTTTTTATGATAGACGAATAAGGTAGCGGGTTTGTTTCATGATTGGGGAGAAAAAATACTGTTATCTGGATTTTTTTGTTTTAATCTTATCCTCGTTCCCAACCACCCGGTTGGGAATGCCACCCAGGACTACTTGGTACAAATGAACAACAGGGATGACGAGACTAAACAAATTCACAAGAAAATATATGATTTTCTGCGTTGCTTATTTTAAAATTCTAGCCTTTTATTAGTTGTTAATTCACACACCACTTAAAGAGTAAAGTTACATGAAAACACAATATTATGCCGCCTCAAGTTTAGATGGATTTATCGCAGCACCTAATCATTCTCTTGATTGGTTACTTCAGTTTGGTGATATAGAAGAAACCAGTTATCCCGACTTTATTCAAAAGGTAGGTGCTATAGCGATGGGATCGGCTACTTATGAATGGATTCTCAACAACCAGATTTTCACTGATAACAATGAATCGAATCCATGGCCTTACGAACAACCGGCTTGGGTTTTTACCTCTCGTTCGTTACCGAAAATAGATGGGGCTGACATACAATTTGTCAGTGGAGATGTACGGCCCATTCACCAACAAATGTCAATAGCAGCAGGGGATAAAAATATTTGGATAATGGGGGGTGGAGAACTTGTTGGTCAATTTTATGATCATGGCTTGCTTGATGAGTTGATTATCCAGGTAACATCTGTAACCTTGGGCGAGGGGTTTCCACTTTTACCACGAAAAATCATTCAACCATCACTCATACTTAAATCTGCTACAACCTATGGGGAAGATTTTGCTGAGCTGCGATATGAAGTTCCCAAATGATTTATGCTGAACTACCTTCAATTAATGTTTTTATGGGGATAAGATCCCAATCACCAGCTGATTTTCCTTTTTATGCTAAATTTTAGCACCTTACCCACACCAACTTTAGGCAAGCTTAAAATCTTATGGCTAAAGCAAGTAAAACAGAACGAGGTAGGGGAGCATTTCGTAAGCAGGCATGGTCGGATGCTTATGCTCTGCTGTCGTCTGCCGACAAGGTAGCTTCGCTTGCCCCTGGCGATCTCGAATTGCTTGCCAAAGCTGCTTATTTGACCGGTAAGTATTTTGATTGTACGGATGCCTGGAATAGAGCTCATCACGCTTTTCTAAAACAGGGTAAAATAAAACGAGCTGCAAATTGTGCTTTTTGGCTGGGCATGATACTTATAAATCAGGGCGATCATGCCCAGGGAAGTGGATGGATTGCCCGGGCCACTCGTTTGGTTGAGGAGAACAAACATGACTGTGTAGAGCAAGGCTTTCTGTTGCTTCCAAAAGGCCTTCAGTCCCTGAGTGCAGGTGAATCCGGGAAAGCACATGATTTATTTAGTGAGGCAGTTGAAATCGGTACCCGTTTTAATAATCAGGATTTAATTACCCTTGGGCGGCTTGGGCTTGGGCAGGCGCTGATCTTTCAAAACAAGATTTCCGAAGGTACCACACTCTTCGATGAAGTTATGGTAGCTGTTTTATCCGATGAAATTTCACCCATTGTTACTGGTATTGTCTATTGTGCTGTCATCGAAACCTGTCAAAAAATTTATGACTTGGGACGTGCCCAGGAATGGACGGAAGCATTAAGCCGATGGTGTGATTCTCAACCGGATTTAGTGCCTTTCAGGGGGCAATGTTTGGTACGGCGCGTCGAAATTATGCAGTTTCACGGTGAATGGAAGGATGCTATGAACGAAGGAGAGCGTGCATGTGACTTACTCTCCCAGCCACCGGGTGAATCTGCCGCAGGTGAAGCCTGGTATCGGCAGGGGGAACTCTTTCGATTGCTTGGGAAATTTTCAAAATCGGAGGAGATGTACCGGCAAGCCAGTAAATGGGGAAGAAAACCACAGCCCGGATTGGCACTTTTACGATTGGCTCAGGGTGAAATTAAGGATGCCGTTACCGCAATTCGTCAATCGGAGGAAGAAGAGAAAGACCTGATAAAGCGCTCAAAAGTTCTTCCCGCATATGTCGAAATCATGCTTGCCGCAGGGGAAATAAGTGCAGCCAGAACTTTTTCTAGGGAATTATCTGAAATTGCAGTCAAACTTCAGGCACCTTTTTTACAGGCAATTGCTGCCCGGGCATCAGGAAGCATTCTTTTAGCGGATGAGGATGCCCGTGGTGCGCACGAAAAACTGAGAGAGGCCTGGACGCTATTCAATAAAATCGATGCAGTGTACGAATCTGCAAAAACCAGGATGTTAATCGGTCGTGCTTGCAGGGAAATTGGGGATAACGATACTGCAGAAATGGAGCTGGATGCTGCAAGATGGCATTTCCAGCAACTTGGTGCTGCTCATGATCTTGAAAAAGTTGAATCTCTTATCCGGAAATCTCCTGCCGATAATATAAATGGCTTAACCTCGCGGGAGCTGGAAGTTTTGCGCTTTCTTGCCACCGGAAAAACAAATAAAGCTATCGCCGCCGACCTGTTTATCAGTGAGAGAACGGTAGACCGGCATGTCAGTAACATCCTGTCTAAGCTGAATATCTCATCTCGTGCTGCCGCTACTGCTTATGCCTATGAGCATGATCTGATCTGATATTTGTGGGTAATATTACCCATCCCACAAAAATATTAAAATTGGGTATTCTCTCCGATTCGCTGCTGTCTTCTCCGTATTAATTTACCTCCGGTTCAACATTCAGACATCTTCAAAACACAATGGAGTAGAAAAATGGAAACTCAAGTTTATGCGGCACGAGATAAATCTACTGAAAACAAAAACCGAGACCAGTTGCTGGCTGCAATTCCTGCTGTAGAACATCGCTTGCAACTTTCCGGAGTTGACACTGCAGTACTCATCGGAGGAGACGGGCCGCCGGTTATATTGTTGCACGGACCCGGGGAATCATCTCTTTGGTGGATGCGGGTAATCCCAAAGTTGGCAAAAACCCATCGGGTGATTGTTCCCGATCTGCCCGGTCAGGGTGAGTCGAAAGTGGACAGTGATTCTTTGGATACGAACCTCATCTTCCGTTGGCTAAGTGAGCTGATTGCGAACACCTGTTTGGCTCCTCCGGCACTGGTGGGGAATATTCTTGGAGGTTCCATTGGAGCCCGCTTTGCAATCCATCACGGAAAGGAAATCGGGAAGCTGGTATTGGTCAATTCACTCGGACTTGGAAAGTTCAGGCCGGCACCGGGATTCGCTTTTGGACTATTCCGTTTTATAATCTGGCCCACCGAGAAAAATTTCAATCGTTTCTTTCCGCAGTGTATGTATGATGTGGGTAACCTGCAAAATCAGATGGGAGAACTATGGGAGCCGTTCGTGGCATACAATCTGGAATGCGCCCGGGACAAGGAACGAACTGATGCCATGAATTTCCTTATGAAAAAGCTCGGTATCCCGAAAATTCCATCGGATCAGCTTGACCAAATTGATGTGCCAACTTCCCTGATCTGGGGGCGGCATGACCGCGCCAACAAACTAAAAATAGCAGAAAAATCCAGTCGGCGCTTTGGATGGCCCCTGCAAATCATTGAGGAAACCCGTGACGATCCCAAATTGGAACGCCCTGAAGAATTTGTACGGGCACTCAACACCGCGTTGGATACGGTTAATTGACATTTATAACATCGAACTATTAAAAAAACTCTGTTATGAAAACACTTAAAATTCTTTCCTCCGTACTGTTTTTGGGCCTGCTGTCCGTTTCCTTGTTCGGACAGGAGCGGCCGCCCATCATCGATATGCATATGCACACAGGAATGCCTCACCATGTACCGGAAGGAACACCGGCCTTGTGTCGCCCCGAACCGTGTCAGGGGGAGGGCGAGGCAACTGCATCATCCGAACTGTTGCAAAAAACGCTTGATATTATGGATCGCTACAATATCGTTAAGGGCTTCCTGAGCGGTGTTGATCTAGAGACAGTAGATCAATGGAAAAAAGCTGCTCCGGATCGATTTATTGCCTCTCCGTTCATTTTTAAACCGGGAACTCCCGATTCCCTGCAGTTGAAAAAAGACATCGCAGCCGGTCGATTCGGAGGTATTGGGGAGATAGGTGCACAGCTTAATGGAATTGCTCCAAATGATCTGGTTCTGGAGCCCTATTTTGCGATGGCTGAAGGGTTCGACGTGCCGCTGCTGATCCACACGGAAGGAATTGGGCCCTATCTTCCAAGCTTTCGCTCTGCTGCAGGCAGTCCCTTAATGCTGGAAGACGTGCTGGTCCGTCACCCTAAGTTGCGAATTTTTGTAGAAAATACAGGGTACCCTTATCTGGATGAGATGATCGCGATGATGTATCAATATCCTCAACTCTACGGAGATATATCTACGATCACCTGGGTTATCCCAAGAACGGCGTTTTATGATTACCTGAGGGCCCTTGTCCGTGCCGGACTCGGTAAGCGGATTATGTTTGGTTCGGATCAGATGGTTTGGCCGGAAAAGATTGGCGAAGGAATCGAAGCTATCGAAGAAGCTGATTTCTTAACCGAAGAACAAAAAAGAGACATCCTGTACAATAATGCTGCCAGGTTTCTAAAAATGAAGACGAACCAGTGAGGAATACACCGGTATTGTGGTAAATGATGCTTGGGTAAAAGAGCAAATAAGTTCATGTAGAATTGCGATTAACCGATAGGCCGAAAAGCTGATTCTCGAATGGAATACCTGACAAAGCCCAAACTCTGGCAGTGAAATGTTAAAAATGGTCGTTTTTAAAAAAACACTGAAAATGAGAATCGAGGGAAATGTGTATAAAACGGTAAATAAACGGGTTTTCCTTGGTATTTAGCGGTATTTAAAATATCATCGATAAGTAATTGTTGGGTTGAATAATCAATCTGATCAAGTTTTAGCATCTGTAACCAAATAAACGAATATGTCCCTTTTTACCGTTACTGTTAAATTTCCGAAGAGGTTTCTGTGTACTGCGCTTTTTTTAATGCTTTTCAATTCCCAGGGAGTTTCGCAAGATATAAAAGCCTTGGTTGGCGGAACATTGATTGATGGATTTGGAAGTACTCCTATCCAAAACAGTGTAATTATAATTGAAGGGGAGCGAATCAAAGAAGTCGGACGGGGCGGAGCCATTGATATTCCCGAATCTGCTGAAATTATCTCCACAAAGGGTATGAGTATTCTTCCCGGTTTGTGGGACATGCATGTTCATTTAATGTTATCCGGCCATACCGATTATGCCCATTGGGATTCAACATATATCGATCAGTTTGAATCGGTGATTATGCCGGCTTCAGCACACCAATTGTTAATGGCAGGGGTGACAAGTGCCCGTGATCTCGGAGCACCGCTTGAAGCTTCTATAAATGTGCGGGATGCCATTAATAAAGGGGAAATTCCCGGCCCAACGATGTATATGTCAGGCCCGTTTTTGCAGCACCAGCCTTATCCGGGTACCGAGAAGTTTAGGTGGGGAATTAACGGTACAGAGGATGCGCGGCAAAAAGTACAGGAATTAGCTAATGCAGGGGTGGATGTCATAAAACTGATTGACCAAGATCAAATGACAAAAGAAGAAGTAATGGCTGTTGTTGATGAAAGTCATAAACAAGGTTTAAAGGTAGTTGGGCACAGCCATCGCCCCGAAGAAATACGACGCGGACTGGAAGCGGGTGTGGATAATTTTGAACATACCGGGCTGTCATCGGCTCCAGAATATCCCGAAGACGTTATGGAAATGATGAAAGAACGTACAGCCAAAATGAATTTAGGTCCACTGTACTGGACTCCAACAATTTCAGTTTTATATAATTATGAATATATGAGAGATCATCCGTTGTTTTTAGGGGATGATTCATGGCATTTAGGTTTGCCTGATAATATCATTGCAGATATAGAAAATTCTCTGGAGCACCCCGACCGATTTTCTTATTTCCAACTGACTCCAATCCGAAAGAAAACGCTTGACCGAAAATTCGAGCAATTGCAAGAAGCCGGTGTAGTACTGATGATTGGTACCGATAGCGGAGTGCCCATGCTTTTTCACAGTCAGTCAACATGGACAGAACTCGATGTCTGGGTGAATGAGCTGGGGGTTGATCCAATAACGGCTATTCGCGGAGCCACTTATTGGCCGGCGCTTTTCATGAATGTTGAAAAGGATTACGGCACGGTCAGTGAAGGAAAATATGCTGATATCATTGCCGTGGAAGGTGATGTCATGCGGTATATCAATCTTTTAAGTGATGTAGATATGGTGTTTAAGCATGGCAAGCGGTATAAATAAGGATGAGTAAATCTTCCCTCACCAAGGCAAATTATCCAGATCCACATTTCCGCCGGTGATGATGATGCCCACTTTCTTGCCTTTCACCTCTACCTTGCCATCAAAAACGGCAGCTACGGGAACGGCGCATGAAGCTTCGATGATCATATTCAATCGTTCCCATACATAGCGCATGGCCTCCACGATGGAATCTTCCGGTACTGTTACAATATCATCGACTTGTTCTTTAATGATAGAAAAGGGGAGCTGGCCAAGGGATGTCCGGAGCCCGTCGGCAACGGTATCAGGATTTTTGACGGGGATGAGTTTTCCGGATTTAAAAGAACGGTAAGCATCATCGGCATTGGCTGGTTCAGCGCCAATTACCAAAATATCAGGTTTAATGGATTTCGCAGCTATGGCCGTTCCACTCAATAAACCGCCCCCACCCACAGGTGCAATAATGATATCGAGGTCGGGATGGTCTTCTAGTAATTCCAGGGCACAAGTTCCCTGTCCTGCTATAATGCGTGCATCGTTATAAGGATGGATGAATGTAGCTCCGGTTTTTGTCACCACTTGTTCTAAAGTAGTTTCACGAGCTTCTAATGTAGGTTCACAGAAGGTGATTTCAGCTCCATAACTTTGAACTGCTTTAACTTTTACTTTGGGTGCATTTTCCGGCATCACCACGTGAGCAGGAATACCCCGCATTTTCGCTGCTAATGCAACGGCCTGTGCATGATTCCCGGAGGAATGTGTAGCTACTCCTTTTTTTGCATCTTCCTCACTCAGTGAAAAAATAGCATTGGAGGCTCCCCGAAATTTAAAAGCGCCTACTTTTTGAAAGTTTTCACACTTAAATAAAATTCGCCCTCCCGTTTTTTGATCTACTTGTTTACTGTTCAGAACCGGGGTTCGATGGGCATATTCACCGATAAGTTGATGTGCTTCTTTAATGTCATCAATAGTAGGGGCAGTTTGTGTAGTATTCATTTTTTATTTAATGGTGTCTTCGATTCCTGATAAAAGTGACTTCCACCAGTAGGCAAAAATTGATTTTCCGTCCTCGCGTTCAAAGGCAATTTCACCCACTCGGGGAGTAGCATTGTCATTATTGGATTTTATCACAAAAGTATTCGCAAGTAAATCACCGGTCCTTTGGAAAAACTTCTCACGGTCCGGGTTTTCTTTGTTTAAAAAAGAAACTTTCAGGTTTTGGTATAAGACCTCGAGCTTACCGGATGCCTTTTCTGAATTAAGCTCGAATTCAGCATCCAAATTTTTAATCAATCCGTCTTCAATACGGACAAATCCTACATTTTCCAGCATATTTCCGGCAGCTTTAGGATCGAAACTTTCGAGCCTGGCTTTAACCGTATGGGTATCCTGCTCGTCAAAAATTGGATAATTTATGTCAACGGTGAGCGGGGTCACATCCATAAATAAAGTTTCAACGTGAAGCTTGAGGGTGTCTTTAAAAAAGCGAGGATGTTCTGCTGTCCTGAATTTAGTTAGCGTGGCATCGATTTCGTTGAAAGAGATGCTTCCGGAAGTATCCGAAGGAGGTTTATGTTCTTCGTAAATGATTGTGGCATCGGAGATAAGCACGTGATCCAAACCAAATGAAAAGTCAAAGGAATGCGCAACTTCATTAAGCAGTGGTTTCGTGGAGATTCCCGGAGCACGATCTATTTGTTTATTTCTAAACACTTCCATCCAGGCATCAGAAACTTTCAGGGAATCTATATCCAAATGTTCCGAAGCAAGCGAATCAAGTTTAAAACCTGAAAGTTCAACACGGGGGATTTTTAGATCAATTCGGTCCAGTTGATAAGCTCTGATTTTGGAGAATTCGTATTTGGGAACTACTGGGGTCATGGCCAGGTTTTCGAGCGAAATACGCTCATTATTTTTATCGAAGCTGAAATTATTTATAGTAAATTGATAGAGTTTATCCTCTAATGACCATTTTAGCCCGGAGCCCGAAATGGTTAAATCTTCAAGAAAGAACAGTTCAGAACCGTCTAAAAGAGCATTTATATCTACATTCCTTGCTTCCAGGGAAATGTCACGGATCACCAAAACTTCCCGTCGATCCGGTTCCAAAAGTTTGCCACTTCCATTTTGAATGATGAGATCAAATTTAGCGAGATTATTGGCTATCTCCGCGTTTTGATTATTACTTGAATTGGAGAAATCTGATGCAGAAAAATTCCGGGTAAATAATTCAACCTCCGGCTCTGTGATCATAATGGTATTGAAATCGGGAAATGATTTATTGAAAAGGGTACGCCATTTTATACCGATGAGAGAGATTGAAGAAGCTTTTATTTCACGAATATGAGGAGCAGCGCTGTCAGGAAGTACTGAAATGGAATCGATGGATATGGAACGGCGAAAAATTCCAATATCAAAAGTAGAAAAGTCGAGCGTGTATTCTTGTTTTGTTTGGACATTGAACTCCTCAATCAGTGCGGATTTGAGATAGTCATTCATCAAATAAGGGCCAATGAAGGCAATTGCACTCATGGCGAGCAGAACCCCAACAAAAAAGATGATCACAATTTTGAGTGCTTTATTCATATCTCAAAATTGATATAAATCTTGAAAAAGCAAAGAGAATTGTAAAGAACTTATCTGAGTATTGGCGGAAGTTTGAGTTTGGTTTCTTTATCGTAAAGTTTTAGTCGTTTTTTAGCGGATTTAATTTTCAGAGTTTAACAAACCCACCCCCCTTATTATATAAATCAATTGTTTACATTTTGATGCAAATATCCTGAGGTCGATAGTCGGTTAAATTGCTATTCAGTAAAAGGAATGAACTTAAAATGAGTCGGTTGATAAATGTGGTTTAAAATTATAAGTAGTTGTCTGTTAGCAATGTTGCTGATGGGAAAAGGTCTGGCACAATCTGCTATTAAAATTCAAAGGTTATCAGAGCCTATCATTCTTGATGGAGTTATAGATGAACCGGCTTGGGAAGAAATAGCCCCTTTTGAGATGGTTCAGTATGAACCGGTTTTTTTAGGGGAGATGAGTGAGCGAACAGAGGTCAGAGCCGCTTACGATGATGGGTATTTATATTTTTCGGCGAAGTTGTTTACTCAAGATCCTTCTACTATTACAGCCAATAGCTTATACCGCGACAGATATAGTGGGGATGATGTTTTTGCGGTGGTACTGGATCCCTTTAATGATAATCAAAACGGGCTGCGCTTTTTTACTAATCCTGCGGGCACCAGGTTTGATCAGTCTATTTCTAATGATGCGAATAGGACTGGAGGCGACAGGCCTATTAACGACAGTTGGGATACGCACTGGGATGTTGAGACTACACAGACGGATAAAGGATGGTTTGTTGAAATGAGGATCCCATTTTCCAGTATCGGTTTTCAAAGCAACGATGGAATTGCGGAAATGGGTTTGATCGTATATCGTTGGTTGTCGCAAATTAATGAAAGGCATATATATCCTGAGATTCCACCGAACTGGAATGAGGGAAATATTAAACCTTCCAAAGCACAGGATATTATCCTTAACGATGTGGATGCTCCAAAACCTGTTTATTTTACTCCTTACATACTAGGTGGTTTTCTCCAGCAAAACACGAATACCCCGAATGAATCAGGTACCGCATTTGTGTATGATGAGGATTTTAAAAATGAGCTTGGGTTCGATATTAAATATAACCTTACCAATAACCTGACCTTAGACCTGACAGCGAATACCGATTTCGCCCAAGTAGAAAGTGATGAACAGCAGTTAAATTTGACTCGTTTTTCACTTTTCTTTCCTGAAAAGAGGCAGTTTTTTCAACAACGTTCAAGTCTTTTTGACTTTAATTACGGAGATACCCGGCTTTTTTACAGCCGAAAGATAGGCTTGGATAATCAGGGCAAACCGGTTAGAATATTCGGTGGCGCCCGGTTAACAGGAAGGGTGGGCGATTTGGATATTGGTTTTTTAAATCTTCAAACGGCATCAAGTCCTAACTTGCCGTCAGAGAATTTCGGGGTGCTAAGATTGAAACAAAGGGTTCTAAACCCCAGCTCTTATACAGGGGGGATTGTCACAAGTCGTATTGGTGCCGACGGAAAATCAAATGTACTCTTGGGCTTAGATACGGACCTGAATTTATACGCTGATGATTATTTAACATTTCGTGTAAGTCAATCTTTTGATACTGATGTACCCGAAAGCAGAAGAAATAACTTTGAGGACAACAGTATATTCAGGCTTGCCTGGGAGCGAAGAGCAAGTACTGGGCTTTTGTATCAATTTTTTGTAAACCGCACCGGGCAGTACTTTGATCCCGGGATTGGTTTCTATAAGACGAGAAATACCTCCGATTATTTTTACAGTTTGGGGTATGGATGGCGGCCGGGTGAAAATTCTGCTTTTAATCAACATTCCATTAATATCGAGAGTAACAATATTTTAGAAAATGACTCTTTTGATTTGAGAAGCCGGTCTGTTTCATTTAGATGGAACAGCAGGTTTAAGAATAGTGCCTTCCTTTGGTCTTCTCTTAATTACAAGCAAGAGCATTTATTACCAACGGAGGCATTTAATTTGGCCGGTAAAATTTATATCCCGGTATCAAATTACGACTTTTTTGAAGGGTTTTTTATGTACAGCTCTCCCCGTACAAAAAGGCTTATGAGCAGAGTAATTTTTCAGTATGGCCAACTATTTGACGGCACCCGAACACAATATAAAATTGAACCCAGGCTTGTGGCCAATGTTCATCTCGAAATTTCAGGAAGCTACCAGTTAACCATGTTACGTTTTCCTGAGATTGAAGGACGAGGCCAAACGGAATTTGATGCACATGTGGGACAGTTAAAAGGCCAATTTGCTTTCAATAAAAAGATTTCAACCAGTGCTTTTGTTCAGTATAGTAACGTGGCTGATTTAATTGGGGCTAATTTTAGGTTTCGGTACAATTTCAGGGAAGGGCAAGACCTGTGGATTGTTTTTGACCAAACCATAAATACTATTTTGGATAGTTCGCAATTTGGAAGTGTCGAGTTACCCAGAAATGAAAATCGTTCAATTCTTATCAAATACACCCATACTTTTAAAATTTAAACCACGATTTATTCTTAGCAAAATACCTTTATTTTAAACACCAATTTAAGTTAAATGGCTTTAACAAATCTCTTCTCAATATGAAATATACAGTTACTGTTCTCACATTCATGCTCACTTCGGTTCTTGCTTTTGCACAGCAGGATGCCTTTGAGCGATTTCAATTTCATCCTGATCTAAATTATAATTCCGGGATAACTTCGCCGGCTGAATATCTTGGCTATGAACTTGGAGAGGAATTCACTTTCCACTATCAAGTTATGGATTACTTTAAGAATCTTGCCGAAGAATCTGACAGGATCTCTTTTCACAAGTATGCCACAACATATGAAGGGCGAGACCTCTATTATGCTGTGATCACTTCAGAAGACAACATGGATAACATAGAATCCATTCGGAATGCGAATGTAGAGCTTGCCAATGATCCGGAATCAACTTCCATTGAGGAGAAGCCTGTGGTAGTTTGGATGAGCTATAATGTGCATGGAAATGAAGCTTCAAGCAGTGAGGCGGCCATGCAAACGGCTTATAGGCTGGTGGCGGGTACAGATTCTGAAACCCGGAATTGGTTGGAAAATTCAGTGGTTATTATTGATCCTATGATGAACCCTGATGGCCGTGACCGTTACGTGTATTGGTACAAATCATCTCAGGCGAATATCCTGAATACCGATGCCAACGATCTGGAGCATGATGAGATCTGGCCGGGTGGGCGTACCAATCACTATTGGTTTGACTTAAATCGTGATTGGGTATGGTTGGTACATCCTGAATCACAGGGGCGAATTGCTGCCTATCAGGAATGGATGCCACAGGTGCACATGGATTTTCACGAGCAGGGTTTCAATAACAACTATTTTGCCATGCCGGGAACCACACCAAGAAACCTGGAACTACCTGATGAGTATGACCGGTGGGCAGATGCTTTTGGACGCGGTTTGATCGAAGAGTTTGATAAGGCAAATGTAAACTATGCCACCCGCGAATCTTTCGATTTCTTCTATCCCGGCTACGGTTCGTCCTATCCAAGTGTGATGGGCGGAATTGGGATGTTGGCTGAGCAGGGCGGACACAGCAGAGGTGGACGTGCGGTCGAAACCGATGACGATTATATCCTTACACTTCGTCAGCGTGTGTTCGATCATTATACCAATGGGGTTTCCATTGTTAAAACCTCTGTGGAGAATAAAGAAGGACTGCTGACTTATTTCAAGAATTCGGTATCACAATCTACCCAGAAAGGAAATACACAAGCTTATATCCTGAAGAATAATGAGAATGATTACACCTATCAGGTGATCAATATGCTGATGAAGCATAATGTGAGGATCGAGCGGGCGACGGAGGATTTCAATCAAAGGAATTCATATAGCTATTGGGATGCAAGCTCTTCAACCCAAAGTTTTGAAGCAGGTGATTTCATTATTAAAACAGATCAGCCCAAGCACCTTTTCGTTAATACGCTATTCCGCAATCAAATGCAGATTGAGGATTCGGTAATGTATGATATGGCTACCTGGTCTATTCCATTAGCTTATAATCTGGATGCAGCCTGGACGACCAATAATGTGGGAGTATCCACTGAGGTGCTGACCAAAGAGCTCAGCTATCCGGCTGCGTTGGAAAATAGCGGGGCACAATATGCTTATGTGATCGACTGGAAACAGCGTCACGCCCCCAAAGCACTGGCAAAACTCTGGGATATGGGATATAACGTTCGCAGTGCCGGAAGAACCTTCACCTATAACGGAACTACCTACACGGAAGGAAGTCTGGTTGTATTGGTAGGTCGAAATTATGAGAAAAGATCCCACATTCAAGCTGATATGAGGCAACTTTCCGAAGGGGTGAGTGTAGTCATTGAAGGATTTGATACCGGACGTATGGATGAAGGGATGGACCTGGCCTCAAGTGATAGTGAGCCCGTTAAGGAACCAAAGGTTGCACTGATGGTCGATACTCCTTTCAGCTCTTATACTGCAGGTCAGCTTTGGTTTTTATTTGATCAATGGACTGAATTTGGTATCGACCGAATCCGGTCCGGAAGCTTTAACGGTATTGATTTGGCTGAATACGACGTGATCCTCATGCCGGGAGCATGGGGTGGTTTGAATGAAGTTTGGAATGATTCCCAGGTCGAAAACCTCAAATCGTGGGTTCGCAAAGGCGGGGTTTTGATAGGAACCGAAGGCAGTGGAGCATGGCTAACGAAAGATCAGTCAGGGTTTACCGATGTTAAACTTTTTGAAGAAGAAGAGGACGACAGCACTGAGGTTGAGGACAAAGCCTATACCAAATATGCTGATCGCACGGATGTATTTGGATTGGAAAGAATCCCCGGTTCCGCATTCAAAGGTATCATAGATAATACAAATCCGCTGGCTTTTGGATTACCTGAGCAGCTCTACTCTCTGAAGTTTGGTGATAATGGGATCGTGCCGAATAACTCCCTTCAAACTGTAGGATATTATGTGAAAGAGGGAGAAGTGATGGCTTCCGGTTATGCCTCAGAAGAAAACAAAGAAAAAGCAAGAGGGAAGGCATTCGCAGCGGTTCAGAATATGGGCAGCGGTAAAGTGGTATTCCTGCTGGATAACACCCAATATCGAATGTTCTGGGTAGGACCAAGCCGAATGGTTCAAAATGCTGTTATGTTGCTTCCCGGATTCTGATAGCAAGATGGGATAACAATAACAGGGGTATTTCCTGTTAAAGAAAGATCATTAAAAACCGGTTCATACATTAAGTTTGGACCGGTTTTTTTGTGTCTGAGGTTTCTGATACCCAATTTTGGTATATGCGGTCAGCTAGATCTTGTTGATTCAGATTTCTGTCTTATATTTATGCAGCTTTAATTTTACTATGCATAAAACAACCCTACTATGAAATTTATTCGTGCTTTTTTGTTATCAATTCTGATCCTTACTTCGATCATTTCTTGTGTGCCGCAAGAAAATGAGTCAGCATTTATATATGCTCCGGATCAGGAAATGATCACTGCTGTAGATGAGGTGATGGAACGCCAGATCGAACTTGGACGAATTGCCGGAGGCGTGGTTATGATATCAAGAGGAGACAGCATCATTACCGAAAAAGCTTGGGGTTGGAAGAACAGAGAGGAAGAAGAGCCAATGGAAACCCACCATCTGTTTCGCATTGCTTCTATGACAAAAGTAATTACCTCAACAGCTATACTACAGCTTTATGAAGATGGAAAGCTATCTTTGGATGATCCTGTTGAAAAGTACATCCCCGAATTTGATGATCCGGTTGTTTTGACCGAATTCAATGAAGAAACCGGTGATTATGAAACCCGTCCGGCTTCCAGAGATATTACCATCCATGATCTCCTCACCCACACATCAGGTGTTGCCTATGGATTTACGAGCAGTACCTTTAGTACGATCTTCAGTAACGCAGGTGTTCCTAATCTTGGCTCTGAAGAAGAACTCACCATTGGGGAATCAATGGCTACTTTGGGAGATCTGCCATTGGCTCACGACCCTGGGGAGCAATTTACTTATGGTTTGAATACAGATGTACTTGGGCGGGTTGTTGAAGTTGCATCAGGACGGACATTGGCTGATTATTTCTCTACACATATATTTGAGCCACTGAATCTGGATGATATTGGGTTCTATCATCCGGGTCGTGAGGAAGATCTTACACGGTTATATACCATCGAAGATAGCACCTTGGTCGTATATCCGGAGGAGGATTATGGAATGATCACTCCAAATTTCCCGGTCAGCGGGGCAATGACCTACTATTCAGGTGGGGCGGGTTTAACGGCCTCCACAAGTGATTATCTGACTTTCTTGTCAGCATTACACAATGATGGAAGTTTCAACGGAACCCGGATTTTAGAGCGAGAGACCGTTGACCTGATGACTGAAAATCAGATCGGAGAGCTTGATCTAAACGGAAATAAGTTTGGTTATGGATTGATGATCACAACTGAGGAAGGGTATGAGGAAGGAAAACGATCAGTGGGAAGCCTGAGCTGGGGAGGAGCTTTTCAAAGCACATATTGGATGGATCCTGAACACGATATGCTGGTTGTGATGATGACACAAGTAATACCGGCTTTGGGGCAGGGTGAGTTTTACGATAGCTTTGAACGAGCGATATATAAATCCATTAAAACAGAATGATGGTATTCATTCTGTTTTAGGAAGAAGCGATATAAATACTATGATTTGGCTTTTTTCTTCCTCTTTTCAAGTTGTTTTCGGTTTTTGCGTTTTGCGAAATAGGGCGTAAAAAATAAGTAGATACCGGTAATCCATAAAATGGTAACTACGAGGCCTGATGGAAGAAATACCCAAAGCTTGGCTGAATTATGAAACCAAGAGCCATCGTGTAGTGATTCAAGTAACTCAGATCGTCGATAAGCAACCTGTAAAATCTCACTGGTTTCAGTATCAATCTGGATTTCCCAACGGTTGTTAGCTCTTACTTTTACAATGCCTTTGTCAGGCCTTACATCTAGCCTGTCAATATCTTTCCATGATTGTATCATGGCTTCAGGGACAGTTTTGGAAGCTGATAAAATATCATCAAAACTGATAGTAGGGACGGCAGATACTCCTGTTTGTGAGGGAGGCTGTACCCAATCTACTTCTTTTTTAACTTGTAAAATTAATCCCGTAATTAGAACTAAAAGAAAGGGCAAGGCTATTAAAGCACCGCCCCATCTGTGAATCTTTCTCAAGTCACGACGTGTATGCCAACTCATCAATACTACTCTCTAATTTTTTAGTAATCCAATCCGGGCTGGGTGATCTTGTAGTTTTCTTCAGCTTTGGCAACTTCAACCATTTCCTGCACATCCTTAAGCAACTGCTTGGCATCAAATACGATCCCATCTTTGATGGTATAGCGAACACCGCCCTTGCGAACCGGCTCATTATCATCATTAACATAGATAGCCCCGGTGCCATACAAAACTTTCAGGTTCTCCATGGGGTTGGCATCCACGATCACCATATCTGCCAGTTTACCAACTTCAATAGTACCAAGTTGATCCTCTACACCGAGTACTTCAGCCGCTTTGAGAGATGCAGATTGGAAAATTTCCAAGGGATGAAATCCTGCTTCACGAAACATCTCCATCTCTTGAATGTACCCGAAGCCATAGAGTTTGTATATGTAGCCCGCGTCAGAACCGAGTGTAACACGCCCGCCTTTGTTTTTGTATTCATTGATGAACTGCATCCAGATGCGAAAATTTTCTTTCCAGGCAATTTCCTGTTCTGTTCCCCATTCCAGCCAGTAAGACCCATGTGAGATCTTGCTTGGTTTATAGAATTCCCAAAGTGAAGGCAATGTATATTTTTCATGCCACTCGGCCCGGCGTTGTGCACTCAGGTTTCTGTTGGCCTCATAAATGGTGAAGGTAGGATTCATAGTATAATCCAGTTCGATCATCTCATCCATTACTGCATGCCATTTCTCAGAACCAGGTGCAGCTGCTTGTTTCCAGAGGTTTCCGGCTTCCTCAAAACGATGTTGTTCGTTATTGTAATTATAATCGAGGGGGTAATCCTGAATGATACGATCCTCGAAAAGAGATTCGGGAAGACCATACCAGTGAGTGAGTGAAGTTGCACCCAGTTGGGCAGATTTAAGCGCATTATTATAAACAACACGGGTTTGAGCATGATGAGTCATAGTTCCCAGATCCCGTTTATTTGCTTCATCAATAGCCGCAGCATATACTTCTGGGGAAGCCCCAAAGAATTTGATCCCATCAGCTCCGGCCTCATCGATCATTTTAACCCACTCTCGCGCTTGTTCTGCGGTGGTTATTTGTTGATCATAATTAGAACCAAAATTGATCCATGCAGAAATTCGGGGTGCTGTGATCTCATTTTTCTCACTCATTTCTTTATGACGCAATGTCCAGTCCATTCCATTTCCTGAACCGGGTTCTCGGATGGTGGTGATACCATGTGCCAGCCAAAGTTTGTAAACATATTCAGGAGTGGTTCCCTGAGCCCCACCGCCGGTATGTGCGTGCATATCAAAAAAGCCGGGAAGGAGATACATTCCTTCAGCATCCAGAACTTTTGTGTTTTCATCGGCTTGAGGCCTGCGGTTTTCGTTGATCGGCAGGCCGGGATAACCAACGGTACGAATGGAGGCAATGCGGTTACCTTCCACTACAATATCAACTGGACCGGTAGCGGGTGAGCCGGTGCCGTCAATTAAATTCACTCCGCGAATAATGAGTCGTTCATAAGGTCCTTCACCCTCTGTGCGTTCTGGAGCATCCGGCATCTGTGCCTGGACCGAAAAAGATCCTAATAAGAGAAATAAGAAAAGTAGCTTTAGTGATTTCATAAATAGATTATTGAATTGCAGAATATTTTTGAATGTACTGCAAAGAAAGCTTCTACATCGTAAAATTAAGTTAGAGCAAAAGAGCTCCTTCATGTTTAAGGAGCCATTCCTTACGTTTTAGTCCACCGGCATAGCCGGTCAATTTTTGATCTGATCCGACCACCCGGTGGCATGGAACAACAATGGCGATCGGATTCTTACCATTTGCCCGGCCGACAGCCTGTGATGCTTTTTCATCTCCAACTTTTTTTGCGATCGAGCCATAAGAAGTAGTTGAACCCTGTGGAATTTCGAGGAGCTGTTTCCAGACCTGCTGTTCAAACTTGGTGCCGTCGGGAAGGAGTTCCAATTGGAATGCCGTTCTGTTTCCTTCAAAATATTCTCTGAGCTGAGTTTTTGCAGATTCGGTGTGAATATCGGGATCTTCAGGTCCGTCAAAATCCATAAATTTTATTTCGGTAATACCCGAACCGTTGGAGAGAATGCGAAGATAGCCGATGGGGATTTCGAGATAGCTAACGTATGTCAATTAATTAAGTATTTTGTGATGTTTATCTAAGGATATCAACTGAACCGGTTTTATCAAAATCAAAACTCGAAAGTTCAAAGTAAGGCAGGTCAGAACCAATGGTTGTTGAACCTGTTAATTTATACTCAAGATCTTCATCTCCACTTAAAATCCGGTACGCGCTCATCCCGGCATTCAAAAAGCTGATGGAAACGGGTAATTTAATATCTTTCGAAGATCCTTCTGCCAGGTTAATTTCTTCAGTCATTAATCCTGAAATAGACTCGAGCCCATTTATTTGAAGATTGTAAGCAAGTCGGGTCATTTGTAACTGAAATGAGTTTGGGTTCTCCACATTCAATTCAATACTCAGGTCTGCACCATTTAATGAAAGTTTATCGACGGAGAAATTATTCAAAGAGATGGCAGGCCTTTTGACTACCGGAATTTTTCCGCCATGCTGAACCGGAACGCTGAGGCGACCAATAATTGGCAGGTCAAAACCAAATTCTACTGCAAAATTAAATTCAGATTCACTTTCATTTCGTAAGCTTTCAATGGTTTGGAGCAGTTCAGAGTAATTTAATTGTAAGGGTATTTTTACACTGCTGCTTTGATGAGCACCGATTTTAGTTTCCCGGTTTTCATTACCTGATAAAAAATTCAAATCATTGATGTCAAGTGCATAGTTATAGGAAGCCAGGTCAATGCCTATGTTATTTGGGTTTTCAATTTCAACATCTGCTGTAACTTCAACAGCATGCAGCGATAGGATCGTCACATTCATGTCAGTTATGGAAACTGTAGGTTTACTGACGTTTGATAACTCCCCGAGTTGAGCACAAGATTGGAAGATGGTTACCCCAGCGAATAACAAGAAGACTGATAAAATTTTAATGCAGTAATTCATTGGGTATTTCATGAAATCATGGATTGAGGTTCTTATTAACATAGCTGAAAGTAAGTAAGAAACGGAGCAGAAATCAGCTTTCCTTTATTTTATGTCTGGTTCTGAAAATTTTATTTGAATACAGATAAAAAAATTTGTAACAAATATTCGCCTTTTCACTCTTGAATATAGCTTAATAGGTGAGATTAATGTTTATACCCTAACAGTTAGTCAATTCTAACTCCTTAAAGCTGAACTCAAAACCCCGGTACTGATACTTCCGGGGTTTTTTTATGTACATGGGTTTCTGCTAAAAATAGACTCGATAGAGTAAACTTACATTAATTCCCGGCTCCGGGCGTAAATCTTTAATGCGGGAAAGATGGTTGTAATATTCTTGATTCAGAATATTGTTCACGTTCAAAGAGAAGGTATGCAACAGTTTTCCGCCTTCCATCCGGTATTGTGCAAAAGCATCTAAGAGCGTATAACTGTCGGTGGGAGTTTCAAATTCGCCGGTTCGATTTTGTTCAGCGGCCATTCGTACTCTCGTGCCGAGCTCCAGTCCGTCTTTGGTATATTTAAAGGAGACTTTGCCCTTGAGTGGAGGAATTTGAGGTAAAGGCCGGGTATCACTGTTGTAACCTGTGGTATCTTGCTCTGCTTGGGGAACATCGCGTTCAGCTAAAGTATAGCTGGCGGATGCATCCAGTACGAAGTTCCTGAACAGTTGCAATTCTCCGGAAAGTTCAGCTCCGTATAATACAGCTTCAGCCCCTACAAACTGATAGTCGTTAAGGTCCGGCCGGCGGTTATTTGGCCTACCGGTATCCTGTGCATATAGGTAATTACTGAATCCATTATGGAAAATAGCTACTTCCGCATTGGCTCTGTCTGACTGGTATCGTACAAAAAGTTCTTTAGCTAATCCGCGTTCAGGATCAAGTTCAGGGTTTCCAATTTCATAAGAATAAGAAGCCAGGTGTGGGCCTTCGGAATACAGTTCTTCAAGAGACGGTGCGCGGAAAGAATGCAAAAGGCTTGTTCCTAACGAAATCCTTCGGTTTATGGAATAAATGACTGCAACCGAACTGGACAGGGCCGGAAAGGTGCGTTCTCTTATGTTTCCGATTCGTGAATCCGGTTCTTCTTCATCAGGTTTGTTAAGCACCCAATCAAACCGGAGTCCGCCTTCTAAATGCAAGCCGCCGAAGTCGGCTTCTTCAATAATGTATGCGCCAAATTTATAGCTGTTAGCATCCGGTGTCCCGGCTCCAATTATAGCATAATCTTCAATTTCACCCCAAAAACCAAAGGACCCTTTATCCAGGATACCCAGCGAGTTATGCTTGGCTTTGAGGTCGGCATTAGTGGTAACCAGCCCGAATTGAGTACCAAGGGCTCCGCTCGATTCTATTTCACGGTGCGTATAGTTCTTTATAGAAAAATCTCCCTCAATTACCTTGAGGAAATCGCTTCGGAGTACAATTTCTGATTTTATGTCATATTGAAATTTCTCCATTTCAATGTCCACTCCATTGGGGTGGCCCTGTGGATCCGGTGGAATTCCATAATTATTGAAATAGGTACTGAACGCGCCGCCTATATATCCCCAGTCCCGAATCCAGCTTATTCCTGCCGCATTGTTGGTTGAATTGTAATAAGTGTTATCAATTCCACCCAGCGGGGTAGATATATCATGAGCTGTTCTGCCATTTAAGTTGAGGCTTAAGGCAAAATTCTTATAGGGTATGGTTGCATCCAAAGCGGCTGAACCGCCTTTGCTTACAGATTCTCCATTCAGCGTAAAATTACCGGTGGTACGGGCAGGTAGGCTGGTTTCAATTTGATTACGGACTACATTAATTACCCCTCCAATGGCGTTTGCCCCATATGCCAGTGCCTGGGGACCCCGGGCAATTTCCACTTCCTGAGCTGAAATAGGATCAATAGTGACTGCATGATCAGCAGACTGGGCAGAGACATCCCCGGAACGAACGCCGTCTTGTAAAATAAGTACACGCTCATCACCCAATCCCCGAATCACAGGCCTTCCCGGTGCGCTTCCCATCTTTCGTTCATCAAAACCGGCAAGGTTGGAAAGGGTTTGTGAAAGGGTGTTACCTAAATTTCTGCGTAAATCGGAACCGAATACTTTTTTGGAAGCGTGCTCAAGGTTAGATCCTTTTAGGTCTTCTCCCTGGCCTACCACTTCCACTGATTGGGAACCAAGTACCGTGGGGCTCAGCTGGATATTAACAACTTCATCCGCTTCTTTAATGGCAATTTCTTTGGTTTGAGTGCGATATCCGATTCGATGAATGGAAAGGGTGAAATTTCCGGCAGGCACATTCTTTATCTGATAACGGCCGTTTGCATCTGCTACCGAGGTACGATTCAGTTCCTCAATATGTACATATGCAAAGGATATCGGTTCTCCGGTTTCGGAGTCCGTAACAGTTCCTGATAATAAATAACTATCTTCGGCAAAAGCATTCCCCGAAGAGAACGCTCCTGCCAAAAACAGTATGGAAAGGATTAAGTATTTCAATTATTGAGCCGCTGCTACATTAATTGGAAAATACTGAGTTGTGAAATCTGAGTGTCCGCTGTGCATTAGCTTTAACCGTAGGTTTGTAGTTCCTTCTGCTTCTGCATGAATGTGGAAACTCCATTTCCCATCTTCAGTATGCTGTTCAAAATTTGCTATACCTTGAGTATCGAATTCATGGCCCAGGCTGTTTTCTGCTTCTTCCGGTTGAAATTCATTACCATCGTGATCAAGGAAAAATATGGTGACAAGATCTGTTTCCTGTCCGGCTGTAAGTTGGAACTCTCCGGTAACTGATTGGTCAGGTAGTTGCTCAACAATAATTTGCCCGTTCATTTTTAGTACAAACCCTTCGGGCTCAGAATGTTCTTCTTCATTACCTGAAGTAGAGTTGGAGCATGCCACAGTAATAGAAATTAGGAGTACAAGGGTAAATAAGAACTTAATCGTGGATAATATTTTAAAATTTTTCATGACTTATAATCTATATTAACTTATTGGTAAATTTGATTTTATAAAATGTAATTCTGACTGAAATACCCAATGTTAAAGTAGCAGAATGGGTAAAACGAAAGAGACAGAATGCTGTAATTTTTTACTAACACTCAGTATCAACTAAGGTTAAGTAAGTAATTAAGCCATGACAGGAGGGGCGCGGCCTAAAAGCGGTACAAATGGTTGAGTGGACAAATAGAGAGGCTGAAGATCAACAGCAATGATATCCTGAAATTTTAACAATCCGTCAAAGGAAGGCTGAGTTTCGCCACCGGTTACGGCAACAATACCCGAAACAGGACATAATAGATCATTTTCTGTAATATGCTGTTCTTCAGCGTGATGTAAACATTCGAGGCCGGCACTGTGATAGTGCAGCATAGACAACATAGTGCCAACCAATGCTGTAGCTAAAAATAATACAGATATGTAATTTCTGATCTTATTCAAGTAATTGCGGTTAATTTGACCTCATCATTTATAATAAACCAAGTATCGTTAATAATCAGTTCATTATTGTATTATTGTTATAAATTATTACACAATTTTAAAAATTGGTAGCAAAAATGGCTGAATTTCTTGAGATTACAAAAGAATGGTTTTTCACCTTGGGAGCAGACTATGGGGTAAATCCAGTGATATTTGGCACTATCTATGTAGGGGCGATTCCCTTTTTTACACTTAGTTTAGTTTGGGTGGTAAAAAATTACCGTTATAAGAAATCTTTGGTTTTGCCATCACTATGCAGCGTATTCTTTTTTATTTCAGCCTACCTGTATTTGATTATTGTGGGTGAAAATGTGCCTTGGTGGGTTTATGGGATAGTAACTCTGTTAATTATTTATGGAGCATATTCCACAATTTTGAAAGTGAAATCAAAAATACAAGAAGAGATAAAGCAATAAATTGTTACTAAGGCGTGGTTTTTGTTAAGACATCACTGTAGTATAAAAATTAATGTAAGTAGGGTAGACTATAGCGTTAAAAGCTATTTAAAATAAGCGATATATATACTTGTTTTTTCATACTTGGATTTAAGTTCAAAGCAAAAGAAAGAGAGAATTTGGCTATTAAAGTTAACTGAAAGTTTGAATTTGCATTGATAGAGATTCATATAAAAGCGCTTTTCCGGGCTACACAAATAATTCACATTAATTTGACATACTAAAACCGTTCGGTTCTCAATTTTAACAATAGTGAGAGGTATTGATATGGGTCTTCCAGACAAATTCGTTTATAAATTCGGCAAATTAACTACTGACGGAAACAGGGGTATGAAGCCTATTTTAGGTGGAAAGGGAGCTAATCTTGCAGAAATGAGCACCATTGGGATACCGGTACCTCCGGGGTTTACCATTTCAACTGAAGCCTGTAAACAGACTATTGACAATCAAATGGAATGGCCTGAGAAGCTTTTTGATCAGGTTGTGGAAGGGGTGAAACATATTGAATCAGAAATGGGATTGAAGCTTGGTGATGAAAAAAATCCGCTTCTAATTTCTGTTCGTTCCGGGGCTGCGGTTTCTATGCCGGGCATGATGGATACGATTTTGAACTTGGGTATCAATGATAACGTGGTGGAAGCCATTATCAGGAAAACAAACAACGAACGCTTTGCATACGACAGTTATCGGCGCTTTATAGATATGTTTGGTAATGTAGTAATGGGCGTGGGTCATGACCATTTTGAAGAAGCTATTGAAAATCTGAAAAAAGAAGTAGGGGTAGAACTGGATGTGGAACTGACGGCAGCACATCTTCGGGAACTCACTGATCGATATAAGGCTATCTATCGAAAAGTAACAGGCCACATGTTTCCGGATGATCCCATGGAGCAGCTGAGATTTGCAGTTAATGCTGTATTTAATTCCTGGAACAGTGCCCGGGCTATCAAATATCGGCAAATAAGCAATATTCACGGGTTGATTGGGACTGCGGTGAATGTTCAGGCTATGGTGTTTGGGAACATGGGGGAAAGCAGCGGAACCGGTGTTTGCTTTACGCGAAATCCGTCCACCGGAGAGTCCAAATTGTATGGTGAGTTTTTGACTAATGCTCAGGGAGAAGATGTTGTAGCTGGAATTCGAACCCCCAGCCATATTGATGAACTGGAGCAAAAAAGCCCTGATATCTATAAAGAACTGTTAAGTTATACGCGTCAGTTGGAAGCACATTACAAGAATATGCAGGATATCGAGTTTACTATACAGGATGAAAATCTATACATCCTTCAAACACGAAATGGTAAGCGTACGGGAACTGCTGCTGTTAAAATTGCCGTAGATTTAGTGCTTGAAGGCGTGCTTTCCCAGAAAGATGCTATCCGCGACCTTGTAGATCCCGAACATATCGAACAGCTGCTGCACCCTCAGTTTAAGGAAGATGCTTTAGGAGAGAATAAAGTAATAGGCACAGGATTGCCGGCATCACCGGGAGCAGCTGTCGGTAAAGTTGTATTTGATTCAAAATTAGCTGAAGACTCAGAAGATCCGGTAATCTTGGTTCGAATTGAAACCAGTCCGGAAGATGTGGGCGGAATGTCTTCGGCTGAAGGTATTCTGACTTCACGCGGAGGGATGACAAGTCATGCCGCAGTAGTAGCCCGCGGATGGGGAAAACCTTGTGTAGCCGGGTGCAGCGATATTGTGATTAACTATAAAACCAAATCTTTTACCAATGGTAAGATAACGGTGAAAGAAGGAGACTGGATTTCATTAAATGGCAGTACCGGAGATGTAATTCTGGGACAAAAAGAACTCACTGAACCGGAATTCGGGGACGAGTACCGTACTTTCATGGATTGGGTTGGAACCGTGGAAGAAATGAAAGTCAGAACGAATGCTGAAACTCCTGAGGACGCGCAACTTGCTCGTTCTTACGGCGCCAAGGGCATAGGGTTGGCTCGCACCGAGCATATGTTCTTTAAGCCCGGACGGGTCAATTTTATGCGCAGAATGATTATTGCCAATTCAAAGAAAGAACGTATAGAAGCCCTTAATAACCTGCTTCCGTTTCAAAAACAGGATTTCATTGAAATTTTCGAAGCTATGGAAGGCCTTCCGGTCACTATTCGGTTACTGGATCCTCCGCTTCATGAATTCCTTCCTCAGGAAAAGGAAGAAATAGCGAAAGTTGCTGACGAGTTGGGAGTCAGTTTTGAAATTCTTATGAACAAGGTGAATCAACTGAAAGAGTTTAACCCGATGCTTGGGCACAGAGGATGTCGCTTAGGCATTACGTATCCTGAAATTACAGAGATGCAGACCCGGGCTATTATCGAAGCTGCTATAGAACTTGTTAAAGCAGGGAAAAAAGTATTCCCTGAAATCATGATCCCACTGGTGGGCAGTATTGAAGAATTCAGACATCAGCGGGAAGTAGTAGATCGAGTGGCTAAGGAAATTCTGTCAAAAGTCGATGAGAATGTAGATTACCTGGTTGGCACCATGATTGAAATTCCTCGCGCGGCTATATTGGCAGATCAAATAGCAGAAGAAGCTGACTTCTTTTCTTTTGGAACCAATGACCTGACTCAACTTACCTATGGATTTAGCCGTGATGATGCTGTCAAATTTTTACCAATTTACATTGCGAAGGGAATGTTGAAACAAGATCCGTTCCAGGTGCTGGATGAAGAAGGCGTAGGTCAATTTGTGCAAGCCGGAACACGGTTAGGACGAATGACCAATCCTGACCTGAAAGTTGGTATTTGTGGAGAACACGGTGGTGATCCAAGCAGCATCAATTTTGCCTACGAAACCGGGTTGAATTATGTGTCTTGTTCCCCATTCAGAGTACCGGTTGCTCATCTGGCTTCAGCCCAGGCCGTGCTCCGTAAAAAAAATATCGAAGAGAAACCGGATGAAGAACTGGTAAGACCCTTCGATCATTAATTGTTTTCTAAACGTACATCAATTAAAAGAAAAGGCGAGACCGTTAAAAGTCTCGCTTTTTTTATAGCTGTCAATGCATAGGGCAATGATTATTGTCCCTGAGTTTCTTCCTGCATTTTTTCCATCATCATTTGCTGTACGCGTTGCTGCAGTTCCTGATCTCGTTGCAGCGCCATATTGATTTCCATAAAACGATCCATTTCCATGCCTTCGGCTTCGACCGCTTCGGCCATTTTGTCTTCTACATCTTGTTGTATAAGCTCAATTTGTTCGGATGCCGCATCAAATTTTTCAAGATCATCGGAGCTTACATCCAGTTCTTCATCAGATTGATCATTAAACCGGGCTTCGGCGATAACATTATAAGTTTCTACATCCAATCCTTCTTCCTCAACAATGGCAAGCATCTCTTGCTGAGACCCCATTTGAATTTCCTGGGCTACCATAGATACTTCCGTGAACTGCTCTAATTCTTCATCGGAAACTTCAATTTCCGGAGCCGGTTGATTGGGCTCAAATTGTTGCTGAGCCTGTTGGTCATCCGTATTTTGTCCCGGTTCCTGAGCTTCCTGATCAGAACTACAAGCCAACATGGTAAGTGCAATCGTTATTGATAAAATATATTTAAGCATTGTATTTTTTTGCTTTATGATTTATTGAATACCATGTTAACGATTGATGGGGAGAGGTGTTCCTGATTTTTTGTTTTTTTAAATGCTTTAACTTCATCGAGGTAATCAATAGAAATGTAGTATTACTTAGTAATGATTTTGATTCAGCCTGATGCAGTGAGGTTCATGTATGCCGTGAGTAATTAGTCTCTGACTTCTATCTTCTCATAGCCAATCATCGTAAGGAAAAAAAGAATTGTCATAAGGCCATGGTTGGTTATTTCGGCGGCCCGGCCTGTATCTCTTCCAACTTACTCATAGCCCGGTCTTTCAGGTTATTAAATTGATCCTCAGGAATATGTCCGGCAGTAAATTGATGGTAAAGCCACACAATGTAGGTGGCCATTACATCTTCGTAGCAATAATGTTCAATAAGGTCGAGCTCGCCACGCCGGAACATGGCTAATACTTCATTTCCTTCCCCGGTTTGCTTGAATGGAATACCGATAAGCTGGCCTAAATGCTTTAGCTTGGGCCATGAACTTGCGCCATAATTACTGAATTCATCCACCAGATCAATATTATGGCGGCTATAGCGGTAGCGTATGTCATAATCGTGCATGCGCAGCGGCATTTGAAGTCCGTGTTTCATAGCTCGATAAGTAAGTACGGGGATATCAAAACCTTTGCCATTGTGGTGGATCAGTCCAAAATCCTTATAAGTGCCAATAGCATCAAAAACCTGCTTAAGGCCTTCCTTTTCATCTTCTCCACTCCAGGCCACTTTCTGCTTGGGGCCGCCTGTATTTTCGATCCACAATCCTACCCAGGAGACCATACGATGATACATGGGAGGAAGGAAGCCGGACGCATTTCTGGCAAGTTCCTCGCTTGCTTTTTCCAGCAGTAATTCTTCATCGGAATCCTGATCGGCCAATACGCGACGAATAAATTCAAAATCCGGAACAGTCTCTACATCAAAAATGAAAAACATAATATTAGGTGCAAGGTTTTAGGTTCAAGGTGCAAGTTTTTAGGCTCAAGAAACTACTTGAACCTTGTGCCTTTCTTTTTGCACCTTTTTTTACAGTTCCCCGACAATGGACTGTTGGAACAACTCCTCAATATCGGTTTTGGAATCGTAATGTGCCAATAAAAACATGAGCTTTGTAAGAGCAGCTTCCAGCGTCATATCGTTGCCGCTGATGGCGCCGTGTTTGAGAGCGGCACGTCCGGCTGTGTACTGGGTCAGGTCAACAGAGTCGAAATCAGCTTGTGAAACAATAGCAACGGTTACATCATGGTCACGACATTTATCCAAAAAGGGAAGCAGACTGTTTTTCCCTTTAATACAGAAGTTTCCGCTTCCAAAAGCACGAATGATAACAGCGCGGATTTTTTTCAGATTCAAACCTTCCAGCAATTCGGGATTTAAATTGGGATGGGCAGTAAGTACAAAAACTTCATCCGAAAACTTTGCTGCATTTTTAAAATCCCCTGATCCGAACTCTGCTGAAACACGCGTTTCAATCTGAATACCGATATCAGCCAATGGAGAGAAGTTGGGCGACCCGAAAGCATCAAAATCTCCTATGCTCATTTTTGTAGCACGATTTCCGCGATACAATGCATCGTTGAAACAAATGCCCACTTCTTTGAAAGGCATGGTTGCCAGTTCAATAGCATTCACCAAATTACGCCGGGCATCACTGCGGATACTGCTCATTGGTAATTGACTCCCGGTAAATATTACCGGCTTGTCCAAATTATTTAATCCAAAACTGAGAGCTGAAGCGGAATAAGCCATGGTATCGGTTCCGTGCAATATCACAAACCCGTCAAAATTTTCATATTCCTGTTCAATGCAATCGGCAAGTTGAATCCAGTGGGATGCATTCAGATCTGAACTGTCTTCGAAAAACAAAGGAATAGTGTTGATTTTTGCGATCTCATTCAGCTCAGGAATCTCTTCATAAAGAATTTTGGACCAGGCCTCGGGATCAAGTTCAACCCCGGCTCCTTTGGCGTTCATGGCTATGGTTCCGCCGGTTTGTATCAATAATATTTTTTTCATGTTGATTTATTCGTGCTTCCGATTATTTTTGATCTTCACATACTGTTCAAGAAGTATGAGTACTGTTCATTGATTTTGTGGCGCAGAGATGTAGCCCTTTGACAAGTTAAAACCTGTTATTAAGAAAACACACTTGAAACTTTGCCACTAAAGCTCGAAAACACTGAGTATAAATTATTTTCGTGCTTTAGTGTTTTGGTGGCACTTTAAAAAGGAGTAACCATGAAAGTATACAATCCTACCCGTATTCGTAATGTTGTTTTGCTGGGGCATTCCGGCTCCGGAAAAACAACGCTGGCCGAAACGATGCTTTTCGAGGCCGGAGCCATCAACCGACGAGGTTCGGTAGAAGAAAAGAATACCGTTTCTGATTATTACCCCTTGGAAAAAGAGAAGCAGAAATCTATTCATTCTTCTTTTATGAATTTAGACTGGCGCGGGCACAAAATTAATCTTATTGATACCCCGGGGACGGCAGATTATATCGGAGAAGTAGCAGGAGCCGTTCGTATAGCCGATACAGCCATTTTTGTCTTAAATGCGGAACAGGGAGTGGAGACAGCCACGAATTCACTCTGGAAATATGTACATAAATATAACGTACCGTCAATGTTCATGGTGAATAAGCTAGACAGTGATCATTCTGATTTTTGGAAAACGGTAGATGAGGCTCGCGAACAATTTGGCCGGGAAGTGACGGTAGTTCAATATCCATTTAGTGAAGGGCAAGATTTTCATGCAATTATTGATGTATTGCGCATGACCATGTATGAGTTTCCCGATGGTGGAGGGAAACCGGATAAACTTCCAATACCGGATTCCCAGCGTGCTCAGGCGGAAAAATTACATCAGGAATTGGTAGAAACTATCGCTGAAAATGATGAAACGTTGATGGACATCTATTTTGAACATGGTGAATTGGATGAGGAACAAATGCAGCAAGGCTTGCATATTTCGTTGGTAAATGGACAGATGTTCCCGCTCTTTTGCTCGAGTGCTTCCCGCAATATGGGCACCGGCCGGGTGATGGGATTTTTGGATGATGTGGCTCCGAATCCTCTACAGGGTAATCCGCCTAAAAAAGAAGACGGGGAAGAGTTTGCATTAGATCCGGAAGGAAAGCCCGTGATGTTTTTATTTAAAACACATTCAGAATCTCATGTAGGGGATTTGATTTACTTTAAAGTATATGGAGGCACCATTCGTCCGGGAATGGATTTGGTTAACAGTTCTAATTCAACTTCAGTGCGTCTCGGAAGCCTGTTTTTAACGGAAGGGCATAAGCGTATTGAAATAAATGAAATTCAAACCGGTGATATCGGTGCTGTGGTTAAACTGAAAGACGGCGAAGTAAATGATACCCTTCATGAAAAAGGGCATGATGTAAAGCTGGAGGCGATTGAATTTCCACCGACAACTATACGCACAGCGGTGAAATTAAAAAAAGAAGGAGAGGAAGATAAACTCGGTCATGCGTTGCACCAAATTCACCGTGAAGATCCTTCGGTGGTGATCGAACATAGCCAGGAACTGCGGCAGGTAATTATTCACGGGCAGGGTGAAGAGCATTTAGGGGTGATTGAAGACCAGCTTAAAAACCGTTTTAAGCTGGATGTTGAGTTCATTACCCCAAAAATTCCATACCGCGAGACGATTACTAAAGGAGTAAGGGCATACTATAAACATAAAAAACAGTCCGGCGGTGCGGGGCAGTTTGCCGAAGTTCACTTGCTAATTGAACCTTATACCGAAGGCATGTCTACCCCTGATGATCTGAAAGTGCGGGATGTGCAAGAGCATGATCTGCCGTGGAGCGGGAAGCTGGTATTCCAGAACTGTATCGTAGGTGGAGTAATCGATAATCGTTTTATGCCTGCCATCCTGAAGGGAGTGATGGAGAAAATGGAAAACGGGCCAATGAGCGGTTGCCGTGCCAGGGATATCCGTGTTTCTGTTTATGACGGTTCCATGCACTCGGTGGACTCTAATGAGGCAGCATTCAAAACGGCAGCCCGAATGGCTTTCCGCGACGGCTTCATGAAAGCGAATCCACAACTTATGGAGCCTATCTATGAGATAGAAGTTAATGTTCCCGCAGATTATATGGGAGACGTGATGAGTGACCTCAGTACGCGTCGAGGACAGATTCAGGGCATGGATGGGGAAGGCTCAATTCAAAAAATCAAAGCTCATGTTCCCCTTGAAGAATTGGATCATTATTCAACTCGACTCAAGTCTATGACACAAGGCAACGCCACATATACCCGGCAGTTTTCTCATTATGCCCAGGTTCCCCATGATGTACAAGAGCGGGTGATCAAGGAAAACTTACAGCCGGAGGAGGCCTGAAGAATATCGAATAATGAATTATCAATATTTAAGGTTGAAGTATTTTTTTAGTCCTTACATACCCAAAAAGCCGGTTAATATGCAGTGAATTATTGGTCTTTTGGCCGTTGGGGTGATTTTTCTTCTTTCTTGGGAAACATGCTCGAAGCACCAATCGAAATGATTAAAGCCAGCCCTACAAAACCAAGGGCGTATGGGGTGGGAACATGGAAAAATTCAGCCAGCAGCATCTTGACTCCTACAAAAGAAAGTATGGCGGCCAGTCCGTAATGAAGATAATGGAACAATTTCATCACCCCGTTTAAGGCAAAATAAAGAGCTCTTAATCCTAATATGGCAAAAGCATTAGAGCTGTAGACGAGGAACTCATCGGTGGTAATAGCCAGGATAGCAGGAATCGAATCGATGGCAAATACAAGGTCAGTAGTTTCAATCACAATCAACACCACAAAGAGTGGGGTGGCCATGAGCTTGCCATCTATTCTGGTAAAAAAGTTCGGTCCGTCAAATTTATTGGTTACCGGGATTAATTTCCTGGTGAGTTTAAGCAGGGGGTTGCGTTCCGGGTGTACTTCTTTTTCAAGTTCAAATGCCATTTTTATGCCGGTATAAACCAGGAAGGCACCAAAAATATAGATGATCCACTCAAATCGTTCAATGAGGGCTACACCTAAGAAGATGAACAGAAATCTCATCACCAAAGCTCCGAATATTCCCCAAAAAAGAACTTTATGTTGAAATTTTGCCGGCACTCCGAAATAAGAGAATACCAGGATAAAAACAAAGATATTATCTACACTGAGCGACTTTTCAATTAAATACCCGGTAAAGAAATCCAGCGAGCTCTGCGGGTCCATATAAAAATAAAGCCCGATTCCGAAAACCACCGACAGGGCAATCCAAATGCCGGTCCAGACCAACGATTCCTTAATGCTTATCTCATGTTCTTTGCGATTGAAAACAGCAAGATCCACGATCAACATAGCTACAATAAAAATGTTGAAGTAGATCCAAAGGGTAAGGCTGTGTTGCATTTTATTCGATAACCATCGCTTTATCCTCAGAAACTAACTCCTTAGGAATGGAATCTTTAATGACCCCGGCAAAAGCCTCTATCAAATTCTTTTTCAAAAACTCCCGGCTATACACCAACCTGATTTTCCGTGAAGGAACCGGATCTTCAAATTCTTTAACAACACCATTCTCACAGCGGGTATCATAGTCGTTCATAGCAAGATAGGGCATTAAGGTTATTCCAAAATCCTGCTCCACTAAACGTTTCAAGGTTTCGAGATTTCCACTTTCAAAAATGATGGGGGCTTTATTGCGCTTTTCATTATTCTTTTTGCAGATTTTCATGGTTTGATCACGAAAACAGTGTCCTTCATTCAATAACCAAAGATCTTCTTTGTACAAATCATCAATGCAGAGTTTATCTTTTTTGACAAGCTCGTGGCTGGAACTTACATAACCCAGAAATGGCTCCAGAAAAAGGTCTTGTTCAAACATGTGTTGCTCGGTGGGAGTAGCGATAATACCCACATCAAAATAATCTTCATTCAAGCCTTTGAGTACTTCAGCAGTCAGGGCCTCCTCAAAAATGAGTTCTACATCCGGATATTTATTTATAAAGGGCTTGAGAAAAAGCGGAACCAGATATGGGGCAATAGTTGGAATGATTCCCACCCGGAAAGTTCCTTTTAATGAATCTCCCTGTACGGCTACCATATCTTCAATATGTTTGGCCCCGCTGAGAATCAGTTTTGCCTGTTTAACAATTTCTTCACCCATGGCAGTGGGAACAACCGGAGATTTCGAGCGATCAAAAATTAATACGCCGAGCTCATCTTCCAGCTTTTGGATTTGCATGCTGAGCGTAGGTTGGGTGATATATATTTTTTGGGCTGCCGTTGCAAAATGCCGGTACTTGTCAACAGCAACAATGTAAGAAAGTTGGGTAAGAGTCATTTTTTTAAACTAATTGAACTATAAAGTAAGGAATCCTTTTTTAATATTACGAAGCGATAAAATAGAACTTTAAAAATTAAAAGTAAGATTCTTGAAGAAGCATATTTTTATATCAGGCCGGGTTCAGGGAGTAGGCTTTCGTCATTTTACCAAGAAAAATGCAGAAGCATTGGGTGTAAAAGGGTGGGTTAAGAATTTACCGGATAAAAGAGTAGAAGCCATTTTCCAGGGCAGTGAAGAAAAGGTGGATGATCTTATTCAGCGCTGCAAAAAAGGCCCGGTGGCGAGTTTCGTTCAGGATATTAAGGTAAGGGATGCAAAAGATGAAACTGTCTATAAATCATTTGAAGTGAAACTATAGCAAAAAAAGAGTGGGTTTGGTAAAAGATATATTTATTTGATCTGATCGTAATACTTCAGAAGTGTTACCACATCCTCTTCCGACTTGAGGCGGAGTTTATTCGATTTGGCAAAATCGTCAAGAGCATTTTTTTGATCACCTATGTCATTTAGGATGTTTCGTTTACGTAAACGGGTTTTGGTCAGTTCACCGTCTTTCATCAAAAAATAGGTAATGGTTTCATCATATTCGCTGTAACGCTTGTTGGTAATGAGGTCACGCCCGCTGTTTCGAACAAAGATCGTTTCATGTTGGGCCAAAAACCTGGTTTTACCGTTATATACCACACGAAGCAGATCGAAAGGATGAATCCCAAATTCTTGATCTGATATGCCTGTAACGAATTCCTGAGTCTTGTTTCCTGATTCATCCACAAATTGAAAACCACGAACCTGGTTTGGATCATAAGCTTTCATCACGTCTCCGTCTTTGAAGATGATCTTATTTTCATACGTATTGTAGTTGATATTGTGAATTTCAGTGAGGCTGTTATCACGTAAAATAACTCTTCCGGGTGTCCATTCATCCCGATACCACTGGGTCCCTCTCACTTCCTCATTGCTTCCCTGTACGATCGGTGTCTCGCTGTTCCAGATATCCACATGTACGTTGGTACCTACCGTAGACTGGGCAAATACCGATGATCCCATCAGAATAAAGAACAGGATAAACACAGTAGTTTGGGAGGATGGGTAATGCTGAGGAGTAATCATTTGGCTTTTATTTGTGTGATCACTTATTGTAGTACCTTCATAATAAATAAAACATAGTTAGAAGAGAAATATTTCAAAATGTGGATAACTCGTTTGTAAATAACTTCGACTTGTAGACTAATGAATAGTATATTCAAACTCAGAAGTTCTACTCCAACAAAGGGATTACATGTACCTGATTTTTGATACAGAGACCACGGGATTACCTCAAGATTTTTCAGCCCCGATCACTGATTTAGATAACTGGCCACGGCTTGTTCAGCTTGCATGGCAGCTCCATGACCATACCGGGAAGCTCCTCAACAGCGGGAACTATATTGTGAAGCCGGAGGGGTTTACCATTCCTTTCAACTCAGAGAAAATTCACGGTATCTCCACTGAACGTGCCCATGAAGAAGGGGTAGAGTTGGATTTTGTGCTCAAAGAATTTTCCAAGGATATCAATAATGCGTACTTCCTGATCGGGCATAACGTCAGTTTTGATGAGAAGATCATGGGGGCAGAATATCTTAGGAAGAAGATCTCGTCTGCCATCTTAGATAAACCCAAGATCGATACCAAGATCGATGGGACAGATGTGGCCAAGATCGAAGGCGGAAGGGGCGGAAATTATAAATGGCCGTCCTTAGGTGAACTGCATCACGCCCTTTTTGATGAAGGTTTTGAAGATGCCCACGATGCTGCTGCTGATGTGGAAGCTACCGCACGGATTTTCCTTGAGATGGTTCGGACCGGTGCTACTAAAATCAATTTCCCGATGGATGCCAAACTGTATGAGTCGGCACAAAGCTACATGAAGCGGGAAGAGTATATCGATCTTGTTTCTCCTTCAAGATTCAAAACAAAGCAGTCAGAGGAACAGCTGGCGGCTCAAAAAAAAAGTGGAAGCGAAGAAGAGACAACTGGTAGCGAGGTAATTGAGCAGGCTACCTTTACGCATCTCCATAATCATTCCAAATATTCGGTACTTCAGGCAACAGCCGGAATTAAAGAACTGGTAAGCAAAGCCAAAGATGAAGGTATGAACGCGGTGGGCCTGGCGGATCTTGGCAATATGTACGGGGCTTTTGCCTTTGCTGCCGCGGCTCATAATGAAGGCATCAAACCCATTATTGGATGCGAGTTTTATGTGGTTGAAGATCGTCTTCAAAAGAAATTCACCCGCGATAATAAAGACCGACGCTATCAGATTCCGATGTTTGCCAAGAATCAAAACGGGTATAAAAACCTCTCCAAATTAAGTTCTATTGGTTTTACCGAAGGGTATTACTACAAATATCCGCGGATTGATAAGGAAGTGATTGCAAAATATTCGAAAGATGTTATTTGTTTGAGCGGTGGTGTTCGGGGCTGGCTAGCCGACCTTATTCTTAATAAAGGACAGGAGTTTGCCGAAGAGGAACTACAATGGTGGATGGAAACATTCGGGGATGACTTTTATCTGGAGGTACTGAATCACGAGCTGGAAGAGGAAAAGCGTGTAAATGAAGTGTTCAAGTCTTTTTCCGAGAAATATGGGGTAAAGTTGGTTGCCACCAACAATGTGTTTTATCTGGAAGAGGAAGATGCCAAAGCACATGATGCCCTGATCTGTATAGATGATGGCGAACTCATGAGCACTCCTAAGGGCAAGGGGCGGGATTTCCGTTATGGTTTTCCAAACGATGAGTTTTATTTCAAAACACAGGAGCAAATGAAAGAGCTCTTCGTGGATATGCCGGAGGCTATTGCCTCTACCCAGGAGATTGTTGACAAAATTGAGCCCATCAAGCTGGAACGGGAAGTTATTCTTCCGAATTTTGAGCTTCCGGAAGGTTTTGAAACGGAAGATGAATATTTGCGCCATCTTACCTATGAAGGAGCTAAACCAAGGTATAAAGAGATTGATGATGAGGTAACTGAACGCATTGAACGAGAGCTGGGTATCATTGAGAAAATGGGTTTCGCCGGCTACTTTCTGATTGTACAGGATTTTATAGCTGCAGCGCGGGATATGGGGGTTTATGTGGGGCCGGGACGTGGTTCGGCAGCAGGTTCAGTTGTCGCGTACTGTACGGGCATCACTAATATTGATCCGTTGGAATACGACCTGCTTTTTGAGCGATTCTTGAACCCCGAGCGTGTGTCGATGCCTGATATTGATATTGATTTTGATGATGACGGCCGACAGCGTGTAATAGAATATGTAGTGAATAAATACGGCAAAGATCAGGTTGCTCACATCATCACTTTTGGCTCGATGGCTGCCCGTTCTTCGGTGCGTGATGTAGCACGGGTACTTGATTTACCTTTGTCTGATGCCGACCGTATTGCCAAGCTGGTACCCGAACGGCCCGGTACAACTTTAGATGATGCATTTTCTGAAGTCAAAGAACTGCGCCAAATCAGAGATGGGGAAGGCCTTGAAGCCGAAACCCTCAGAATGGCACAGGTACTGGAAGGATCAGTCCGGAATACAGGTATTCATGCAGCCGGGATTATTATTGCCCCTGATAAGCTGACCGAATACATCCCTGTAAGTACGGCTAAAGATGCTGATCTCTACGTAACCCAGTTTGACGGCAGTGTAATTGAGAATGCCGGGATGCTGAAAATGGATTTTCTGGGTTTGAAGACACTGTCTATCCTGAAAACAGCCATCGGCTATGTAAAAGAAAATTTCGGAAAGGAATATGACCTGGATACTATTCCGCTGAACGATGAAAAGACCTATAAGCTGTTTCAGCAAGGCGGAACTTCGGGAATTTTTCAGTTTGAAAGTGAGGGGATGCGCAAGCACCTCAAGAACCTGAAGCCCACCGGCATCAATGACTTGATTGCGATGAACGCCCTGTACCGCCCCGGCCCGATGCAGTTTATTCCGGATTATATTGAACGAAAACACGGGCGTGAAAAAGTAGAATACGATCACGAAGATTTGATTGAGCTGCTGGAGCCGACCTATGGTATCATGATTTACCAAGAGCAGATCATGAAGGTGGCGCAGCGGATGGGGGGCTACTCGCTGGGTGAAGCGGATGTACTTCGCCGGATCATGGGTAAGAAAAAACCGGAACTGCTTCCGCCTGAAGAAGAGAAATTCGTAAAACAAGCGGTCGAGAAAGGCTATGATGAGAAAACAGCTAAACAGGTGTTTGATAAGATGGCCATGTTTGCGGGTTATGGATTTAATAAGTCCCACTCGGCCGCTTATTCGGTAGTAGCTTATCACACCATGTATTTTAAGGCGAATTATCCCGCTGAATACATGGCGGCAGTGATGACGCACAACATGAGCGATATCAAAAAAGTAGCGGCATTTATTGAGGAATGTCAGCGCATGAATATTCCGGTAGATCCTCCGAATATTAATACTGCCCGTGGGAAGTTCAGGGCGAAAGACGGACGGGTTCAGTATGGAATGTCGGCGATTAAGGGAGTGGGATCATCGGCCATTCAGCATATTGTAGAAGAACGGGAGGAAAATGGAGATTTTGCATCCATCTTTGATTTTTCCACCCGTGTTGATTTGAAAGTCTGTAATCGAAAAACACTGGAAAGCCTGATTATTGCCGGCGCCTTTGATACGCTGAATGAAAACCGGGCTCAGCTTCACCATTCAGTTGAGGATATCCTTTCTTATGCTGTGCGCAAACAGGAAGAAATTCGATTAAATCAGGGAAATTTGTTTGGAGGGGAAAGTGGTGGAACCGGATCGCAGGAACCGAAATTGAGGGAAGTATCACGGTGGACGCAAATTGAACGC
Source organism: Gracilimonas sp. (assembly GCF_014762685.1). NCBI lineage: Bacteria > Pseudomonadati > Balneolota > Balneolia > Balneolales > Balneolaceae > Gracilimonas > Gracilimonas sp. The sequence goes on from NZ_JABURM010000005.1 coordinate 371,972, forward strand.
CTCAATAAAGAAAGAGAATTGATCGGGTTTTACCTAAGCGGACATCCGTTAAGCCGGTTCAAAGAAGAGATAAGGTTATTTGGCAAACAGAATTTAAGTGATGACGTGTTTGGACAATTGTCTGACCGCTCCACGATTCGATTTATCGCTATTATAACAGGGGTAAAACGTGTGACCGATAAAAAAGGCCGGCCTTTTGCTTTCCTTCAGGTGGAGGATTTAAATAATTCCACCGAAGTTATTGCCTTTAGCAAAACCTATGACCAATACATGGGATTGCTTCAACCTGATAATGTTCTTTTTATTGACGGAGTGGTAGATACCCGGGGCGGGGAACCTAAAGTAATTGCCAATTCCTTTGAACGGGTTGAAAACCTTCGTGAAAAATTTCAGGAGCAGCTGAACCTGAGAATTGACTTAAAAACTTCAGACCTCAAAAAAGATGACCTGAAGCAGGTAGAGACCTTGTTTTCCCTGAATAAAGGAAATACACAAGTACGATTTTCGATACACAGTAAAGAAGCAAATGCGCCCATTCGCATGAACGTTCGGAATTTTGTGGTAGAGCCAAATGATGAGTTACTTCGGGGATTGCGGGATGTGCTGGGGGAGGAGGCCGTCCAATTGGTTCATGGAACATAACCTTCACACTCTTTGCGGCAGAAAAGCCGGAAAGATAGGAGAATCGTTTCAGTAAGTGATATTTCTTTAACCCACAGTACCAATAGTGAAAAAGAACTCATAAACCCCCGCTATCAACCTAATAATTTAAAAGAATGTGTATTGTTGAATGAATTATCCCGATATTTGTTAACAGATTATAGAAAACCCAATAAAGTTAAACTAAAAGCATTATGGCGAAACCAATTGAATTTACAGACAGCAACTTTGACGAAGAAGTACTGAAATCAGATAAACCGGTTTTGGTTGATTTCTGGGCAGAGTGGTGTGGTCCATGCCGAATGATTGGTCCGATTGTTGAAGAATTGGCCGGTGAATATGAAGGCAAAGCAAAAATCGGCAAAGTAGATGTAGACAGTAATCCTGAAATTTCTGTGAAGTATGGAATTCGCAGTATTCCTTCTTTGCTCATTTTTAAGGACGGTGAAGTAGTGGATCAGATTGTGGGCGCAGTTCCAAAATCACACCTGACCAAGCAATTGGAAGCTCAGGTAGCATAAACAGTACCATTTCTTAAAAGAAATTAAAGCGATACGGGCCGTATCGCTTTTTTTTGTGCATTTTAACAATGCTTTTTAAGCGAAAGAATGCTTAGCCCTCGTTAGCATTCATCTTGTGTATTATTCAAATATATCTGCTGAAAGCTCTGTGGTGGAGCGCCCTACGGCTTCACAGGATTACTGGCCTCATCCCCAATCACGGTAACCCATTCGCGTACTTCCCACTTTTCAACCAGTCCGTTTTTTACGTAAGGGTCATTTTTGGCAAAATTTTCAGCTGCCTCGGGAGAATCTCCTTTGAACAATAAAACAGCTCCATCCACAGGATCTTTCAGGGCTCCGCCTTGAATTAATTCTCCCCGGTCATAAGCATCCCAGGCCAGTTGTAAATGTTCGGAACGGAATTCTCCCCGGCGTTGGAGGTAATCGGGGGTAGTATCGTAAATAAGCAGGTAGTGCATGGTTCTTATTATTCAGGCAATTCAAAAACCAAGGTAAGCTTGGTACCGTCCTCGGAGTAACTTACTTCATCGGCATATTCTTCCATTAGGAATACTCCACGCCCGCCGGTTTTAAGCAGGTTTTCTTCAGCAAGGGGATTGGGGAGTTCGTCACGATCAAACCCTTCTCCCTGGTCCTCGGTATTAAAAAGTAATTTATTGTTGTCTCGATATGCTGATATTTTCACGGTTTTGGATTCATCCAGCTGATTTCCGTGAACAATGCCATTAGTAGCCGCTTCTGAAACAGCAAGCATCATTCGGGCATAGAGTTCGTCATTAAAGCCAAGATCATCTTGTAAACCGGTAAGAAGCCCTTCAACTTTTTCTACTTCTTCATAAGTAGAATTTAGAGTAAGTGTCTGTAATAATTTCATCCTTTAAGCATAAATACCACGCAATTTCAGCGTTGTGGCCACTCGGTCGATGGCATACACATAAGCTGCCTGACGTAGTGTTATACTATACTTTTCACTTACCATAAACAAGTTGTCGAACGATTCTCTCATCATACGGTTGAGTCTGCGATTAACACGTTCCTCCGTCCAAAAATAACCGTGTCGATCCTGAACCCACTCAAAATAAGAAACGGTTACTCCGCCCGCATTTGCAAGAATATCCGGAATTACCATAATTCCTTTTTCTTCCAAAATCTTATCCGCATTAGCAGTTACCGGTCCGTTGGCACCTTCAGCAATAATTTTAGCATTTATTTTAGGGGCGTTTTCTTTATTGATCTGATCTTCTTTGGCGGCAGGGATCAATACTTCACATTCAAGTTCTAAAAGATCTTTATTGGAGATCTTTTCCGCTCCTTCAAATCCTTCCAACGAATTTCCATGCGTTTGGGTGTAATGAATGGCTTCAGGAATATCGATGCCATCTTTGTTGTAATAACCACCGCTAATGTCGCTAATGGCAATAATTTTTGCTCCTTGTTCATACATTAGTTGAGCCGAGACAGAACCTACATTTCCAAATCCCTGAACTACAACGGAAGTATCACTGGGAGATATGTGCAGTTTACCAAGAGCAGCTAAGGTACAGGTTACCACTCCCCGGCCGGTGGCTTCTTTACGCCCCTTTGATCCTCCCAAAATAATTGGTTTTCCGGTTACCACGGCCGTTTCCGTTTTTTTCTGCTTCATACTGTAAGTATCCATGATCCATGCCATGGTTTGCTCATTGGTATTCATATCGGGAGCAGGGATGTCTCGATCCGGACCAAATACATCCAGCATATTTGCGGTATAGCGACGGGTTAGGCGCTCTAATTCAGATTGGGAAAGCTCTTTTGGGTTAACCCGGACACCACCTTTTGCTCCTCCGAATGGAACATTTACGACTGCACATTTCCAGGTCATCCAGGCAGCCAGGGCTTTTACTTCGTCAATGGTGACATCATCGGAATAGCGGATACCACCTTTTGAAGGGCCTAAAATACTGTTGTGAATTACACGGTAGCCTTCAAATACTTCGATGCGTCCGTCATCCATAGTAACAGGAATAGAAACCATAATTACTTTTTCGGGACTGGATAGATATTTGAATACCCCTTCGTCTAAATCAAGAATTTCAGCTGCAAAACGAAAGCGTTCCATCATGGAAGCAAAAGGGGAGTCATGTGCTATATGAGGAACTGGTTCTTTATAATAACTGCTGGAGATAGAGTCTTTTTTTGACATCGTCTGTATTTGAATAAAATTTGTTTATGAATCGCTGAAAAAGCGGTTCCAAATTTAAAAAAGAATCTGCAAAACTATTGCAGTTTTCTGTAAAAAAAGACGATGAGATTTTACGGCAACTAAAATTTCATAGATAAAGCAAGTCCGGGTGTGGTGGTTTGAGTAGAAGGATCGTAAAGCTGTGCCGCGGTTACATTAAATCTTGAAGGCTCTTCCTGTTTTCCGGCTTTGAAAAAACTATACCCGTTAAAAACCACATGATCATGCTATTTTTATTTAAGGATAAAAAATAAAATCGGAAGCATGTTTCATTGTTATCTAATTGTTAAGTATCCGGTTTTTTGGATTCTCATAACACTGTCTTAACATTTAATCTTTACCCTTGCCTGTAAATCAGCACACATAGTAATAAATTAATGTCAGATACGCAGCCTAAACCAAATGATCAGAGCCCGATTGAAACCTTCATTCCTACGGGGTTCTATGATGTTATAAAACAAGAGCGCAATTTCATTGGCTTAATCGGCCTTTTCTTTTTCATTTCCGGAGTTGTATTCCCTTATGCTGAACTTGCCATGTGGGTAGGTTTTGTTTTTGCAGGATATTCCGCCATTGCTAACGACAGTATACAAACCATCGGTACCTTCCTGGCTTCCAATATGGATAAAAAGTGGTGGGTACTTTGGCTTTGGATTGGAGGGATCTTTCTGGTTACGGTAACAGCCAGTTTCTATATTTATGATGGGGATGTAACTTATCAGCGGTTGACCTCCAAAGGTTTTTCCGATGCCCCAACCGAGTTTTCATTTTTACAGGTAGCGGCTCCGGTCTTTCTATTGATATTGACCCGAATGAGGATGCCGGTTTCCACTACCTTCTTATTATTGAGTTGTTTTGCTACTTCAGCAGAAGGTATTACATCGGTACTGGGTAAAAGTTTACAAGGTTACGGACTAGCGTTAATAGCAGGTTTAGCCGTTTGGTTGATTGTTACCAATACCCTCGAAAAGAGATTTAATGGTAAGCCACATAAGATTTGGCTGCCTCTGCAATGGATAATATCAGGAACATTATGGGCTGTTTGGGTAATGCAGGATGCGGCTAATATTGCCGTATACTTGCCCCGGTCACTTGATTTCTCCCAGTTTTTAGGCTTTAGTTTATTCATCTTTTTTGGATTGGGGTTATTATTCTACTTGAGGGGCGATAAGATTCAAGAAATCGTTACAGAAAAATCAAGAGTAACGGATGTTCGTTCAGCAACCATTATTGATTTCGTATATGCTATACTCTTAGTCTATAAACTAACGGTGAGCACAGTACCGATGAGTACAACCTGGGTGTTCCTGGGACTGCTTGCCGGCCGTGAGATTGGAATGAGTATTATGGATGGTAAAGAAGAAGGAAGGCCCATGGGTAAAGTATTTGCGATGGTATTTAAAGATCTGAGTTATGCTTTGATCGGACTGATTGTTTCCATTGTTCTGGCCATTTCAATAAATGACAGTGTAAGGCAGGAATTGTTGCAAATGATTGGGTATTGATATTTAAAAGCAAATATCTCATACTAAGGCGTGCTCGCATCGGCGAGCACGCCTTTTTTTTGTTTTGTAAATTACAGGCTTAATGATAGCAATAATTGATATATCATCAACGGTAACTAAACTGAACTCACAATGAATGCGAATGTATTGGTTCTTAACCAAGATTATCAGCCTTTGAGTATTTGTTCTGTTCAGCGCTCAATGAAGTTGATTTTCCTGGAAAAGGCTGAATTACTTCATGATGACCCGGAGAAGGAACTGCGTACCACACGTAAGTCTTTTCAGTTTCCATCCGTAATCAGGCTTCGGAATTATATCAGGGTGCCGTACGCAAAGATCGTTTTATCCCGAAGAAACGTGATGCGCCGAGATGATTTTATGTGCCAGTATTGCGGTAAAAAATCGGATCTTACAATTGATCATATCATTCCTAAAAGCCGGGGCGGAAAAGATTCATGGGAGAACCTGACGACGGCATGCGATAAATGTAACGTCCGGAAGGGAAACCGCACACCCAAGGAAGCACAAATGCCGCTTAAAAGTAAGCCGTACCGACCCATTCCCATTACCTTTTTTCGGGATTCAAATGGTGGAGTACAAGAGCCCTGGAAACCTTACTTATACATGACCTAGATTCAATCTTCCGGAATCAGTCAAATACCAAAGGCTTATACCCTTTATTCATATATGTGGTAAACACGGTAAGCATCGAGAGCCCTTTTGTTACTTGAGGGTTAATCTCATCAAATCCATATTCACGGGCAAGTAACGATTGTCCGCATACATAAATCTCTACTCCGGCTTCATTTAAAGTATCAATTAACTCGAGATTTGGGTTATTCAGCTTATACCGTTTCTGATAGGCTTCGTTATTAATTACGATGTCAGTGGCCCCGCCATGAACTACAACAACCACACTCAGGCTCTCCTCTTTAACTCCACCTAAACCATGTAAATTCATCATTCTGGCAACATTATTAAGTCCTGGGTTCAAACTCTCTTTATCTTGCTGTAAGGTCTTTAGGTCGATCACAATATTATATTCCATGTCTGGATTTGGATTGACCGACTCCGGAATCTCGTAAATTCCACCAAAGTTTTTAATAATGGGAAAGTGGGCTTCTTGAGCAAATATGTTTGAAGTAAATAAAAATAAAGGAAGCAATAGAAGGAGGGTTCTCATGAAACAGTGATTTAACAGTTTTTTGAATTTGGAACAGTTTACTGAATTCAGTCTATGATATCCATAGTCACTAACAATTATCAGGGATCGTCCTTCACAAAAAAAAGTCTTATCTTTAGACTTCACTTACGTCAAGAAGCAGTTTAAAATAACCTTTTCTATGAGTAAAAAAGGCAGAGTATTAGTAGCCATGAGTGGCGGTGTTGATTCCTCCGTAGCAGCAGTTATGTTGCAGGAGCAAGGCTATGAAGTCATCGGCATCACGATGAAAACGTGGGATTACCATCGCAGTGGCGGTAAATCAGACAAAGAAACCGGATGTTGCACGGTAGAGTCTATGAACGATGCTCGTCACATCGCCGTAAATCATGGTTTTAAGCACTTCATTGTAGATATAAGGGAAGAGTTCGGCGATTGGGTGATTGACCGTTTTGTGGACGATTATTTAGGCGGAAGAACCCCGAATCCATGTGTGCTTTGCAATACCCACATCAAGTGGGCCGCTTTGTTGAAGCGAGCTGATAATTTAGGATGTGATTTTATTGCAACCGGTCATTATGCCAAGGTGCGTGAAGAAAACGGACGCTATGTTATATCGCGCGGGCATGATCCTAAAAAAGATCAATCTTATGCATTGTGGGGAGTAGCGCAAAAACATCTGGCTAGAACTATTTTTCCGCTTGGAACGTACCCAAAAACTGAAATCCGTCAGATTGCGGAAGATCATGGATTACTCAATGTGGCAAATAAGCCGGACTCCTATGAAATTTGTTTCGTACCCGATGACGATTATCGCCGATTTCTACGCGACCGTGTAGACGGATTGGAAGAAAGAGTATCCGGCGGTAAATTTGTGGATAAAAATGGAAATGTGGTTGGAGAGCATGAAGGTTATCCATTCTATACCATAGGTCAAAGAAGAGGCCTGGATTTGGCTATGGGGAAGCCGGTATATGTAACCCATATTGATCCTGTTACCAATACTATTACCATTGGTGAAAAAGAAGATCTGGTCAGCTCTACATTGATAGCAGGTGAAATGAATCTCATTAAGTATGACAAGATTCCTGAAGATGAAATGGAGATTACAGGAGCGATTAGATACAATGATGACGGAGCTATAGGATATCTATCACAAATCAGTGAAAATCAAATGAAAGTACACTTTCCGGCGGGTCGTGAGGCGATTACACCGGGGCAAGCCATTGTCTGCTATGAAGGGAATGATGTAGTAGCCGGCGGTTGGATTAAGAAAGTGAATGTGGGTATGGATGATTTAATTCCGGCCTGAGTATTTTATTTGCGTAACAACTTCTACCTTTGAACGTTACAAATCCATCTAATTAATCAAAAAAGAATTACAATGATAAAAAGACGCTTATTTATTTCTGTATTTGCACTGTTTATGGGCATGTTTTCAACGACCATTTACGCTCAGTTTGAGGGGCAAATTTCTATGAATGTGTATAGTGAAGATGACGGAGAAACTGAAGTAAATGAACTGAATTTGTATGCCACGGCTGATCGAATTATGATCAAAGGAGAAGAGAATTTCGATGTTATGGATAAAATGAGCACAGACGGTTTATTGATTCGAAACGATCTGAAAGATTTTATAATAATGACCGGGAAAAATCAGGCTTTGCAGGTAACTAAAGTTGAAATTGAAGGATTGGTTGAAATGCTGGCCAGCTGGAGCGGAGAGTCTGAAAAATCAAGTAATGCTCCATCAAAAACCGATTACAGTTTTTCAGATAGAACTCAAACGATTCTTGGTTACGAGACAGCCGAAATGATTGTTCGGGATACTGAAAACCCGGAAAAACACCTGTCAATTTGGTTAGCACCGGATATTGATATTGACTGGGGGATGATGGCCGAGCGATGGAATAACATGCCGGAAAGTGTAGACGCTGAAATCAATGGAGTTACTCAGGACGTTATTTTTAAAGGAAAAAACTTCCCTTTATTAATAGAGGCAGTTGACGGGAACGAGAGGACCAAACTGATGGAAGTAAGCAAGGTAAATAAATCAAGTGTTGCCAAGGCGATGGTAGAAATTCCGTCCGGCGTGACATTGATGAGTTTTAAAGATTATGTTTTTAAGATGATGATGGAGCAGTAATTATCATTTTTTCCAAAATGGAGGGAGCTATTCAGATTGAGCAGCTCCTTTTTTTATTTCAATACTTTTTGAATTTCCTCAGCGCCTTTTATGGGTTGTTCGCAGGTGAAGCCTTCACAAACATATAAGGTTGGTTCACCTTCAATCTTTTGTTGGGAAGCAGTATAGGGTGCACAATCTGCTAATTCATTACGGTTATCCTTGTCTATTATATGGTTAACAGAAAAGGGCCTGAAATGGCTTTTCAGGGCTTGCAAGAGCGTTGCCTTTTCATTTGAGTCAACAATCAAAGAAAGCTCTTTGGTATCAGCATTTAAAAACTGAATGGATTGGATTCCCTGACAAATGCTTGCACCTGAACGGATTAAATCGGCTGAAAAAGCTTTCCCGATTTTGTCGGCGTATTCCTCTAAATTTGTATTCCCCGTTAAGCGACTCAAGCGTATCAAATTCATCATCGCAACGGAATTTGAGGAGGGAATAGCTCCGTCAAAGATCTGCTTTTGCCGTCCATAAACCTGGTCTTCATCTGAAACACTAAAATAAAAACCACCTTTATCTTCATCCCAAAATAAATCCAGAAAATGCTGATTCCATTTCAGTGCCTTTTGCAAATACTCGGGTTTAAAGGTAGTCTGGTATAATTCAATTAAGGCCCAAATAAGAAATGCATAATCATCCGCCATGGCAGGAATAGCTGCTTCTCCATCTTTAAAGCGATGTAGCAATTGCCCGTTTTTTATTAAATGTTTCTGAAGAAAACGGTATGCGGTTTCAGCCGTTTCTTTAAGTTTCTCTTCATTGAGGGCAAACCCGGCTTTAGCTAGGGCGGCAATCATGAGCGCGTTCCAGTCGGTAAGAATTTTATCATCCAATAAAGGATTAATACGTTGCTCTCGTTTTTCAAACAATGTTTTTCTGATATCCGTGAACCACGAATATTCATCATTATTCAGTATTTCAGGCAGGTGAGGGATGTTTTTTCCGGTCAGTTTTTTTGTGGCTTCATCCTTGAAATTTCCCTCTTTGGTGATACCGAATAATTCTGCAAATTTTTCATAATCATTTTTGGTAAGCACTGACTCCAGTTCATCATTTTCCCATACATAAAATTTTCCCTCTTCGTCCTCAGTGTCTGCATCTTCAGCCGAGTAAAAAGCTCCGTTTGGATGTGTTAAATTTCGCTCCAGGTATTCAGCTATTTCATATACCGTTTGGTGAAAGAGGGGATGCCGGGTGGCTTGCCAGCCTTCGGTATAGGCCATCATCATCAAGGCTTGATCGTAAAGCATTTTTTCAAAATGAGGGAGCAGCCATTCCCGATCAGTTGAATATCGATGAAAGCCAAATCCAATATGATCCCAAATACCACCTAAACGCATTTGAGTTAATGTTTTGGAAACCATTTTCAGTAAGCGATCTTCTTTCTTTATTTTCCATTGGCGAAGTAAAAACATCAGGTTGTGTGGGCTTGGAAATTTTGGAGCTTCTCCAAAACCGGCATATTCCTGATCAAAACGTTTAACAAGTTGTTCTGCAGCAAAGTCCACGGCTTCCATACCCGGGAAATTTCCACTTTCAAAGTCCTGTGATTTTGTAAACCCTTCCCTGATTTTTGCGGTGGCTTTTTCAACACGCTTTGGTTCGTTCTTCCACATCCCGGCTACTCCGGGGATCAGCTGGCGAAGCCCAATGCGATTAAATCGCGCTTCTTTAGGAATATATGTACCCGCAAAAAAAGGTTCCTTGTCGGGGGTCATAATAATGGTTAACGGCCAGCCGCCGTGGCCGGTAAGCATCTGGCAAACCGTCATATAAGTACTGTCAATATCCGGGCGCTCTTCGCGATCTACTTTTACATTCACAAAAGCATCGTTCATGAGTTTTGCGATTTCCGGGTCTTCAAAACTTTCATGCGCCATTACGTGGCACCAGTGGCAAGTGGCATATCCAATAGACAAGAAGACGGGCTTGTTTTCTTTTTTGGCTTTTGTAAAGGCTTCCTTGCCCCATGGATACCAATCCACCGGATTATCAGCATGTTGTTGTAAATAAGGACTTTTTTCTGAAGCGAGTTTATTCGGCATCAAAATCTTTTTTAAAACGTTGGCTGTAATCTACAATAAAGCGGTCGTATTTGGATCCCATCAGTGGGGATGTAATCAGAAAATCAGCTGAAGACCGGTTACAGGCCATCGGGATGTTATACACAATACTAATTCTCTGAAGTGCTTTCACATCCACATCATGGGGTTGGGCTTGCAAAGGATCCCAGAAAAAGATCATCACATCGATCTCGTTTTGAACTATAGCAGTTCCGATCTGAAGATCGCCTCCCAAAGGACCGCTTTTAAATCTGAACACAGGCAAGCCTGTTTTTTCTGAAACCAATTTTCCGGTAGTTCCGGTCCCAAACAGGTTGTGATTTGAAAGATGTTCGCTGTTATATTCAGCCCAATCCAGCAGGTCCATTTTACGATGATCGTGAGCGATTAGTGCGATATTTTTCTTGGGCTTCATGGGCTGAACGGAATCAGCAATGGAGGGATGCATTTTTTTTGCAGACATAATGTAATCTTGTGTGAGTAATGATCACTCAAATATGCGAAGAGCTGGACAATTAAAAAAACCTATGAAGATAGAATTAGGGATAGTTGTAATTTGAGTAAAAAACTGGCTCCATCAATTTATAAAATAAGTAAAGAATTAAATTAAAAATGGGTCAAGACAACTTAAGGAAATTTAAAAATCCGTAAGTTGTTGAATGCCAATTAATAACAAATATGTTTACCGTTCAAGAATTACAGAGGCCAAATTCAGGCAGTTTTTGAAGCTTTTTTGTCTGGATTTGACAGCCACTCAGATAGCTGAATTGACCCATCTGAGTCGTAATTCTGTGAACAAGTATTTGAAGGCGATTCGTGGTCGCATTGCTGAGCTTTGCGAGAGCGAATCTCCTTTTAGTGGCCAAGTTGAAGTCGATGAATCTTACTTCGGTGCCCGTCGGGCCAAAGGCAAACGAGGCCAAGGAGCCCGAGGTAAAACCATTGTCTTCGGAATCTTTAAACGTAATGGAAACGTGTATACAGAAATTGTCCCAGATGCCTCGAAAAAGAGCCTTCAACGTGTTATTCGGGGTAAAGTGAGTCCCAATAGCATCATACACTCTGACGGGTGGAGAGGCTATAACGGACTGGTGGATCTGGGCTATGCCAAACACCTTCGGTTTAATTATCGTAAAGAAAATATTTATCCAAAATTGTTAACATACATCCGTCAAGAACCGCTTAAGTTGTTTTGACCCTTAAAAATTTATTTATAACATACTTAATGTTAATCAAATATTTGTTCAATTTTTGAATTCATGTTATGATTAAAATCCTTAATAGATTTATAGGATGAAAGCCTATAAAGTAAAGAATCATTTCTTTCAATGTTCATAATACCGATAGTTGAGGCATTAACATGAAATTTATTCTTTAATATTAATACCTGAGGGATAGCACCTTCCCCGTCAAATTTATTCCATATATAATTATCTACTCCTAAATTATACCAACCAGCTCCAGCTATAATTTCATCGTAAGGTCCTGATTTATTTAAGAATTCCACGCCCCTAGTACTATTAACCTCAACGGAAATACCAGTAGTCATCAATCTAAAATCATGAAGTTTAGAAACTTCTCTTAATCTATCCTTCATTACTTTTATTTCTTTATGAAGTGAGTCATTACAAGCAGCACAATCAGCAGAACCTATATATACGAGATGAAAATAATCTCCTCCAGTAAAATCGGTAATATCGGTTTGTGCATAATTCTGATCTGTAGATTGATTAAAGTATATGGTACCGAAAAGTAACCCTATTATAAAAATTAATATAAATAATATTTTATCTTTCATTTTAAAATGTAATTATGAATTGATAAAGTATCGTTTTTTAAATGCATAATATTATGTTTGCTAAACCATATATTTTCATCATTTAAATCTATACTGCCAAGAAATGAATATTTGTCTTTTAACAAATCGATTAGGTAGAAGTCTTTATTCTCGTCCCAAATTATTCCATATTCATTTAAAGATCTATTGGATAAATGGCGAATTGAAACAATTATTTTGCCATTATTGAGGACTGTTATGTTATCCAGAAAACTCCAGTCTTCAACATTAACAAATAATTCATGATTTTGAGTATTGTATTTATGTTTGGAATTCACAAAGTCCTTAAAAATGTATCTTTTGAAAAGCTCTTTATTTTTTAAAAAATACAATTCAGGAATTTTATCATAATAATGTAGATAAAAATGTTGATTGTCTATTTTTATATTTTTAACACTCCCTTTTTCAAAAGGTTGTATTAACATCCAGTTATTTTTTGTTTTATAAAACTCTCCAAAAGAGTTCATTATCTCACCACTTTTATTTATAAAGTGTAGGGGATTAATTGAATTGGAACTTGAATTTTCCCCCTGAGATAATGAACTAAATAGACCGAGGACTAAAAAATTTTCGTTATAAGTAGTTAAAGAACTTGGTTGTATTTTATTTAAACTAATTGATTTTTCAAATTCACATGAAGGGTTTTGACAATCAAAAATATTTATTCTCGAATCCTTTGTTGAGACATATATTTTTTGATTTTTTATATGGAAATCAGTTGGAAACATTAATTCACCAGGACCTCTACCAGATTTAGCTATTGAACTCCATAGTTTATTTTTTGAATCATACTCTAAAAAAGTATTACTAAGAGGATTTAATATTATTCCTCTTGTGGAATTTAGGCTACTATACTTAATAGAATTTAAATCGATTTCAGGCTTTTCAATGATAAAAGTGGAATCAAAATCGAAGTATTTTTTAAATGTTTTTTTTCCTAAAATACTCTCATCGGGCTTAATAATTTCTTCCTTTATGTCACTACTATACTCACGATTTATTTCAACAATGGGTACATCTATGCTTTCATAGGGAAATCTTTCTGGCATTGGATGAAACTCAAATGTTTCATTTTTGCAAGAAAGAATTACAAAAGATAAAAAGATAACTATGACTAATAATCTTGACATAACTTCCAATTTTAATAAAAAAAGTACCTGTACTAGGTACAGGTACTTTTAAATCTTATAGGTTTATTATTCTACCTCTGGGTCAGTTGGGCGATCCCCACATGGTTTAGTACTTGTACATGGTTCTTCACCATTTATTCCATAACAATCGGTGCCATTTTGGTTAGCATAACACTTTCCATTGTATTCATAACAATATTGATAGGTACAGGTACTTCTTGCTTCTGTATGTTGGTAGTTTGTAAAGCCAAAACTAAGAGCTATACCAAAATAAGTGAAGCGAAAAATTTGGCTACATTTGTTTTATTTAGTTTCATAATATCAATCTTTTAAGGGTTAAAGATTGATATTTAAATAAGAAAAAAAAAACAAAACTGGCAAATATTAAATTAGTGTATTCTTGCATTGTGGATATGTAATTTTATTTTAATCACAAACTCTTCAAATGAGATTAAGCGACACTATTGGGGAGCTGATAGCTTAGTATCATTTACTAAAGACTTGAAATAAAATCTTAGACACCCGATTCTCTACTTTTAACTGGTACATAAACGGGGAGGGGCTCAATCCCGTAACCGAACTCTAAATAACCAAGCGCATAGGGGGGCGTTCCAGGCGAATTTGTTTCACTTTAAACTCTTCATCATCAAAGCCTTTTAGTTCTTTTAAGCTTTCTTTTACAAAAAATGTATCGGAATGCTGGTCAAGATAAAGCTGTACATCAGGATGGTTGAAAACAGCTTCCGACACCATGATTTCTTTTTCAGAAGCCGCATCAACCAGGCGGGAAGCAATATTAACGGTGGTTCCAAAGTAATCAATGCGGCCGTTGAGATTTACAGCGGTACAATCTCCATAGTGAACCCCGGCTTTAATCTTAAATGCATTGCCAACCGAAGAGGAAGTAGTAAAAATTTGTTGAATACGTTGTACAGCTTTTAATGCCGATACCGGTTCCCAAAACACCGCCATCACAGAATCTCCGATGGTTTTCACAATACCACCTCGTTCTTCAGCCACTATCTGCTGTATAATTTTAAAGTGTCCCATCACTCTGCCAATAGCTGATTCATCGCCTTCTTTCACATACAGTTCGGTAGAATTCATTAAGTCGGTAAATAACATGGTAACTTCAGATGCTTTTACCTTACTTGTTTCTTTTAAGGTTTCCCTTGAAAACAGAGAGGTGAAATCTACTGATGAACTTACTTCGCTGGCGTAAATAGCTTCTTCTTTCCAGTTTAGCTTGTCAATAAAACATACCAGATTTTTGGAAGAATAATTACTGATGCTCAGATTGGGGGTGCGGGATATGACTATTTCCTGCCCGTCCAGTTCTTCATCTGTAATGAAAAATTTAACATTGTCGGCACCGTCATCCCTGACATGGAGTTTCAAATGCCCCTCATGATTATGTGTACGAAATAGATAGGTGCCCACTTCGAGCTCGAGTTGGGGATAGCGTTCGTCTCCGATACCTAAAGTTTGTTGAATTACACGGTGAGGTTTAGAACCCGGCCCTCCCAGGCAATACATTTTATCCGGGATTGTACGGATAAGGGGATGAGGTCTGAAAACGAGGTGCGTGTTTCGGTTAAAATCCATGGTATAATCGGAGTCGCAATCTTCACAGAAAAGATGGACTCTCGCTTTTTTCATTTTACGAAAATTATTTTTTGGAGACTTGCATTTAGGACAGCATACATCCCAGCTGAAGTCAAGCAAATCAAGCTTTGAGGCATGCAGAAATACATTGAGTACCGAATATTTTTTTTCACCCCAGTATTCGGCAAGAGCATAAGGGTGTATGCGTTTCAGATCTTCATCTTCTGCATACCTGATAAGGTGAATAAGCCGCTCAACGATACGCTTTCGTTTACTTTCTTCAATAAGCCTTTCTTTGAGAGTCTCTAATTTTCGATTTGCTCCACGGACTAATTTTTTGGGTTTAGATAACTCATACGGCTTTACATTGCCTGTAGCACTTTTTTCTATCTTCTGTAAATACTTATTGAGTCTGATTTTTATGACATAGTTGATATAAAATTTAACCAGATATGATAGGGCCACATTGGATGGAGTTACCCAAATTTTAACTATTAACTTTGTGCCTTCATCGGTAGGTATGCATTCTGTGTACAGTCTTAATTCTTTAAGTATACCCAGCTTGTAGTTTCTCTTCACTTCGTACCGATAAGGGGTTTCCCATGAATAGGGCTCCTCTGTCCACGTCATGTACGATTTTAAGCTATGATTGCTAAGTTCTAAATATCCTTTTGGAGTATTGCGAGATAGTGATGTTGTTTGGACAGGAGTTGCCCCAAGTTTTCTGAAAAGCCGATTAGTATCTGAGATATAGGGCCACAGCTGGTTGGGTGATGCCGCCAACTTGAAATTCCAAATATGTAATTGTTGTTGTCCTTCCTTCATAAATACTAATCGCGGTAACTCTTAAAGTAAAGTACTTAAAGGTTCGAAACTTGATGAATGAACCCGTATCTTTACGGAACATGTAATAGAGACACTGTAAGACTAAATGTTACAAAAATTTAATACACAATAATAATGGCAAAAGAAAGAACACTGACTATTCTAAAACCTGATTGCGTCCGAAAAGGACTGATTGGAGAAGTAACTAAGAGAATTCAAGAAGCCGGTTTTAAGATTCTGGCGATGAAAATGACTCGTTTAACTAAAGATACTGCCGGTGGTTTTTATGCAGTACACAAAGAGCGTCCATTTTATGAGGAGCTGTGTGAGTTCATGAGCAGCGGAGCATGCGTACCAATGATTCTTGAAAAGGAAAATGCTATTGCTGATTTTAGAAAATTAATTGGGGCTACCAATCCGGCAGAAGCAGATAAAGGAACTATACGGGCTGACTTTGCAGACAGCGTTGGAGAAAATATCGTTCACGGTTCTGATTCGGTGGAAAATGGCAAGATTGAAGCTGCTTACTTTTTTGCAGAGTCTGAAGTAGTAGCAAATCAAGCTTAAATTAATTGCGATAATCATACTACATTTGAGCCTCGTTTAAATTATTTGAACGAGGTTTTTTATTGTCCTTAATCTAAATCCATTGTCATGAAAACCCTTTTTTTTCTATTGCTGACCGGTATCATTTTTCTGAGTTGTGAAGTCCATGATGTAGAATCCCAGGCGAAGGTAAAGCTTGGAGCAGAGGTTCTTTTGGATAAACATCTTTTTGAATTAGAAGGAAAAAAAGTCGGACTTTTAATGAATCCTACCTCCCGGGTAGATGGTGTTCACATGTTGGATACATTATTAAGTTTGGGGATAGATATTACAGCACTTTTTGCCGCAGAGCATGGATTTAGGGGGGAATCGGGAGCAGGAGAAGTGATCAAAGACGGGATAGATCAGGAGACCGGTTTACCGGTATTTTCATTGTATGGTTCCGATAAAAAGCCAAATCCTGAAATGCTGGAAAATGTGGATCTTATTCTTTTAGACCTTCCTGATATGGGGGTAAGATTTTACACATACAATGCCACTATGGGATTAGTAGTGGAAGCAATTGCAGAAAACAATAAAGAACTTTGGATTTTAGATCGCCCTAATCCTTTGGGGGGAGAATACGTAGCCGGATGGACTTTAGAGGAGCAATATAAATCCTTTGTAGGATTTTATCCCATGCCGATAGCCTATGGGCTTACAATGGGTGAAATTGCACAAATGGCAGTGGGCGAAGAATGGCTGCACTTGCAAGCCAAACCGGATTATCGGATCATTAAAGCAGAAGGCTGGGAAAGAGATATGCTCTGGCCAGAAACAGGTTTAGAATGGATCCCGCCTTCACCAAATCTTCCAACTTTTGAACACGCCTTTGCATATACGGGAACAGTTATTTTTGAAGGCACAAATCTTACGGAGGGCCGGGGGACCACAGATCCATTTTTAATGATCGGGTCGCCGAATTTACAGTTCCATGCATCTGAATTGGATGCTATTGAAGAAAAGCATTCAATAAAACTGGATTCAGTATCATTCACTCCAATATCGATTCCGGGTAAGGCTATTTCTCCGAAACTTGAAGGAGAATTATGTATGGGGATTAAAATATCTTTCACTGACGAGTACTCTCAAACGGATCCGTTAAATTTGGGGCTCGACTTGCTTGAATTCGTCCGAAATCACACTGCTGATTTTGAGATTACCCCCTTTGCCAACCAGTTGTTTGGCATTGATCTGAAATCCGTTATCGAAAATGAGCGGGACATTCCTTCTTGGGAATCAGATGTAGAGGCGTTCAAAAAGCAAAGAAGCAGATATTTATTGTACTAAAGCCAATAATTTATTTGCGGCGTACCCATTCATAACACACCAAGGCGGCACTAACAGAGGCATTCAGTGATTCCACATTATTTTCCATGGGGATTTTGATGAGGGAGTCGCAACGTTTGAGGTTTTCCGGGTGTATGCCTTCGCCCTCACTCCCAATTAAAAAAGCTATAGGTCGATCCAAGTCGGCTTCCCACAAGCTTTGCGAAGCGTTGCCATCGAGCCCAACAATGGAAAAACCGGTAGCTTTTAAGTCTTTTAATCCCTGATTTAAATTATGGACCCGGATAATGGGAATTCGCCCGGCAGTACCCGCTGAAGTTTTAAATACAGTCGCATTTACAGGAGCTTGATTTTGCATGGGTATAATTACGGCCTCAATGCCGGCAGCAGCAGCTGAGCGCAAAATTGCGCCAAAATTGTGAGGATCTTCAATTCCATGAAGAAGCAGTACAGCCGGATTTTTAGAAAGGATCAAAGTTTCAACCCAATTAAAAAAGTTCGTGTATTTGGCGGCACTTAACTGGGCTACAAATCCCTGGTCGTTTACTTTACCTACGAGGTTATAGATTTTAGCTCCGGGAACCTTTACTAATGGAACCTCGTTTTCTAGTGCAAGATCATTGATATTTTGGTAAGTGCTTGCTTTGATATTATTTTTTACAAACACTTTATCTACCTCATTAGGCCGGTTCTGTAAGGCTTCTTCTACAGGATTGCGTCCATAAATGAAAAAATTCTCTGATTTTGGCATAAATTATTTTAAAGTCGTTTTACTTTCATTATAATAAATACAGGTTAGCTCATAGATTATCTAAATAATAAAGGACATGTTTGAACAAGAGGAATATAAAAATTCAACAGTTAGTGATGGGTTAAAGAAGTTAAATAATACTGACCAGAAAACGTCCGGGATATCTTTATTCATGGATCGTGTGCATTCCTTAAACGGTTTGCATTTTATTTCAGCTGCCATGCAGATTTTTTTAGGCACTTCTGTGGTAGCGCTTTCATTGTTAAATAGTATACAGCCTCTTTGGTTAGCAACTATCACGACAGTATTCGGAAGTATAACAACAATGGTCGGCTTATATTTTATGTACCGTACTATTACACAAACAGGCGCTTTCGATTCTTTGTTACACAAAGCAATTAAACGTGTGATAAATTCCCAAAATTAACTTTTTGACAGTTATTGTACTTCAATTATAAATGAACTCATGCTCATTGGAAAGATGAACTGTGGGTAAACTAAAGTAACAATAAAAATTGAGAATCTATTTTGTATTGATTGCTGTATTTATGGGGAGTTATAATTTGTCAAACGCTCAACCCAATATGCCCGAGCTCCCAATTCAACTATATTCAGATGATGGTGACGGATTTGTAATAATCGGCCATCGTGGTGCAAGTGCTTATCATCCGGAGAACACTATGTCTGCCTTTCGTGCCGCTTTTGAGATGGGAGCCGAGATGATTGAATTGGATGTAACACTCAGTAAGGACGGTATTCCTGTTGTTATTCATGATGAGACACTCGAAAGGACAACAAATGGAAAAGGCAAGGTTTCATCATTTACACTCAGTAAACTAAAAAAGTTAGATGCCGGATCGTGGTTCAGTAATACGTACCGTGGCGAGCAGATACCAACTTTGGAAGAAGTACTTGAGTTTGCCAGGGATAAAATTTCGGTGAACATTGAAATTAAGCCGGAAGCGGTAACAGATGAACTCACAGATGGTATAGAGGAAAAAGCGTGGGAACTCGTGAAAAAGTATCAGATGAATGAGTATGTATTGTTCTCAAGCTTCGATTACCGGGCAATAACTCATTTGAAGGAATTGGATGTGGACATCTCAGCGGCATTGCTTTATGAAAAACAACAATCTAAGGGGCGTTCACCGTCCCGGCTGGTTACCGATTACAGTGCGGACGCCTTTAACTGCAGTTATCGGGAATTTTCCAAAAAATGGGCCGATGAAGCGGATAGTGAAGGTTTTCCGGTCTTTGTTTATACCATAAATCATGAACGTCGCATGAAAAAAATGATCAAGAGAGGAGTGAGTGGTATTTTTTCAGATAAACCGGACTTACTGAAAAAAGTTGTTGATAACATGTGGAAAACAAAGTAGGTTTTCTCACCCATCTTGATTGAATAGGGAGAAGGAACCTCCTATATTTTACATCCATCAACTACACTCACATCCTGCATGTCTACTAAATATATTTTTGTAACCGGAGGGGTTACGTCATCACTTGGAAAAGGTATAATTTGTGCATCTCTTGGGCGTCTGCTCGTAGCGCAAGGCCTTAAAGTTACCATTCAAAAACTGGATCCATACATTAATGTAGATCCGGGAACCATGAATCCTTACGAACATGGGGAAGTTTACGTAACTGATGATGGTGCTGAAACAGATCTTGATCTGGGACATTACGAACGTTTTTTGGATATCAAAACCTCTCAAAGTAATAATGTAACTACCGGCAGAATTTACTATGATGTCATTTCCAAAGAGCGTCAAGGGGCATATCTTGGAAAAACGGTTCAGGTAATTCCACACATTACGGATGAAATTCAATCCCATGTTTTAAAACTGGGGCAGTCAGGTAATTATGATGTGGTAATCATAGAAATTGGCGGAACGGTGGGTGATATCGAGAGTTTACCCTATATCGAGGCTGTTCGTCAATTACGTTATAATGTGGGGCGACAGAATACACTTTCTATACATCTCACTTTGGTTCCTTATTTAGCAGCCGCAGGGGAACTGAAAACCAAACCTACTCAGCATTCCGTAAAAACACTTTCTGAAAGCGGACTTCAGCCTGATATACTTGTATGCCGTACAGAACAACCCTTAGATGAAACTATTAGAAGAAAGGTAGCTCAATTTTGTAATGTGGATTTAGAGGATGTGATTGAGTCCATAGATGCACGAAGTATCTACGAAGTCCCTCTTTTAATGCAGGAAGAAGGACTTGACAAGCGTGTAATCGAAAAGCTGAAATTAGAAACTAAAGAGCCAAATCTTGATAACTGGATTGGTTTTGTGGAGGCGGTTTGCAATCCTTCCGGGGAGATCAATATTGCGCTTGTTGGAAAGTATGTAGAGCATCACGATTCCTATAAATCCATCGTAGAAGCTTTTATTCATGCCGGGGCTGTAAATGACTGTAAAGTAAATATCAGGTGGATTCAATCTGATATTCTTAATAGAAAAAATGTAGCTGAGGAGCTTAAAGATATTTCAGGTGTGTTGGTAGCTCCCGGATTTGGAGGCAGAGGTATTGACGGAAAGTTAGCAGCCGTTGAACATGCTCGTGTAAACAATATTCCTTTTTTTGGAATTTGTCTGGGAATGCAATGTGCAGTTATTGAGTATGCAAGAAATGTATGCGGTTGGGAAGATTCTAATAGTACTGAGTTTAATGAAGACACAGAGTATCCTATTATTGATATTATGCACGACCAGAAAGACATTGAAAATATGGGCGGTACAATGCGGTTGGGTAAGTACGCTTGTAAGCTTGATAAAAGCTCAAAAGCATATGAAGCTTATGGAACAGAAAATATTGAAGAAAGGCATCGCCATCGCTATGAAGTGAATAATAATCTGCGCTATAAGTTGACTGAGAATGGGATGATTTTAGCCGGAATGAATCCCGAACGCGATTTAGTTGAAATCGTTGAAGTTCCCGGGCATCCTTGGTTTGTAGGGGTTCAGTTTCACCCGGAATTAAAAAGTACGGTGAATAATCCACACCAGTTGTTTGTTGACTTTGTAAAAGCCAGCTTAAAGCATGCAAAGTCTTTGAAGTTGTACAAACCATTGAAAAAAACAAAAGCAGTTGCAGATAAATCATGATCTCCGGCCGCTACTCGAATAAGCTTAGGGTTCGTTCGTGTGGCTTATTGGTTGAAACAAACAAACTGCTTCTTGTAGAGCTAAATTCGCCTGTGACCAATCAATGGACCTGGATTCCTCCGGGCGGAAAAGTTGAGTTTGGGGAAACTTTAGAGGAAGCACTAATTCGTGAGTTTCGGGAAGAGACAGGCTTGCGGGTATCAGTTGTGAAGCTTATGCATGTCAATGAGATCATAAAACCACCTATTCATGCCGTTGAGTTTTATTATCTGGTACAGAGAGAAGAAGGTGAGTTAAGATTAGGTGCTGATCCGGAATTAAAGGAAGAGCAACAGATTCTTCGAGATATCGGATTTTTTTCGAGACAAGATTTACAGAAAATGGCGGTATCTCCCAAATTTGTAGAGGATGAATTTTGGGAAGCTATGAAGAATGGAACCGATCAACGTTAGCCGGAAGCGTAAAACAAAAAGTACTTCCTTTTCCAACTTCACTCTCAGCCCAAATCCGGCCCTTATTTTTGGAAATAAAATCTTTGCATAGCATAAGTCCTAAACCGGTTCCTTTTTCATCATTGGTCCCGTCAGTGGTATAAAAACTGGTTTCATCAAAAAGCATATCAAGTTGTTTGCCGGATATACCAACCCCATTATCTTGAATACAGAATCGAACAATATCTCCTTTTATCTCTGACCAGACTTTAATTACCCCATTTTCCGGGGTGAATTTAATGGCATTGGAAAGAAGGTTTAAAATTACCAACCCGATCATATTTTTGTCAGCGTAAACTGAAATTTCAGGAGTTAGTTTATTTTGAATATCAATATTCTTATTACTTGCCTGGTACGATTGTATCTTTTGGTTTTCTGAAAATTGAGTACTCAAATTAAATTGTTCAGGTGCAACCTTATAGCCATCGAGTTGGCTTCGTGCCCAGTTTAAAAGGTTATTCAACAGGGTAGAGGTATATTTAAATTTATCAGCCAGTTCAGGAATTAAATCCTGGATTTGTTTTTTGGAAAGCTGATTCATTTCGGTGAGTGTGATGAATCCATACAGAGAACTCAAAGGGCCGCGAAGGTCGTGGGAGATTATGGAAAACAACTGTGTTTTTATTTCATTCATCTCCTTGAGCCTTTTCGCCTGATCTTCAATTTGAGTGTTTTTCTCATAAAGCAATTTATTGGCTTTCTTGCGGAGGGCAGAATTTCGATTTTGTCCATAGGCTACAAGTACGGCAATAACCAATAAAGAAAGTGTCAGGATAATCAGCATATTGCGATTACTAATCTGCTCTGAAGTTCTCAAGTTTTTTTCTCTTTGAGCTTCCCTTATGGCAAGTTCACGATCTTTAAATTGGTATTCAGCCTCCAGCCTGCCTACTTCCCGGCTTATCTCATTATTATTCAGGCTGTCTGAAAAAGCTTTGAATTTCTCATGAAAAGCCAAGGCATTTTTAACATCCCCTCTTTCCTTATGAATTTTATATAAGGTCTCTGAGGAAGTACTTTTTTGGGGTAATCCATTAAGTTTTTCAGCAATTTGGAATGCACGTTCTGCAAAATTGAGTGCCTGTTCAAGATTCCCCATTTGAAGATATGTAAGTGCAATACCATTCAAAGACTGAACTTTTTCAAGCTCATTTTCGAGAACATCATACACTTCAATCGACCGCTTAAAGTATTGAAGGGCGGTGCTATACTCCTTTTTTAACAGGTAAATTTCTCCCAGCTTAAAAGTAGATAACCCAATAGCACGCTGATCAAATGTTCCTCCATCAAAATTCAATACCCTTTCCAATTGTTCTTCAGCTTTGTCGAACTGCCCCAACTCATAATAAATAAAACCAAGATTTACGGGTATAGAAATAGTAGCGGGCTCTAATGTTTTTAAGGAATTTAGTTCAAGAAAGATTTCAAGAGCCCGGTCGTAATTTTCCAGCTTCAAATAGCTTACTCCAATATTATTCAGATTTTGAAATACACCGTTTTCATTACCCAACTCTTCAAATAAATTACGGGCTTCAAAAAAGTGCTCCAACCCCGGTTGGTAACTTCCTTGTGAGGCGTAGGAAATTCCTATGAGTTGATTTAGCAGTGCACGTTCCTCTCGAAATGCATCTGCTCCAGCTTCAGTAAGAGAAGAACTGGCAACTTCAAAAGCTTGTTGGTATTCACCTCGGTTAAAATGTACCGTTGCTATTAAGTAATGTGCGTAAAGTAATCCCTTGGTATATTTTACTTCTTCCGCTGTAACTGATGCTAACTTGGCGTAATACATGGTACTGTCAAGCTCAGTGAACCGGTAGGCCGTTCCTATTTTATTTAGAATGTTTACAGTCGAGCTGTCGGCCTTTAACTGCGCATTCTCAGAATATGGAAGTGCTTGTCGAAGGCTGTCTATCTTTTGTGATTGAGACACAGCAATATCCGGCAGAAATAAAAACAGCCAAAAGAAAAAGGGGAGTTTTAAGATTATCGTATTCAAGTTTGTGCGTATGTCTCTTATTTTTAGGACTAAATAGATGTATTCTGGTAATTTTTCAATTTGAAAAAGGGATTATTACACAACATTAATAAACTTCATAAGATATCTGCCTTAAAAGTTATCAAAACGCAGGGCTTTCCTTATATTCAAGAAATTCTAATCAAAAACTTAATATGAAAAAACTACTAATAACCTTATTTGCTTTAGCTGTCACAATAGCGAGTTGCACTAATAACGAAGATGTTAAGACGTTTGTGAATGCTAATGGATATACTCTTCTGGGAGATTCCCTGATTACTTTTGAAACGCTGATTATTGAAAATGGGAAAGTCCGGGAAATAGGAGGAAGTGAACTCTCTGAAAAATCAGCAGTTGGCGAGGTGATAGACCTGCAAGGAAAAACGGTACTTCCGGGGCTGATTGATGCCCATGGACACGTAATGGGACTAGGTTATCAAGAACTGAATGTAAATTTGTCCGGAATCAATACTCTTGAAGCAACTTTGGACACTATCAAAGCTTATGCTGAAGCCAATCCGGAATTGGAATGGATTCAGGGAAGAGGGTGGAATCAAACGCTATGGCCGGAAAATGAATTTCCTACAGCCGCTGATTTAGATAAAGTAGTGGATGATCGTCCTGTTTGGTTAACAAGAGTTGACGGACATGCGGCTTGGGCTAATACTAAAGCCATGGAACTTGCAGGCATTAGTAAGGAAACTCCTGATCCACAAGGCGGAAAAGTTATACGTGACCGAGCGGGCAATGCCACCGGTGTTTTTGTGGATGCGGCAGAAAACTATATAAACCAAATTGTTCCGGAACCTACTGAAACAGAAATGCGATTGGCTTTGGAAAAAGCGCTTGATCAAATGGCCAAAATGGGTCTTACCTCCGTTCATGATGCCGGAATTGGGATTGATACGTGGAACCTCTACAAAGAATTTGCGGATTCAGGAAAAATGACCACTCGAATTTATGCTATGATACGTGGAACCGGGACAGCTTTCGATGAACTTTCCAAAGCGGGTCCCATTAATTCTTATGCCGATGATCGATTGGCTCTTCGCAGTGTAAAGATTTCTGCTGACGGCGCATTGGGAAGTAGGGGCGCAGCTATGAAGGAACCCTACTCAGATGATCCCGGAAACAGGGGGTTACTATTTTATGAACAGGAGGAGCTGAATGAGATGGTGAAGAAGTCTGTATCAAATGGGTATCAAACAAATATACATGCCATTGGTGACCGCGCCAATGATGTAGTGCTCGATGCTTTTGAAATGGCCCGGGAAGAATTTGGTGACCAGGGATTACGGCACCGAATTGAACATGCTCAAATTGTTTCACTGGAGGATATTCCTCGCTTCAAAGAGCTGAATCTTATTGCTTCCATGCAGGCTACTCATGCCACCAGTGATATGAATATGGCTGAAGACCGGGTTGGGTCTGAACGAATAAAGGGGAGTTACGCCTGGCAGAAATTTTTAGATCAGGGTACCTTAATTGCCAATGGTTCCGATTTCCCGGTAGAACATTCCAATCCTTTTTATGGATTATATTCTTCAGTAACACGGCAAGATCATGAAGGAAACCCTCCCGGAGGCTGGTATCCTGATGAAGCATTAAGCCGTAAAGAAACGCTCAAATCTTTCACCATCGATGCCGCTTATGCTGCACATCAGGAAGATATTCTTGGAACACTTGAACCCGGTAAATGGGCTGATTTCATTGTTATTGACCGAGATTTCTTTGAAGTACCCGCGATTGAAATATGGCAAATCGAGGTATTGCAAACATGGGTAGCAGGAGAAAAAGTACATCCTAAATAACTTTAGGAAAGAGGAACAACCCGGCCATTGGAAAGTTAAAGGATTGAATACAAATCAATCCTTTAACAAACCATGAATTCAGTAACAGCCAGGTTTATTAGTGTGATAATAGCTGTTTTATTGTTCTCCGTGTCGTGTCATAGTTTTAAAAAGAGCAGTGATATGTCTCCTGTTTCACCTGTAATGCCTTCCGAGGAATCGATGAAAGTGGATTTTTCAGAGATAAAGGATAAACAGGCCAGTAATTCCACGGCATCAGGAGAATCAAATTTTGCTGTAGCTACAAAAGCAGCAACGGTTATGAAAGCCATTTTGGACCTCAATGTGGCCATACCGCGAACCTTAGTTAAGGCTGCACAGCGACATAACCCGGAATACATATCGGCTGGAGAATGGGAATGGAATTATTCGACTGAGGCCGGGGGAGATAATTTCGGAGTTCGTATAACCGCCAAAACAAATCCCAACAATGATGTAACATGGAGATTTTTTGTTACGAATTCTGCAACCGCTCCTCCCCTTAAAGATGCACTTTTTTTTGAGGGAAGGTCTGATTTTTTAGGTACTTCGGGTAAATGGATGTACTATAATCCTACAGCTGAAGACTATGAACAGGTTTCGCTGATAACATGGGAGAGAAATGAAAATATTGAATCTGTTGACCTGGAAGTAACCAGCGACAGAAATGACAATATGGGGGATATCATAGAATTTAACTTTGACGGGACAGTTAAAAAAGCCATTTATAGGGATGTTTCTTCAGGTGAAACGGCAATAATTAGTTACAACACAGAAGCAAACACAGGTTCAATTTTAGCTCCAGGATATAATAACGGCAATCGAGCTTGTTGGGATGAAACCCTGAAAAATATCTCCTGCCCGAAATGAAAATTATTTCAATAATGCTCAACCTTCGTTGAATTTATTTGGCAGGGCTTTTTTTGTTTTTGTTGTCATGCATGAATCATTATATTATATGTGTAATATATGTAATATAAATAAGGAAGGACATGGCAGATTCACAAAACCCATTGAGGGGGAGAGGGGCATCAGATAATCCAGTAAACCGGTTTGAGGGAAATTATATTGATTATGATTTGGATGAGGAAACCGGGGAAAAGCCGGCTCCAAAAACTCAGCTGATACGGGATGCTACCCAATCAGTAATCACTTATAACAAGAGCGAGGATATTGGATTCAATGCCAGCATAAACCCGTATAGAGGGTGTGAACATGGCTGTATTTATTGTTATGCGCGGCCTTATCACGAGTATTTGGGATATTCATCGGGGTTGGACTTTGAATCAAAGATTGTGGTGAAATATGATGCTCCCGAGTTGTTAAAGAAAGAGCTCAGCTCCCCCAAGTGGAAGCCTCAGGTGATTGCAATGAGCGGGGTAACGGATATCTATCAACCCGTAGAGAAAGAGTTAAAGCTGACCCGGGGTTGTCTTAAGATATTGGCAGAGTTTCGAAACCCCGTGGGACTTATTACTAAAAATCATCTAATTACACGTGATATTGATCTGTTGTGTGAGTTAAATGACTACAACTGTGTAAGTGTTACAATTTCGGTTACTACCTTAGACAACGACTTAACGGGGGTAATGGAACCAAGGACTTCCCGACCAAAGCGCAGATTGGAGGCAATCCGTAAACTGGCGGATGCTGGGATTCCTGTTGGGGTTAATGTAGCTCCCATTATTCCGGGCCTCACTGATCATGAATGTGCCGATATTTTGGAAATGGCAGCCGCAGCCGGGGCTTCCCATGCCGGCTATACCATTATTCGATTGCCTTATAAGGTTAAGGATATGTTTGTGGAATGGCTGGGGCAACATTATCCTGATCGAAAGAAGAAAGTTCTGCGGAAGATTATGGATATAAGGGATGGAAAATTGAATAATTACGAATGGGGAACCCGGATGAAGGGGGAAGGAAATTTTGCGAAACAAATTTCAGACCTTTTTAAGGTACAAACCAAGAAATTGGGGTTAAATGAGCAAAATCGCTATCTAACAACCGAACATTTTGTTCGCAGTACCGGCTCTCAGCTTAATTTATTTTAAAGAATTATTTTTTTTACAATAAAAGCGAAACTATTTCGTCTGTTATTCGTCTTTATGTATGAAAGTAGTTTATACCCGGTATCCTTAAAAGGTAATATAAAGACGTAGCTTTCTAAACATGCCTCTTTGATTTGGATATCGGGTTTTTTTATGTCTTTGAATTTTCCTGTTCATCCAATCTTCAAAATAGATTTGTATTTCTAATTTGACATTTGAACACCTGCAAATTACAATACAGATGCCAATCTAAAATCTCAGTTAAGGAGGATATACGTTATGAACGAAGAAACATTTCTTGAAGCCGCAGAAGCCGGCGACTTTGAAATCATTTCAGGGTTGCTAAGTGACGGAGTTGATGTTAATACAAAAGACCATCATGACCGTACAGCATTACTGAAAGCAGCTAAGCATGGCCATAAAAATATTGTTGAGTTTTTGGTTAAACATGGAGCTGAAGTAGATCATAGAGACAATCGCGGGACTTCAGCTTTATATTGGGCATCTACAAATGGCCACTATGACATTGTTCAGTTTTTGATAGAGCACAGTGGAGATGTTGACGTACATGATGACAGGGGCTGGTCAGCTAAAGATCAGGCAATAACACATCATCACGATCAGGTGGTTGAGTTATTAAATGCTGCCGGTGCGCATTGAGTTATAGACTGTTAGGAAAAGAATACATAAAAAAAGCAGTGATAATTTCTTATCACTGCTTTTCTAATTTTATAACTTAGTTAATCAATTTTCTATAGGAATGGAGCGTTGCTCTATCTCCTGAATTAAATCCGGTAATTCTCCTTCAAAAATTGGGGCAATACGCTCAAATTGCTCATCTATTTGAGCAGCAAGATCAACATAAACTTCATATTGCTGTTGTGTCGGACGACCATCTCCGGTTGCAACAGTACTGGCTAAAGAAGCCAATTTGTTGTTAAGCTTGATAGGGAAGTTTAATACATCCTGATATGATTCTGCTTTGGTTTGCATTAACTCACTTTCTACTTCTTCCAAAACTTTCAGCATGGCATCTGCCCGTTCCTGAATTTCAGTATTAGCTGAAAAATCAGCTTTCACGTCATTAATTTCATCACGTACTTTACGGATTCTGTTAATGGTTTTATGAGTCGTATCCAGCTTGGCAATAATGGTCTGGTGGAGATCAAACTGCGCCTGGAAGTCTTCTTGAGTAGTTTCGATGCGTGGATCTTTTGTTATTTCAAAAGTTTGGCTTCCCACTACTTCATCATCCACCAGCAAGCGAACTTCGTAAGAACCGGGGACGGCTCGGGGACCAATAGTAGAGCCGGACCACAGGATTTGACGCCCGTCTAAATCTGTAGCTCCTGGATATCTCATATTCCACTCAAAAGAATTATTTCCTTCTTTAGTTGTCAGAACATCAGAAGGAACATTATGTTCTTTTTCATAAAATTCTTCAGATTCTTTAACCGGTTTGCCTTCCAGGTTTTCCTTGTTGGAAAATGTTCGAATTACTGAACCTTCAGGCTCAACAAACTGAAGCTTAACTTCGGCATCAGGTACATTGTTGAGGTTGTAATAAACGACTACACCGTCTTTAGGATTTTCGCCGAATGTTTCTCCAGGCTCTACTTCGGTATGTCTTCCGAATAAATAGGTAGTTTCGGGCTTGAAAAGGTGGTAGTCAGAATTTTTGACGTCATTACTGAGTTGATGCAATACCGCCAGATCATCAAGAACCCAAAAAGAGCGACCTTGAGTAGCTACAATTAAATCTTTGTCCCTTTTATGAACATTCAAATCAGTTATAGGTACATTAGGAAGGTTTAACTGAAGTGGTTGCCATTTGTCTCCATCATTGAAGGAAACATACAATCCGGTTTCTGTTCCTGCATATAGCAGTCCTTGTTTGTTAGGATCTTCCCTAATTACCCGGGTAAAATCTCCTTCAGGAATACCGTTGGTTATTTCCGTCCAGCTTCGTCCATAATTTGTTGTTTTATAAAGCATGGGTGAGAAATCGTCGAATTTATAACGATTAGCTGCCAGATAAGCAGTTCCCGGATCATGCGGAGAAGGGTCAATAATACTTGCCATAGCTTCCGGCATGCCGTTTGGAGTCACTTCATTCCAGGTCTCGCCATTGTCTCGGCTGACGTGAATCAGTCCGTCATCTGCTCCTGTCCATAATACACCCGGTTGGATAGGTGATTCAGCAAAGGTGAATACTGTGTTGTAGTATTCTACACTGGTGTCATCTTTTGTAATCGGTCCGCCCGATTCACCTTGTTTAGATTTATCGTTTCGGGTAAGATCATCACTGATGGTTTCCCAACTCATACCTTCATCAGTAG
Organism: Gracilimonas sp.; assembly: GCF_014762685.1. Lineage (NCBI taxonomy): Bacteria > Pseudomonadati > Balneolota > Balneolia > Balneolales > Balneolaceae > Gracilimonas > Gracilimonas sp. The sequence continues at coordinate 402,155 of NZ_JABURM010000005.1, forward strand.
ATCTGTGTACATACTGAGAAGTTGCATACAATATGTCGGAGTTGTGAGGGGAAATATAAATTGGGAAGGTCCATTGAAATCTATATTTCAGATCCTCGGCACCGGCACCCATGGGGTTATCCGGCCACACGTCAATACGGTCACTTTGATTAGTAAAGTCATTAAACTTATTAAAGTAACCTCCATAACTACCGCCGTAAGTTACATTGGGATCGTCAGGATCGGGGGCAATATATCCGCTTTCGCCACCGGCTACAGGAGCCCATTCTCTTTCAGTGATGCCACTGCCTGCTGTTCGGCTCAATATTCCAACGGTACTGTTATCCTGCTGTGCACCGTATATTCGGTAAGGAAATTGATTATCTGTGATCACCTGATAAAATTGAGCTGTTGCATATTTATGATATGAAGACCAGCTTTTTCCGCCATTATATGTTACTTGCCCACCGCCGTCATCAGCAATAACCATACGTTCAGGATCAGTTGGAGAGATCCATAAATCATGATGATCACCATGAGGTGTGCCTATTCTTTCAAAACTGCTTCCACCGTCTGTTGATTTATGGAAACTCACATTCAATACATATACTTCATTTTCATCTTTTGTACCTGCAACTACGTGAGTATAATACCAGGCACGCTGGCGAAGATTACGATCTGCACTGGTTCTTTGCCAGGTTTTTCCACTATCATCCGAGCGGAATAAACCACCGTTTTGGCTTTCGATAATAGTCCATACACGGTCTGAATTCAAAGGAGAGATTGCCACTCCAATTTTACCTTTGATGCCTTTTGGCAGTCCCGGTCGTTGAGAAATATTTTCCCAGGTTTCGCCACCGTCCACACTTTTGTAGAGTCCACTTCCTTCACCACCACTCGACATTTCCCATGCATTACGGTAAGCCTCCCACATGGAAGCGTACAAAATTCTTGGGTTATTTGGATCGATTTCTATATCAACGGCACCGGTTTTTTCATTATGATAAAGTACTCGTTCCCAATTTTCACCACCATCTGTGGTTTTGAAAACACCTCTTTCGGTGTTGCCTTCATTTCCAAAAGCATGGCCCATTACGGCAACCCATGCTACATCTTCATCGTCAGGATGAACTACAATTTCACCTATGAAGTGAGAATCACCAAGGCCGATATGTTCCCAGCTGTTTCCGCCATCAACAGAGCGGTACATTCCATCACCGGCTGACATATTACCACGGATACAGGTTTCACCCATCCCGGCATAAATCACATTACTGTTCGAAGGGGCCACAGAAATTGCACCCACCGATCCGGTTTTAAAATATCCATCTGATACATTATACCAGTTGTTTCCACCATCTGTGGTTTTATAAACACCACCGCCGGTAAAGCCCGCATAATATGTATGTGGGTGATCTTGATGGCCGGTAACTGCAACTGAACGACCGCCTCTAAAAGGCCCGATGTTTCGATATTCTAATTCTTGAAATAAAGACTCTTCGTAATCTGGATTAGAAATTTCTTCACCATGTCCAAAAATCTGAGCTTGAACTGATGTTGAAAATCCCCATATAAACATGAGTGCTATTATAAAGATGTAAGCACTTAATTTTGGTTTGTAGCTTTGTTGTGTCATTGATAACTAATTTTATTAAAGATTTGCTATAAGGCGGATACGATTAATGTATAAAAAAATACAGCGGGTCCGCGTAAAAAAATGTGAATGAAAATCACAGAAACAGATAGGCTGGTATTATATACAAAAAACCCCGGCTATTAAATGCCGGGGTTTTAAATTAATAGGCTGATTTACAGATTAATTGTAAGCAGAATTTTGCTCAAGGTTTTCATTCGCATCTATATCTCTGGATGGAATAGGAAAAACCTGGCGGCCGGCATCGGTAAGTGATACAGGATCTCCGTTTAGTCGGTCAATATTGGTAAGAGTATTTAGGGCATTTCCGGTGCGAACCAAGTTATACCAGCGATGGCCTTCCTGAATGAACTCAATACCGCGTTCATGCTCAATGGCTCCTAAGATTTCATTGGCATCCACACTGGTTACAAGTGTATCTGCAAGTCCTGCACGGTTTCTGATCTCATTAAGATCAGAAACGGCTCCTGAAAAATCAGGAGTAGCCTTACGTACGCGAGCTTCAGCCCTGTTCAGATACATTTCAGCAAGCCTGAGAATCTGAATATTATCATCACCACCGGCTTTTGAATATTTGGTAGAATAATAAGCGCCAACATTTGAGTCAAAACCGATAAGGTCTCCTCGCTCATCATCTGACCGCGAATTCACCATATTCACAAAATCTTCGTGCAATGCAATATCGCCACGACCACCACCACTTGAAGGGAAATACCAGAAACGGATATCGTTACCGTCAGTAGTATTATATGTTAATTCAAAGATGGCTTCAGCTGTATTTTCATTAGCGAAGATACTGGCAAAATCTTCAACAAGGTCGAATCCATAGTTTTCAATAACTTCTGTAGCGTAGCTTTCAGCTCCTTCAAAATCTTCAGTGTAAAGATCCAATCTTGAAAGTAAAGCTTTAACTGATGCATCAGAAGCACGATTAGGTGTGGAAAACCCTGCTGTTGCCAAAAGAGTTTCTGCTTCTTCAAGGTCATCTCGTACCTGTTGATATGAATCCGCAATGGAAGCTCGAGAAGGAAAACTGCTTTCGTCGATTTGACGAGAAGGAGTGGTTACAAGAGGTATTCCCTGCTCACCATAAACACCTTCAACACCACCAAAAGTACGAGTCAGATCAAAAAAGGCAAGAGCCCGAATAAAGTAGGCTTCACCAAGTATTTGATCACGTACGGTTTGTGGTATGTCATCAACGTTTGGTAATTCAGCAATGATATTATTTGCGTGATTTACTGTGGAATACATTTGCTCCCACATATTACGGACCTCCAGGTTACCGGCTGAGGTTACATAGGTATCCATTTCCCGGTAGAAATCCCAGGTACCAATACTTTGCGAGATGTCTGCAGAAACGTCACCCGAAATCTGCAGGTTACTCCCGTAATAATCAGTTGATTGAACTTGACTATAAAGACCGTTAAGAGCTGCTTGAGCACTTTTTTGATCCCTTATAGCAATTTCGTCCGATATTGCTGTTTGCGGTTGTTGATCTAATACATCACAACCTACCGCTGCCACCAATGTAATAAGTAGATATTTTTTAAAGTTTTTCATGATCAATAATATTTTCAATTAAAATGAGATGTTGATACCGCCCATGATAGACCGTGCCTGTGGCATGGTATAAAACTCAATACCCCGGGTTAAGGGCGAGGTAGCAGTTGCTGTAACTTCAGGATCTAAACCACTGTAGTTGGTAAAGGTCAACAGGTTTTGCCCGGTTACATATATTCGGGCACTTGAGATTCCTGCGCCTAGTTTGTCAAGTATCTCAACAGGAACTGAATAACCTAAAGTGGCATTTTTGAGCCTCATGTACGAACCATCTTCAACAAAACGTGAAGGGCGCAAGTTACCGGCATAGTTAGAACTTGTCATACGCGGAACCATTGTTTGGTCTCCGGGTTGTTGCCATCGATCTAACTGAGAGCTTAAGTAACCGGTATTACGAGTTCCTCCGTGCTCCTGGAAAAATCTGTTCCAGTGAAGCTGATCATTTCCGTAACTGTACTGGAAGAAGATGGAAAAATCGAATGCTTTGTAGTTAACTTTGTTGGTAATTCCTCCAAAGAAATCAGGATTTGCATCTCCAACGATCTTTCTGTCCACATTAGGATTGAAAGTACCGTCACCATCAACATCAGTGAAGATTGGTTCACCGGTATCGGGATCTACTCCGATCTGCTCATGGAAGTAGAAAGAATACATTGGAATTCCTTCCTCATAGCGATAGATGTCACGGTTATATACATTGAATGGCGCTGCAAGTTTGGTAATCTTATTACGATTACCTGCAATATTGAACATTACGTTCCAATTCATATCAGTATTTTGGATGATATCTGCGGCAATACCAAGTTCCATCCCTTTATTTTCTACTTCACCAAAGTTCTGCACAAGCTCACTGAAACCTGTAGACATTGGTACGGGTACGGCAAGCAACAAGTCTTCTGTTTTCTTGTCATAGTAGTCATAAACAATGTTTAGACGGTCATCAAATAACCCGATGTCAATACCGATATCAAGTTGTTTGGTTGTTTCCCATTTAAGATCAGGATTGGCAAGCTGGTCAGGACTTGTTCCGGGACTGTCGCCATAACTTTCTCCCCCCCAAAGGCCACGGGCCTGGAAGTTGTTAATGCCACTTTGATTACCGGTGATGCCGTAACTTGCACGAAGTTTCAGTTCAGAAATTTGGTCAATAGTGAAGAAATCTTCTTCAGAGACAACCCATCCCAAAGCTGCAGAGGGGAAAGTACCCCAGCGATTATTTTCACCGAATCGTGAAGAACCATCTCTACGAACAGTAAAAGTTGCAAGATACTTACCATCATACTCGTACTTCAAACGTCCGAATAAAGATGCAATTCCCCAACTTGTTCCTGATGAGGAAGCAGACTGCACTGCGGCATCCTGAACTCTTCTGAAGTCATTACTTGGAAATTGCTCACCTTCGGCAGTAGTTCGCTCAAAAGTGGATTCTTCAACACTGGTACCTAATAGGGCACTAAAGCTGTGGTTAGATCCAACGTCGAGCAGGTAGCTCAGCGTGTTTTCACCGGTCCATGTCTGAATTATAGCTACGGTTGAAAGAGCACTTCCGTTTACTGCAGATCCGTTATTCAGCAGTGTATTGTCATAGCGATCTTCTTTAATCTGGTTATAATCTAAACTCCAACTGGTTCTGAAAGTTAAACCTGGCACAAACTCATAATCTGCAAAAACATTACCGATGAGCCTGTTAACATCCATATTGAAATCTACTTCATTGGCTGCTGCAACAGGATTTTCAAAAATACTGAATTTAGTATAGTTACCATCATTGTCATACACAGGCAGATTTGTTGGTAAAAAATAAACTCCACCCAAAACACCTGTAATATTATCGTTATTACGAGCCCGATTACGGTTCGAGTAGGAATAGGTAGTGCTGGTTCCAAAAGTTAGTTTTTCAGAGGCGAGAATATCAAGGTTTAACCGGGCACTGTTTCTGGTATAAGTAGCCGGCTTTACAACTCCATCCTGATCAAATGCTGAACCAGATACAGAATATTTAATTGCTTCATTTCCGCCACTTACTGATATATCATAGTTTTGAACAATTCCCGTTCTGAAAACCTGGTTTGCCCAGTTAGTGTTGGTAGTATTGGATGGATTCGCATAAGGTTCAGGCTCTCCATTATTAGCTGCAGCTTCATTCATAAGCATTTCAAATTCCGATCCGCTTACGAGGTCAGGCATATTAACGGGCTCTTCAACTCCTCTGTACATGTTAATGTTCACACGAGGTTCTGTAAATCCGCCACGTTTTGTTGTTATTAAAACAACACCATTTGCTGCACGAGCTCCATATATAGAAGTAGCAGAGGCATCTTTCAATACTTCAATAGATTCAATATCTGATGGAGCAATATCGGCAAGGGCACTGGTTGTTTCACCACCAAGACCTAAACCAAAGTTACCGGTTTGGATTGGTATTCCGTCAACAACGTAAAGAGGATCGCTTCCACCTGAGATAGACGAGGTTCCGCGGATTTTTACAAAAATCCCTCCACCGGGGGTACCAGAATTGGCACTTACTTGTACACCTGCGGCTCGACCTTGCATGAGCTGATCGGTACTGGCCGAAGGAGTATTGGCAATATCTTCAGAAGAAATTGAAGAAACAGCACTTGTTAATGTTTTACGATCTTGTTCACCGTACCCCACAACAACGACATCTTCTAAGAGCTGTATATCTTCTGCGAGTTGCACATTAATGGTTTCTCGGTTACCAACTACAATTTCTTGAGTTTGAAAACTAATTGAGCTAAACACCAGTACAGCTTCAGAATTTGAAACTGCGATCTCATAGTTTCCGTTGGCGTCGGTGCTGGTACCATTATCGGTGCCTTTCTCCAGTATTGTTACACCGGGGAGAGGCTCTCCGTCAGAAACAGAAGTCACTGTTCCGTTAATAGTTATTTGAGCATATGAAACGGCGGTAATGCCGAACATAAATAAAAAAAGGCATGCTAATTGCCATACCCTGCTCACTACACTTAATAATTTGTTTTTCGAAGGAGACACAGCTTGCACCGTGTCCGGTTTGTATCTGTAGGTCATATAGTTCTTCCTTGTTGATTTTAATATTAATTCTAACATTCAAATACAGGTATGATAATTAGATAGTATTTGAATCTTATGAGATAGTTATGCTCTCTCGTTAATTGTGTATTTGATGATTAATACGTTTAGAAATTATATTTCTATTGTAAGAGCTCATTCAGACTACTTAATCAAAAGGTGAATTTCAATTCGATTTATTTTTTTGAAAAAAAAGATGCTCTTTCATCAAATCTTCATAAAACAGTAATCTATGAATAAAGATGTCAGAATGGATCTTAGGAATTACTGTTAATTGTTGTAAACCCATTTTTTGGGGTTGCAGATTATTTCCCGTAAATCATAAAAATGGTGGGGCGTTTGTGGAGATCCGGAAGTTTATCTGATGCCCATTCTGAAACATATTTAGAAATGATTTCTTCGGAGGGCAAGGTAATATCGGTAGCTGTACAAACTCTTGTTGTTGATGAACAGGTGGAAAGTATATCTTTTAAGAGTTCATTATTTCGATAGGGAGCTTCCATAAAGATTTGGGTTCGGTCATGCCGGCGGGATTCTCCTTCAAGTTGAGTGATCATGGATTTTCGTTTGTTTTGATCCATGGGCAAATATCCGTGAAAAGCAAAGTTTTGTCCGTTAAATCCGGAAGCCATTAAAGCCAGTAAAATAGAAGAAGGCCCTACTAAAGGAATTACTTTTATACCATTCTGATGAGCCATTTTAACCAATTTTGCTCCCGGATCTGCTACTGCAGGTGCACCGGCTTCAGAAAGAATACCCGCATTTTTGCCTTTTTTGATTGGCTTTAAAAAGGAATGAATTTCTTGGTCAGGGGTATTTTTATTGAGATGGTAAAACTCAATTTCGTACTCCGGAACCGTATCGCCGGCCCATTGCAAAAAAGAAGTGGCACTCCGGATGTTTTCGACCATTAATACATCCAGCGACCGAAGAATAGTTAAGGTATGTTCGGGGAGGGTGTTATTATCAGGAGTGTTGCCCAGTGTGGTGGGGATGAGGTATAAAGTACCAGCCATTAATCTACTCTTTCGATTTCAAATTTTTCGTCATTTTCATCTGCAACTTTACGGCGGATGTATCGGTTCACAAAAAAGCCAAATATCACGGTAACCGTAAACCCAATGAAAGCTACACTCATATTAAAAAAGGAAGTGCTTTTTTGAATCTGAAATGTAGGGTAGAGTACAATTTCCTGGAAATTCCCTTTTTTATAACGAATGGGAATATTGGAGCTTTCCATGAGTTCCTGAGCCATTTGAATTGAGAGGGAAAGCCGCCGTTCTATGACTTCCTCATCTACTTCAAACTTGATATCAACATATCCATTGCTTTGAGCTGCAATTTGTTTGATATCAAAGTCAGTAACCTCTGCCAGATAAGTGGTCCCATTTTCGTAGGTATCAATAGAACCCTGATAAACCAATCCCTGTTGTATAATTAGAAAAAGGAGATAGGCCGGAACCACCCAGTAGAGGGTTAAAAAACGGTATTTATTCATTGTTCATTCCTATTTTATCCAATGTGGTTTCGTAAAGGGCCGGATCCCAAATAAGACGTTGCTGATAATCTTCCTGCATGTGATTGGCTGACATATGTACCCAAAAGCCTACCGGCAGCTGATCAAAAAAGATAGCCTGTACAGAGGTATGACCGTCATAAATAGAGGTGCCGAAATCGATGCCGCCTAACAACCCCATACGATTATCATAAATGGCTCCGTAGTCTTCAAAACTCCGAGCAATCGGTTCTGACCCCATCGGCCATCGCAATTTTTGTTTTACTTGTTCAGAGACACTTTGAGATATAATGTTATTATCAAGCAGTTCAGCCATTAATGCAGTGAGTTGGTTTGTGGTAGCTCGGGGGAAATAAGCCAATGCATCTCGTTCCTGCATAAAGGTGATAGACAAGCGGTCATCTTTAAATTGTTCTTTAATTTTTTGATTGTAATCAGGATCGTTCTTCAGTTTCAAAGTTTCATCAATAGCTCTTTCTGCAAATGACGAAAAATTGCTTTCATCCAGCTTTGAAGTATCATTTAGAGAGGGATTGATGGTTATATACATTCCGCTGAATGGAAGTGGCCGGGAGGTTTCAGGCATATTCAGGGTATCCATGACCGCCCGTATATTTTCTTCTCCCAATCGAAACCAAAGATAATCAGCGGCTACCAAATCACTGTTTTGAAGCATGGCGAGAACTACATCATCGAGCGGAGCGGTTCCATCTTCAAATTCTTCCACTAGCTTCTGGTGATTATTTTCACTGATTTCAGGTAAGGCAAACTGCTTTATTTCTTCGAGATTTATAACCTCCGCCGGATCAAGCATTCCTTCCGCAACCTGTCGCTCATATTCTATCAGGAGAAATAAATTGGATGTTGCCCCCAAAGCTCTTGGCATTTCAGCCTGATAATATATTCCTGAATCAGGATTATTGACATTATAAGAAGTAATGGATACCCATTCCGGGTGCTCTCCGACAAATTGGGCAAGCCCTTTTAATGAATAAGTATTTTCAATGTATTGACTCCCTTCGGCCATACCTCTTTTATTTTCGAAAAGGGTTTTAAAGCCGGAATAATTAAGGCCAATGACCATCGCAAAAACAGCGGCTGCAGCAGTCAGAAAAACGAGTAGAAACTTGAGTGCTCTCTTCAATAATTGGAGAATTTAACAGGATTGAAATTTATGGTTCAAAGATACAAAGAAGAAAAGAGCTTATCCTCTGTTTGTTGGCGGTTATTTCTTATGAAAGTTAATCAACTTCAAATAAGGAAATAACCCGAGCAATCATCAATTTTAAAAGCCTGATACGATTCGCATCATCTCAGCACTTAGCCAGGCTCCATAGGTTCCGAGAGCATATCCCAAAACAGCTAGTAAAACCCCAACCGGAGCTAAGGCTGGATGAAATGCTGAAGCTACGATTGGAGCGGAAGCGGCACCGCCAACATTGGCCTGGCTTCCAACCGCAACAAAGAAGAACGGAGCTTTGATCACTTTCCCAACCAACAGTAATATGGTTACGTGAATAAGTATCCAAACGGCACCAATAACAAAATAACCGGGCGCATCCAGCATTGAGGCAATATTCATTTTCATCCCAATTGTCATTACTAAAATGTAGAGAAATAAGCTTCCGATTTTTGAAGCTCCGGCCCCTTCAAGGGTGCGTAATTTGGTAAATGAAGCGATGAGCCCGCCGGTAGTCGCGACTACAATAATCCAGAAAAAATTGGAGTTCAGGCTCAGGTCTGCCAGGGAAGGAGCATTGGCATCAATCCAGGGAGCAATGGAATCGCCTGCTAAATGACCAAGTGCTGTAAGTACAAAAGCCACAGCTATGATTTTAGTGAAATCAACAAGGGTAGGAATGCGGGCAATATTTGCCTGATAATCCGCAATCTTATTTTTTAATTCGGTAATGGCTGAAGCATCGGCTTTAAACCAGGTATCTACCCGGTCCGAGATTCCGGCTCCATATAACAGGAAGGCCATCCAAATGTTGGCTACAATGATGTCCACAGTCACCATGGCTCCAAAAAGGTCCGTGCTTGGTTCATAAATTTCCAGCATCGCGGTTTGATTGGCACCACCCCCAATCCAACTGCCGGCTACGGTTGCAAGCCCGCGCCAAACTTCATCGGCTCCTGTTCCTCCAATTATCTCAGGACTGATGGTTCCTACGATCAAAATTGCAATTGGACCACCAAGCATAATGCTGAAGGTTCCTGCCAAAAACATGATAATTGCTTTTGGGCCAAGATTCATGATTCCCTTCAGATCAATACTCAAAGTTAGCAGCACCAAACTTGCCGGCAGTAAATAACGGGATGCGATGTAATATAAATTTGAGTCTGCTTCGGAGACAACACCGAAAGTAGTTAGCAGTGAAGGCAAGAAATAGCACAGCAACAGTGAAGGGACAAACTTGTAGAATTTTTTCCATTTTGGATTGTCGCTGTGGGAGGTGATAAATATCCCGGCTAAAATAGCCATCAAAAGTCCAAAGGTGACTGCATCGCTTGTAATTAGTGCTGAGTCCATGAATGTAGAATGATTTCAGATTTCAAAGTCGTGTGAGAATACAAAATTCTAAGCAATGTGGCATTCCTGATTTTAGGCATTCAATATAAATTGCAACCTTGCTTCAATTTCGATGCTTAGGCCAATTTGAACAACAGTGACTTAAATCCAATCATAAAAGGATGTGAAAATCATCCTGATAAACTATTTAAATAAGGGATTGGGTGGATTTGTGTTTATTTTTGGCTCTCTCACTTCATCAATTCAATTATTTAATTAAAGAATGATCGTATCTAAATTTGGAGGCACCAGTGTCGGTACATACGAAGCCATGCAGCGAAGTGCCAAAATCGTGGCCGCTGATTCTGATCGCCGGTTAATTGTAATCAGTGCTACTTCAGGCACAACCAATGACTTGGTAGCTCTATCGGCAAGTCAACTTAATTCGACCATGCGGGAGGAGCTTCTTGGTAATATTGAGAAGCGTCATCTTGAGATTATAGGACATTGTAAGGATCAGGAGCACGTCAGGGATCGTTTTTATACTGAATTCTCCAAACTACGGGAACATTTGGATTTTGTGGGAAGGGATAAGCGCTGGAAAGATCAGTTATATGCTTATGGAGAGATGATGTCGACACGGATTTTTGTTGAAGTGTTGAAAGAAAATGGAGTGGATGCCGAATGGCTGGATGCCCGTGAAATTATGAAAACGGATTCTACTTTTGGAAATGCGGAACCCAATTTGGTCTCTATTAAGAAAAAGGCTGATAAGCTCCTTCAGAAAGAGAAAATATATTTAACTCAGGGCTTTATCGGTTCAGATGTATTTGGAAACACGACCACATTGGGACGCGGGGGGAGTGATTTCTCAGCCTCACTTTTTGCAGAGGTGGTGGGTGCAGATACACTTGAAATTTGGACTGATGTAGCCGGGGTATTTACCACGGATCCGCGCATCGTGCCAAATGCACACCCTATCTATGAAATTACTTTTGATGAAGCAGCTGAGCTGTCTGTGTTTGGTGGAAAAGTACTACATCCTGCCACATTAAAGCCGGCTATTCGGGGTGGGGTAAATGTGAGGGTGGCTTCAAGTTCAGATCCCGATAAACCTGGAACTTATATTGTAGAAGATGCAGAAAAAAAGCCGCCGATTCGAGCAATTTCGCTTCGAAAAGATCAAACGCTCCTTACCGTAAACAGCCTTGAAATGCTTCATCAGCATGGATTTTTGGCTCACTTGTTTAAGGTTTTAGCTGAACATAAAATCTCAGTAGATTTGGTAAGTACCAGTGAGGTAAGTGTAGCCCTTACATTGGATACAGCTGTTAATGCAGCTAATAAGGTTGAATTAACTGATGATGTATTGGATGAGCTGGGACATTTTGCAGAGATCATTGTTGAAAAGGATTTGGCACTTATAGCTTTAATCGGTAATAATCTTCAAAAAACGTCAGGTATTGGCGGGCCTTTATTTACTGCTCTTGAAAACTATAACGTGCGTTTAATTTGTCATGGAGCCAGTCCAAACAATTTGTGCTTCCTGATAGATCTTGATCAAGCAGAGGATGTTGTGCGTATGTTGCACGAAAAATTTATTACAGAATAAAAAAGAAACACATGAAAATTGCAGTTATTGGAACCGGGAAAACAGGTGGGAGAGTCGTAGAGTTGTTAGGTGATGAATTAGCCGAAGCTTTTGACAGCACGAACCCACCAACCGCAGATAAACTACGAAAAGCAGATGCGGTCATTATTTTTGTGCCGGGAGATGCAGTGCCTGAAATACTGGACACGGTGCTAGAATCAGGAATTCCGGCCGCTTGGGGAAGTACGGGTTACGATTGGCCGGATAACCTGGAAGATCGTTTGAAAGCCAATGATACGCAGTGGGTACTTGCTTCTAATTTCAGTTTAGGGATGAATATTATCCGAAAAAGTATTGAAGCTATATCCGCAGGATCGGCTATTTTGAAGAACCCAGAATTCCATATTCACGAAGTGCATCATATTCACAAAAAAGATGCCCCCAGCGGAACGGCTCTTTCATGGAAAGAATGGCTGGATAGAGAAGTGGAAGTTACCTCAGCTCGGGAAGGTGATGTGAAAGGAATTCACGAATTAACCCTCAAAACAGAAACAGAAGAAATAACTTTAAGACACAAAGCCCTGAACCGGGCTTTGTTTGCGGAAGGAGCCATTTGGGCAGCCAAACAGTTGGTTGAGCACTCGAAGATGGAAGCGGGAATTCGTACCTTTGGAGAGTTATTTGATCAAATTATAAAAGAACAGGAATAATGGAGAAATTTCCACTTTGGACCGCAATTGTTACCCCGATGAATGCAAACGGGAGCGTAGATTACGATAGTTTTGAATACATTCTGAGAAAACAAGAGGAAGCCGGAAATGGAGTTTTGGTGTTAGGGAGTACCGGTGAGGGATTAAACCTGAATGAAGAAGAAAAACGAGAAATTGTAGAGTTTACCAAAGGATTAAACCTGGATGTACCCATGATGGTAGGGATCGGTGGTTTTAACCTGCCGGCTCAGGCAGATTTCATTCACTTTTGCAATGAAATTCAACCCGATGTGTTGTTATTAGTGACCCCGCTTTATGCTAAACCCGGCGCTGAGGGGCAATTTGAATGGTTTAGTGAGCTGATGGCAGAAACAGATATACCATGCATGCTGTATAATGTACCATCCCGAACCGGCGTAAAAATGCATCCTTCTGTTCCGGCAAGACTAAAGCAGGAATTCGATCATCTGTTTGGTGTGAAAGAAGCAAGCGGAAGTGTAGAAGAATTTAAAGCATTCCGCCGGGAAGCTCCGGATGTGAAGTTCTATAGTGGTGATGACGGACTAACCCCCGCTTTTGCCAAAGAAGGGGCAGTGGGATTGGTTTCGGTCGCCTCAAATGTATGGCCGAAAGCTACTCATAGATATACTGAAATGTGTATAGAAGGGAATTCAGATAATCTGTTCCCCCTTTGGAAAAATGCTACGGATGTTCTATTTAAAGCTCCAAATCCGGTTCCTGCTAAAGTGTTGCTTAATCGAAAGGACTGGATCACCAATGATACCGTTCGGTTGCCATTATCACTGGGTGATATTTCCGATAAAGTAGAGCAAGAGCTTCTCAAAGCAGACAAAGAGATCAGTAATTGGCTGGAAGATCAGCAATGATTACTAGAAAGTCATTTTGAGCTAAAGTGAAGAATCTTCACAGAGTTATCTGAGCAGATCCTTCAGAAGTATCCTCAGGATGACACAATTAATGAATTCAATAATCAAAAACACAGAATGAATTACGAAGACGTTTTAGACCAATTAGAAGAAGGAACCTTACGAGCCTCGAATAAGACGGAGAATGGCTGGAAAGCAAATGTTGAAGTGAAGGAAGCGATCCTTGCTTCCTTCAAAAGTGGGGAGAATACATCTTATGAAGGTATTTACGAGGGGTTTGTGGATAAACACAATTTGCCGCCCCGATTTTTTGCTCCCGAAGACGGTGTACGTTTAGTGCCCGGTGGGTCTTCTGTACGTCGGGGAGCCTATGTAGCATCCGGTGTAATTATTATGCCACCTGCTTATATCAATGTTGGAGCATATGTAGATGAAGGCTCAATGGTGGATAGTCATGCTTTAGTAGGTTCTTGTGCCCAGATAGGGAAAAATGTGCATCTTTCAGCCGGAGTTCAAATTGGTGGGGTTTTAGAGCCGGTTGGCATGAACCCGGTAATTATTGAGGATGATTGTTTTATCGGCGCAGGTGCTGTTATTGTGGAAGGGATTTTGGTTAAGAAAGGAGCGGTGATTGCACCCGGTGTAACGCTGTCTAAAGCTGTTCCTGTTTATGATATCGTAAATCAAAAAATGCTGGATCGCGGAGCCGATATCCCTGAAAATGCAGTGGTGATTCCGGGTACCCGACCGGTTAATAACGATTGGGCTAAAGAAAAAGGCCTAAGCATGGCATGCCCGATTATTGTGAAGTATCGAGATGAAGGAAGCAATGCCTCGCTTGAGTTAGAAAATGCTCTTAGATAAGTGATGATTAATGAAGTGATGAAGTAATCTTAGAAAACTACTTCATCACTTTTCACTTTATCAGCCTTCAAACCGCCAGAGCCTTATTAGCTACGGCAAGTCCTTTCACAAACGCTTGTATTACTGCTTCCAACGTATCAGGGGAGGCTCCTTTGGAAGTAAATTTGTGGCCTTCTTTTTCCATAGTAAGTGTAACGACTACCAAAGAATCCGTATCAGGGCTTAGAATTTCTACTTCGTGATTGGTTACTTCAAGGGGGATAAAGGAATCAGTTTCAGCTTTTATAGCTGTAAGTATAGCATCAATAGGGCCAACACCCTGGTCTAGTGAGATTACTTCATCACCGCCATTGATTCGCAGTTTTACAGCAGCACTCACAAGGCCGTGTTTGCGCATGGTCAATTTGTAATCAACTACTTCCACAGGATATTCAAGATCAGCGTCTTCGTTATACACTAAAGACCTCAATACTCTGATTTCTTCTTCTTTTAAGGTCTTTCCCTTCCGGTTGATGTTATGCACGTATTCATCATACAGTTTTGTATGGCCTTCATCCATATTTACGTTTTCAAACCCGGTATTGCGTGTTTGTCCCCAGCTATTTTTCTGCATATCCACAAAGCCGGATTCAATGTACTGCTGAACACGGTCCAGGTTGGGAGGGAGTACCGGAGAGGAAAGGGAATATTTGGCCACAATGTGGGAACTCTTAAGTCCGGTTCCCGTCAACACAAATAAACACTTTTTCCCTTTAAATTGGTCGAGGTTGTTTTTGAATGTCGCTAATGGAATGGCACAGGCAGGTTCAGTAAAATAGCCTTCCTCAACGGTCATCTCTTTCATGGAATCAAGGAGCTCATTTTCGGTAGCGGTAAAAGCAAGTCCGTCTGTTTCTTCAATGCCCCTCAATACCTTATAGAAATCAAAGGGGTCACTGACTGCGACAGCATCAGCCATGGTATTCACGTGATCTTTGACAATTTTTTCTTTCTTGAAAATACCCTCAACTACCGGAGAACTTTGTTCGGGCTGAACTGCCACAAATTTTGGGATCATATCGATCATCCCGGAGGCTTTCATTTCCTTATAACCCTTATAAATGGCAGCGAAATTAGTTCCTGCACCGATCGGAACAAATATATAATCGAATTCTGTATCTCCTTGCTCATAAAGCTCATAAGAGAATGATTTTTGGCCTTCTTGCCGGAATACATAATCTCCGGCCAGGTAATAATTCCCTGATTTGGCGAATTCCCTGCAAAGTTTTTCGCAGGCTGTAAAATCTCCTTTTATTTTGAGAATGGTGGCATCGTAGATGGTAGCCTGAGCTAATTTTACCTCCGGCGTTTTTTCAGGTACAAAAACGAAACAAGGTATTTTAAAATAACATGCATAAGCAGCCACCGAGGCTGCCATGTTTCCGGTTGAAGCCAGGCAAATGGCATCCGCACCCAACTCGAGGGCTTTCTGAACTTCAATATAACTTCCACGATCTTTAAAACAACCGGTGGGGTGTTCAAATTCAAGTTTTCCATATAATTCAGCTTCATATTTTTCCGAAAGCCGGTTTAGTCTTTTTAAAGGGGTAAAATGATTTTTCAGGGGATCCGGCAGTATTTTTTTGAGAGGATACTGTATATTTTTTCCCGATTGATGGTATTCTATTTCAAGCACTCCTCCGCAGTGGGTACAATAGGTACTCGTCTCTCTCTCGTCATTTTCCCGGCCGCACATGATGCAGCTCATAGTATATCCGGAATTAGTTGCTTTCATTATAGAGTATGATTGAAGATTCACTCAAATTTTATGAGTCTGAAGTTATCAAAAAATTAAGAAAAAAGCGCTTTTTTAGCACTCCTGATTATAATGGGAGAAGAATAATTTCCTCAAAATCAAGATCTAATTCAGAGAGAATTGGTTCAGCTATTTCTTCAATTTCCTCTTCGCTGTAATCATTCAGGCCTTCCAGTTTTACATATAGAATCTCATTTTGCTCGTCAATGAAAAATTCAACATCATCTGATTCAAAACTATCTTTAAGTGTATGTATCAGGAATTCGACATCTTCTATAAATGCCTTAATTTCGTCTTCGGTAGGTTCACTCATTTTGTGTAGGTTCTTACTTAAATGTTTAGCTTGAAACTATGAATAAATACATAGCAAAACTCCGGGAAATTTCAGGAAAACCGGAACGACTTATTCTTGGTCTAATGTCCGGAACTTCCCTTGATGGACTCGATATTTCGCTCTGCAAAGTATCTGGAACCGGCCGATCCATAGATATCGAAGTAATTCATTTTACGACCATTGAGTACGATACCGAATTGAGGGAAAAACTTTTTGCCATTCAATCCAATGATAAGACCGATACACGATTATTGACTTATCTTCATTCTGAATTGGGTGATCTGTATGGAGGGTGGATCCTGAATTCTCTGGACGATTGGGGAGTCAACACGGGAGATGTTGACCTGATCGCCAGCCATGGGCAGACGGTTTACCATGCTCCGGCTGAAACTGGAGGCAGTCTGAACGCGACTTTTCAAATAGTTGATGGAGATCATATTGCCCAAAGTACCGGAATCATTACTATATCAGATTTTCGCCAAAAACATACAGCGGTTGGAGGGGAAGGTGCTCCGCTTGCAGGCATTTTTGATGAAATGATATTTCAGTCAGAATCTGAAAACCGAATGCTGTTAAACCTTGGAGGGATTGCAAATTTCACTTGGCTGCCCTCTAAGAACAATGGGGGTAAAATAATTACAGGTGACACCGGTCCGGCTAATACGCTCATCAACGAAGCCATGAAAAAGTATTTTGAACGTCCGTATGACGAAGGTGGTAAGGTTGCGGCCAAAGGAACGGTTCACTCCGAATTGGTTCGATACGTGCTTCTTGAGCCTTATTTTCGCAAACCTTTTCCAAAAACAACCGGACAGGAAGATTTCCGGCTGACATACATTGAAGAATTAATGGAGGGGCATCAAATTAAATTAACCCCGGAAGATCTGGTGACTTCTCTGACAGCCATAACTTCCCAAAGCATTAGCAGAGCGGCAGATGAAGTTGTCGGAGATCAAGATTTCGAATGCTATGTAAGCGGTGGCGGAGTCCATAACAAAACTTTGATGGATGATCTGCAAAAAAGATTATCACAGGCCGAATTCAAATCCTTTGACGAATTAGGAATCCCCGCCGATGCCAAAGAAGCCGCTATGATGGCCTTTTTTGCTAATGAGTTGGTAGCGGGTGAGGGGTTTCCCATACCTGAGATTACGGATGAAAAAATACATTTAGGGAAGATTAGTTTGCCGTTTTAGAGAATTTAAAATTCAAGATTTAAAATGAAAAATTGGGGGCTTAAATCTTGAATAGTTTTCTTAACAAAGATCACAGCATATCAAGAAGATAACACCCCTGAAAGGCTGAACTATAATTAACTGGATGAAAGGATTAACATGGTTATTTAATCAGTGGCGACCGGAAACATCTGCGTCATCCGCGTTCCATTACTCAGTTTGATTTAAGGATAATACCAACACTTCAACCACCCGCTCAATTTGTTCTCTGGTGATGACAAGCGGGGGCAGGAATCTAACTACGGTCCCGTGTGCGGCATTACCCAATACTTTATGTTCAAACATCTTATCTACGACCGGGCGAGCAGGACGGTTAAGCTCTACTCCGATCATAAGCCCAAGTCCGCGGATATCTTTTACTGAGGGGTTTCCGGCTAAATTCTTTTTCAGTAACTCCATCATAAAAACTCCCTTTTCGGCGGCCTGCTCCACAATATTTTCTTCTTCAATTGCATCGAGAGCTGCATTTGCTACATGAGTCGCGAAGGGGTTTCCACCGAATGTAGTTCCATGATCACCGAACCCAAGGGCCGATGCCACTTCTTCCTTAGCCATAATGGCCCCAATCGGAATTCCGCCGGCCAGAGCTTTAGCGGTAGCCACGATATCCGGCAGCACATCAAAATGTTGGTAAGCGTAGAATTTACCGGATCGCCCAACTCCACATTGCACTTCATCAAGAATCATGAGGATATTGAGTTCATCACAAAGTTTTCGGGTTTTTTCCATGAACTCGGCATCAATTACGTTTACTCCGCCTGAACCCTGGATGGTTTCAAAAACGATGGCAATGGTATCTTTGGTAGCAGTCTTTTGCAGAGCCTTAAAATCGTTAAAAGGAACATGGTCGAAGCCGGTGGGCATTGGGTCAAATCCTTCACGGTAACTGGGCATTCCCATAGCGATGGTGGTTACGGAACGCCCGTGAAAGCCTTCACTCAGCGTAATGATATTCCCGGATTTTCCGTTTTTTTTACCCCATTTTCGAGCCAGTTTTACACAACCTTCCATGGCCTCAACGCCGCTGTTGCAAAAAAATACCCGATCTAATCCGGAAACTTTAGAAAGCTTTTCGGCCAGTAAACTCTGTGGCTCGTTATAAAAGAAATTAGAGGCATGCAGTAACTTCTCTGACTGCTCTTTAATGGCTTCCACAATTCGCGGGTGGCAATGTCCGAGATTATTAACCGCTAATCCCCCAAAAGCATCCAGATATTCATTTCCTTCGGTATCCCATAGGAGTGCTCCTTTTCCATGCGATAAGGTAACCGGCAGGCGATTGTACACCTGGAAGTGATATTTTTTTTCGAGTTGCTGCGCTTTGTCCATTTTTTGCTAAATAAAGTTAGTAAGTCATTCTGAGCGAAAGCGAAGAATCTTCAAGAGTTAAATCTGTATAGATCCTTCGGAGGTATCTTCAGGATGACTCTCAAGTTAAACTAATTTGAGGCCAATCCGTCCTCGTTCCAAATCTAAGGTAATAATTTCGATGTTGATAATATCACCAACACCAACCACATCATGGGGATCTTCAATTTTTCTATTTTCAGCCATGTTTGAGATATGAAGCAGCCCGTCTTGTTTTACGCCGATATCGACAAAAGCTCCAAAGTCAACAACGTTCCGAACCGTTCCTTCCAGTTTTTGGCCTTCTTTCAGGTCTTCCATTTTCATAACATCGGTTCGAAGCAGAGGTTTTTGGAGCGACTCACGAGGATCGCGACCGGGCTTTTGCAGGTTCTCAATGATAAGTTCTAAAGTCGGAAGCCCTACGCCAATTTGCTCAGCCGTTTCTTTCAGGTTGATACCCTTAAACTTAGAGACAATCTTATCTTTTTCGGCCGACAGATTCTCGAGATTAATCCCAAACAGGTTGCAGAGTTTTTCCGCAGCTTCGTAACTCTCGGGGTGAATAGCAGTATTGTCCAGCGGGTTTTTGGATTCGGGGATACGCATAAAGCCGGCGGCTTGCTGGAAGCGGAAGTCACCCACTCCATCAATGCTTTTAATTTGCTCACGATCCATGAAAATACCTTGTTCTTCGCGACGCTTCACAATGTTTTGAGCAACTTTTTTACTCAATCCAGAGATATGAGCAAGCAGGGGGGCGCTGGCGGTATTCAAATTTACTCCAACTTCATTCACGCAGCTTTCCACCACATCATCCAGCTTTCCGGCCAATTGGTTTTGGTTTACATCATGCTGATACAATCCCACACCAATCGATTTTGGGTCTATTTTAACCAATTCTGCCAAAGGATCCTGTACACGACGTGCAATAGAGATATTTCCGCGCTGAGGCGCATCAAGTTCAGGGAATTCTTCACGTGCAACGGACGAAGCAGAATAAACGGAAGCTCCGGCTTCGTTCACGATCATATAATGAAGCTCTTCATCAGGATGTTTTTCTTTTCGCTTTTGAAGAAATTCAGCTACAATTTGCTCCGTTTCACGACTTGCCGTTCCATTCCCGATAGCTATTAAGCTGACACCATATTTATCAATCAATTTTTCGAAAATCGCTTCAGCTTCAGCCACCTTCTTTTGGGGAGGGGTAGGATAGGTCGTCGTGCCCTCCAGATACTTCCCGGTTTCGTCCACTACGGCTACTTTACAACCTGAACGGAAGGCAGGATCAAGTCCCATAACTACCTTTTTGTCCAAAGGAGGCTGCATCAGCAGGTTGCTGAGGTTGGTGGCGAAGGTTTCGATGGCATGTTGATCAGCCCGGTCGGTAAGTTCATTTCGTAGCTCCCGCTCCAAAGAAGGAAAGAGCAGACGTTTGTAGGCATCTTCTACGGCATCCTGTAAATGTTCGGTAAAAATACTGCGGTCATTTTTTATGATAACGTCGTCTATATTTTCGAGTGTGCGCTCTTCCCACAGCTCTGTGTTCACAAATAAAATATTCTCTCGCTCACCACGATTGATAGCCAAAATCTGATACGGTTTTAGCTTATTGGCTTTATATGAGAACTCGTAATAATCTTCAAAATTGGTACGCTCTTTCACCGTAGGATTTTTCTTTGTGGTGATATTAGCGTGCTCAGAAAATACCTTTCTTAACATTTCCCGCACTTCAAGATGTTCGTTGATCCATTCTGCAACAATATCGGTTGCGCCTGCATAAACGTCTTCCAGCGATTCTACTTCTTTCTCGGAATCAATGTATTCCTTGGCGTACTCATCCGGATCGCCTTCGTTAATTTCCTGATCCCAGATTAGTTGGGCCAGGGGTTCCAATCCTTTTTCTTTGGCCTTGTCTCCGCGGGTTTTCCGTTTTTGTTTGTAGGGGAGATAGATATCCTCCAGGGTGGTAAGGTCGGTGCAGGCTTTAATTTGAGCTTCCAGTTCAGGAGTCAGTTTTTCTTGGTCTTTGATGGATTTTAAGATAGTCTCTTTACGAGACTCCAGTGTTCTTTGCGCTTCCAGTCCGTCACGGATGGCACGTATCTGGACTTCATCCAACCCGCCGGTGGCTTCCTGTCGGTAACGGGCCATGAATGGAACGGTTGCCCCTTCATCTAAAAACCCGGCTACGGTACTAATTTGTTTAGGAGAAAAATTGAGTTGGCTGGCTAAATAGCTAAAAATCTTGGTTTCGCTCATTGATGATATTCGGTTCAAATTTGAAAGTTGAAAATAAGGAAGGTTGCGGGAAAAATTGAGTTTTATATGAGGAAATTTTGAATGGGTTTGTTATTAGTTTAATCGTACTTCGTTAATGGTAAGCTCTATTATTTAATAATCATTAACGATCAACAAAAAAAATTGTAACCTTTTCCCATCTTATCAGTGTATAAGGGTGAAAACACAAAACCCGGGAAAATTAAGGTGGATTCAACTTCGGATAAGGCATTAATGATGAAAGTGAAAAACGGGGATCTGGATAAGCTGGGTCTTCTTTTTGAGCGATATAATCGACCATTATTCAGTTTTTTCTACAGGATGTGCAAAGAACCCGAGGTGAGTGAGGATCTTGTTCAATCCGTTTTTGAGCGAATCCTGAAGTATCGTAATACTTATACCGGAAGTGGAAATTTCAGTACTTGGTTATTCAGTATTGCACGAAATGCACATATTGATCATTACCGAAAGCAAAAGAGAAATGGCATACCAATCGAAATTGATGAAGAACGGTTGGAAGTTGAAGAGCCTGAATCAAAAGGGTTGATCAATAAAAGAGAAAAGAAAGAGTTGCTGGAAATGGCACTCGACCGCCTGGATGAAGATAAGAGAGAAATTGTGATTTTAAGCCGTTATGAAGGTCTAAAATACAAGGAAATTGCTGAAATTCTGGATACCTCAGAAGGAGCAATTAAAGTGAAAATGTTTAGGGCCATGAAAGAGTTAAAAGATTTGGTAATCACGTTAAGTGAGGAATGCAGCTATGAATGAAAAACATGAACAATTGATTGCTGATTACCTGGCCGGAAGTTTAGATCCGGCAGGTAAAAAAGAAGTTGAAGAGTTAATTGCCGGCGGCGAAATTGATTTTATGGAATTTCGTGAACTGGAGAAGATGCATGAAGATTTGGGGGCTATTTCAGTGCCTAAACCGGGCAAAGCGTTGAGCCCGCGCTTTTATGCGATGCTGGAAGAGGAAAAGAAATCCATGAGAGCATCATGGTTCCAAACTGTAACAGAGCAACTGAGAAAAGTGGCTTCTGAACTCACGATGCCACGCTTGGCTTATGCGTTTATGTTGTTGATTGTCGGTGGTTTTATCGGTTCACAACTGAATGGAAATCAGTCAGAAATTGAACAGCTAAGCCAGGAAATGCAGACAATGAAAGAATTGATGATGGTGAATATGCTTGAAGGAGCTTCGGCTGCCGATCGCCTGAAAGCAGTAAATATAAGCTCTGAGCTTCCAAGGGCTGATACAGAAGCAATTCACGCTTTGCTCTTTACTTTAAATAATGACCCAAGTGTAAACGTTCGTGTACAAGCTATTGAAGCCCTGAAGCGTTGGGCGGAAAATGAGCGAGTGAGGGAAGGATTGGTTCAGTCTATTGCAAAGCAAGAATCCCCGATTGTGATCATCGAGCTGGCTGATGCAATGATTGAACTGGAACTCAAAAACTCCGCTCCGGAGTTTGAGCGGCTATTGGAAGAGCGGGAACTCGACTTTACCGTACAACAGAAATTACAAAGCAGCATTGCTGTATTAATGTAACAGATTCATGAAAACTATCCTTTTTATTTTAATTTTGGTTTTAAATACGGGTATTCAGGCCCAAACACCGGTCGTTTCTCAGCGGACAAATGAAGAAGTAAAAATGCGTATACCTGCTTCCGAGTTTAATGCGCAAACGATTTTTCATTTGAACAATATCAATGGTGATTTGAATGCAGAGGGTTACGATGGAAATGAAATCCTGATTACCGGTACTAAAATAGTAAAGAGTAAACCGGCGGCTTTGGGTGATTTTGATCCGGATGAAATCTACCTGGATCGACTGGAAGGAGAAAACAGTCTTTTTGTATTTGTAAGGCATCCCGGCGTTGTTGCGGAAGTAAGGAACGATGAACTGCACTATACCTCAACCCGACAAAGCAGGAAGAAGTCTTGGGAGGATAATCAGCTTGAGTTTGAATTCAACCTGCAACTGAAAATCCCTCATTATCTGATGGCGCATATTTCAACGATTAATGGAGGAGAAGTAGTGGTAGGGGGAATGAGTAACGGAACTGAGGCTACCAATGTTAACGGAAGCGTATTTATCAATAATGTGAAAGGAGCGGTTACTGCTCAAACCGTTAATGGTAATATTCGGGTAGAGTATGATGAGAGACCTACTGAAGGGGCTGATTTTCATACCGTTAATGGCACTATTGAAGTATATGCACCAAAGAATTTATCCGCTGTTGTAACCTTTAAAAGTTTACACGGTGAATTATATACCGACTTCGAACAAATCAAGTATCTGCGGAATCGAGTTAGAAAAAATTCGGATGGGATGAACCGATTAAGCATAGAGAATTCAACTCCGATACAATTTGGCGAAGGCGGCCCTGAAATGCGGATCCAGCTTTTAAATGGAAACGCCTATATCAAACAAAGAAAATCATAAAATAAATACCATGAAAATATTTAAAATTCATTTACTGCCGATAATAATATTGATCCTTTTATCCATCCCTGTAGTTGCACAGAATAACAATATAGAAGTACCACTCTCAAATCCCGGAGAACCCGGTAAGTTGATTGTCAGTGCCATGTTTTCAGATGATATCGAAATTCGAAGCCACAACAAGGAAAATGTAATTGTTAATTATGATGGGGAGGATATCAGAGATGATGACAAGGATGCCATGAAAAACGGCATGCGCCGGATATCCAGCGGAGGGCTTGGTTTAGAGGTAACGGAAGATAATAATGAAGTGCGGATTTCTACCGGCCCAATGCCTAATCAGGATTTTGAAATGGTGGTATATGTGCCGCGTAATTTTTCATTGAAATTGAATACCATGCAAGGAGATGTAAAAGTTTCGGGACTGGCCGGTGAGCTTGAAATAAGCGCCGTTAATGGGGACATCGAACTGGTTGATATCACCGGAACCGTATTGGTGAACAGTGTGAATGGAGATATGGAAATTGATTTCACCCAAATAAATCCCAATTCCCCGATGTCGTTTACAGGGGTAAATGGAGATATCGAAGTCTCTTTTCCTGCGAATGCCAAATTTACAGCTAAAATGAAAACTGAATGGGGCGATGTGTATACCAATTTTGATATGGATATTGATCGCAACAGCTCCCGCTCAGAGTCTGGTGATAATGATGGTACTTTTAAAGTAGCGGTTAACAGATGGATTATTGGTGAGGTCAATGGTGGCGGCCCCGAGTTTCTCTTCAAAACCCTGCATGGAGATATTTCAATTCGTAAAAAATAAATAAAAGGGTAACTTTTTCTTTTGCTTTTCGTGTAAAGAGAAACAAAAAAAAAGGAGCTGTAACCACAAGCCTAATATATGGTTACAGGGATAGGACTCCTTCAATAAAAAAGGAAAATACGATGAGAAGAATATTACTAACCCTGCTATATCTATGTCTTGTAACGAGTGTTAATGCCCAAAATTCCTATAAGAAGAAAGGGGATACGATCTCAATTAAAACAGCTGATATTCGGCCCGGCACGTCGGATCAGCCAACCATGGAAGCTATACGACTAGCTGCATCCAATGAAGTAAAATTAGACGGAAAATTGTCAGAATCAATTTGGATGGATGCACCGGCAGCAACACAATTTACCCAGCGTTTCCCAAATGACGGAAGCAAGCCAACGCAAAGAACAGAAGTTAGGTTACTATACACCGATTCCCATATTTATGTTGGGGTGATCGCATTTGAGTCAAACCCCGATTCCATTAAAGCTCCATTATTCAGGAGAGATGGGGGACAGGCAAGTGATTGGGTTTACGTAAGTTTTGATAGTTATAATGATCAAAGAACCGCCTTTACATTTGCAGTAAATCCAAAAGGAGTGCAAAAAGATGTTCTATATTTTGATGATACTGGTGAGGATATTCTATGGGATGCCGTTTGGGAAGCAAAAACTCATATAGGAGAAAATGGGTGGACAGCGGAGATTAAGATCCCGTTATCGCAGCTGCGATACAGCTCTAAAAATTCTGAACAAGAATGGGGGATAAATTTTCAAAGACGATTATCAAGAAATGGCGAGATATCCATGTGGGCACCTGTATCGCAAAATGAGAATGCCATGGTTTCAAAATATGGTCGATTAGAAGGAATTCATGACCTGTCAAGTTCGAAACGCCTGGAAATTACTCCCTATATTTCGGGAGATGTAACACGGGCTCCCAAGCCGGGAACCGGCAATCCTTATTACAGTCAAAACCAATTTGCCGGTAATGTCGGGGGAGATATTAAATATGGAGTTACATCAGACCTTACCCTGACGGCAACCATTAACCCGGATTTTGGGCAGGTTGAAGCTGATCCCGCCGTAATCAACCTGACTGCCAATGAAAACTTCTTCTCCGAAAAACGACCATTTTTTCTTGAAGGCAATGATATATTTCAATTTGGAAATACCAAATCGTTTAGCCCAATGGGGAATCCGGTTACCTTTTATTCCAGAAGGATCGGACGAACTCCTCAGGGCAGCGCTAACCGTGCCGGGGTAAATGCCGAATTTGTGGATAGACCTGACTTTACCACCATTGCTACTGCTGCAAAACTGAGCGGTAAAACCAAAAATGGCTGGTCTATTGGTTTTTTGGATGCTTATACCCTTAAAGAAGGAGCACAGTATTCAACACCCGGTGGAGCTGAAAACACGTTCGCTATAGAGCCGACTACAAATTATATGGTGGCGCGTACCAAAAAGGATATAAACTCAGGAAACACCTATTTTGGCGGATTCGCAAGTGCCGTGAACAGGAATATTGAAGACAGTTATTTTGAAGATTTTCTTCGTACGTCCGCTTATTTGGGAGGCGTTGATTTTGAGCACAGCTTTAATAATCGAAACTGGGTCACCAGCGGTGTGATCTCATTGAGCACCATTAATGGAAGTAAAGAAGCTATTGAACTAGCCCAGCGTTCTCCGGTTAGGTATTACAATCGTGTAGATTCAGAAAAGTTAACAGTTGATCCCGACAAGACGAGTTTATCAGGTTTTGCTACGGAATTAAGTATTCAGAAAAGAGGCGGTGATGATAACTGGATGACTTCACTGACCTATTCCGAAGTCAGTCCTGGCTATGAAACCAACGATCTCGGTTTCCAAAATAGAGCAGATTACCGATCCATAAACGGTGTACTTATCTATCGCGAAACAGACCCGAGTTGGTTGCGTTCCTACGAATTTTTTGTCTTCCATGCACATGCCTGGAACTACGATGGTAATGTAATCAAAAACGGATATGTACATGGCGGATTTATGCGTTTTGATAACTTGTGGAACATCAATTACAATATAAACTACGGTAGTGGTAATCAATATTCAGATCGTTTTACAAGAGGCGGACCAATTCTTAAGACTCCTCAAAGTTTAGGTTTTAACATGAACGTTCACTCGAACCCTAATAAGAGAGTATCTTTCAATGTGGGAACGTTTCAGAAGAAAGATGCATCCGGAGAATTTGACAATAATATATGGGTTGGGTTGAATCTTAATCCGGTTCCATATCTGCAGATCAATATATCACCACAATATAGTCATCAGAAAGATACAGATCAGTTTGTAACGTCTGCAGCCGATGCCAATGCTTCGAATACATACGGCCGACGATATGTATTTGCAAATATCAAACAGCATACTTTAAGTACTAGTTTCCGACTTAACTGGACGTTCTCACCAACGATGAGTCTGCAAACCTATGTCCGACCTTTTATCTCTACCGGGTCATATAAAAACTTTAAGGAATTTGCCAAGCCGGGAACTTTTGATTTTGATATCTACGGTGAAGATCGAGGAAATATTTACAAAGCAAACGGTGTATATACGGTAGATCCTGACGGTAGCGGAACATCACCTGAGATTAGTTTTTCTGATCCTGATTTCAATTTCCGCGCAGTGCAGGGCAATGCCGTTTTCCGATGGGAATATATGCCCGGATCTACGCTATATTTCGTGTGGCAGCAGCAGCGCAATGATTTTGCAGATATGGGAGATTTTGATTTCACCCGCGACCTAAAAGGATTATTCCAATCCAAGCCTACCAATGTATTCTTGGTGAAGGTGAGCTATTGGTTTGGGGGGTAATAACAACTAGTGTAAGTGATAATAAGTAAGGGTGTACTGTATCGCCCTTGCTTTATCATCCAATTGTGATAATGCAAATTCGCTGAGAAACTTACACCGAAAGGTCTGCTTTATTATTCTACTGAAGTTTTACACGTACTTAACCCAAAAGGGGCGTAAAGCGGGCAAAAACTAATCAGGCTTGTCAAAACAAAAACTCCGGCCAATACCAATAATACAACTCCCCATGTTCCGACTACCGTGCCGGTAAAGTATAAAGCCACAAAAATGGCGGCTAAAATAAAGCGAATGATTTTATCAGTGGATCCCATATTTTTTTTCATAACAACCTCGTTATATTTATTGAAAATCTATTCAATCAAAAAATGCCAAAAATGTAATTATTAGTTTATAAAGTGCACAAACGGGTATTACTTTTGGTATTTTCACCACACAATAAACATGGTTCATGAAGGTTTAGTGAATTTGTAGTCGCAGGAAAAATTTTCAATCTAAATTATTATCAAAAAGAAAAAATGAATACACAGCATTTAACGGCAGAACAGGTTAAGTCTATCCAGGTTGGTTTTATTAACAAAGTATATGGCTGGATGGCTTTAGCGCTGGCTATTACCGGGTTTGTGGCATTACGCACTGCCAATTCAGGGCTGATCGATGTGATTGCAGGAAATCAGATCCTGTTCTTTGGAATTATTATTGCTGAACTGGGACTTGTAGTATGGCTTTCAAGCAGAATTGAGAGCATGAATGCTACCAAGGCTATTTCTTTATTTCTATTATATTCGGCATTGAATGGACTCACTTTTTCAATCCTGTTTCTGGTATATACTGCAGGATCTATCGCTTCTACTTTCTTCATTACTGCCGGGACATTCGGGGTGATGAGTGCCTACGGTTATTTCACCAAAACTGATTTGACCAGTATTGGTAACATTGCGTTCATGGGTTTAATTGGTATCATCATTGCCAGTGTGGTGAATATGTTTTGGCATAATGAAACCCTCTACTGGGGCATTACTTACATTGGGGTGTTGGTGTTTGTAGGCTTGACAGCCTATGACACTCAAAAAATTAAAAAAATGAGCTTGGAAATGGATATCAATTCAGAAGAGGGCAGCAAAGGTGCAATCATGGGGGCTTTAGCGCTATATCTGGATTTCATCAACCTGTTTATTATGCTGTTGCGTATTTTCGGTAACCGAAAGTAAATTTCATAATTGTAGTGGTATCTATTGGTATGGCACTGTAGTTGAATTTACTTTTTTGATTTTAATAAGCTGAAATTCACAAGTACCGGGAGATGATCGGAAGGAGTTCGGTTGTCCTTTATTTCATTGACAACGGTGTATTTCCGAATCTCTACATTCTTGCTTACAAAGATATAGTCTATTCGCTTGTCTAATGGATGAGAAACATCGAAACCATTAAATGTTCCTTCCGGACCGATGGGTGGAGTGGAACTGACAGTTCTTGCATCCCTCAAGTATTCAGTTAGATAAAGGATAGGTTTGGAGTCCGGCTCTGCATTAAAATCACCCATCAATAAGACAGGGTAATTTTTAGTATTCAACTTTTGAATATAGGATCGAATCAATTTTAGAGACTCTATGCGGGATTCTGTTCCCATATGATCCAGGTGGGCATTAAACACCCAAAGATGAGCATTGTTGGAAGGATCAAAAAGGAGGGTATAACTACAGATACGGATGTTAGCGGCATCCCACCCAATAGAGACACTATCCGGGGTTTCTGATAGCCAGAAAGTTCCTTGATCTATGTTTATGAATTTCTCAGTATTAAAGAAAATAGCTGCATATTCTCCGGCATGGATTCCATCTTTACGACCAACGCCCACATAATCGTAAGAAGTCAAAGTACTATCGAGGTAAGTGATTTGATTATGTAATCCTTCCTGAGTTCCAATAATATCCGGAGAATATTTTTGAAGTTGATTAGTAAGCCATTCCTTGCGATGGTCCCAGCGGTTAATCCCATCACTTTCCAGGTTAAGACGCACGTTATAGGTAGCTGCTGAATAATTTTGGCAAAATCCAGCAGTAGAAAAAACGATCAAAAATAAAAAAGCAGAATAGAATTTCATGACGATATTTTGTGGAATATAGCCTCTTAGGTTTAAAAATACTTGTCATTGATAAACTAATACAAGCTTTTAGTTCTATTGGTTGAGGTAGAACAAATACAGATTATAATCTCATAGCTATTCTAAAAATTTTTTACCTTTGGTGTTCTGTAAAATTCACTAACTACACGACGTTTCTAAATATATAGATGAGCATCAAAAACGAGCAAGACAAAGGGTTTTGGGACAGGATGGGCATAGGCCTGTCCGGTTTATGTGCTATTCATTGTCTGTTGGTACCGGTATTTGTATCCTTAATCCCTTTATGGCCTGCCTTAGAAGAATTTCATGAATACACCCATTTGGTTTTTTTTCTGGCTATTGCTCCGGCCGTAATTTTGTCCATAAAAAATAGAAAAGACCTGAAATCGGTTTCCGGCTACTTATATATTGGGTTGGGTATTATTTTCCTGGCTTGGATTTTCAACAATCAACTGGGTGAATATGGAGAGGCTGGGGTAACTTTAATCGGCAGTACTTTGCTTATTCGCGGACACTGGCTGAACTACAAATCAAAAATGGGATTTAGCTAAAAAGCCTCTTCCAGGAGATCGGCTGCTTTTAAGGCGCAACCCCAGCTAAGTGTTACACCAGCTCCACCGTGGCCATAATTATGTATAATCAGTTTATCATTGATCTCTTCAGTTTCAAGCCGTAATCCATCTTTAGTTTTTCGGATATAACGGTAACCCAGTTTGGATTTTATATTAGAGTAATTACCTGGGTTTATTCCGAATGTATTTTGAATAATCTTAGAATTGAGTTCAAGGATTTGGGAAGGAACTTTCATCCCATTAATTTCAGAAACGGGTTCAATATTCACTTCACCAGTCCAGTTTCCTGACCAATCCAGTTCACCCTGTTGCCGGCTGCCTCCCAAAACCCAGCCATTGCTTCGCGGGTAACAGTAGACATCTTGCTGATTTCCAGCCTCGCTTTGATAAACATCAGCTCCCGGAGAGAAATTATAGGAAACGGTTTTACCCTCAGGATTTAAAAGCAGGGGAGCATCAATAACATTCAAAATATGCCCTCGCTGAATGAGGTTATCATCATCCTGAAAAAGCTTCATGGAGCCCAATTCAGAACAATTGATAATATATTCAAAGGGTAATTGAAGTAAGTTACCTGGGGATAAATCCTCAATATGAAGTTTGGCTCCATTTGCAAGTACCCGTTCAATTAACGCCGGAAAATACAGGGTCCAGTCCGCAAAGAAGCACTCAAATTTCCACCCGCTTTGAATAGTTATATCAGGGTGAAATGGATGAAACCCGGATCTAAAATCATCTAAAGACTGAAAGTTATTCATCATTGATGCATATTGAGGAAAAGACCGTTTGTCAGCAAAGAGCTCGAAATGTTCATGCACTTTTAGCCCGGGGAATCTTTGCTCAAAAAGGTGGTTAAAGTATTGTCTGCTTTGCATAAAAATTTCATGCAGCGCATCATAATAAATAGAATGAGGTATTATTGATGCAGCAGGAAACAGGCTGCAGAAATCCGGTTTTAATATAGTTTCCCGGGGTTTGTCTTTGGAATACAGGGTTACATCCCAGCCTCGTTCCTGCAAGAGGTGAGCGGTAGATAAACCACTTACGCCGCAACCGATGATACATACCGTTTTTCTTTTTGCCATGCTAAAATATAAAAGCTTTAAGCTTAGAAAAAACTAATATAAGAGAGGCTGATTTACATTGTATCAGGGTTCTATTTTTGGTAGTTTTATTTTAACCAGACAGACTACAACAACGTGCAAAAAAACACTTTACTTGTAATATTATTGGGTACTTTTTTCGGCATGTTTTCATGCGATTTGCTTACCATTAGTGATGAAGCCCTGGAATATCCCACCAAATATCCTCAGCTTGAAATTGGTGAATTAGAATCTTTGAATGCGGAGTACCAAAGTGTAAATAACGGACGTTTATGTTCTACATTAAATGAGTACGGTTTTACCGGTTTCAGTGAAATATTATTTGAAAATGGGGAGAATCCCTGTGAGAGAACTAACCGGGGAGATGATGTAGTACGGGTAGAGATGGACAATCCGGATACTTTGGCCTCTGCAGCTAAAAAAATATTACTTAAAAACAGCAAATATACCGGCGTTCAGGATACCAATAAATTGGTTTTAAACGAATTACTTCCACAGCCCGGATGTATTAATTGCGGCCGACCCGATGAGTATAGTGCCAACATTGAATGGAAACTCACTTTTAAAAATCAGGTTATTGATTCTGCTGAGGTATTAGGAACAGAAATCACTGTTTTTGTAGATGCAGAGGGAGTTAATCGAATTTGGGGTAATTGGTATCCTGATTTTAAGATACCTGACTTTGTAAACTTTGGATACTTAGATGTGATGCAGGGCATGGTTGGCTGGAAAATTCATATGAGTGATTATACGGGAGAGGACAGCACTTATACCGTGCAGGAAGAAGATATAACAGAAATACCTGAGAAAGTCCATTTACCAATTGTTGATGAAAACAGCAATGACCTGGAAATAAGGACTTGTTGGGCCGTACCCATATTGAAAAGCAAAGATGAGAACTTTTCAGGCTGGATTGCATATATAGATATTGAGGAAGGTTTTTTAGTGGATTTAGTTTCCATGCAAGAGATAGCTCTTAAAGAAAATTCACAAATTGATCATAAAATTGTAACATTTTAGGTTTTGGATACTCTTGGTTGTCAGGGTAAGTAAAATTTAATCTCAAGCTGAAAAGGACATATCATTGGCAGAACCAGTAATGAAAGTACTTATAGTTGAAGACGACATGATTATTTCATTAGTCGTCGAAAATATGATAAATAAATTAGGACATAATTTAGTTGGTAAGGCAGCTTCCGGGGATGAAGCCATTGAGCTGGCAAAAGAACATAAGCCCGATATTATCCTGATGGATATCCGTTTAAAAGGGGAAATGGATGGGATTGAAGCCGTAATTGAGATCAAAAAACATATCGAAACAGCTGTGATTTATTTGACCGGAAACTCAGATAAAGTGAATTACGATCGAGCTAAGGCTACCGAATGTGTTGATTTGATTTCTAAGCCTTTTACCATTGGAGAACTTACCCGATCCTTAGATTTGGTTTCCTAAGTATTTTGCATCTTTCTTGGGAGAATAACGTAGGTTATACCCTATATCAAAAAATGGGCAATAGCTATGAGTACAAAATTTAAAAACCTGAGAAATGACTTAGAAGACCTTGAACAAGAAGGACAGTTTGATATTGGTGAAAGTTCAACGGGTTCCGGTGGCACTACAACCTCAAAGTTGGCGAACTATATTCTGCTTTTTGCATTTATAACTACGCTTACCTTTTATGCCGGCTCAAAACTGAATTTTTCAAGTATCCAGTTAAACCCAATCGAAAATTTTGTGCAGGAACTCAGCCAGCCAAATGAAGATCTGTTGAATAGAATGGGAGCCTGGATGGAAGAAATGGGTTACGGAACCCTTACTCACGAACAGCTTACCGAATTAAGAGAGGAAGGAGTAACGGCAACCTATACTTCCCAAATTAGAGAAGCAGGTTATACTAATGTAACTTTGGAGGAATTGGTAGACCTGCAAAATGCTGATGTAAGCGGTACTTTTGCCCGAATGATGCGGGAATTGGGATACGAGTTTACAGTTCAGGATTTAGTTGATATAAGACGGGCAGGGGTAACAGCTTTCTTTACCAGTAATATGATGGATTTAGGGTATACTTTAGAAGAACTTACCAAAGAGAGCCTCATTCGGATGCGCAATATTGGGGTCACACATCAGCAGGCCGAACGATTAATTGAAGAAAGAGGGGCAAAACCTACTGTAGATGAACTTATACGTGACAGAATCAGTAACCAGTAGTAAGATTTTTTTCGGAACATAAAGTGATTTAATGATTTACAAGTAGTGAACTTAAATAAACATATAACTTATAATGAGAAAATTAATCACTTTTATATCTGTAATAGCCATCACGGCACTTTTCAGCCAGGCAAATGCCCAGCAATATATGATTGAAAATGCTTCGGGTATTGGGCCCAAAGTGGGTTTCTATAAAGCTCCTGACGCTGAGGATGGAACCATGTTTATCGGCCTTCAATCTCGAACCAAAGGAAAATATGTTGGGGCTGAATTCAGTCTGGAATACCGTGGTGAGCAGGGCTACACTACTTCCGGTGGAAGTGAACTAACTGTAAGGCAAGTTCCGGTAACCGGTTCACTGCTGCTCTTTGCGCCGCTCGCAGAAAATTTTGCTCCCTATGGACTGGCCGGCTTAGGTGCCTACTATACTTTTTATGACTACGACGGTGGCTTTGTAAATCCCGGCGACGACGCTGAAATAAAAATTGGATATCATTTAGGATTTGGGGCCGATGTAGCTTTTTCTGAGTCGGCTGCATTCAATATCGATTACCGTTATTTATTTCTTGACGGCAGCGAAGACCTTTCGGATAAGGAATTCAGCGGGAATGTAATTTCTGCCGGACTCACGTTTTATTTCTAAGTTAAAAAAGTCCTATTTTTAAATCCCGCGCTTTACGGTGCGGGATTTTTTTTGAACTAAATAACCTGAAAAACAAAAATGGCGGAAATAACTCTTCCTGAAGTTGAGCTAAACATCTACTCACCTAAAGACCCAACGGAAATAACAGTAGTTGAAAATTATATTTGTACAAAAGAAAGCAGTCCGAATTTTGTCCGGCACGTAACTTTTGATGTATCAGGAACGGATTTAGAAGGAAGAGTTCGAATCGGGCAGTCGATAGGTATTCTGCCTCCGGGAGAAAATGAAAGGGGCAGGCCGCATAAACTCAGATTGTATTCCATATCATCGCCAACAAAGGGGGAAGGGGGAAAGCCTCATCTGGTTTCCACTACGGTCAAAAGGACCATCGAAGAACTAGACGGGAAATTATATACTGGGGTATGCTCAAATTATTTGGCAGATTTAAAACCCGGAGATAAAGTGACGGTTACCGGTCCAAGTGGAAAACGGTTTCTGCTTCCTGAAAATGAAAAAGATTTTAATTATGTGTTTTTTGCTACAGGGACAGGAATAGCTCCGTTTCGAGGTATGATTATGGAGTTGCTGGAGTCTGATTATAAAGGAAAGGTGGTTTTGGTTTTTGGCGCAGCCTATCGTACCGATCTTATCTATTCAGATTTTTTTATGGAGATGGAAAAAAAGCATGATAATTTTCGTTATATCGCTAAAATATCCCGTGAAGATCGCCGTCCGGATGGCAGTAAGTATTATGTGCAAACGGCTATAGAAGATGAAGAGGAAATTTTAGACCCGCTTTTCAGTCAGGAAAATACATTGATCTATATCTGTGGTATCAAGGGAATGGAAGCCGGGATCTATAAAAGTCTTGCCAAAAAAGGATATCCTGAGTACCTGCTGCTAAAAGGAGATTATATGGATGTGGATCCTGATGAATGGGACTGGGAAGACATGCGCCGCAATGTAAAACCCGGCTCCCGGACCTTCGAAGAAGTATACTGACTGCAGGGTTTTTCCGGTACATCTATTATGAATAGGTTATTCAGGAATGAATTTTAGTAACTCCGCCTGATACAATAAACCGCATAAAGTTAGTCGTATCTGTTTTTATTGGCGTTATTTTGTCGCGCGGAACGATATACAGGTTTCCTGAGAAGTTGTAGGAATGGGGGCAATAAACGGCTACTTCTTCTTTAAGTCCGTAATGCTCCAGCGACTCTTCCGTGATAAATCCAAAACGCTTCATGCCTGCCGGTTCACTGAATTCAACGTAAACCGGTTTGGTGAATTTTTTTTTATCTCCCACAAACGCCTCTGTCAAATCTTTCAAAGACGAATAGACAATATTGACGAAGGGTGTTTTAGTCATCAATTTCTCAAAAAGAAAAACGATAGGTTTGGCAAAGGTTCGGGTCATCATAAAACCAAAAAGGGTTATTAATACAAACCCTGTAATAATGCCCAATCCGGGAATTTCATACTTAAACCAGCTAAATAGTAAGTTGTTGAAAAGATCATTCATCCAAATGAGGACCGAATAAATCAGGTAAATGGTAGCTGTTACCGGTAAGATGATCAGCATTCCTCGAAAAAAGTAGTTCAGAATCGTCTTCATTATCACATAATATTTGGGTTTCAATTTGTTTGAAATCTATTATTTAATACTGAAAGATGTGCAGTCCTTTGTTACAGGAGAATTGAAAGCAGAACAAGGAACATCCAATTTCCACCGCAGAAGTTTTTTTAATGTTCATTCCTGCAAAGGCAGAAATCTAATTCTTGGCTTTCCGACCCTGTAGGTATCAGACTTCCCAGCCTTTTCGATAAGTACGCCCAACAAACTGATTGGCTTCTTTGAGATTTGTGATCTCCATATTTTTACCATCCCAAAGTAGTTTTTTACGGCCATAGTATTCCATCCGCCCCTCGCTATTTTCTCTTCTCAATAAGTAGCTTCGGATAGCAAGATTTCCCATCAGCACGGTTTCGGTCATTGGCCCGGCATAATCAAATGATGAGGTTAAAGCCCGGTGTTCTTTACTGTCAAAACCGGCTTTACAGGCATCAATCCATTTTCTGTGATGCCCGTATTCGGGTTCTTCATTTTCTTCCGTTTCAGGGCCAAATTCTGTGGTACCATCATTCAGGTACAGTTTTGGCATAATGGGTGAGCTGTCATTGATATTGGTTGATATAACACCATTTTCTCCGATGATTAAAACACCGTTTGCACTGTTCGGGCCGCCCATATCATGATCGGCGGGTATAATCTCGGGACGGGACGGTTTGATACCTCCATCACTCCAGGTCATTTTAATAGGTGATTTTGTTTTATCAGTTGCTTCATAGTTCATGGTAATGAATGAGGAAGCGGGGCAGCCCTCGGGATGATAATCTGGAGTCCACATCTGTGTGTAAATAGTACCCACACTGCATTCCGCATCGGTGGGATAGGTGAGGCCCAGTGTTCGATATGGAATATCGATCAGGTGGCATCCCACATCTCCCAAAGCTCCGGTTCCGTAGTCCCACCATCCTCTCCAGTTGAAAGGATGTAAATTGGGGGTGTAAGGTCTGTATTCGGCAGGGCCCAGCCACAGATTCCAGTCTAAGGCGTCAGGTTTCTGACTTGGATCGGGTTCCGGCATGGCAAATCCCTGAGGCCAAACGGGTCGGTTCGTCCAAACTTTTACTTCTGATATATTTCCCAAGACTTCCGTATCGATCCAATCCTGCACCATATTGAGTAACGGGTTTGAGGCTCCTTGATTTCCCATTTGGGTCACTATTTTCTGTTCCCGAGCCATTTGCGTTAAGAGGCGTGCTTCTCTGATATTGTGCGTCATTGGCTTTTGGACATACACATGAATTCCACGTTCCATGGCATATTTAGCGGCAGGGGCATGGTTATGATCCGGAGTTGAAATGGTTACAGCATCCAGATCGGGCTCGGCCTCCAGCATTTCTCGATAGTCGCTGTATCTTTTTGCTTCCGGGAATGCTTCAACAGCACGTTGTGCCGACCCGGAAAAATCCACATCACATAAAGCAGCTACTCGCTCTCTTCCGTTTACGGAAGCATTTCGAATATCGCTGAATCCTTTTCCACCTGCCCCAATAGCGGCAATATTCAACTGATCGCTGGGTGCGGTATAGCCAACCCCTCCGAGTACATGCCGGGGTACAAAGAAGAAAGAAGAGGCAAGAGCACTTTTCTTAATAAAGGATTTGCGGGTTATAGACGAGGATTTTTTTTTGTCATTCTTCATAACTGAAAGGCTGTTTTTTTGAACACCATAAACAAAATGGCAATCAGTTGGTCTGTTGTCTTTGTTGCTCGGAATATTCAATAATTCAATCAATTTTAAAAATGGAAAGTTTAAAAAGGGAACTTTCGAACTTCGAACAAGGAACATCCAACATTCAACGCAGAAGTTTTTTAGTGGTCATTCCTGTGGTGGTGGGAATCTAATTGTTTGAACCGCGGATTTGGCTGTTTTTTTATACTGGTGTGTTAGATAATGGATTTATATTTAAAACCTAGTATTCAGGCCATCTTAAAATCACTATTCTGTTCGAAATAATTTTCGATTAACTGAGTTACGATTCACGATTAACGAATCTCAAACCACGGATGAGTTCAAACCATATTTTTCCTATCTTCAAGGCTCTGTAAAATTGAACACTCACACATCATATTAATGTCGCACAAGACTTCCGCCCAGATTCGTCAGGAATTTTTTGATTTCTTTGCTGAAAAAGATCATGCTATTGTTGACAGTGCTCCCGTAATTCCCAAGAATGATCCCACCTTGTTATTTACCAATGCGGGGATGAATCAGTTTAAATCCATTTTTCTTGGGGAAGAGGATGCCCTCAAACACGATGGAAAGCTCTGGAAACGTGCGGCTGATACCCAAAAATGTATTCGCGTTAGCGGTAAGCACAACGACCTGGAAGAAGTAGGCCATGATACCTATCACCATACCTTGTTTGAGATGCTGGGGAACTGGTCGTTTGGGGATTACTTCAAAAAAGAAGCCATTGGCTGGGCATGGGAGTTGCTGGTGGACAAATGGGGACTAGACCCCGACCGGTTATACGCCACCGTATTTGAAGGGGATGAAGCAGACGGACTGCCCGTAGATGACGAAGCCATTGAACTTTGGAAAAGCGAGACGTCAATCTCACACGATCACATACTGAAGTGCAGTAAGAAAGACAATTTCTGGGAGATGGGTGAAACCGGACCGTGCGGACCTTGTTCAGAAGTTCACATTGACCTCCGTTCCGATGAAGAACGCAAAGAGAAACCCGGTCGGGATCTGGTGAATATGGATGATCCCCGTGTGATGGAGATCTGGAAC
Organism: Gracilimonas sp.; assembly: GCF_014762685.1. Taxonomy (NCBI): domain Bacteria; kingdom Pseudomonadati; phylum Balneolota; class Balneolia; order Balneolales; family Balneolaceae; genus Gracilimonas; species Gracilimonas sp. The sequence goes on from NZ_JABURM010000005.1 coordinate 440,623, forward strand.
CTGGTATTCATTCAGTTCAACCGAAAGCAAGATGCCAGTCTCGAAAAACTCCCTGCTCAACACGTAGATACCGGAATGGGTTTTGAGCGGGTTTGTGCGGTGCTGCAGGAAAAAACATCTAATTACGACACCGATGTCTTTACCCCGCTGCTAAACGAAATTGCCGATATGGCCGGACTGAAATATGGCGAGGAAGAAGAAAAAGACATCGCAATGCGGGTGATCGCGGATCATATTCGTGCGGTGACATTCTCCATTGCTGATGGAGCTTCTCCCGGAAATGACGGTCGCGGTTATGTGATTCGCAGGATTTTACGTCGTGCTATTCGTTACGGTTGGGATGTGCTGGATTTCAAAGAACCGTTCTTCTACAAGCTGGTAGATGTTTTGGCCGGGCAGTTCAAGGATGTATTCCCGGAGATCAAGGCACAGAAAGAGTATATCGTAAATGTGATTCGCTCCGAAGAAAAGAGTTTCCTGAAGACTTTGGGTCAAGGCATCGAGCTGTTCAACGAGATGGTAGAAGGGAAGAAAAAGCTGTCCGGTGAAGATGCTTTTAAACTCCATGATACCTACGGTTTTCCCATCGACCTAACGGAGTTGATGGCTCGCGAACAAGGGGTTGAAGTGGATGTAGATGGCTTCAACAAACACATGAAAGAGCAAAAAGATCGCGCCCGTGCCGCCGGTAAGTTTTCGGTGGATCAGAGTGATTCAAATAAATGGAATGTGATTAAGGAATCCGATGATTTTGAGTTTGTGGGCTATGATGATGCTGAAGCCGAAGTAGAAATTTTAGCCTATCGAAAAGAAGGCGAGCGATTTGCACTCCAGCTTTCCCAAACCCCGTTTTATGCAGAAAGTGGGGGGCAGGTTGCGGACACCGGGCTCATCACCAATGGCGATGAGTATATCAAAGTAGTGGATGTACAAAAAAATAATGGGCAGTTCATTCACTATGCAGATAAACTTCCCGAAGATCTTTCCGGAACATGGACAGCTTCCATTGATCTGGATAGAAGAATTGAAATTCAAAAACATCATTCCGCTACACATCTGGTTCACGCCGCACTGCGGGGAATTTTGGGAGATCATGTTGCCCAAAAAGGCTCGTTGGTGGATGAATATCACCTGCGTTTCGATTTCTCTCACTATGAAGCCATGACGGACGAACAGCTGGATGAAGTGGAGCAGTTGGTTAACGAGAAGATCCAGGAGAACATCCCACTACAGGAAGAGCGCGACGTTCCGATTGATGAAGCCAAAGAACGCGGTGCTATGATGCTTTTCGGTGAAAAATATGGGGAATCCGTACGCGTAATAACCTTTGATGAAGATTATTCAGTAGAGCTTTGCGGTGGAACTCACGTGGGAGCCACCGGCGAGATCGGTTATTTCCGGTTCACACAGGAAACATCCGTCGCTGCAGGAATTCGCCGGATCGAGGCTGTTTGCGGAACTCAGGCTGACAAACTTCTCCGTGATGAGAAACGACTATTACAACAGGTGAAAGGAGCTATCGGACAAACTCAAAACCTGGCAGCTGATGTACTGAAGCTGGTTGAAGAGAAGAAAGCCCTTGAGAAGGAACTCGAAAAAGTGCAGATGCAAAATACCGGCGCCAAATTGGATGAACTGATTCAAAATGCAGGTTCACTTGATTCGGGCATCAAACTGGTGAAAGGGGAAATTCTCGGCGCTGATATGGATGCATTGAAGCAATTGGGTTATGATGGCCTTCAAAAGACCAAAGAAAATACCGCTATTGTGCTGGGCAGTAAAGATGAGGAAGAAGGAAAAGTGTACCTGATGGTAGCTTTAACTGACGATCTCATAAAGGAAAAAGGACTCAAAGCCGGTGCATTAGTAGGTCAGCTTGGACGATTGGTTGGCGGAGGTGGAGGCGGTCAGCCGAACCTGGCTACAGCCGGCGGACGTCAGCCCGGAAAACTGCCTGAAGCCCTCGAAAAAGTGAATGAATTGATCGAGGAATTTATTGCTTAATCAGAGTAAGGAATAGAACGCGGATAGCACGGATTGTTCGGATAATCGCGGAAAGGTGTTGTGAGTCCTGTTTAATTCTAAATCAGTGACCATCCGCAGAATCAGCGTCATCCGCGTTCCATTCGGTCGCATATTAATGAGCGGAATCAAATAACAAAATCTTCATAAAAAATGGATATATTTGCGTCCCTTTTACAAAAAGTATGATCTCAACAAATAATTATGGCTAAAAAGAATACAGACGAAGTAAATTTTGCCCCTCGGGGAATCGGAGATGAAAAAGACGGTGCCGTACAGAAAGGCGTGGATCTTCCGGCTCCCACAAAAAAGAAACATAAATCCCTTGGTTTAAGTGAAGATGATCTCAAAGCCATGTATGAGCAGATGTACCTGCAGCGCCGTTTTGAAGAACGTGCCATGCAGCAGTACCAAAAAGGAAAATTTGGCGGATTCTTACACTTGTATATTGGGCAGGAGGCAGTTTCTACAGGAACCGTTTATGCATTGAATGACGATGATGATATTATCACAGCTTATCGTGACCACGGTTGGGGTTTGTGTCGTGGCATTACACCCAATGAAGGAATGGCAGAGCTATTCGGTAAGAAAACAGGGTGCTCAAAAGGGAAAGGCGGCTCCATGCATTTTGCCAAAACCGAGAATCACTTTTGGGGCGGATACGGAATTGTAGGTGGTCACATTCCTATTGGCGGCGGACTGGCATTTGCGAACAAATACAATCAGAATGGGCGTATCTCAGCCACCTTTTTTGGAGACGGAGCAGTAGATCAGGGAGCCCTTCATGAGACCTTTAATATTGCCAATCTTTGGGGATTACCGGCTATCTTTGCAGTGGAAAACAATGGCTATTCTATGGGTACCGCTGCCCGGCGCCACACGGTAAATGAAATTGTGGACCGTGCCAAGGGATATGGCATGAAGAGCAGAGTGGTTAACGGAATGGATGTATTCTCTGTTTATGAGGCTATGAAAGAAGTAGCTGAAGAGGTTCGCAAGAACTCTGAGCCTTACTTCCTTGAAATCAGAACCTATCGCTATCGTGGTCATTCTATGTCAGACCCTCAGAAATACCGAACTAAAGAGGAGTTGGAAAACTATCAGAAAAATGATCCAATTGAGCGTTTGAAAACTTATTTGAAGGACAATAAGATATTGAAAGACGATGGAATTCAGGAAATAGAAGAGAAGGTAGAGCAGGAAGTACTGGATGCCGTGGAGTTTGCGGATAATTCGGACTTCCCGGATGAGTCGGAACTTTACGATGACATGTTTGCCGAAGACGAACCTTATTTCCACAATTAATTTTAAAACTGACTACATAAAGTAATGGCTGAATTACAATTTAGAGAAGCAATACGAGAGGCAATTGACGAGGAAATGGCCCGTGAAGAGAAAGTCTTCATCATGGGTGAGGAAGTTGCCGAATATAATGGCGCATACAAAGCCACCGAAGGACTTTTAGACAAATACGGTTATAAACGTGTAATTGATACTCCAATTTCTGAGCTTGGTTTTGCGGGCATTGGAGTAGGGGCCGCGATGAACGGGCTTCGTCCCATTGTGGAATTTATGACCTTCAATTTTGCGGTTTTGGCGGCCGATCAGATCATCAATCACGCTTCCAAGGCAGGCTATATGACCGGCGGACAGATTTCCATGCCGATTGTATTTCGCGGGCCTAATGCCTCTGCAGGTCAGCTGGGAGCAACCCATTCCGTAGCATATGATTCTATGTACGCCCACTTTCCCGGACTGAAAGTGATCTACACTTCTGAGCCGGATGATGCCAAAGGCTTGTTGAAATCTGCCATCCGCGATGACAATCCTGTATTGTTCATGGAATCTGAGCAGATGTACGGAATGAAAGGCGAAGTTTCTGAGGAAGAAGATTATATCATACCGATCGGAAAAGGGAAGATTAAGCGGGAAGGAAGCGATGTTACGGTAGTAGCTCACGGAAAAATGTATCATGTGGCAAAACAAGCCGCTGCCCAACTTGAGAAAGACGGAGTAGATGTGGAAATTATCGATCCGAGAACGGTGAAGCCTTTGGATCTCCCGCTGATTGTGGAATCTATTAAAAAGACCAACCGCTGTGTGGTGGTGGATGAAGCGCATCCGTTTGCAGGATTTGCCGCCGAAATCGGATTTTTGATACAGCGTGAAGCATTTGACTATTTGGATGCCCCGGTTCAGCGTGTTACACTTCCGGATGTAAATGCACCGTTTGCCAAAAACCTGTTTGACGCATGGCTTCCGGATGCTAAAAATGTGATCGAAGCAGTTAACAAGGTTACTTACAGAAATTAATAACTCACTCAACAGAACAGATTAAGAATTATGGCGATTAAGATTGAAATGCCGAAGCTCAGCGACACCATGGAAGAAGGGGTGATTGCGTCGTGGAATGTGAAAGAAGGGGATAAGGTCTCTGCCGGTGATATTATTGCCGAAGTAGAAACCGACAAAGCCACGATGGAAGTGGAAGCCTTTGATGAGGGTACTGTCCTTAAAATTTTAGTAGATGAAGGCGATGCTGTTCCCCTGGGCGGACTGATGGCTGTTTTGGGTGAAGAAGGTGAAGATATTTCAGATATATTGGAAGGAGCCGGCAATGGTGATTCCGGGGAATCTGAAGAAAAAGCTGAAGCCAAAGAATCTGCAGCTGAGGACAAGGAAGAATCCAAAAGCAGTGAAGATTCGACGACGCTGACTTCTCCGAAATCAGAGACTTCTTCAAGCTCATCATCCGATGATGGACGAATCAAAGCGTCACCGCTTGCCCGAAAAATGGCCGAAGACAAAGGTATTAATCTTGAAAACGTTCAAGGCTCAGGTCCGGGCGGCAGAATTATTAAGGTGGATATTGAAGAATATAAAGAAACGGCACAGCCTGCAGCTGCCTCAGCAGCAGCTTTCCAAAGCCTGGAAAGTAGAGAGGTGAAGGTTTCTCAAATGAGAAAAACGATAGGCCGACGACTTTCTGAAAGTAAATTCAGCAGCCCGCATTTTTATGAAACCATTGATATTGATATGAAAGCCGCAATGGCTGCCCGTTCTTCCATGAATGAAGCCAATGACGTGAAAATCAGTTTTAATGATATTGTTGTGAAGGCTTGTTCCATCGCACTTACCCGTCATCAGGCGGTAAACAGTTCCTGGTACGGAGATATAATCAAAGAGCACGGCGATGTGCATGTAGCTGTTGCTGTGGCTATTGATGAAGGATTGATGACCCCGGTTATCCGTCACTCTGACAAAAAAGGCCTCCTGCAAATTTCATCAGAAACCAGAGAACTGGCCGGACTTGCCCGCGACCGCAAACTCCAGCCTGAACAGATGGAGGGAAGTACCTTTACCATCAGTAACCTGGGGATGTTTGGCATTGAGGAATTTACCGCAATCATCAATCCACCAAATGCATGTATCTTAGCGGTAGGTGCTATCCGCGACGTACCTGTTGTGGAAAACGGAGAAGTAGTTCCCGGCAAGCGCATGAAAGTAACACTGTCCTCCGATCACCGAATTGTGGATGGAGCGAAAGCAGCAGAATTCCTGAACACCGTGAAGAACCTGTTGGAAAACCCGCTTTCGATGCTGCTTTAATAGTTGATTAATTTATTTGAAAACCCTGCTTATCTTTGATAGGTGGGGTTTTTATGTTTTATATAGAATTATTCTAAATAAAGGTTGTGCTTTTTTAAAGATCCCCTTATCATTGCATCGCTATTTAGATGAAGTCTAAATAGACTTGATATTAACATATTTAACCTATTAGCGATGCAATCTTCAAACAAAATATTCTTAACCGCTTTTCTATTCTTTTTCTCCCTGACAACTTCTATTTATGCCCTGAACCTAAATGGTAAAATTACTGGTCAGGTTGTAGATGAAAACAATGAACCTTTGACCGGTATCAACCTTCGTCTGGAAGGCTCTACGTATGGAACTGCTTCTGGTATTGACGGAAGCTATGAGATAACAGGTGTGCCGGCAGGGCGTTATACCTTTGTAGCATCGGGTGTTGGCTTTGAGACGGAAGAGAAATCGATCACCATAGATGAAGGTGAAACGCTTACAATAGATGTGATACTGTCAGTTTCGAATGAGGAGCTACAGGATATTATTGTACGCAGTTCCAAGATGAATAAATTCAACAGAGAGCGTTCTTCATTTGTAGCTAAAATGCCGATCGAGAATATTGATAATCCGCAAGTATATAACACCATCAGTGCTGAACTGTTGCAAGAGCAGGTGGTAACAAATTTTGATGATGCCATTACCAATGCACCCGGGATTTTCAAACTATGGGAATCAACAGGCCGTGGGGGTGATGGAGCGGGATATTATGCTCTCCGGGGATATTACGTCCAGCCGTCCATTGTGAACGGGCTTCCTTCACTGACTAATGGCAGCCTTGATCCTCAGAATATTGAACGTATAGAAGTACTTAAAGGCCCTTCCGGTACACTTTATGGCGGCAGTTTGGTATCGTATGGAGGATTGATAAATGTGGTTACCAAAAAGCCCTACAACTATTTTGCAGGGAATATCTCATACAAAACCGGAAGCTTTGGATTGAACAGAATCTCAGCCGATGTTAATACCCCAATCAGCAGTGAAAATGAAATTGCATTGCGTGTAAATACTTCTTACCACAAACAAAATAGCTTCCAGGATGCCGGTGAGAATGAATCAATCTTTATTGCACCTTCTCTTTCTTATAAGGTGGATGATAAGCTTTCATTCTTGGTGAATACGGAATACCTGGAGTCAGAAATGACTAATCCTACGATGCTATTCCTGAACCGAAGCGTGCCGTTGGTTTCTTCAAACCTGGATGAGCTGAATTATGACTTTCGAAATTCATATACCAGTAATGATCTGACTATCACAAACCCAACACTGAGCTTGCAGGGGCAAATGGAGTACAAGCTTTCCGATCATTGGACTTCTCAAGCTTCCATTTCACGCAGTAATGCAAAAACGGATGGTTACTACACTTATTTGTGGGACCTGGCGGATGGAAATTCAACCTATGCCCGGTATATGAGTAAGCAAAATTCCACGAATCTGGGTACGGACATTCAGCAAAATTTTGTCGGTGAATTCGAGATTGCCGGCATGGATAATAAAATGGTAGCCGGACTCGACTATTATCAGGAACAAACTATCAATAACAGTACGGGCTATGTAGGATTTGGAACGGTAACCGTTGGCGATGGAAGTTCAGGGGCGGGTCTCTCACGTCCTGCAGCCGACCAAGCCCTTGCAGGAGCTGCGGTAACTAATACAAAAACCGAGCAACAAGTGTACAGTGCTTACATCTCGGATGTGATTAATTTCACCCCGGCACTTTCTGTAATGGCCAGCTTACGCCTTGATCGTTTTGATAATGCAGGTAACACTACCACCGAAGCAGATGACTATCAGCAAACGGCACTTTCACCAAAATTCGGAATCGTATTCCAGCCCATCGTGGATAAGGTTTCCCTGTTTGCCAATTACATGAATGGATTCAGCAACGTTGCTCCCCGTATTCAGGATGACGGCTCAACCAAAACGTTCTCCCCCGAAAAAGCTGACCAATGGGAAGCCGGAGTGAAGACTAACCTTATGAACGGCAGAGTGACTGCAACATTGAGCTACTACGATATCAACGTTTCCAACGTGGTGCGTCAAGATCCGGATAGAGTGAACTTTTTTGTTCAAGATGGTGAGAACTACAGCCGTGGTTTTGAGGGAAGCGTGACTGCTTCTCCGTTCGACGGACTGAATCTGATCGCCGGGTACAGCTACAACGAGAGTGAGGTAACAAAAACCGACAATGCAGATTACCTGGGCAGGAGACCGGAATCAGCCGGCCCCCAAAGCTTGTTCAATATTTGGGGAAGTTACCGGGTGCAGTCAGGCACTTTAAGCGGACTGGGAATCGGGCTTGGCGGAAATTACGTGAGCGAAAATATGATCCTGAACCGCGCTTCCACCGGAACCTTTACACTTCCATCATACACCATTGTTAATGCCTCCGTGTTCTATGATACCGATGCTTACCGTATCGACTTCAAGGTAGATAACCTTACCGATAAGGAATACTACAAAGGCTGGAGCACCATAAACCCGCAGAAGCCACGCGTCATTAAAGCCGGATTTTTATATAAGTTTTGAGCTTTGAGAAGCTGATTAATGATGTTTAAGCAAGCCATTTTATTTTTGCACCGCTGGCTCGGACTGATTTCCGGGCTCGTGGTTTTAATCTTAAGTATTACAGGTGCCATTTTTGTTTTTGAGAAGGAGATAAGTCATTGGCTTCGCAGTGATCTGATGCATGTTGAAAGTCATGATCAGCGACTTTCAATGGAAACGATGTATGAAATTACATCTGATGCGCTGGAAGTTGATCAGCTTTATTACGGGCTTACTACTTATCAAAATGAAGATCAGGCCTGGTCGGCATTTAGCTTCGTTCGAAACCCGGAACCTTCTTTGACCTATTTCGGGGCTATTTCTGAATATAAAACGGCTTATGTAAACCAATATACAGGAGAAACGCTTTCTGTAATAGATGAAGAAAAAGACTTTTTCCAGATCGTAAAAGGCATTCATTGGAGTTTGCTGCTTTCAACTCCGATTGGTCAACCCATTGTGGTTTGGAGTACGGTGATCTTTATTATTTTGTTGATCTCCGGACTTATTCTCTGGTGGCCCAAAAAGTGGAGTAAGGCCGGTAGAAATAAGAGCTTTAAAGTGAAATGGTCGGCCAAATGGCGTCGCGTAAATTATGATCTGCACAATGTTCTTGGGTTTTATGCTTTGATTCTGGCTTTGATTGTGGGAGTAACCGGATTGTATTGGGCCTTCCCGGTAGCCCAAAAAGCGCTTTATTTTATTGGAAGCGGGGAATTCAAGCTGCCGGAAACAAGCGCACCACAAGTAGCTTCGACACCTCCGGTTTTACCCGAAAAAGAAAGCCCATTGGAAATAGCATATCAAAATGCCTGGCAAGAATTCCCCGATGCTTACAGTATTGCTTTCATCACTCCAACCGATTCGGCTGGAACCATTAACGCTATAGTTCGGGGAGATGGCAAGACTTATTATGAGAAGAGTGAGATGAAATTCGACCAATACTCCGGAGAGGTTTTGTATGTAGATGCTTATGAGCATAAGAACGCAGGAGAGAAATTAATGGCTATGAATTATGATATTCATGTAGGCGCCATTTGGGGAATTTCAGGAAAGATACTCGCTTTTCTGATCTGTTTGATCTCTGGAAGTCTTCCCATAACGGGATTTATTATTTGGTTTGATAAGAAAAGAAGATCAAAAAATTCGAGTGAAAAGAAGAGCAAGCTGAAAGTATATTCCAAAAATCGCTCTGAAAAAGAAGAACGTGAATTGGAATTCGCAGGCTGAGTTTTAATTACAATTTTATACAAACTTCTCTGATTTATTTCCGTAATTGGGGTTCAATTTTGAACTTCAATTAATGGAACCATGAAATCAATTCTTTTAGCCACAACCATTTTTTTAACAGCCTTATCCGGAGTAGTAAAAGCTCAAAATTCAACGAAGCAGGAAGTCCAGGCTACCATTGAAACACTATTCGAAGGAATGCTTGAAGCGGACGGACAAAAGGTTACTGCTTCTTTCACATTGGATGCGATCATGCAAACCATTGTGAAGAATGAACAGGGTAAGGTTACAGTCAGAAATGGCAGTCTTGAGGCCTTTGTGAGCAGCATTGGTTCAGCTGAACCGGGAAGACTGAATGAAAAGATTGGAAGATATGAGATCAAGGTTGATGGAGAGCTTGCTTCAGCATGGACGCCCTATGAATTTTATGTAGGCGAGGAGTTTTCGCACTGCGGGGTGAATTCGTTTCAGCTTATGAAAACTGAAGACGGCTGGAAGATCTTCCATATTGTAGATACCCGCCGAAAAGATAATTGTGCAGAATAACTTCAGACTTCAGCTTTAAATTGCTGATCGCTGAAAAGAAAATAACTCGAAATTAAAGACATCAGTCCATGAAAAAACTATACGTACTGCTTCTACTGCTTTTTGGAGCGCAATTTGCAACCGCTCAGGTAAGTGAAGAACAACGACAGCGTGATGTGCAAAGCATCGATAATTTGATCGAAGCGCTGTATGCATCCATCTCCGGAGAAAAGGGAGAGCCAAGGGACTGGGATCGATTCCGAAACCTGGTGATCCCTGAAGCACGGCTCATTCCGACAGGTAAAAATGCGCAGGGTAATAATGTTTATAAAGTATATAGCCCCGAAGAATACATTGAAAGCAGCAACGATTACTTTCTGGAAAATGGATTTTATGAATATGAGATCCATCGGGAAGAGCACCATTACGGAAGAGTGGTTCACCTATTCAGCACCTATGGCTCAAAACAAAGTAAAACGGATGCTGAGCCCTTCAACAAAGGGATCAACAGTATTCAGCTTTTTAATGATGGGGAACGCTGGTGGGTGGTTACTATTTACTGGGCGCATGAATCTGAGAGCAACCCAATTCCGGAAAAGTACAGTGGGCAGTGAAATGATCAGCTTTGATCTTTGAGAAGACGATCTATCAGTTTCGCCTTTTCGGGATCAACGTACATTCCGTAGGACATAATGAGGGTGCCTTTCACTCCTGTATTTGATTCTATGGCATACACTGTTGATTCACTTCCGGGGTCAGTACCCTGATCAAAAGAATGGGTTTCAACAATCTTAAGGTCATCCACAGTGTATTTCACAGCCAACTCTTTACAGGTTATGCAATTTTCGCCTAACTCATAGGTATGATTGAATCCTTTGTCTTTTAGTGATTCTACAGCTTCGGCTAAGTCAGTGTACATTATGATCGTTTTGCCTTTTGAGTTTAATATATAATACAAAATAAAAAAGCCGCTCGTTCAAGCGGCTTTTTAAAATAAAAATAGAGCTGTGAAATTAGCCGTTATTTTTAATGTCTTGGATCTCAAGGCGAATTTCTTGGGCCAATTTCTTTAGTTCCTGAAGGCCTTTGCGAGCACGTGTACCGGCTGCTTTATTGCCTTTGTCGTAGAATTTAGTCATTTCTTCTGTTGCTTCTTCTACGAGGTTTTTGATTTCGTCAACTCTACTCATTATGTAGCTCCGTTAAATTAATTATTAGTTAAAAAACTTCCTGTATTCAGAAAGTGCGTTGAAGCTATTCAATCGGGACTCTTGAGTCAAATTAAAAGTGCGTTTTTTACAGTAAAAATGATCTTTTTTTTAGTTTTCATTGGATAATGGTCACTTTTTCCAATTTTGGCCAGTTTTTGAAGTCGTTTGCAGTAGTTAATTTCACCGGATAATTAAAATCCTGGAATTCATCGGGGATGGATTCTCCTAAAAATTCGTCCGTCAAATGATCCCATAATAATTTTTCTTCAGATTTAGAGATTAAGATTTCATCTTTTTCATTCTTAGAGAAAAGCAGAATTTCAACTTTACTCAGTGCTTTTGAAATGGATTTAGTAAAATCAGGAAGAGGAACATGAGAGGCTTTTCCATTTTCATCAACAAGATTTGAAATCAGTAGATTTGGAGTAGCATGAAGTGATTGCAGGGCGTCGGTATCGAGATCTATTTTCCCGCTCTTTTTTTTAACAAGTCCTTTTTGAAACCCGTGTATTCCAATGGTGGCTACTCCCTGATCAGCAAATAACCCAATCAGGCGTTTATTAAGATCTTTAGTGGCGCGGAGCCGAGCATCTTCCCGCATCATTCCTGTTTGAATAAGCCGATCCGTATAAGGGCTGTCTCCATGAATAATAATTCCTTTTCGATCTCCCAATTTGGCCAGGGATTTTGCAAAGGAGGTGAGGAAGATAGAATTTTCAAGATGATGATGATCAAGAACAGCGATATAATTTATGGACATGTTTTATGCGTATTGTGATTCACATTAAATTACCCAATGTTTGGCTTAGTTGAATAACTAATTCACCTCTAAATTCATTTGGTGATTCAAATTTTCTTCATTTATTGTACAATTTAAAAACCTCAGAATAGTTTCATGTATCACCAAAGTTCGAACATACGAATGAAATGGAATCCCAATAGTTTTCGGAACAGGCCGCGGATTACCTACACCCGGTCCGTCTCTGTATACGACAGATCAGCCCTGAAAGTCATGGTTCGTTTGTTGCTATGCTCGATCTTGTCTTCATCATCTATGTTTGGGATGTCGGTGTGATGCACATTGCATTTCACTTCTTCATTAAGGTACTCGCTGATGCTTTTGGAGATGAGAGTTTCAAGCTGAGAATTTGAAAGAGTCTTTAATTTGTTGCTCATGACTATAATATTTCTTTTGAATTACTTGAGTTAGTCGGCTAAAAAAACATATTTGATGGATTCATCGTTTTGAAACCAAAGGGTGGGAATTCGCCGGCCATTTTTAGACTTCTCAGCTTCAGCTTTGTTAAATAGCTCCTGCTGTGTAACTTCGGGTAATTCCATTAGTAGATAGGACCTTCGGATGCATCAAGGTTACTCCGGATTATCACGAAATCCATCTGCGGGATTATCCTTCTGATGGATGAACAAGGGCTGTTTTGCTCAAATTCAACCATTGGTCGGATAAGCTTTGAGCCGTCAGACCCATAATCAACCTTGTTTCTTTAAGGATGCTGATTTAAAATTAAAGGGAAGCAAATCGATGGAAAGGTGTTCAGAAAGTGTTCCTTCAGCATGATGTAATTTAATTTCATGATAAGGCAGAAATTCTGCAATTACTTGCCGGCAAGCTCCGCAAGGACTGCTTATTTCACCTTTTTTGGTGTGTATTTCCAATTTCTCGAATTCAGTTATACCTGCAGTAATTGCTTTGGCGATAACAACTCGCTCAGCACAGAGCCCTTTGGTCCAGTCACTGACTTCTATATTAACACCTTCAAAATATCCGTCATTAGTAAAAAGCATAGCCGAAACGGGAAAGTCCGAATTTGGAGTAACTGCTTTTGTAAGCAGAGACTTAAGTTTTGGCAGCGTATTAAAATTATTATCAGCAGGATGAAACAGATCTTCTGTATTTTCAATAGGGGGGCTTTCGACTTCATGAACTTTCAGGTTAAATTCTTTGACCCAAAAGTCCAGTTGATCAAACTCCCTGTTTTCGATATATAACCCGGCAGGGATCTCGCCCTCACTTAAACATATAGCACAGGCCGATTGAACAGCAGGTATCGTAATCGGATATGAAACATTTTCAATCCGTACCCCGGCATAAAAGTGACCGTTTTTACTTTCAACTACACAAGCAGCCGGTCTCTCGGAATAAGGGATATAGGCTCGTTTGTAAAGTAAATTCCAGTTCATATCAATTCATTATCGCTTTGTATGCGGCATCTGCAACTTTGGCTCTGATTTGGCTAATTCTTTTCCCATACGACCGGTGAGGGAAAGTTCGGTTGGTTAGCAAAATGACAGCCATATTTTTTTCACGGTCAATCCACAAACTGGTACCGGTAAACCCAAGATGGCCAAAGGTGTCATCACCGGCAAGGCTTCCGGCTGTAGAAAACCCATCTTCACTTTTGCGGTCAAAGCCCAATCCGCGCCCACTGTGCTTTGATTGCTCGGTAGTGAATTTTCTGATAATCTCGGGTGAGAGGTATTGTCTGCCGGAATAAGTTCCATCATTAAGCAACATGGTACTGAATTTAGCCATATCAATACTGGATGAGAATAAGCCGGCATGTCCTGCAACTCCGTCCATAAAATAAGCCCTTTCATCATGAACCCTGGCCTTGACCAGCCCTCGTCCGAACACCGTGTCAATTTCAGTAGGAGCAATTCTATTTACAAGCCATCGGCTTTTAGTGGCGGGATTAAAAAAGGTACTGTACATATTCATAGGAAAGAAAAGCTCACTTCTTGAATATAGATCCAGGGATTTACCTGAAACTTCATGGATGATTTCCCCCAGAAGAATCATACCTAAGTCGCTGTACACATATTTACTTCCCGGTTCATATGTAAGCGGTTCATTTTTAATTGCATGAATAATTTCCTTGCGGGTTTTGATTGAATCCACATATACTCGGAATGGGGGGAGTCCCGATTGGTGCAATAAAATATCACGGACAGTAATTTTTCTCTTTTTTCCGGTATCAAATTCCTTAAAGAATTTTGAAATCCGGTCATCAAGACTCAGTTTTCCTTCATCAATTAATTTCATTGTTGATGCTGTTGTAGCCATGACTTTTGTGATGGAGGCAAGATCATAAACATCAGTATTTTTAACGGCTTCGGTTTTGGTATAATCCTGGTATCCATATCCCTGATTGTAAGCCAGCACTCCATCTTTGACAATTCCGACTACCGCTCCGGGAAATACAGAATCACGAATAGCTTCATTTATTATATCATCAATTTCAAAAAGTTTATTGTGGTCTAATCCTACCTCCTCAGGATTGCCGAAACGTAAGGTTGTATGATCCATATGAATACCTGAACCAAGTTCATATAGGCCCGGTATTTCAATAGGTAAATTTGAAGTTACTTTGGAAGCTCCAAATAAGGCCGGAACTACTCCATTTACTTGTTGTCGGGAATTATACCAGCCCAAGACATGGGCATCGGCTTCTTTCAAATCCGACAGTACATATGGATTCCCAAAAGAAACCAAAAGGGAAGGTTTCTTCATCTTCAATACACGCCGCAAAAAAGACAGTTGGTCGGAGGAGAGGTGAATAGACTGCCCGAACCTCAGGTAGATAAAAGAACTGATAAGGACCAAATCAACTTCTTTAGCTTTTCTAAGCATTTCACGTTTGTCTTCCTCACTGGTACGTTTGTCGTAAATGTATGAAGAGACATTGGGGTGGTAGTCTCTGAGTTGACGAACAAATGAATTTCCTGTATCTCCTGATCGGTCATCAGCCACAGAAATCACCATTATCCTGGGATATTCAGAAGGAAGTAATGGAAGAATGCTATCCTTATTCTTAAGAATGGTAACCGACTCCCGGGCAATGCGGTCAGATTCGGCACGGTGAAAAGCCGTGTTAATTTTGGTGTCCAACGATTCGATGTCCACTTGGTTATTACGATCAAAAAGTCCATACTGCTGTTTCCAGAGCATTAATTTTGTAAATGACTTATTGATTCTTTCTTCGGTGATTTCTCCTGATTCAACGGCCTTTTCAACTTCATTAATGGCCGTATAAACGTCAGGACTGATAAGCATAATATCGGCACCTGCATTTAATGCGCGAACCACTGCTCTCCCCGGTGAGTATTGCGAGGTGATTCCACTCATTTCAAGCCCATCAGTTACTACCATACCGTTAAAATTCAGAGAATCGGTGAGTAGGTCAGTAAGAACAATCGGGTCGAGTGTAGCCGGAAGGAACTCATTTATATTAAGTTTTGGGAAAGCGATATGGGCACTCATTATACTTGAAATGCCCCCATTTATGACAGCCCGGAATGGGATAAGTTCGAGGGAGTCGAGACGATTGTAGTTGTAATTTACCACGGGTAAATCACTGTGTGAATCAACATCAGTATCCCCATGACCGGGAAAATGTTTGGCGGTGGCTATCATGCCTTCACTTTGTACGCCCTGCATGAACGCTGTTCCAAACTCAGCAACCATTTCAGGATCGCCGGAAAAGGAACGAACATTAATTACAGGATTATCCGGGTTGTTGTTCACGTCCAAAACTGGGGCATAAATCTGGTGAACTCCAAGAGCTTTTGCTTCAATGGCAGTGATTTTGCCCATCATAAAAGCATTTCGCTTATCTCCGGTAGCAGCTACTCCCATGGCAGGTGTAAACCGGGTGGTTCCGGAAACACGCATGGCAGCTCCAAATTCCATATCCTGCGAAATCCATAAAGGAAATTTCGACATTCGCTGCAATTTATTGGTCATCACCGCCTGGCCGTATATATCCCCACGCATAAAAATGATACCGCCAATATTATGTTTTCGCACCAGCTCTTGTAATTGCTTGAAACTACGGGAGTCTCTGTTTGTGAATTCACCTTCGGCGGGTACAAAAAACAATTGCCCGATTTTTTCTTTTAATGAAGTATTCACCACCAAAGAATCGAGATATTCTTCTGATACTTTATCGAGCTTTATATCAGAAAAATTTTTGTTTACACGTTGTCCGAATAGAAACTCGGAAATGCTTTGGGCCTGAATTGGAGTGATACCCAGTATCAAAACTCCAACAATAAATAAGGAAGCTGCTCTAATAATGCCTTTCATAAAATGATAACTGTAATGATATAATTTTTGTAACCATGTAAATGTACGTGTTACTAACAGTCTACGCCAATGATTTATTTTAGCCTTGAGTACATTACTTTAAATTAACCTATTGTAAAAAAGACCGTAAAAATAAGTTCTGAATACTATATAACTCACATCTCGGAAATAATCTCAATGAATTCATAATTTCACTTTATTTCCAGTCAGTAAATGCTCATTATTAGCTATGATAAGTGACGAAAAAAAGGAAGAAGTACGCGCCGCTGCAGATATTGTGGAAGTAGTATCGGACTATGTAAAACTGAAGCGTTCGGGCAGCGGGTTTGTAGGGCTGTGTCCTTATCATGATGAGAAAACTCCTTCTTTCAATGTTACCCCCAGGTTGGAAATTTTTAAATGCTTTGGGTGCGGTGAATCAGGAGATGTTTTTAAATTTGTAATGGATCAGGAAGGAGTTGGGTTTACCGAAGCCATTCGGCAACTTGCTGACCGCTATGGTGTATTTATCCCAGAAGAAGATAATGATGAACCCAGTGAAACCACACAACTAAGGGAAGGCATTCTGCATGCGCTGAAGTTTGCAGGTGTTTTTTATTATCGAAATTTGATTGAAAATCCGGAAGCGGAAACAGCCGTTAAATACCTGGAAGACAGGGGATATAATCGTGCTGTGTATAAAAAATATGGGCTTGGTTATGCGCCCTCCGGCGGTGAAGAACTGTGGAAAGCGGCTAAAAATGCCGGGATCGATGAACAGTATTTGGTTGAAGCCGACCTTATCAAACCCAGTAACCGGGGAAGCGGTTATTATGACACTTTCAGGGGGCGGCTGATGTTCCCTATTTTTAATCCCACGGGTAAAGTAATTGCTTTTGCGGGAAGGGTCTTGGGAAATGAAAAAACAGCGAAATACATCAACTCCTCCCAAACCAAGGTTTATAATAAAAGTGAGGTGGTTTATGGAGTGAATTTTGCCAAAAATGAAATCCGGAAGCATAAGGAAGTTATTTTGGTTGAAGGCTATACGGATGTTATTACACTGATGGAGCACGGGATTAGAAATGTGGTAGCCAGCAGCGGAACGTCACTTACTCCTGGGCAGATGAAAATTTTACATCGGTATGGTGAGCGTATTTTAATGATTTATGATTCGGATAGTGCCGGCCAAACAGCCATGAAGCGCGGAATCAATATTGCATTGGCGGAAGGTATGGAAGTTGAGTTGCTGGAGCTGCCGGAAGGTCAGGATCCGGATTCATTTGTGAAGCAGTTTGGAAAGGAATCATTTGAGGACTTGAAAAAAGAAGAAGCCGGTGATTTTGTTGATTTCTTGCTTCTGAAAGCCGGTGAAGAGGGACGCCTGGATAAACCCACTGAAAAGCCTAAAGTAATTACCGAGATTTTGGAGTCTATAGCCAATATTAAAGACTCTATACAGCGTCAGGTGTATGTTCAGTACCTGCATCAAAAAATGCAAAAGTTCCAGAAAGTAAAAGAGAGTGATTTGTACGAGCAGCTGGAGCGCGTAATGAATGACAAACGCTGGGAAGAAAAGCGTTCAGAAAGAAGAGAAGAGGCTCGGCAGCGGGTTCAGGAAAATAAGGATGACGCTTCATCTGGAGAAGAACAACCACCCCATCCCGGACAAAGAACTTCGGCGGTTGCATCCCGAAAAAAACCGCATTTTGAAAAAGAGCTGATTCGTCTGATGATTTCCTATGGAAGGAATATGGTAGAATATGTTTGCTCTTTTACCAACGCCAAGCTTTTTGAAGATGATGAACTTCGGGTGTTTTATGAGGATATAATTGACCGTTATAAAAAGGAAAAAGATTTTTCGATAAATACGTATACTGGCGAAGATGACCCTTTCCCAAGGTTGGTAGGGGACGTGCTGTTAGAACAGCACACGGCAAGTGACCGCCATGAAGAAAAAGTGGGATTAAAATATGAGAAGGATAAAAATCCTTATAAAACCGCAAAGAGCTCTATTCGGGCTGCTCAAATCAATTTTTATAAACGTAAACTGAATGAACTGGCTGATCTTATCGGATCCGCAAAAGCAGATGAACGTCTTGAATTAATGGAACGCCAAAAAGATGTGAAATCCAAACTCACCCGGAGGGAAACATCTGACCCTGATGATTTATACCCCGATCCGGAAAAGGGACTGAGTAACGAAGTCAATGAGAAAGTTTTTCAGTACAAAATGAAGAATGAGAAGTGATAAAGTGAAAGTTGAGAGTTGATGGATGCATGTCTAATATTGTAAGCCAAATTTAATAACTGTGGCAGGTCAGGATTGGGGGTTATACCCAATCTCTATCACTTTATCAACTCTCAACTTTCATCCCTCAATCTCACAATTTCCCCGAAAATATATATGGCACAATGATTTTCATAGTGATGCAAGGTTAATTACGGGTGAGGGCATATACTAAAACATTGAGGCCCATTTGCAGAGCTTTTTGGCGTAAGGATTCCGGCGTGTTATGAACTTCGGCATCTGTCCATCCATCGCCGAGATTTGATTCATAGCTGTAAAAAACAACCAGCCGGCCTTCATGAAAAATCCCAAAACCCTGCGGTGGTTTATTATCGTGCTCGTGAATTTTTGGGAGACCGCTTCCAAATTCAAACACTTGATCATAGATAGGGTGATTAAAAGGGATTTCAACAAATTCCTCGTTTGGGAAGACTTGCTTTATGACCGGACGGATGTATTTATCCAAGCCGTAGTCATCATCAATATAGAGGAATCCTCCATTCTCAAGATATTCCCGCAGATTGTTTGCCTCAGCTGAATTCAGCGTAATATTCCCGTGACCGGTGAGAAATATAAATGGGTATGAGTGCAGCTCAGCACTGCCCAAAGATACATCCTTATATGATTCAGAGATAGGAATAGGTACGTTAGCTTTAGCAAAGAGAATTAAGTTTTGTAAAGCAGAGGGATCATTATACCAATCGCCGCCCCCGCGGTATTTGGCGCGTGCAATTTCAAATTCCCCCGATGCCTGTGCAGATACCGGATCGGAAAAAACTAAAGTCACCAATAAAATAAGTGTAATTCGGGATATCATATCAAAAAAGGGCTCGCTTTACGTAAGTTTGAACGGTATCAGAAGCTACGGAACCGAACACCCCGATACCACCTCTGACATGAGTTATAATATTTTGCATTTCTCCCGGTGAAAGCGTGGATCCTCCCAATTGAACTTCCTGAGAACGAATAAAGTCATAAATATTGTCATCCATAGTATTTGCCACTATTAAATTATCCTGATAGAAGGCGATACCAATCCATGGAAATTTAATAGTAAAAGAACCATCAGGGTTTACATCGAAATTACCTTGGTTAATAATTCCAGAACTGTTATTAGCGAAATTAAGCAGGCTTTCTTCGGTTTGGTCTCCATCTTTATATAATTCTGAATAAAGGGGTGTCAGTAACCGTTCATCCGGGTTCAGGCTCAGAGCATTAAATACGAATATGTTTTGACGGCCGGGATATGAGCTTTCGCTTAAGGTAATTTCAAGTTGTTCTGAAGACTGATAAACCACAGTATCCTGAACTCCGGATAGTATTTGGAAGGTATCCGGGACCACAGTATGTGCAGTAATTATATCCGGTAATTCCGGAAAGGTAATTTCAATTTTATAAGTTCTGGCCGGGAGTACTTCGTGGATGACTTGTGGAAAATAAAGACCGGGAAATTCGTTGGCGTAATTAAAAGTTTCAGCGACGTTGCTTTCAGGGCCTGCTTCCAGTAATTGAATTTCGACGTTAGCATCGTTGATGGCTAACTCTTCAAAATCATACAATTCAGTTGCCTCAGAGGTTGTGGATAATCGAACTTTGGGGAGTTCACGATTAGCCACTAAATAAGATTCCACTACATAAAATTCTTCATATTCATCCTGAGGATAAGTTTCACAGGAAGTTATAAAAGCAGCAGTCAGGATCAGTATTACAAATAATTTATTCATTGCTCAAAAATTAACGGTGTAAGAAATTGAAGGCAATATGGGTAAAAGAGCTACTTCGTTAATATCTACCGGGTTCTCATTGAAGTCATAGTTATAGAACCAGATATTACGCCGCGAATATACATTAATCAGTTGCAGTTGAAGTTCAGAATCTCCAAAGTTGAAGAAGCGTCCGGTCCTTGAAAAAGAAAGGTCCATTCGGTGGTAGTTGGGCAGGCGGGATGCGTTCACTTTACCAACAGTAAATGCGTTGCGATTGTCGTTAGTCCACGGCAGGTCGAACTGAACGTATCGCCCCAATACCTCTGTGTAAGACTGGCCGGTGGCAAAATTAAAAGAACCGGTCACTTTCCATTTATCACTCAGCTGATAATTTCCAACTAAATTAACATCGTGCCGCCGATCATATTTTGGAGGATAGAAACGAGCAGTTTGATCTCCCTGTGTTATCTCTGTATTGAATCCCGGGAATCTTCGCCAGGTATAACCAAGGGTATAGCCGAGGAAGCCTGTAAATTTTCCGGCTCTTTTTTCAAAAAATATCTCTATTCCGTAAGCATATCCTTCACCTATGCGAAATACATCTTCATAGAGCAGACCTGCAACATCAGGAAGGAAGGGGTCCAGCTCAAACAAATCATGCATACTTCGATAGTAGAGTTCAACGTCAAGTCCATAATTGTTAAAGGGGATGGTTTTGGCTCCCACAACAAATTGATCTCCGTAAGCCGGTGACACTCCTTTTGCGGATGTCAGCCAAACATCAAAGCCTGAAAAAGCTTCATTCGAAATAAGGGTAAGAAACTGATTGTATCTGCCATAGGCTGCCTGAAGGCGGATTTTTTCTGATGGCCTGTACTCCATAGAAAATCTTGGTTCCACCCGGACATAATCGCCGGCGGAAAAGTAATTAAGCCGAACACCCGGGGTAAAAATCCATTGATCGGAAGGGCGCCATTCGTCTTGCACATAAAAGGAGGAGTATTGGTTTTGAATACGATTGTTAAAAGTATTCTCATTATCGAATGAATCCTGAAGCTTAAAGGTAAAAACCCCTGCCCAAATCCCTGTTTTAATTTGATGATTATTTCCGGGCAAATATTCCAAATCTGACTTAAAGGAAAAGTCATAAATGTTATTCTCGCGGGTAAAAGGCGTACCGGCAATTTCAAATTTAGGCAGGTTAAAATACCGGGAACCGGTCAAAACAAAATTGGAAAACAGTTTTTCCGAAAAAATATGAGTCCAGTTTCCGCTCAGGGTCTGGTTACCATAGTCAAGGTTAAATTCGGCATCATCTCCGAAGGGAAAAGTAACCCTGTCTTTACCGGCATAGAAAGCGAGTGAAAATTTATCTTTGTCTGAAGCATCAAGGTTTATTTTTCCATTAAAGTCATAGAAGTAAAATTTACTTGGGATGTTGTCTATGGTTTGTCTCAGCCCTGCCAAAAGGGGTTCCAATGTGGAACGCCGTGCTGCAAACATCCAGGAGCCCTTGCTGTAAGGCCCTTCAATTGAAGCTCGTGATGCTAAAAGTCCCACTGTTGCCGAGCCTGAGGTTTTGTTTCTGTTTCCATCTTTATTGTAAATGGTCAGAACCGAACCAAGCCTTCCTCCGTATTGAGCAGGATATCCGCCTTTATAAAGTCTGACATCCTTAATGGCATCGGGATTAAAAGTAGAGAAGAATCCAAAAAAGTGGCTGGGATTATACACGGTAGTTCGATCAAGTAAAATCAAGGTTTGATCCGGACTTCCGCCCCGAATATACAAGCCGCTTGAAAAGTCGGAAGCCGCTTTTACCCCGGGCAATAACTGTATGGAGCGGAAGACATCGGCTTCAAATACAGAGGGTAATTCTTTGATAAGCTCAGTTTTTACCTGGGCAGTTCCGATATTCCTCTGCTCTTCTTGTTCGGCCCGTGATCGGACTTCAATTTCTTCAAGCTCAATACTTTCGGGAATTAATTCTACGTCAAGGCGTAAATTTTGTCCGGGTTTCAGGGTGATTTCTTTTTGGTAAGGCCGGTATCCAACATAGCTGCAGAAAACTATATAGGAGCCGGGTTCAAGATTTGGGATAGAATAGTAGCCCAGCGTATTTGAAGCCATTCCTTTATTAATTTCACGGAATCCAATATTGGCACTGATGAGGGTTTCCCCGGTTTCGGAGTCAGTAATGTATCCACTAATAGAGGCTTTTTCCTGGGCTAAAGAAGAGGAAGATATAATTAAAAATATGAAGAAAAGTAACAGTGTCTGAATACGATGCATGAAGAATGAACAGTTCCAATTTAATTATAAAATTTCAAACGAATTACTGACGATAAAGTTAGAGTCCTAAATCCCCTTGCCCATCTTCACCCGGTATATTAAGATTGGTTCCCAATTCTTTGTTAATTTTTTTGATGAAATGTGCCGACAGTAACGGAGATTCTTTCTCGATATTCTGATGAACGAAGAAATATAGTTTTTCCATTCCCTGCTCTTTCCAGTACTTTAATCGCTCAACCCAATCATCTAGTCGTGTATAGTCACTTTCGTGATTGGCTCCAACATAGCGAATAAAAGCAACCGGTGAGGTGAGGCGCATATGCAGTAGATCACGCCGTCCGGCTGTATCGGTTATAACATTAGCCACCCCATATTCTTCAAAAAGTTGATACACTTGGTTGGCTACTGCAGCATTATTAAACCAATCGGTGTGCCGTAATTCTACGGCTAACGGTATATCATCAGGCCAAATTTCAACCAATCGTTGAACCCGGTCAAAATCCTTTGGTTTGAAATCATCACGCAGCTGAAGGAAAATCATTTCAAGCTGATCCCCAAACCCACGCATTCCATGAAGATATTCTTCAAGCGGTGCTTCAATTGCCTTCAGTCTTTTGAAATGTGAAATGCTGTTTACCACCTTTGGGAAAAATTTAAAATCATCCGGTGTTTTCTCTGCCCATGTTTCTGCCTGCTCCGGACCATACATTCTGTAATGGGTGGCATTCAGCTCAATAGAGTTAAATTGCCGGGAATAGTATTCCAGTTCATCTTTAGTTCCCCGCGGATAAAAACCTTTTAAATCTTTTTTATTCCACTTGGCACAGCCTACGTAAGCATCAAAGCTATTACTGCCTCTTTTATTTAATATTTTTAAAGTGTCGGGATGGTCTTCCGGGAGGGTGAAGTCGATTTCTGAGGGATTATCTACGCTGCCGAATTTCATTTTTGAAATGTTGAATTTTGAATGTTAAATGCTAAATGTACGTGTCTATAACATAACATTTAGCATTTAACATTTATAATTATCTAGTTAGTTGGATTACAATAAAGAGCTAAAAATTTCGTATATTTAAGGCAGTTCATTGACGTATTGGGGGTGTTCTGGATTCGACGGGTTGAGTAGCGCCGTAAGTTGCATGTCGAGATTGTCCAATGATTCTCGTAATAACAATCATTATGGAACAAAAGTAATTGACAATAATTACTCATACCGCCTAGCAGCATAAACTGCTAAGCCGATCCCTTGGTTAAGTGCCTATCATTGCCAAGCCGATCGTCATACAAGATAGGATAGCGCAGTGGTGCTTTCTGTCGCCATTGCGTAAAACTAAAACAGAATAGTTTGAAGTCGCTTAGTTACTGGGCTCGGCTTCAGGCGAATTTTTAATCAGTGACTAAACATGTAGATGCTTGCAGGTTTACCTTCTCGGACCGGGGTTCGACTCCCCGCACCTCCACTAATATTAGTACATAATTCTTTAAATCCCTTCATATCGTTGATGTGAAGGGATTTTTTGTTTTTAGTACTTTGTATTTCACCTATTCTCTTCATGATTCTGGTTACCATATAGGTTACCAAATCAAATTCTCATTTTTGGTATCAAACATTAACAAAAAACAAGTAAAAACAATGTTTAATACCAATAAATACTTCTATATCAGAAATGATAAAGTTGACCAAAAAGGACTAGCTCCAATCTATCTTCGACTCACAAATAACTCAGGAAAAGTAGAAATATACACCAAGCAGAAGGTTAAACCCGAGAAATGGGATACTGATAAACAAAGATGTACAGGAAGGGAATACAAAGCTATTAACTTCAAATTAGACCAAATACAATCCAAAGTAGCCGATATAGAGTCAAAATTTCTTTTATCAGAAGAAGAACCGACTTTAAGTGAAATAAAAAAGATCCTCACAGGAAAAAGAGAAAAACGATATATCCTTGATTACTGGGATAAATACTTAGATCGTGTTGAATCCCTAATAGGACGAGATTACAGTGAATCCACCTATAAAAAGTACAGGACTACAAAATATCATTTTCGTGATTTTCTAACTGAAAAGGTAAGGGAAGAAGATATCTTATTTACCAAAATAGATAGCTCTATGGTTCGTGATTTTATGGATTATCTTAAGATCGATAAAGATCTGAATCATAACACGACAATTAAGTACATGAAAAACTTTAAGGTGGTAGTGGATGAAGCTCGTAAAAGAAAATGGCTTAATGAAGATCCATTCTTAAATATTGAAATGAAATATCAAGACATAGATCGACAGTACTTAACTTCGGAAGAGCTTAAAAGCTTAGAAGAAAAAGAGTTTGATATTGAGCGACTAGAAAGAATCAAAGATTTCTTCCTCTTTAGCTGCTACACAGGTCTCGCATACTCCGATATTTCAGCCCTAACACCTGCAAATATAAAAAACAGGGAAGACGTTCTTTTAATAGAGACAAGGCGGCAGAAGACTGATATAAGATCAATTATACCATTAAATAAGAGGGCAGTGGAACTTCTGGATAAGTACGGATTCCAACATAAAGATGACAGTGAACAAATATTCCCTGTTCCAAGTAATCAAAATTACAATGCTTATTTGAAGGAGGTAGCGGATCTTTGTGGCATCAAAAAGGAGTTGTGTACACATGATGCCCGAAGGACATTTGCCACTACAGTTGCAATGGATAAAGGAGTTTCATTGGAAGGAGTAAGCCTTATGTTAGGGCATAGCTCAATTGATTCTACAAAGATCTATGCTAAGGTAACCGATGAAAAAGTGATAGCTGAAATGAAAAAAGCTGGGAATATTTAAAAAAATTAGGGAGTAAAATTAAGGCTGGTTGATATCACCCAAGTAAAATAGTTTAAAACCCTTTTACTATTTCTCTTAGTTGTATTCAACCAGCCTTTTTACTGAAATGTATATTTAACGGTTATAAATATATGGAAATTGGGAATCCTCTAAATTTTCAACCTTATTCTTATAGTGTTCGAAAAGTTCCACGAAATCATTTTTATATGCTTCATTTATAAATTTATTATCAAATTGATTGAAATGATATATTTCTTCTATGTTATTGATGATGCAATCAAAGTTGACTGAATATCTATTTTTAAAATTATTCTTTTTATTGCCAGGTTTAATATTGATAAATCCAGCATTTTCTAATTCTCTTCTATATTTACGGTATGCATGATCACTTAATCTAAGATTCTCTAAAAACCGTTCTTTTTGGTAATAAAAAACCTTACCGTATATCATTGATAGCACAATAAACAGCTCAAAAAGTGCGATCTTTTCTATTTTCCAGTCACTCTGGTATAAGTCTAATCTGTATGTATTTAATGCTAACGGAGTTCTTGTATTAATGTCATGATAAACTCCATCGGAGTCTTTTTTTAGTATATTCGTTTCCTCTTCTTTTCTATAATGTATCATTTTTCAATACCTCATAAAGTTCATTGCGGTTATATCTCTTGCTTCCATCTAATTCATATTGTTTTATTATTCCTTTACTTATCAAATTGTAAAGTTTGGTTTCTTTTATTCTGAGATACTCCATTGCTTCTTTTGATGTAAACCATTCCTGGTTGTTTGCATGGAGTTCTTTGAAGCTCTTCAACTCATTAAATAATCTTCGTTCAAAAGCCTCAAAATCATTAGTTGTGCATATGTTTGTTAAAATTACATCTGCCATTATTTTAATATTAAAAATTAAGAGAGCGGCTCCTTAGGTCTTTGCGGTAGCTTCATCGTTAATCTCTGTATGGCATAACCATCTTATTTGGCTACAGTAGGTGGGATATATGCAGCGCTTATTCTATAGTGTAACCACCATGGGACTTCTGTTAATATTGGCTGATATGCCTTACCAATAATACGTTAAATACACCCTTCGTGGGTTTTACTGGCTTAGAAAAGTTTATATAAATACCAGTATTTTCTATTGAAAATTATTCTATAGAAACAAATATAGAGCAGATTGTATGTGAGCGCAAGAAAAAAATCGAATTATTTTAAGCCCCTTTTATTCTGATAACAAACAACATCCCCCCGCCTAGAATTTTAATTCTCTGTGAATGCGCAGACCACCTATCTCAAACACCCCCACAAAGTCTTGGGGGTATAACTATCCCCGTCACTTAAACTTTAATTAAATATCAAATAATCATGGTTAAAATCAAAAGTTATGTCAACAGAAAAAATTCAGAAGGGGAATCTTTCAATGCATTAGTGCTGGAAGGTGATCTTGAAACAGTAACCAGTGAAACTGGCAATGTATATTTCACAGCCCGCACAACAACAGTACCAAGTAATTTTGATGCTGAAAAGTGTGAATCACTAATTGGAAGAGAACTTCCAGGAAAAATTGTTCGCATTCCATGTGAACCCTATGATTATACCATTCCTGAGAGTGGAGAAGTGGTCATTTTAAGTCATACCTATGAGTATGATCCAAGCTCAACAGAAACTATGGAGGAAGCTGTCTTCACCAGAGATGAGGAATTAGTGGCTTAACTACACTCCAACATCAACATTCACACAAGGCAGGTAGTCGAAAGACTGCTTGCCTTTTATTATTTCAACCCAAATTTATTTGTTATGAATAATGAACTGATTATTACTGAGAATGAGGCCCATACTGAACATGATAACTCTTCACCCTTTATAGAAGCTAACACTGAAAAACTGGAATTGGAAACTATCCAACGTGAACACATTATACCCGTTTTTATTAAGGACAATGAGCCTGTTATTTCGACTCCTGAGTTTATAGATATAGCAGTTGGAGTTACTCATCATGTCTTTAGTGGTGAGCATGTTATAGAGCCAAATATCAGGGTTTCACACCCAATAAAAGGACGTATACCAGAGGCAAAGCACAAATCTGCGAGTGAACTTTTAGACCATGAGCGCACTATTTATTATGAGCGCACGGCTTTTGTGATCCAGATTCCTTCTATTTCTAAAACCGTTAATGGAAATACTCTGGCCTTAACAGTAGGAGGGATTAAAGCATATAATCTTGACAACCTCAACCGAAGTAAGGGGGCACCTGAACACTTTAAAATATTTGTGGGCTTTCTTAATAAAGTCTGTACCAACCTTTGTGTGTGGAATGAAGGTTTTTGTAAAACCGTAAAAGTTTCTACTCCACGACAGCTTGAAGTAGCCATTTTTGAAATGGTGACTGAATTCTGTGATTCAGGATATTTTGAAAAGTTTGGTTTTTGGGATCAGTTGGGAGAATTGGAGCTTGGAGAGCAACAGTTTGCCAATCTGATAGGCAGAGCTAAAATGTATCAGCAACTTCCAAAGGCAGCAAGAGATAAGCTGCCTGACTTTTTGCTCAATGATTCCCAAATCTCATCTATCACTAAGGAGTATTACAGTAATCCTAATTTTGGAAATCCCAGAGGTGGGAGTATCTCCCTTTGGAATCTGTATAACCTCTTCACGGAATCCAATAAATCATCCTATATCGATACTTTTTTGGATAGGGGACTCAATGCCCATCAATTTATGAGTCAGCTAACCAGTGCCCTGGTAGAGGAAAAGGAGTTTTGGTTCCTTAACTGAAATTCTTGTCAACTTTTGAGTGTGAGCGGGTGCCCTTATGCCCCTAAATCCAAGGTATTTTCCCACTCATGCTTTTCCATTCATTTACTATATAACAGTAACCAACGAAGGCAGGTGAGAAATCATCTGTCTTTTTCATTCAACAAATATGTATGAACCAATTTACTACACAGCAACGAGCCTGTTGATCTTTAATAAGCAGAGGGTGCTCAAAAGAATAAAATGCCCTTTCAGGGTAATTCCTGTTAAAGATGAAGGTGGTATCAGCCAAAGTGATATATACTTTGTTAACCGCGTATATCCTTCTGAAGAACACCGACTGATCTATGAAATTGAAGGAAAAAAATACCCATATAACACTTTTAAAATTGTCTTACAGGAGGATAAATAACAATGAATAAACTTAAAAATATCACACTTTCTGATTCAGTGCCTTATTGCAGTATCAGCTACTCAAAAGACCCCGTGATTGAAAATATGCCAACAATTAGTAGCTCTGAAGAAGCATACGAATTCCTTATGGGAGTTTGGGATCATGGGAGCATAAGCTATAAAGAAGAGTTTGCCGTGGTATTACTCGACAATGCAAAAAAGGTATTAGGTTGGGCAAAGATTTCCAGTGGAGGCGCTACAGCAACCATTGTAGACCCTGCTATGGTTTATCAGGTTGCTCTTTTAAGTCATGCCCATTCAATTTTATTAGCTCACAATCATCCTTCAGGAATACTCAGAGCTTCTACGGCAGATATTCATCTTACTAAGCGACTCAAGAAAGCTGGAAGACTACTTGGTATTCAAGTTGTAGATCATCTGATTATCAGTACCTCTGGCTACACTTCTTTTATGGACAAAGGGTTGCTCTAACCCTTTTCCTTTTAAAAGAACGAGACTTTATAGGTTTATCATAACCGCCTCCCCAAACCTGTACAGAAAAATTTTACACATTTATCACCAAAAACATGAGATAACTATGTCCAATTCACACATAAAAACACCAACAAAAACAAAAGAATCTCTATTTCAGATTGGAGAGCACTTTTACGCCCTTGAATCTCTGCTTATAGAGAATGAAGGAGAGATTGACGATACCATAGACCAGTGGCTTGAAGAGTACATCGCTAAAGAATCTGATAAGATTGACGCCTACTGCTACCTGATTCAAAAATTTCAGGAGATAGCAGAAGAGGCTAAACGATTAGCCGAAAGATCTTCTATCTACAACAAAAAAACCAAGAGTATGAAGGACAGGCTTAAACATTACCTGGAACGTAGAGGAAGGGATAAAGTGGAAACCAATAAGTTCACTATTACCGTATGTCAGAATGGAGGAAAACAACCCATCAAAGTTTTTGATGAAGTTAATCCAGAAAAGTTGCCAGATCAGTTTGTAAGAGTTTATCGGGAGCCAGATCTCGATGGAATTAGGACTGCTCTTTTAAATGATGATGAAGATGCACTAAAAATTGCAACACTACTGCCAAGAGGCACTCACTTAAGAATTAAATAAAAACGGAGAATAATTATGTTTAACAAAGCAACGAGAAAAGGAAAATTTATAAAACTAGCTATCACTGGCCCAGCAGGATCAGGGAAAACTTATTCAGCTTTACGGCTGGCAAAAGGGATATCAGAGAATGGCAAAATAGCCCTCATTGACACTGAAAATGAAAGTGCATCCTTGTATGCAACAGATTTTGATTTTGATGTGGTCAATGTGGAAGCACCTTACGAAATCAATAAGCTGGTTCAGCCTGTTAAAACAGCTCTGGAACAGAAGTATGATACGTTAGTTATTGATTCTGCGACTCACTTCTGGAATGGTATTCTGGAATATAAAACTAAACTAGACAAGAGGGGAGGGAACAGCTTTGCTAATTGGTCTGATGCCAATGTGCATTATGATTTATTTTTAAGAGCAATCCTGTTTTCTAAGATTCATGTGATTGTATGCATGAGAAGTAAAATGGAATATGTGCTTCAGGAAAATGAGAAAGGGAAGGCCGTACCTCAAAAAATTGGCATGGCTCCGATTATGAGGGATGGGGTAGAGTATGAATTTACTACTGTCTTTGACTTGGACATGAATCATCAGGCAATGGCAAGTAAAGATCGTACTAATATCTTTGGGGATTCAATATTTCAGGTTACTGAAGAGACAGGTGAATTATTCAGCCACTGGCTTAATGAAAATCAACAAACTCAGAGATTAGAAGAAGAAATACTCAATCTGGAATAAATAATAAATTGGATCAGAAGAGCTAATGGTTCTTTTGATCCATTCATTACTCGTTGCCAAACTGCTTACTCTTTCTTATTGAATAGAGCAATCTTATAACCTAGCCCAAAACCAAGCCAATCATTTTGATGAAAATTCCATTTTGTTGCTGCTGTCCCAATTCCAAAATCCCAACCATAGAATACTCCTAAATTAAAGTCGCTTATATGAAATAATAGTCCTACTCCGAGATTAAATATAGGTACTGAAGTTTTAGTTAGGACTGGATTGTTGGATAAATAAGTTGAGCTTGAGTCGATTTCCTGAGCGCTAAAACCGAGGACGGCTCCATATGAAAGGTTTAAATTTCTGTTTTTCATACCCTCATACATATCATACCTGTAATTGACTCGACTTAACCTTCTGCCTACGAATGTACTAATATTAATGTCTGTATTAAATTCTGCTGGTACCTTTACATTATTTTCTTCAAACCCAAAGTGCATTTTAAAGGGAAGGGTAATAGCGCCAATTTCCCAATTATGCCCCCAGAATGAAACTGCTTGTCTGTTTTTTAGCGTTATGAAATACTTTTTATTTGGGAGAAATTTGAAATCAGCTTCATTAGGAGCATCGAAATCATAATAAGTTGAATCATTATGTTCGGCCAGCCAAAAATTAATATACAGAGTATCATTAGAGGCATATAAATTAGCAGCATATCTACCTGAGGAGATGCTGGCTCGTTCTGAATAAGTTTCACTTATTGATTTTATAATAACGTCGTTCTGAGAAAATATTGAATCAGATTTTACGGTATATGTTTTTCCATTAATAGTCTTTTCTACAGTAGTGATCAATTGATCCCCTTTATTTATGTCTAAAACCACCTTCTTTGATCTGGTTTTTAATTCCATAATATCTAAAGAGTCCAGCTTTGAGTATTGTGCGATTTTTTTCTGTGATGAATCTTTTATATGGACAACATTAATCATAACTCGTTCTTTAAATTTTGTTTGTCCAGTCGCAAATTCTGAGAAAAGAAATAAAATTAAGCCCGTGAATAAAACGTGTTTAAGCATAATAACCCCGATTTTTGTACCATTAATTTTTTACTATGAGTAGGAGGGATGAATAGCAGTTTTGTTACAAAAAAGAGTGAAATCATTCAGAGACTTTATTGTTGAATCGCTACATTTTTGAAAAATGACCGAAGAAACGGGGGAGTTATTTCAGCAATAGTTGAATGATAGCTTAGTAAGTCTGCAAATGGGGCTTGAATTCTTACATTTAATAACAAGCATGAAAAGCATTAAAGTGGATTGTGAATAAGTCTTTCACCTAATCTTCGTTTGTAAGATTTGATTCCACTTTCTTTACAAACTGGTGGAGTTTCAAATCCAGAGCTTTTGAAATGATATAAACTGTACGAAATGTAGGCTGCTTTATCCCGCGTTCAATTTCTGAGATATACACGGCACTGGTATCACATCTTTCTGCTAATTCTTCCTGAGTTAAGCCCTTATTATTTCTAAGGACTTTTACAGTATTACCAAGTGCGATATTTAATCCGTCTGCTTTTTTCACTTGTAAAGCTTAAAGCAGATAGATAGATTAGTCCATAAACTATAGCATTAGTTAAGAATATACTTTAGATCCGATTTCAAGTATAACTGAAGGATTTAACGGGGGATTTATTTTGAGTAACGAAGCCAATAAAACATTTTTGAGAAAACTGACAGAGGCTAAATTAAGAGAAGCTGCTAAATCATCTTTAGATCGGAATAAAGATATGGATGACTTTTTTCTAGGGCATGTATTGCTTGAACAAATTGCCAACCGTTCTAAAAATTATCGCCAAAGTTTAATTGATGGTAAAAATAAACTTGGGCTAAGTGAGGATGAAATTAACCAAATTGTCGATGATGCTACTGAGGCAATCATCGCTGAATTTATAAGTTAATAGAACAGGTATTCAAATATGGGATGGCTACTATTTTTTGCTGTTGGTGTGATCATAATACTTATCAGGTATCAGCTTCGGGATAATGAAATTCAAAAGGATACTCCAGATCTGATGCGGGGACATCATAGCAAAAACGAAATGATGGAGGATTTGAGTAATCAAATTGTGGAAGTAGTTTTGGAAAAAATTAAGGGTTTGATTGATATGCCCGAATTTAAATACCAAGATGAGTGGAGTGAGCATCATTGGTATAAAATAAATCAATACATCAAATTTGGATTACAGGTAAATAAGGAAGGAATGTACATGGATAGAGAAGCCCATGGATTGAATGATGAGGAAATTGAAATTGTGGTTAATAATGCGAGATCAGAATTGAGTACACTAATCAAAAGAGCAAAGTTTTTAGGAGAACTGGACCTGGATTAAATAGCCGATGTTTGCTTGTTTAAGCTATAAAACTAATATCTTCATCATCAAATTTGTCGCTTACGAAGATTGAGACTGTGTGAACCTGATTTTCGATACTATGGTGCACTTCTTTGACTTCAAAATATCCGAAGCTGTATTCTCCTTTAATAAATTGTACTCTAAACTTATCACCTACTGTGGGTATATGCTCTAAGTGATCTAAACCAATTTGCCAATTCTCGTTATCTAACGTCTCTACGTTTACGAAATATTCTGTCTTCTTTATTGGGTACGTGTGAGCCTGAAATATAGAGTGTTTGAAGTCATGGTATAGCTCACGGAGTAATTCCATCAATTTTGTTCTTGTAAGGTCTAGCTGTGCTAACAAATCTTTCTGTTTTGGCATAGAGTTATACTCATCCTCTTTGTACTCAGAAAATACCTCCAGTATCATCTGATACTTCGGGTCATCTCCGAAATAATGCAACAACGTTTTTAGCTCAGAACTTAAAACAAGAAATAGATCTCTGTATCTTAGATTTGTTTCTGACATAGTAGATTGTGTTTTTAAGAATTATCTCGTTCTATTCGTACATTCCTTTTCAAATAAAATAAAACTTTCACCCAATGTGTGGCAGATACGTCCTTTATAAAGAACTTGATGAAGTTAATGACTTCCTGAATGCTATTGACAGTGGGAAATACCGCACCCCAGGCAAACAGGGAGAATTTTACCTTACTCCAAATTACAATGTAGCCCCCACTTCCATTATGCCTGTTGCATTTATTAATGATGAGGGGAAACGAATTTTGGAACCAATGCACTGGGGGTTTATGGGATGGAAACCAAAAGATGGTAAGAAACCATTTTTACCAATTAATACTCGAGATGATTCTCTTACTAAAAAACCGATGTGGAGTAAAGCTTTTATTCAAAGAAGGTGTATAGTCCCAGTCAATGGTTTTTATGAATGGACAGGGAAAAAGGGAA
The DNA here is from genome assembly GCF_014762685.1 of Gracilimonas sp. Taxonomy (NCBI): domain Bacteria; kingdom Pseudomonadati; phylum Balneolota; class Balneolia; order Balneolales; family Balneolaceae; genus Gracilimonas; species Gracilimonas sp. Next base: position 474,344 of record NZ_JABURM010000005.1, read on the forward strand.
ATAAAACCCCACACTATATTTTCCCCACAGAAGGCAAACTTATGGGCTTTGCAGGTATTTATTCAAATCTGGCACCAGATGATAAGGCAGCAGAACTATCCTATTCCATTATAACCACTTCACCGAATAAGGTGATGGAGGATATTCATGATCGTATGCCTGTTATCCTGCATCCAACTGAATTTAATGATTGGTTAAATCCTGAGCACGAAGATCCGAACTATCTGACGGAGTTTTTGAAACCTTATCCTGATGATGGAATTGATGAGTATATCGTTTCTCAGGCTGTAGGTAATGTGCGAAATAACGAGTCAGGTCTTATTGAAAAAGCTGATTTATTCGGGTAGTGTAAAATATTGAACACCTTATCCATTATCTAACTCCCATGCTTCGTTATTTCGTCTTCTCATTAAGTAATTGACTTAGTGAAAGATGAAGTTATATTTGTAGAGTAATAAGGAAGCAATTCCTTACAAAATTAATTGAATTTAACCGACGAGGTTATGCGACATTAACTTCCCATATAAACCAAAAGATGTCTCAAAAGATGTCTCAAAAGTGATTGTAAGGGATGTTTTAGAATATTTACGACGTCTTATAAGATACCCCTTGTCGCATATTAATAAGTTATAACACAAATAATAGTTCCTCTATGAATCAGTTTCTAACAAGAAAAATTATAGGTGATAACTACGAGTATAGGATCCTTCATGAATATTTTGATGAAAATGCCTTAGAAAAAGGTAAGAAGAAACTAGATAATAGTTTCATTACTCAAACTAGAGATTGGGATACACAAAAGAACTCTGAATGGGTTTTAAGGAATTATCTGGCAATTAAGATGATAATGTCTTCCACCGTTATGTTGACTTCTTTAGAATATGGAAATGAGAGAAATCTAAAAGTTGTCGATCCATATTTGACTTACTACTCATTATTAAACTTATCAAGAGCTGTTCTATTTACAAATCCAAACGCCCTTTGGAATGAAGGTAAACTTATTAATTCAACCCATTCTAAGATTATTAATATAGTAGGAGACGCGGTAGGTCAATTTGACAAACAAATTGGTAGCCAAATAAAAGGGATCTTAGAAAAAGCTAGAGACTATCGAGAATTATATTCTTATAAATTTCCTTCCACAGGAATAACTGATTTTAAAATTGAATCTTCTGAAGCAATTTCAATTTCCACATTACTTGCTGAAGTAGCTCAATTCCAAAGTGAAGTCTTAGAAAAGCGAGTTTTATCAAAAGATAAAATAATTAAAGAATTTGATCATGATATTCTTGAACTGGGATTTACTTATGAATTGAAAACTTATGATTTTATAGACCAAGAAGATCAATATAGGCTAGATTATATTGTACGTAAACAACCATTTCCAACAAGTCTATATTTAACATTAACGGAAGGTTTTGTAGATGATTTTTTTGGAGCGTGGTGCCCTGAAGACTCAGAAACTGATGATTATAATCCCGATTTGGATAACTCTTTGATTTTTCAAATGCCTTAACATTTTGTGTGAGATAAGAATCGAGGTAACTTGCTTTTTAAAAATGGACTAAAGTAATTGATGACTATTACTAATTACACAAACGATTTTTACATAACATGCCTAATATTACTTTAATTAGTACAGTTCATAAGGAGATTGGTAAATGCAATGCCGATGAATTATGTGAGATTATAGAAAGAATAAGTCCAGAAGTTATTTTTTTAGAAGCTCTTGAAAAAACGTATTCAGATTATGAAGAATCATTGTTCTCATCATTTGGAATATTTCATAAGAAATTGGAAATAAGTGCAATTCAGAAATACGGCTTCAATACCTCTTTTAAATATATTCCAGTGCTTGATAATGGATTGTCCGATTCTTTCGAAAAAAAATACAATATAGTTTGTGAAAAAAAAGAGTTGCAAATTTTGATTGACAATTTTGATTCTTTGGCCGCAGAACATGGGTTTAAATTTCTTAATAGCGTTGAAAGCATAAAGCTTCATGACGAAATGCGAATGCTAGAAGAGCGACTTTTAAGTGAAAGTGAGATAAATAAAGTGGCTAATGAAGATATTGATACATATGAAAACTCAATGATTCGAAATATCTATTCTTATTGTAAAACCAGTAAATTCAATACGGCAATTTTTATGTGTGGTGTAGCTCACAGAAAATCAATTATTGAAAAAATAGAAAAATTTAAAGCTCAAGAAGAAATAGATCTGAGTTGGATAATTTTTGGAGAATGAAGCAGCTTATATAACATGTCGTTATAATAAAGCACGAATTACCGTGCAAAAAACAGCTCCTCATCTACTTCCTGCATAAACCGCCAGTCTAATTCATCCAAAATATATACCAGGTGAAAAAAACGGTGTAGATCTGTTTTTACTACATAGTTTAGGTGCTTGGTTATCATGGTATTTTCCATATGTCGGGTAGGGATTTCAACTACCTGTGCAGAGTTTATTTTACCTGACTGAAACCTATAAGGTTGCATCCGATGAATAAGAGGAAGTTCAGTGCCATCATTTTCTTTTTGGACTAATGATTTAGGCAGTATTTCAAACCTGAAAGGGATAATTCGGTGTGCCCTTGAGGGTGTATGCTTATGTCGCTGAATAAAAGCCAAAACCCGATCAATGGTTTTATCCTCTAAACCTGGTGCTGATTCTAATGACCACAAAAGTTCTTCTTCATTAAAGCACAGATCAAAGAGTTCTCCACTCTTTGTTTCAATACTGAAAAAGGATTTTTTTATTCCACCATCTACTTTACTGTGACAAGAGCGCACCTTATCCATGTGCTTCACATATGGCTTCCTCCATGCAGGTTTTTCTAACCTGCTGTATCTGCTAAAAAAAGCCAACATCTCTACTAGGGGAAATTTATTCATGACCAATAATTTGTTTGGTCATTTTAAACTATACACATATTTTATACATATCAATATGTGCAACCAGAAAATGTCGAAACACAAACCCCATCCATACCAGCCAGAGAAAGATGTACATCGGATAACATTATATAGCACTATATATCCTGAGCATCAGCATCACTCCAGGAAAGAGAGGCTGTACCTTCATTTTGATTTTGCTTGTTTTTATGCTCAGGTAGAACAGCTCCGAAAAAAGCTTTACGGGTTACCGTTAATTATCGGGGGCTGGAGAAAAGATAATGGACAGGCGAAGGGCATTGTGGCAACAGCCTCTTATGAAGCTCGGGCATTTGGCATAAAAACAGGAATGAGTGCTTTTGAAGCTTACAACCTATGCCCTTATGTGTGTATGCTTCAAGTAGATTATGATGCTTACACAGCTATTTCAAAGCAAGTACACTTTATATTCAAAGAATTTGCTCCAATTGTAGAGCGATATTCTATGGATGAGTATTTCATGGAGATCGACTTCCTAAAAGATAAATCCCGTAAGGAAATTGAGCAGTTTTCAAAAAGGTTACAGCAAAGAATTTACGATGTAACAGGACTGGTAGGTGCAGTTGGGGTAGCACGCTCAAAAACATATGCAAAGCTTTCCAGCAGTTTAAAGAAACCCAAAGGCAGGACACTTATCTTAACAAATGAAGATGAACGGACAGAAATTTACTCGCTGAAAGTAAATGAAGTTTGGGGAGTTGGAAAAAGAAGATATGAACACATCTTAGCAGAAGGGTATAAAACTATTGGTGATGTAGCTGACCGTGGATCAGAGAAAACCTTTATTCGGCTGTTTGGAGCAAACTTTGGCAAGATGCTTTATCAGACAATAACTGGAAAGGATCAGGGAAGGGTTATGCCTGAAATCTCTGAAAATTACACACCAAAAGAAGGACCTGGATATGGGCATACATTTTCAGAAGGCTCTTTGGATGTAGAAAGAATTAAAGGTGAGTTTGCTATTGCAATCCAAAGAGTGTGTTACAGGATGAGAGCTTATGGAATAAGAGCAAAAAGCTTTTCTGGTATGTTTGGATATAATAAGCAGGGTGCAGGAGGGGTAGGTTTTCGTTTTGTAACAGATGGCTATACCAATATTGATGATTACATCTATAAAGCTTGCATGAATAAAATAGAATCTGCTTTAAGAAAAGCCTGTGATAATGGTATTGAGATTAGAAACATAGCTATTTATCCAGATCAAATAGACAAGTCTGAGCAGCTCGATGTATTTTTTCAGGAAGATGAAGAACTAAAGTCTCAGATAAAGGCGATGGATGTAATCAAGAATCGCTTTGGACAGGAGTATATTTGTAAAGGGAATACGCTACTCAGAGTAGAAGGAAATACGCATTTTTTGGAGAGAAATACATAAAAGAATGACATGTATCATGACTAAACTGGTATTTATTGTTATTTGACATATAAATATTATTTTAGCTTCAAGACATGATGGGGTTAAAATGACAGAAAAGTATTCGGCGAAAGACTCAAATCTTGGTTATTTATATCAAGCAAAGTATGCTTTATATGAAATAATAAGATCAGATCAAGAGGAAGATGCAAGTATTACTATTGAGGGGTTAGATGATTTTGATATAAAAAAGTTAGGAAGCGTAACTAAACTAGGTCAATTAAAACATCATAGAAAGCCAGGTGGGAATCTTACTGATGCAAGTCCTGATATTTGGAAAACTTTGCGAATTTGGATAGAAACTTACAAGAAAGGAGAGCTTCTGTTTGATAGGGTGACTTTATTTTTAATTACTACATCAAGCATAAAGGATGACTCAATAGCGGCAAAATTGACTAAAAGTAATCTAAGAGATATTGATGATGCATCTAAGAGATTAATTAAAGTTGCTAAAGAATCTAAAAATAAGGATCTAAAGGATTGTTTCGATGCTTTTATAGCCTTGTCAGAAGCAGAAAGGGAACTTATTCTAAGTCGAATAATTGTTAGGGGTAAGGCTTACAGTTTTGAAGAGTTAGAAAAGTTGATTAAAAATTTTCTACAATATTCGGTAAATCCAGATCGAATTCAAAGTGCTTATACAAGGCTTGTAGGATGGTGGAACAATCAAATTCTTGACATATTATTAGCAGAGAAACAGGTATATATTCAGCGGCAGAATGTACTATCAAAAATTAGAGAGATAGCTAGTCAATTTACAATCGATAGCCTTCCAGTTGATCTACTAGATATACATTTCACAGATCATAATGCAAGTGATTATCAAGACTACCAATTTGTAGAACAACTAAAAAGCATAGATGTTGGTAAAGAGAGAATCAGGAACTGTATTTTTGATTATTACCGAGCTTATACTCAACGTAATAAATGGATTACAGAAGATTTGTTAATTGATAATGAGCTTGAATCCTATGAGAAAAGACTAATTAATGAATGGAAGAGGCAAAGAATAATCATCAAAGATTCAGAAGGGATAGATGATAGTTCTAAAGAAGAAGAATTGAAGAAGTTTGGAAAAAAAGTATTGAACTGGGTTGAGCAAAAAGCAGAGCTACAAATTAGATCTGATGTTAAAGATGATGGTTATGTTATGAGAGGTAGTTATCAAATGTTGGCTGATGAAGAAGATCCAAAGATTTATTGGCACCCAAACTTTATGGAAAAATTTAAAGAACTAATTAAATGATGGATCTGAAAAATCGACCAATTGAAGTTATAAGTTTATTGAACCCAGCTTATTGTTCATTAATTCTATTTGAAGCGGTAAAGAATTACATGAAGAAGAAACCTGATGGGATGCCATTTTCATTAGCTTATGTAGCTTTACCAATGGTCTTAAATAAAAAACTTTTTAGTTCTTTCCCGTCTAATACAAATGCAAGGTTGGATATATGGATAAAAGATAATCCAGAATTGAAATATATATTTATGAAAAGTGCCGTTAATATTTCAAGATATGTAAATGAGGCAGTATTATTCTCACTAGATCAAAACTCAATTATCTTATCTGATAATGGTAATTTGTTGAAGGGCACTCTTAGAAAGAAAAATAATTACTTAAATGATGAACTTAATGAATGTATTGATAATGCAGCATTCATTGGGAAGTGGTTGAGTAAAATAAATAAAGAATCAACCATATATACAATTATGGGTATAAGACCATGAGTTTTCAAATTAAAAAAATATGCCTTTACAACCTAAAAGGTGATCGGAGAGATATAGAATTCGAGATTGGACAGGTAAATATTATATGTGGTGAATCGGGTACTGGAAAATCAGCAATAATTGATATTGTAGATTATTGTCTCGGTAGAAGCAAATTCAAAGTATTTGAAGGTGTCAATAGAGGGGTTATATCTTGGTATGCAATACTTTTACAATTTGAAGGTGAACAATTATTTATTGCAAAACCGCAACCTGATATAGATGTAGAAAGTCAAAGTGGATCATATATTTTAAGAGGTAGTAAAATTGAATTGCCTAGTATTGAAGAGTTAAGTATTGAGTACAATGACGACTCCTTAGATGCTTTGATTTCAAATATGACAGGAATAACCCCTATTGATAGTATCAATAATGAAACAAGAAGTACTTCTTCATATAAGATCAAGTTCAAACATTCAAAATACTATTTGTTTCAGAATCAAACTCTTATTGATAATGAGAATCAATTATTTTGGAGACAAGATGATGATTACATACCACAGAATATCAAAGATACATTGCCTTACTTTTTAGGTGCTGTAAAAGAGGAAAAAATAGAAATTACCCAAAAGTTAAGGGAGGCGAAGAAAACCTTAAATTCTCAAATTAAGAAGCTTAGAGAAGCAGAAGCAATCGTAAGCAATAGATATGAGCAGGGGCAAAGACTACTTTTTGAAGCTGAGCAAATAGGTTTAAATGTGAACTCAGATGTGAATAAAGAAGCAATCATTGAAGAATTAAGAAAAGTGGAAGGATGGAACCCTAACGAGTTTTTAGAATCCTACAAAGACTCTAATATACTTGAACTACAGGATGATTTGGAAAACTTAAGGGATGAGTTCAAAAAAAATCAAAGAGAACTCCATTCACTAAGAAGTTTTATAAATTCTTCAGATGAATACAAAGATAGTGTTACTACTCAGAAGTCAAGATTGATATCACTCAAACTGTTCAACAACAAAGAATCTAATTTTTGTCCTGTCTGTAATTCAAAGTTAAATGAGAAGAATGAGATTGTTGTACATTTAGAAAATACTCTACAGAAACTGAATAAGTCTTTGGAATCGGTTACTAATGAGAAGCCAGCAATGAATGAAAGGCTTGGTTTTCTTCAAGAGAGAATGTCAGAATTGAGGGAAGATATTAGGAACAAAGAATTAGAAATCCATACAGTCATATCTAATCAACAAGAGGCGAAAAAGATGAGGGATAGAACTGCTGAAATATCAAAAATATTAGGCAGGATCAGTTTATTTCTTGAAAATGTAAAGGCAATTGGTGTTTCCAAGGAATTAGAAGAGAACGTAATTGAAGCAGAAGTACTAGTGCAAACACTTGAAGAAAAATTGAGTGAATTTGATGAAGAACAGTTACTTGAATCCATATTCAACTTAATTTCGAAGTACATGGGAATCATACTTAATGACTTGAATCATGAGTTCAAAGATTCTGCATTTAGATTTGATTTGAACAAACTGACTGTTATTGCTGATAGTAAAAATGGAGCTATACCATTGTATAGAATGGGTTCAGGGAAAAATTGGTTGGGGTGTCATTTAGCTACTTTGTTATCTATTCACAGGGTATTTATAGAACGAAATCGTCCAGTACCAAGATTTATTATATTGGATCAGCCATCTCAACCTTTTTTCCCATCTCAAAATGATTATGACTTATTTATAAAAGAGCTTGAAGAAGGGGTAAACAGTGAAGAGGCTACTTCTGATTTAGCTGTTGTAAGGAATCTATTTGATGCACTATTTAATTTTGTTGAAGTAGTTAAAAATGATTTTCAGATAATAGTATTAGAACATGCCGAGTACCAAGATGATCAATATCAAAAGGCTGTGATTGAAGATTACTGGCATACAGATATCAACTCACCTTCTTTGATTCCAAAAAGATGGTTACAGTAAAACATTTCACTTTGATCTAAATTTTAAAGATTAAAGATGCTAAGCTGGTAGAGTTAATAAATGTGCTTTTCCAGGATTCCCGAGCTTTGGTATCTCACAGGGAAGCTTGTGATGGAAGTTCATGTGAAATGATTATTTAGTTCAGTTGTTACTTAAAGGTTCTAACTTTGCAGCTTAATTGATTTTAGTTATAATCAGTATATAACTATAAATCGATGTTTTTTAATGCAGAACTACTCAGTTAGACAGCATCTAATAGAAACGCTGATATATTGGATAAAGACATGGAAAATTGAGTACTGATAATTTCTGGGATTATACTTTCGAAACTTATGATGATTACTTGAATGAAAGGAGAAAGCTGATGAGTCGATATATAAACAATTTTATCATTCTCTATGACTGAACCTGATTATGAACAAATTGATGTTTTAATATCCAGGTTGATAAAAACTGTAGATGATTCATTTAAGAATGAACCTCAGGGTAATAAAGAAACATTTTTCTGGGGTTTATACTTTTCCTTGTTAGAATTATCTCAAGAGTCAATTCGTCTAATTAGCGAGAAAAGATATGAATTGGTTGCTATAGCCTGTAGGAATTCTGTTGAACTCTACATGGATGTCTATAATTGTCTTAAGTACGATGATTACATAGATCGCTTGCTGTTAACAAGCTTTTCAAAACAAATTAAGTTATCCGAATTCATATTTAAAGAAAAGAAAGAGTTTGATGAAAAAACATTAAACAGGGAAAGAGATAATATTGCATATGCAAAAAAACAGAAGGCATTATTGAAAAAGAGGGGGGTTACAAATATATACGGTATAGCTGAGAAATATAAATTGTCAAACCTTACACAGTTTCCGTTAATGTTTTGGATGATTGATATGTTGAATCAAGAAGTTCATGCGGATCTTAGATTAATGATGGAACGTTATAGTATTGAAGACAAAATACCAAGGGACTTTAATAAAGGATATATTAGTCCATATCGAAATAGCAAAACTGAGATAACTGTTAATAACTATCTTAATTTGTTTCTCGCTGGAATTTGCGAATCTACATCAGTAATTCTCAAAGAGAAAAAATTGCTCTATTCAAACTCAATTGAAGTTATAATCAACCAACTTAAAGATATACTAAGCCAAGCTGAAACAGAGGGTTCGGGAAATAACGCATAAAGTAGTTAATAAATGATCTTAGACAACAGAGACAACGGAAGGGTACTCGATACTTATAGCAATTTTCTGAACTGAATGTTGCCAATCTATAATTATACTGGCATATTCCACAAGCAAACTAGCTGTTAAATCACCATTAAATTGTTACTTACGGGGACTAATAATACATGCCTGATAACCACAATCCAATCTTAAATAATCCATACGAAGAACCTAAACGGCATTATGCTACCCGAATGAATGGGAAATTGGATTATGAGGATATCAGAAATGGGCGAAGAATCTTTGTACCAGTAAGTCAGTCTGCAATACCAAGTAGGGCAGGAGATCAGAAGGAGGTTTTTGATGTAAACGAAGAAGCTGTTCAGTATGAGTCACATCTTATAAATAGGTTAAGGAATTTAATAAGGCAGTGGAGAGATGATAATTACCCCCATGTCACAAAGGTGACAAGAGACTTGTTAAATCACTGGTTTATTCAATATGAAAATGAGCCACGTAAGAATCTATTTTTCGCCCAGAGAGAAGCCCTTGAAACTGCCATATTTTTAAATGAGGCAGCACATAAATCAAATCCTGGAACAAATATTTTAGAACAGTTATCAAAAACTCATAAATCTGTTGATCCTGGTAATCCTGCAAATCAGCTTCCACGTATAGCATATAAAATGGCTACTGGAACAGGCAAAACCGTAGTTATGGCTGGGCTTATTATATATCATTACTTAAACAGGCAGAATGATAAGTCGAATACTAACTTTGCAGATTATTTTCTGGTAGTTGCTCCAAGTATTACGATAAGGGATAGATTGCAGGTACTTCTTGTAGATCAAAAATCGGATAATTTTCAAAATAGAGATGATTATTATGCCGAAAGAGACTTGGTTCCCAGAAAGTATTCGAAGTTTTTAGGTGGTTTAAACGCCCGTATAAAGATCACTAATTATCACTCATTTATTCTGAAAAATCTTCAGGGTAATAAGCGATCAATTTATGATGGAAAATTAGATGCTGATGGTAACAAAACTACAGAACAAGAGACTCCTACCCAAATGGTTAAACGAGTAATGGGAGATGCCAAATTTGGAAGGAGGTTATTGGTGTTAAATGATGAAGCTCATCACTGTTATTTGCCTAAACAAAATAGGAGCAGACAAACGACATCAGATTTTGATCATGATGAAAATGAAAAGGCAGCTCTTTGGTTCACTGGACTAACTTATATTGCAAAACGTTATAAGCTCACGCAGGTTTATGATCTTTCAGCTACTCCGTATTACTTAAATGGATCAGGATACGAACCATATAGTCTGTTTCCTTGGGTAGTAAGTGATTTTGGTTTAGTAGAATCGATTGAGAGTGGATTAGTTAAGATTCCATTTCTACCAGAAAAAGATGATACTCATCAAATTGAACAACCCGTACTTAGAAATATTTATGACCATGTAAAAGATAAGGTCCAAAATAGAGGCTATAAAAAAAGGAAAAAGAAGAAACTTTCGGAGAATGAAATTGAAAATAAAAAGCCCGTTGTTCCAGAATTAGTTAAAAATGCTCTGGATCAGCTTTTAAGTGATTATAAAGATCATTTTTACGGTTATCGAAAAATACAGGAAGAATCCCCTAATCTATTAAGCGCTCCACCAGTAATGATAATAGTCTGTAATAATACTCGTTTTTCGAGAGATGTATTTAAGTATTTGGCAGGTTATGAAATCAAAAATGAAGATGATGAATTACAAAGAGTTGTTGAAGGGCATCATGAACTGCTTACAAACTATGATGGTCAACAACAGCGGCATAAGAAGAAACCTCCAACTATATTAATTGATAGTGCTGCTTTAGATGACGCAGGGCAAATTAATGATCAGTTCAAAAATGTTTTTGAGCAGGAAATTCAGGAATTCAAAAGAGATTATGCATCACAGTATGGGCAAGGAGCAGCGGCTCAGTTAACAGATGCCGATATTTTACGTGAAGTAGTTAATACAGTTGGAAAAAATGGAAGGCTTGGTTCTCATGTGCGATGTGTAGTTTCAGTGTCGATGCTTACTGAGGGATGGGATGCCAATAACGTGACTCATATTATGGGAGTAAGAGCTTTTCAGTCTCAGCTATTATGTGAACAGGTAGCAGGTAGGGCACTAAGAAGGATGGATTACGGACTACGTGGATATGATAGTGAGGGAAATCCGACTAAAGATAAACGCAAGATTACTGAGTATAGGTTTCCCCCAGAATACGCCACTATTATTGGAGTACCATTCCAATTCTTTAAAGGGGGAGAACAGCCGACACCTGAACCAAGTGAATCTGTACAAGTTCGTGCTTTGCCAGAAAGAGAGGAAGAGCACGAGATTAAATTTCCAGTACTGGAAGGATATCGAAGGGAATTTGCATCCAAAGAATTGGAATATGATTTCAGTAATGTGGAACCCTATGAAATAGAAGGGGGAAAAAACCCTACAGAGACTATTATTGCATCTGCTTTTTCTAAGGAGGAGCGTAAGCTAGAACCAGAAAAGTTACTTGAGCTTAGAGAGCAACAGATTATTTATGAATTGACCAATGAACTGATGCAGGTGTACTTTAAGGATGATGGGCAGATGGCAATGTTTGGTAAACTGAAGGAGATCGTTGAATATTGGTACAATAATAAGTTGAAATTGCTGAATATACCTGACCAAAGGTATAAACGCTTTGTGAAGTATGAGGACCCTAAAGCAGTTTGTGAACATATTAGGAGAGGGATAAATCCTCATGAGAATAAAGAGGAATACCTTCGTCCCATATTTATGAATAAGTATGAAAAATTGGGCAGTACACGCTATGCTCATGGAATAACCACCAGAGAAGTTTACCCTACTGAGAAAAGTCATTTAAATTTTGCAGTAGCAGATTCTGAATGGGAGCGAATTTTTGCAAAAACCTGTGAGGAAGTGGATATGGTTAAATCTTACGTGAAAAATGACTATCTCGGATTCAACATACCTTATAATAAAGATGGCGTTGAAAGAATGTACAGACCAGACTTCATTTTAAAAGTGGAGAATTCAAAAGGGGTGAAAGCAAATGTGATTATTGAAATATCAGGATATAGCAACGATAAAGATGAGAAAAAGTGGTACACCACTTATAATTGGTTGCCTGCTGTTAATTCTGTTAGAGAAAAATACGAGTACGAGCCCTGGTATTTCTATGAAATTGCAAATGATATACGTGATGTGAAAAATCATCTTATTGCCATTATTGAAGACCTGAAGCCTGAACCAGAAATTGAATTAGCTGATAAATCACAGTAAAATATTATGTCCAATAAATCTTACAGACATACCTCTGATAAAAGAGCCCATATTCCATCTAAAGAAGAAGCTGGATATGAAAAATCAAACAACAAAGTTCGGGAAGCTGGGGAGAGATACCGTTTACCAGTAAATCCTATTTTACATCGTGGGCAGGACCCTGAATTATTTTGGATGGATAAGTATAAGCACGATGAAAAGATCAGGGAATTGCTTGATAAACTAGCTGAGTCTAAAGCTGATCCTGAAACAAAGGCATTGGTTGATGAATTAAGAACGGCATTAACAAACCCACCTGATGAAGCATGGGAAGAGATGCTGGATATTGATATCCGTTCACTCTATAGAACTGAACATATTGCTCCAGAATTACTAATTGAAGGGCTCGCCAAGCTGGTAAAAAATGAAAGGGACCAGGGAGATTTATTTCAGCCAAATGAGCTATTTGGTAATTCTCTTGAAAAGGATGAATTGAGTAAAGTTAGTGATTATTACACACATAGTGATGGTTGGAGTAACCGAATGATTCTTGGGGATAGTCTAAGGGTTATGACCAGTTTATTGGAAAGAGAGGGGATGGCTGGGCAAGTACAAATGATCTACATAGATCCTCCTTATGGGATCAAGTACAATAGTAATTGGCAAATGAAAATAAATGATAGAACAGTAAAGGATGGTAAGGATGAACATATAACTGAAGAACCTGAACAAGTAAAAGCTTATAGAGATACTTGGGAGAAAGGAATTCACTCTTACCTAAGTTATTTACGAAAAAGATTGAATGTTGCGAAGGAGTTATTAAAAACCTCAGGTTCCTGTTTTGTACAAATAAGCGACGAAAATGTTCATCTAGTGCGAAATTTAATGGATGAAGTTTTTGGAAGTGAAAACTTTATTAGGCTGATATTCTATAAAACAACATCAGGGTTAGGGCAAAACTTATTAGATAAATGTGGTGATTATTTAGTCTGGTACGCAAAAGATATCAATGAAGTTAAATACAGAGAGCTTTTTAAAGATAAAAAGATTGAGTCCGTAAAAGATAGCTATGGATATGTAGAAGAAGATGGAAAGGTTCAAACTGTCCATCAATGGGAAAAAAAGAATGGGATAGAGTTAACTGATGATACAATTTCTAAGAAGGGTAAATTACTAAAGTATGCAGATCTGAAAAGTCAGTCAGGAAGTGGGGGTGAAATAGAGATTGAAGGAAAAAAATTTGTAACGAATAGCGGTAGCTGGAAAACAAACCAAAGTGGTATTAATAACTTAATTAAGGAAAATAGAATTTACCTTTCTGGAAAAGTACCTAATTATAAGCGTTATCATAGCGACTTTCCTGTTATGTCTTTAACTAATATGTGGGATGACACAATTTCTGGTGGGGATTATAAAAGGTTTGTTGTTCAGACTACGAACCAAATTATACAAAGATGTCTACTCATGACAACTGATCCTGGCGACTTAGTTTTAGATCCAACCTGTGGTAGTGGAACTTCAGCACATGTAGCAGAAGAATGGGGTAGAAGGTGGATAACAATTGATACCTCAAGAATAGCATTAAATATTGCTAAAATTAGATTGATGAGTAGTACATTTCCTTATTTCTACCTCCAATCAGAAGTAAATGTAGAGCGAACTCAAAATGAAAGTAATGAGATCAATAAAAAGATAACCTATAAAAATAAGAGTGAGCAATTAAGTGATACTAAACAAGGGTTTGTTTACAGAGAAGTACCACACATAACTCTTAGACAAATTGCTAATAATCTAGAGCCAGAGACTGAAATATTATATGATAAGCCATTTGTGGACAAAAATAGAATGCGTGTTTCAGGTCCATTCACTGTGGAAACACTGCAAAATTTAAACCCTGTTAGTCCATCTGAAATTGAAGCTGAAACTCGTGATGATGAAGAGGCTCAGAAGTTTGAAGAGATGGTGTATCAACATCTTCAATCAGCTGGCATAAAGAATGGAATCAAACAAGAGCAGGCAGTATTTACATCTGTAACAGGACTTAGTAACCGAGCTCTCCATGCAGAGGGATATTATAACACTGGAGATGGGGAGCGTAAAACCTATTTCCATATTGGTCCTAAGTTTGGAACAGTAAGTAATGAGTCAGTTAACGAAGCCATTAAAGAATGCCGAGCTAAAGGAGATGGTGATTGGTTAGTTATTTTAGGTTTCAGCTTCGAAAGTGAAATTGAAAACCAAAGCGTAACCACAAGTTTAGGTAGTTTTGAGGTTACTAAAGTCCGCATGGCAGATGATCTACTTCAGGATGGACTTCTCAAGAAGGATAAAAAAGCGGCATCCTTTGTCACCATTGGTGAACCAGATATTGAAGTTCACAAAAATGAAGATGGTACAGTACAATTAGAAGTGCAGGGCATTGATATCTATGATCCCATCAAAAATCAGATCAAGCCCCGTAATGCCAAGGATATTGCCTACTGGTCAGTGGATGATGAATATGATGGCAGTAATTTTGTAGTCCGTCAGATCTTCTTCAGTGGAGGTAGCAAAGACGAGTTTAAAGACATCAAAAAAGATCTCAAAGATCAGGAAAAGTATGCTACCAAAAAGGCAGTAGAACACACCCTAAGAATCGAAATAGATGATGAAGCCTTTGACAGGTTATACGGCTTAAAATCGCATCCAATTGAGTATAAAGAGGGTAAAAAGGTGGCAGTAAGGGTGGTAAGCCAGTTTGGGGAAGAGACTACTAAGGTTATCACATTATAAATAGTTGGTACATTTTGAGTGAGTTAAAAAATCGTATAAAATCGGGCATAAGAATAAAAAACTATAAATGCTTTGGAGAAAAGCCTCAAGGTTTTGATGAGATTAAACCCATAAACATCATTATTGGTAAAAATAACTCAGGAAAATCATCACTATTGGATTTGGTTGATTATGCAACTAAGGAAAAGATAAATATCCAACCACAAAAATTTCGAGGTAATAAACAATCCCAAATTGAAATAACAATTGAACTCGAAGAGGACCAGATTAAGAAAGCTTTTCCAAATAATAAAAGTGGCGGGCAAATTCCTGGAAATCATTATAGTTATGGTAGCAAGTTTATAGGAAAGAAATTTTCATTCGAATTAGATAGGAAAAATAGATTTACTTTTCTGATGGGGGAAAGTAGAAAGTCAGTAAAAACTGGGCAAAATTATTGGGATGATTTAGCAGTAAGATTAAGTAGCCCATTAGAGGGTTATTTGTATAAAAAAATTTCTTCTGAGCGAGATATATTACCTGAAAGCGATAATATACAATCTCTTAAACTGGAATCGAATGGAAAATATGCAACCAATATTATCCAAAACTATTTGAATCTTGCGACTTTGAATGCAGATCTGGTTAGGAAAAATTTTTTAGATGCATTAAATAAAATTTTCGCACCAGATATCCATTTTAATGCAATCCATTGTCAAAAATTAGATTCGAATAGATGGGAAATATTTTTGGAAGAAAAAGATAAGGGTACTATACAACTTTCAGAATCTGGCAGTGGTTTAAAAACAGTAATACTTGCACTTATACACACTGTTTTAACTCCAAAAATTGAAAAGCGACCGTTACAGGACTTTATTTTTGCTTTTGAAGAACTTGAAAATAATCTACATCCATCTTTACTTAGGAATTTACTTGTTTACTTAAGAGACATTGCAATTGAAGAACAAGCAATTTTTTTCATAACAACACATTCAAATGTAGTTATTGATTTGTTTAGTAAAGATGATTACGCTCAAATTAATCATGTACAACAGGAAAGAAATGAGTCAAAAGTATATTCTGTTTCCTCGTATTATGATAATATTCGGATTTTGGATGATTTAGATGTCAGAGCTAGTGATTTACTTCAGTCAAATTTGGTGATATGGGTTGAAGGGCCTTCAGATAGAATATATTTAAACAAATGGATACGACTTTATTCCAATTCAAGACTACTTGAAGGAGCACATTATCAAATAGTTTTTTATGGTGGTCGGTTACTATCCCATTTAACATTTAAAGAACCCGATAGTGATGAAATTGATAACTTGATAAAGTTACTTTCAGTGAACCGAAATGCTGCTATCATAATAGATAGCGATAAAAGAGCTAAGCAAACAAGGCTCAATGATACTAAAAAGAGAATAATCGCAGAGTTTAAAAAACATAATGGTTTTGTCTGGGTAACCAAAGGTAAAGAAATTGAAAATTATATCCCTTCCTCTGTCATTAATAGAAGCTTGTCAAAGAAGATAAGTTCATCAGTTAAGCAATATGGTGATTTCAGTAATTATTTAAATAAAAGGGAATCTGGATTGGGTAAAAAATTTGTGAAGAATAAAGTTAAGTACGCACATCTTTTTGCGGACAATTTTGAAACAAAAGATTTCTCAGGAGTATTAGATCTTAAATTTAAAATCAAGTCGCTAATCAGCTACATTGAAAACGTTAACAGTTTAAAATAATTGACTTAAAAGGGAAGCACTGTTAAGTAACTTAACAATAATTAAATATTCGGGAGTAAGTATGAAGAAATTTCAATTAATAAAATTAATTCTTTTAGGGGCTGTGTTATCTGTATTTACTGGTTGTGCCACAACTACTCAATTAGAAAAAGCATCACAAAAAAGAAAGATTGAACCAATAGAGGTGGAAGATTCTGAATCGATATCATTCCACAGAGTGATTTTTAAAGTTCCTCGAGGGAAAAAGTTAGGTAATCACCATGACGGTATCGCCAGAGTCAAATACCAAGATTACACTTGGAGATCAGGAGTTTCAATCGGTTCAGATGAATTTAAAATAAGTGCTAATGAAGAACTACTGTATTATGGTTACTCAGTTCCAGATGGGGGGGATATGCTGTTTACTAGTGATAATACCGCCAAAGCCAGATATCAGATTGGTGCTGAGATCTTAGATATATCTTATAATACTTACGCACCTTTGGCAGGAGATTTTTCTGAGGCTTCAGTTAATGTAAGCTGGCAAATTTATGACTCTTTTAACGAAAAAGTTGTGATGCGTTATGAAGATACTGGCTATTCAAAAAATCAGAATAATCAATCAGTCATAATTGATGCCTTTATAAACTCTATGTATATGTTGATGTCTCAGGAAGATTTTGTTTCACTTATAATTGATGAAAATTCGTCAGAACAACCAGTGTTTGAATCAATTCAAATTGCTAACGCAAATAAAGATTTAAGTCTCCCGACTAACATTGAACAAATTAATAATTCAGTGGTTACTATTGTTTCAGGATTTACTCATGGTACAGGCTTTTTTATAAACTCCGAAGGATATTTACTAACTGCGGCTCATGTAGTGTCTGGTTTAGACAAAGTACAAATAAGAACAAATCAAGGATTTGAGTTACCCGCAAGAGTTGTTAGAAAAAGCGAAAACTCCGATGTAGCATTATTAAAAGTTGATGGCACTGGATTTGAGGGATTATCACTTGGGTTAAATAAACTTAATTCAGGAGTTGATTTATATGCTATAGGTACGCCAATTGATAAATCGCTTTCAAACACTGTTTCTAAAGGGATATTAAGTTCCTATCGGGATATCAATGGTGTAGAATTTGTGCAAACGGATACCAATTTAAATCCTGGAAATAGTGGTGGTCCATTACTTAATACTAAAGGCAAAGTCATCGGAATTATTAGTTGGAAATATTCAAGTAGGGCGGGTTATGAAGGCATAGCTTTTTGTGTTTCAATTCCACAAGCAGCTGAAACTCTTAGCTTAAACATTAAATAATCATTGATTATGAAAAAAAGATATTGTTTATGTTTTCTTATAGGATTTTTGTTATTTGTAAATAGTACGCATTTACTGGCACAGTTAACGGTAGAAGCAGGTGTAAGTTATCAAATGGAAGATGATGAATTTTCCGATTATTATTGGCGAGAAGTAGATATTGTGAGTGGTAGTATTTTGAATAGAAATTCAATTTTGAATGAATATTCATTTTCATCTGATTATGTGATAGTTTGGTTTTCACAAAATGAAGCAGCAGTTATAGAACTTACATCAGTTAGATTTTCAAGTATCACAAGAAGTGAGATCTCAAAGGATATTTTTAACTTTACGCTAAGACTTAAGGGTGATGATCATAAAGGAGTCGATAAAAATGGAACTAACTGGAAAATTTGTTTTAATACATTATTGAAAAGTTTTTGTGATTAACATTAAATTCAGTTACCAAATAGGATACCAAATTTTTAAAAACACCAAAAATGTAGCTTAGTAGGGATTAGAGAAGTACTTTTTATGTGGATGTTGTTCCCCGCACCTCCACAATACAAAATTTACCTAAGCCAAAGTGCCTTTAAAAGCGCTTTGGCTTTTTTATTTGGGTGAATATTTAATGTTTTGATGACCTATGGGGTGACCATTTAACAATCGATAACATATCCTCTTACGTTTGCGCTTATTCAGTTCGGAATAGGTTGTTTTGAAAAAGCGGGTCTTGTTATACTTTGTTAAATGGAGGGGATATGGCCAATTTTTTAGGTGAGGCTATTTTATTCACTGTAAAGTTTCTTCATTTTATTTTGAAAGTTTTTGGTCATGCAAAGGTGCCAAAACATCAAAGCATAAAATTCAAAATTATAGAAATGAAATTACCTTTTGTTCTCGCGAAAAAGTTTGTAGCCGGAGAATCTTTTGTTGATGCCAAGCCTAAAGTTGAAAACCTGAATGGAAAAAAAATTAAGATTACCCTGGATTTACTGGGGGAAAATGTTGAAGACCGGGATACAGCCGATGCCACTGTCCAAAGTTATATAGATCTGATCAATAGTATAAAAGAGGCTCAATTAGAAAGTAATATTTCTATCAAGCTTACCATGTTGGGCCTCGACATAGACCAAGGCTATTGTAAAGAGAACTTATTCAAACTCCTGGAAGTTGCCCGCGATAATAATCAGTTTGTCCGAATTGATATGGAGGGCTCTGATTACACACAGGTTACCATAGATTTGTTTAAAGAAGCTCATCAGGAATTTGGCAAACATGTTGGGATTGTAATACAAGCTTACCTGCACAGAAGTAAAAATGATATTATCGAGTTGGCGAAAATCGGGGCAGATGTACGCATTTGTAAAGGTGCGTACAGTGAACCCAAAGAAATTGCATTGCAGAACATGGATGCCATTCGGGAAGCCTATAAGAAATATACAAAAATCTTGTTGCAGGAGACTCCTTATCCAAGAATAGCGACGCACGATGACAAACTCATAGATTGGATGAAAGCCTATACGAAGGAAAACGGGATTGAAAAAGACCGGTTTGAATTTCAAATGCTTTATGGCCTGAGACAGGATACGATGGAAGGATTTGTGAAAGAAGGGTATAACGCCCGGATATATGTTCCCTTTGGAACGATGTGGTTCCCGTATTTTAAAAGAAGGCTCATGGAGCGAAAAGAAAATATATGGTTTGTGATTTCGACGATGTTTCAAAAGTAACAGAAAAAAATGCTCTTGAGAAGTAATGCCCGGTGTTTCCGGCCAATCGTTTGAATCAACAATTTTCTTGAACTAATTATTCAATTTATACACTAACCCTTAACCAGAATGAAACAGACTAATTATGAATTCAAACCTTAACACATTTAACATGAAGGCTCTTTTGTCTTTGTTAATGCTATTTATGATTTCTTCAGCAACAGTAGACGCTCAGAAGCGATCTTTGCCGATAGATACAGCTATCGTTTCAAATGATGAAGTCACGATTAAAGGACAAAAAGTTCCCTATAAAGTAACAGTAGGCACCCAACCCGTTTATGGGGAAGATGGTGAGGCAGATGCTTCATTATTCTTTACCTATTATGAACGTACCGATGTCAGCAATAATGAAAACCGGCCGGTTTTTATATCTTTTAACGGCGGACCAGGTGCAGGTTCTCTTTGGATGCACTTGGGATATACAGGTCCCAAGCGTCTAAAAATAAGTGATGAAGGATATCCGGTTCAGCCATATGGAGTAGAAGACAATCCACATTCAATTCTTGATGTGGCAGACATTGTTTTTGTGAATCCTGTAAATACCGGATTCTCACGCATTGTAAATGATGGAGAGCCCGAGCAATTTTTCGGGGTAAATGAAGATTTGGCTTACTTAGCTGATTGGATCGATACATTTATTTCGAGGCATGAAAGGTGGAAATCTCCAAAATATTTAATTGGGGAAAGTTATGGTACGCCAAGGGTATCCGGGTTAGCAGGACAGCTACAAGGCCGCCATTGGATGTTTTTAAATGGCGTTGTACTTGTTTCTCCCACCGGCTTGGGATTAGAGCCTGAAGGCCCATCTCCTCGTTCCTCAGTGCTGAAGATGCCTTACTATACCGCAGCAGCCTGGTATCATAATCAGCTTACTCCGGATTTACAGAATAAAGATTTAACTGATCTGCTTCCGGAAGTTGAAGCATTTACGCTCGACGAATTACTTCCTGCGTTAACCAGAGGAGGTTTTGTAGATGCAAATCGAAAGGCAGAATTAGTAAAGAAAGTAGCAAAGTATGCCGGACTTTCAGAAGAGTTCGTTGAAGATTACAACCTGGCAGTTCCAGCTTCCGCTTTTTGGAAAGAGTTACTGCGAGATGAAGGATTTACCATTGGTCGTTTAGATTCCAGGTATAAGGGAATTGATAAAACGGATGGCGGAGACCAGTATGATTATCCGGCTGAATATTCATCATGGAAGCATTCGTTTACTCCTGCTATTAATCACTATATACAGGATGTATTAAATTTTAAAACGGATCTTCAATATTATGTTTCCGGGCCTGTACGTCCATGGAACAGGGAAGGAAATGAAACCGGAGAAATGCTTCGTCAGGCTATGGCTGAAAATCCAAACCTGAAAGTATTGGTACAGTCTGGTTACTATGATGGTGCTACCGATTATTTTTCCGCGAAGTACACCATGTGGAACATCGACCCGAGTGGAAAGATGAAAGACCGGTTTAGATTTGAAGGGTACCGAAGCGGTCATATGATGTATTTGAGAACAGAAGATTTGGAAACTTCTAACGAACATATTCGCGAATTCATCAAAGATTCTTTACCTGAAACAGGGGCTCCTGCTAAATATTAAACCCATTTTAAGGTAAAAATGACCAAACCACAGCTGTGAATTTCATGGCTGTGGTTTTTTTATATCACTAGTTAACAGTCATATGTGTGAAGATGTTGTGAAGCTTGAAAGCGCTTTTCAATCTTTTACACAGTCTCCTTTGTATTTGCGCTTTTAATAGAAGAAAATAGAGGGACCTAAAATATGGTAATGGATTAGTTAATCAAGAACCAAAAATAAATATCAAATGAAAATACAGATACCACTCTTTATAATATTAGCAATACTGTTTTGCATACCCAGTCTGAGTTGGGCGCAAACCGGTACAATTGAAGGACAGGTTACGGATGAATCCGGTGAAATTTTAGTCGGAGTAAACGTAATGTTGCAGATTGAGGGCAGAACCCTCGGAGCATCTACAAATGTAGATGGGACTTATGAAATTAATGGGGTGCCTGCAGGTACCGTTGAATTGAGAGCCCGCTTTGTTGGCTTTAGAACTGAAACCAGAGAAGTTCAGGTTACAGCAGGTCAAACAACTACCGTTGATTTTATATTGTACACATCAACCATGAACCTGGATGAGTTAGTAGTAACCGGTACGGGTGGTATGGTAGAACGGAAGTCATTGGGGCATACTATTTCATCCGTTGAATTCGGCGGCATTGAAAATGTTTCGACTACTTCGGTACAAGATGCCCTGACCGGTAGAATTGCTGGTGTAACCATTAATGCTCAAAGTGGAGCCGTAGATCAGGAGCCTAAAATCCGTATTCGCGGAACCTCAAGTTTGTCTATGACTAATCAGCCTTTGATTTATGTTGATGGAGTTCGTGTAAACGGCGGCGGTGGATTTGCTCCTGGATTTGGTACCGGTGGTTTAGGTGCTCCTTCAGGGCTTGCAAATATTAACTTTGACTCTATCGAACGAGTTGAGATCCTAAAAGGACCTGCTGCTGCAACTCTGTACGGTTCTCAGGCGAGTTCCGGTGTAATGCAAATTTTCACCAAGCAGGGAAGGCAGGAATCCGCTCCTCAATTTGATATTGAATTAGGTACTACCTTGTACCAAATGCCAGATCGTTTTAAGACAAATGCCGGTTTTGTGGAAAATGCCACTGAGCAACAAAATGTAAGTGATGTTTTAGGGTTGAATGTGGACTTATATGAGCCATTCGAGACTCCGATTAATCTAATCGATCTTTACAGTATCGGTGTAGGCCAGGAAATTTCTGCTTCCGTTCAGGGTGGTGGAGAGTCGATGACCTATTTTTCTAATTTAAGATATACTCACACCGACGGCCCTTTCGATCCAAGACCTTCCAATTTTAATGGAGGCCCGGTTGGTGAAGCAAATGATCTTTATAAAAAGATTTATTTCACCGGTAATTTAAATTTCATGCCGAGTGATAATTTTACTTTGAGAGCTCAAACTTCTTATACCAATTCGGATATTAGCATCTATGAAAGTGGTATTACCATTTATACACCTACCAGTACTTCCCGTTATGCGAAACCCGAGCGAGTAGGCCAGGTCAGTCAGTATGATACTTTTGGTATTCCACTTTTTGCTACTGTTAGGGAAGGAACGTATCCAACCGTAACTGATGCCACAAACCAGGGTAGAGTAGTGTTAAAAGCTGATTACTTCCCTACGGATGAGCTTTCTTTTGATGCTTCTTTTGGTCTTGACTATCGTGACCAACGCAGTTCTAATTATCTGCCGTTCGGTTATAATGTAGATGGCCTTGCTCCGAATGGAGACGGACAAATTGCAATTGGTACGCGTCAGCAAATGGTAAAGTCATTAGAAGGTAAAATGAACTGGACCAAAGATATTAATGAAGACATCAAATCAACCTTTGTAGCCGGTTTCCAAGCCTACCAGGAAGAGCAATATACTGCAAACTCTACCGGTACCGGTTTTTCCGGCCCCGGGTTAGAAGTATTGGGTGCAACGGCATCTCAGACTTCAAATTCTTCTTTCCAGGAAATTGTTAATGCAGGTGCTTTTGTTCAGGAGCAAATTGACTACAGCGACTGGATCTACCTGACGGTTGGCTTGCGTATGGATGCAAGTAGTGCCTTTGGAGAAGATTTTGATTATGCAACTTATCCAAAATTCTCAGCATCCTTTATCCCCACCACGGCATTTGATTTTGAGATTAATAATGTTTCTTCATTCAGGATTCGCGCTGCCTGGGGACAATCAGGCCAGCAGCCGGGTGCCTTTGATCGATTCACAACTTTTGTTCCTGTGAACTCATCTGAAGGGGCGGGAGTATTACCCGGTAACCCAGGTAACAGAGACCTGAAACCTGAAGTAGCAACCGAATGGGAAGCCGGGTTTGAACTTGGTCTGTTTGAAGATAAGATTGGATTCGAAGCTACCTACTGGGATCGTGTAGTTAGAGACGCTCTCATTGACCGGACATATGCTCCATCAGGCGGATTCACCTCATCGCAGCTTACCAATGCAGGAGAACTTGTAGCTCATGGCCTTGAATTAGGCTTGAACAGTAATGTGATTCAAAACTCGAACTTCACACTTAATATATTTGCCAATGCAGCCTACATAAAGGAAGAAGTGACATCACTTGGTGGCGAACCGCCTATCAAAATTGATGCATCTTACATTCGTGACCGAATGTTTATTAAAGAAGGATATGCACCGGGTTCTTACTTTGGAACCAAACTTCCTGAAGGCGTAGCTTTTCCTTTTGATACTAATCAAGATGGTGTTCCTGACAGTCAGGCTGAATTGGAAGCTTATTTTTCAGGACCAGTTGACCCGGGTTCATTTAACTCAGCCATTATGGTTGCAGGAGCTAATGGAGAAGCCCTTCCCGGTGGTTCAACTTACTTAGACCACTATTTAGGCAAACCAACTCCGGATTGGGAAGGTGCTTTCGGATTCACAGCGAATGTGTACAAAAATATCTCAGTCAGCAGTCGTTTTCAGTATGCTACAGGAAACTACTACCACCATAACCTGACAGATGCATTCCGCAGGGTAAACAGTGCTATTGGACGAAATACTTTGAGTGCTTCCAGCCTTGAATCTGTACTGAAAAATCCGAACAGTACCACCGCAGAACGTATAGATGCAGCTCAGAAATGGGTTAATAACAATGTATCTCTTTCACCCTTTGACGGATTAAATGAAATTGAGAAAGCTGACTATATCAGATGGACTAATTTGAGTATTTCTTACCGAATTCCTACTGAGACAGTTGAGAAACTTGGTGTAAACGGTGCTTCATTGACATTATCAGGCAACAACCTGGCGCTTTGGAGTAAGTATAAAGGAGTTGATCCTCTTGCTACCGGAGAAGCCAGTTTAGGGCAGGGAGCAACTCTGCAAGAAAACTTTGGTGGCGGAATGGATACCTATGGTACTCCACTGCTTAGAACCTATGCCTTAACATTAAAGTTTGACTTTTAATTTAATGTTGTCAGCACAAACAATTTTTCACTCAAATTATTTTCAATTATGAAAAGTATATTTAATCAATTTAAAATTCGCCACGCCACGATATTAGTTACAGGTACACTCCTGTTGTTTCTTGGTAGTTGTAACCTGTTGGAAGTAGAAAATCCAAACAGCCTCACCGTAGAGGATGTAAGTTTGCCTTCATCTGCTGAAGGTTTAAAAAATGGACAGCTTAACGCTTTAATGTCCGGATTAGGATGGACCTATGCCGCTACTGCTACCATTAGCGACGAGATTTACTGGACCGGTTCTTACGAATCGTATAAAACGTTCAGTGAAGGAAGAGTCGATTTTGATGCTAATGAAATAATCGTAGCCGGTTTTCCGGAAATAAGTCAGGCAAGATATATGTCTGATTTTGCCATCGAGAAGTTAGAAGAGTTCGACAGTAATTCCGAACTTGTTGACCGATCAGTATTGGTTCGGAGTTATATATACGGGGCATTGACTCGTATTACGATTGCCGACTCCTACGATAATTTTGTTTACTCTAACGGAACTGAAACTTCCCCCGCCATTGGTGAAGACCAAATGTTTACGGTTTATGATCAAGCGATTGAGATGCTGGATAAAGCACTGCCTATTGCCCAGGCAATTGGTAATACCACGCTTGAAAGTCAGGTATTTGGACTTCGTGCGCGAGCAAAGCATGCCAAAGGAGTTTGGCAGAAACTGAATCCTAAAGGATCAACTCCTGCTAACCCATTGGTATCAGGAACAGGTGCTATTGCGGATGCTGAAGATGCCCTGGCACTTATGTCTGCAGATTATAAAGCGGTTATTGACTATCAGGCAGGTAATATTACCAATTATTTAGCCGGTCAGGTAAATAGCCGCGGGGAACTTACTCTTACTCCTGATCCTGATGGAGACAGAGCTCCTTTCGATGATCTGAAAACAGGTAATCCGGATCCCCGGGTAGTAGCTATTGCAGCTGACTTTAATGACACTCAAACATATACCGAGAACTATTCTCCGTTAACTTGGTTGTCGGCTCGGGAAATGCATCTCATTATAGCAGAAGAGTTAGTAGGAACGAATGATATCAGAGCCAGAAGTGAAATCAATACGGTAAGAGCACTTGATGGCCTGCCGGATATGGATATAACCGATGATTTCGTTGCGTTTATCGAGCATGAAAGAAGAGCCAATCTTTATCTGCAAGGCAGAAGGTTGAATGATATGTACCGATTCGGATCACAATCTCCTGATTGGTTGGCTGGTGAAGATGCCATAGAGACTCCCGGGATATTATTGCCTATACCGAGAAATGAGCAATTAGCCAATCCTGACCTCTGATAAAAAATTCAAATCAATAGAAATTATAATTAACTGGATCTAAGATATGTTGAATCTAAAATTTAAAACCATGTTGTTGGGCTTGGGAGTATTTATGCTTTCCATGTTCACAACAACGGTGTTGGCTCAACCTTCAAATCCCGCCCCTGACCGGACGGAAGGTGAAGGACCTTACGAGCGTCTTATTATTCGTGGCGCTAATATGATTGATGGAACCGGGGCACCTATGACAGGCCCGGTTGATATCGTCATCGAAGGTAATAAAATCGTATCAGTGCACCGGGTAGGTTATCCCGGTGTGCCGATCAACGAAGATCGCCGCCCGGGTGGAGCAACACAGGAAATTGATGCCACCGGAATGTATGTGATGCCCGGATTCATTGACATGCACGTACATACAGGCGGACAGCCAAAAGTGCCTAATGCCGAATACACCTATAAATTATGGATGGGTCACGGTATAACAACCGTACGCGGTGTTCCATTTGATAATTTGGAATCATCACTGAGCGAGAAAAAGCGAAGTGAGCGAAACGAAATTGTAGCTCCGAGAATGTTCAGTTACCATCGTGTAGGCTCGGGATGGGATGAGCCTGTAAATACACCTGAACAAGCACGGGAGTGGGTTCGTTGGGCCAAAAAACAAGGTATTGACGGGCTGAAAGTAGGCGCTCATGATCCAGGCATTATGGAAGCTCTTCTTGATGAAGCAGAAAAGCTTAAGCTTAACAGCACCGCGCACTTAGACCAAATTGGAGTGGTTCGCATGAATACTGCGGATGCTGCTAAATTAGGTTTGGGAGCGCAAACTCATTATTACGGATTATTTGAGTCCATGTATGATGACCATGATCTGCAGCCTTATCCCAATGACTATAATTACCAAAATGAACAAGATCGTTTTGGGCAAGTTGCGCGGCAGTGGAACAAAATTGTAGAGCCGGGTGGCGAAGAATGGAATGAACTGATTGAGTTGTTTCTGAAACATGACCTGACCATGGACCCGACCATGACTATCTACGAGGCGAGCAGAGATGTTATGAGAGCTCGTAATGCCGACTGGCACGAAGATTATACCTTGCCAACTTTATGGGACTTTTATAAGCCCAATCGTGTAGCTCACGGATCATATTGGTTCGATTGGACCACCGAGGACGAGGTTCAATGGAAGAACTTTTACCAACGTTGGATGCAATTCCTAGATGATTACAAAGATGCAGGTGGACGTGTTACCACGGGTTCCGATGCAGGATTTATCTATAAGCTGTATGGCTTTGATTATATCCGTGAACTAGAACTGTTGCAGGAAGCCGGTTTCCATCCTTTGGAAGTTATTCGTTCAGCTACCATGTACGGTGCCGATGAGTTGTATAAAAAGCTGGATGGAGATGCTCCTTTCGGAATCATCCGTCCAGGTAAATTAGCTGATTTGGTTATCGTGGAAGAAAATCCACTTCAAAACTTAAAAGTACTGTATGGAACAGGAGCGATAAGAGTTGAAGGTGTGGATGAAATTGTACGAGTGGGAGGTGTGAAATACACCATTAAAGATGGAATTGTGTATGACGCAAAACAACTGCTCGAAGATGTTCGCAATATGGTTGACGAACAAGAAGCGGAACTTGGTGAGAAGGAACGTTACTAAGATTTCTAAATATTATTATTAATATCGAAGCCCCTGCCCAAAACAGGGGTTTCTTTTTAAGTAAAAGTGGGATTAATAAAATGAATAAAATTAAAGCTATAACTACAATACTCTTGGTAATACTTTTTTGTGGTGTTTCATTCGAGGGTATGGCTCAAAAGAAATTCGGAGACTTGGCAGAAGGTCCATATGACCGATTAGTAATTCGGAATGCAATGGTAATTCCGGGACATGGCGGACCTCCTGTAGGGCCTTATGACATTGTAATTGAAGGCGATAAGATTACCGAGATGATACCTTTCGACCCGGTAACAGCTGAAAGAAGGGGAGACAGTGACCGTCCAACAGGAAACAGGGTGATTGAAGCGGATGGTAAATATGTAATGCCCGGTATGATTGATCTGCATATGCACTTGAGACAAGAACCAATGGAAATTGAATATGTGTATTACACGAAACTTGCTCATGGTGTGACAACAATGGTGCCGGCGCCTGATCGCGGATTAGATAACGCGATGGAAGAAGCAAAACGCAGCGAGGATAACGAGATTCTGGCTCCCAATATGTATCCGATTTGGGGATGGGGTTCCAATACAGATTTTGACCGCGAATTTTTGGAAAATCCTGCCAATGCTCCCAAGGTAGCAGCAGAAATGTTTAAAAAAGGTGCACATGTGGTAAGCGTGGGAAGTTTGGGATGGAATCAGAAATTACTTGGCGCAGTAACCAAGGCAGTGACTGATAACGGTGGTATTACTACTTATCATATTCCTCCTAATACTACTTCGGTAACACAGGCGGTAGATGCGGCCCGTTTAGGCGTTACGATGATTGAACACCATTACGCTTACGCCGAGTCATCTTTAGATCGTCAAGTTCAGGATTATCCTCGCGATTATAATTATAACGATGAAAATGCACGGTTCCGTCATGCCGGTAAAGTATGGACAGAAGCCAACCGGGAACGGCTTTTGGGTGAAGTAGCTGATTCTCTCTTTGCATACGGTGTGCATATGCTTCCGACCCGGGTGGTATATGAAGCAAACCGTGACATTTTAAGAGCGGCCAGTTTGCCATGGAATGAAAAATATACTCACCAGGCGCTTATAAACTGGAACTTACCTAATCCTGCTTTTCATGGATCATATCACTATGACTGGACTTCTGATGATGAGTATTACTGGAGCTATGCATTTGACTTGTGGGGAGATCTGATATATGAATTTAATAAAAGAGGTGGCCATGTTTCTTACGGTACGGATGACAATTATATTTGGGCAACTCCCGGATTTTCTAACATTCGCGAACTACAGTTACTCAGAGAAACAGGAATGCATACTCTAGAAGTACTTAAAGCCGCCACACACAACAGCGCGATTACATTGCGTGAAGAAAAACTGGGCCTCGTACGTCCCGGCTATACAGCTGATCTGATAATTGTAGATGGAAGCCCACTTTATAACCTCCGCAATATGTACTCATTTGGTGCAATTAACACCGATCAAGATGGAGACATGTTTCGTTCAGGAGGTATTATACACACAATTAAAGGGGGTGTTGTGATAGAAAATGACCGTCTGATGGAAGAAGTAGCCCGAATGGTTAAGGAGTCCAAAGAAGGTGTTTCTCAGGAAAATATTATGACGGCTCCATTTATAGTGGAATAAAGTTAGCATAACAAAATAACAGTTTTTATTACTGCAATAATAAGTTGAAAAGAATTCTTATCCGTCCTTCCATCAAGGCAAATCCTGATGGGAGGATTATAAGATGTTTTTTGGCCGTAGATTATATCATTCACCAATAAGTTGGACTATACAATGATTTATCAAATTAATAGGATCGCTAAAATTCTTGGACTCGGATTGGTTTTACTGGCTCTAAGTTGGCAAGAAGCACAAGCACAAAAACAGTTTGGAGACCTGGCGGAAGGCCCTTATGACCGATTGGTTATTCGGAATGCAATGGTAATTCCGGGACATGGCGGCCCACCGGTAGGCCCATATGACATTGTTATTGAAGGAGACAAGATTACAAGAATGATTCCTTTTGATCCTGTTACGGCAGAGCGAAGAGGTGATGCGAACCGTCCAACGGGAGACCGGATAATTGATGCCACCGGCAAATATATAATGCCCGGGCTCATTGACTTGCACGGTCATCTCAGGCAAGAACCTATGCCTCTTGAGTATATCTACTATTTAAAACTAGCTCATGGTGTAACTACTTTTGGGCCAGCCTCGGACCGAGGGGTTGAATATGCGATGGAGGAAGCGCGGCTTGCAGACCGAAATGAAATTTTGGCGCCCACCATGTACCCATTATGGTCTTGGGGTTCCGGATTGGATTACGATGAAGTGTTTTTATCAAATCCTGAGAATGCCCCCAGAATAGCTAAAGAAATGGCTGAGCAGGGAGCACATCAGGTTTATCTTAACGGTATCGCCTGGAACCAGGAATTATTTAAAGCTGCAGCGGATGCGGTATGGGAAAATGGGGGCGTTACCGGAGTTCATATTCCCCCGTCTTATACTTCTGTGATAGATGCAGTGGATGCAGCTCGATTAGGGGTTACATTTATCCTTCATCATTATGGATATGGTGAATCATCATTAGACCGAGCGGTTCAGGATTATCCAAGAGATTATAATTTCGATAATGAGAACCACAGATTTCGCGAAGCCGGAAGGGTATGGCAGGAAGCCAACCGGGAACGGTTGTTAGGTGAAGTAGCAGATTCACTGGTTGCCTATGGAGTGTTTATGCAGCCTACTCAGGTTGTTTATGAAGCGAACAGAGATATTATCAGGGCCCAGAGTTTACCTTGGCATGAAAAATACACACATCAGGCTTTGATAGAATGGAATCTGCCTGATCCGGCCTATCATGGATCCTTTCATTACGACTGGACTTCGGATGATGAGCAGACCTGGTATGAGGCCTATGATCTTTGGGGTGACTTGATTTATGAATTTAACAAGCGGGGCGGTACGGTTGCTTATGGTACAGATGATAACTATATCTGGGCCACTCCCGGTTTTTCGAATATCAGGGAATTACAACTTCTGAGGGAATCAGGCATGCATACACTTGAGGTTCTGAAATCAGCAACTCATAACAGTGCAAAAGCTCTTCGTATTGAAGATAAGACAGGCTTAGTGCGTCCCGGGTATGAAGCAGATCTTATCCTGATAGATGGAAGTCCTTTATATAATCTTCGATTTATGTATTCCTTTGGAGCCGTCACACTTGATGAGGATAATAATATGTACCGGACCAGGGGGATTGTTCATACCATAAAGGATGGAATTGTCATCAATAATGATAAGCTCATGGAAGAAGTAGCCCGAATGGTAAAAGAATCAAAAGAAGGGGTGGGTTCAAATATTGCCAATGATCCCTTTTTAATTGAAGAAGACTAAAACAAAAATTTACCTCTTATGTCATTTTTTAAAAAACTTTCGATAGCAGTAGTCCTGCCAATACTTTTTACACTGTTACTCATATCATGCAGTTCTGAAGCGGATAAATACGCTGATGATGTAGCTTCAGTGCTGGAGAATCTTGAACAGGAGCGTGCAACAACACTAGCAGAACTTGAAACTGAAGTAACACCACAAAATATTGAGAAGCTTGTTGAGCTGGGATTGTGGAGTGAAGCAGAACAATATATTACCAATGCGGGTGCGGACAGTGATGAAGTCAGACTTGCGGAAGCTAAATTACTGTTTAAAAAGCATCGTTACAGTAGCTCAGAAAGTATTGTTAACACGATTTTAGAGGAAAACCCTGCTAATCGTGAAGCAAAATTACTAAAGGCTGAATTGAATATTCAGGCTTGGGAATTAGACGAAGCTGATGAGGTTGGTGCGGCTCTTTTGGAAGAAAATATGAATGATGCCGAGGCCGGGTTAATTCGAGGGAAAGTAGCCCTGCTAAAGCGTGACTTTGAAGAAGCACTTCGCTGGGCAGAAAATGTTCAGGACTGGGACCCGCAATTTGACGGAGGTTATCTGCTTGAAGCTGAAGGTTTGTTCTGGGATCAGGACCCAGCAGCAGCGGAGCCTGCTTTGAAGGAAGCTTTGGCATTGAATCCATACAACCCTGATGCCCGATTCAGCTATGGCTATGCTGTATGGCGGAGAGTAGATGCCACGCAATTGGACAATATGGCCGCCCAATGGAACCTGGCTTTTGAGGTGAATCCGCTTCATTATCTTACACACTGGCATTTTGGAAATGGGCATACCAATTTAACCTATGCGGATTATATCCATCCTTCCGACGATAAAGTGCGTGAAGAACTTAGCCGGGCGGAAGCACTCATACCTCAAAACAAATTAGATGAGGCTATTCAAATAACACATCAGGTGGAAGCAGAATATCCTGAATCGGTTCTCCCGGAGATGATGCGAGGCTCCATTTATTATATGTACTATGATATGGATCGGTCTGCACGACTGGATTCATCACAAGCTGCTTTTGAGAATATCCTGGACAGAAAAAAAAATTACGGCCCGGCACATAACGGATTAGCGGCAGTTATTAAACAGCGTCAGTTTGAGTATCTGGATGGATTTGAGGAGCTTGAACAGACAATAGCTGACACCCAGATACCAGATGAAGGCGCAGTGTTTTATAATGTATTTAAGGATGCCAATTACTATCCGGGTGAGCGCGTAAAAAAGATGATTGCGCAGCAGATTGGACCCAGTAAGGCCTATCTTCCAATGATCAATAAATTTAATTCCGATTTTGCCATTCCGCCCCTCCACATTGATTTGGCTATTGCTATGGACCGGAGCTATTTCCGGTTTGGTACTACCTTTGATAATCGGCAATGGATGGATATTCGCGGAGTGGGCAGCGGTGCTACCGGCATTGAATATTTAGAAAGAGGAGCCCATTGGGAGCGTAATGTGCTGGCCCATGAATATGCTCATCTTTACCACGGGCGTATTTTAACAGATGAAGAAAGCCGCAAAATCCGGTCATTATATTACACGGCCAAAGAAAATAATACCACCCTGGATTATTATGCTTCTAATAACGAAAGTGAATTTTTTGCACAGGGGTACGCCGGATTTCTTTCGGAGAAAAAAGTGCACCCGCTGAATCATAAATCGATGAATACCCGTGAATTTATTCAGAAGAAAGATCCGGATTATTATGAGTTTTTAAAATCACTCCTGCAAAAGCAAGAGAAATACCTTGCCGGCAACGAAGAAGTGCTGGCCGATAACTGGGCCCAAACTTATTTAACACTTGCAAACAGAGCTTATGGCAGTAACGACCTGACTAAAGCTACTGCTTACCTTGATACCGCGCTGACTTTCAGCAACGATTATATTCCGGCACTACTTGAATATGCGGAAGTAAATGCGAAGAAAGGTGATTTTGAAGGTGCCGAAAGCATGATTACCAGGTCACATGATCTGGATGCAAATTATGCCCCGGTGTTAGTTACAAGGGCAAATGTTATCCATCAAAAAGCATTGAACGGCTTAATGACGTTTGATGAAGCGATGGAGGAACAAAAAACACTTTTTGCTGAAGCAAAATCAATAGAAGAGGATTTAGCTGAAGCAGCTAATCTCAACCGCCTTTCACGGGAAAGATATCGTAACTATGGTTTTCTAAAAGAAGCCATTGAGGTATCCGAAAGTTATGTGGCTGATGCCCCCATGGTTTCCACGTATCTGCGGGACCGAAAAGAAGATGCAGAAGCTTTTACAAATAACCTTCGCAGTGTACTTGGATACTCAGGCGAAGTGTCTGCATTCTTTAAAGACCTGTTGGATCAAAATCCCCAAAATTTTGATTACCGGCTGATATATGCTGATGTACTGACACGCCAAAACCGGCTTGATGACGCATTAAGTGTTTTGGAAGAAGGTCAGCGTATTTTAGCTTCAGCTGATAATGAATTACCCAGCTATACACTCAGAATTGCCCACATCAATTTTGAAAATGGAGAAGTGGAAAAAGCTGAAGAGGCGGTAAATGAGATATCCGGTGGTGAGGCAGAAATGGATGAAAAGTTTTTGCTTGCAGAACTTTATGCAAAACTCGGTCGGGTGAGTGAAGGCAATGATGTACTGAATGATATTTCAGAAATAAACTTACCCATTCATAAGGCTGAATATGAATATGTCCGCGGTACACTGGCGGAAGCTGATAATAATAACGAAAGTGCTGAAAACCACTATAACGAAGCTTTGACGCTGAACGTATATCATTTGCCTGCACGTGCAGCTTTAATTAAGCTTATGAATCAGCAGGATAAAAATGATATGGCCGAAACACTGATTGAGGCAGCCGAAGATCTGCCGATCCCGCTCGGCCCCGATTTTACCCGATTGATCAACTAAATAAGAAAGAACATTATTCTACACATTAATCAAGCCAAAGTGTCCATCCGAACGCTTTGGCTTTTTCTTTAAACTCATAACCGCTTTCACTATAATTGATTGCTGTTTAATGGTTTGAACTTTCACCTTTATAACAAAATAATCGAATGAAATTCTTTAAAAAACTGATAATTCCGGTACTTGCCTTATTAATAATAAGTTGTTCATCAAATGAACCCAATGAAAATGATGCAACTGCTGAAACCGAAATTACTTTACAGGAAGTTTATAAAAATGAAATTCAGGAATTAGCAAACCATAGCCAAATGGAAGAGGCTATGGAGTTTATTCAAAGAACAGATAATGAAACAGTTCAAAATCAGATTCTGATTACAGAGATCCCGGCTCCGCCATTTCAGGAAGAAGTGAGGGCTGAACGTTATGCGGAGATGATGCGCAGCTATGGCTTAGATCAGGTTGAGATAGATGAAGAAGGCAATGTCATTGGCAGGCGCCCGGGTACAGAGGGAGAACGAAACATTGTGATTTCAGCTCACCTCGACACCGTGTTTCCGGAAGGAACCGAAGTAAAAGTTGAAGTAAGAAATGATACCTTATTTGCCCCGGGCATAACGGATGACACCAGGGGACTTTCGGTACTCCTTGCCATTTTAAATACTTACGAAACACTGAATATTCAAACCAAAGATAATATATGGTTTGTTGGGACCGTGGGAGAAGAAGGGCTGGGAGATCTAAGAGGAGTAAAACATCTTTTTGAGACAGAAGGAGATAATATCGATGCCTTTATTAGCATCGATGGAAGCAACGATAGCCGTATTGTGAATAAAGCATTGGGGTCTCACCGGTATAGAGTCACTTTTGAAGGTCCCGGTGGTCATTCATGGGGAGCATTCGGAATTGGAAATCCGGCTCATGCATTAGGAAGAGCTATAACACACTTTGATGAAGAGGCGTCGGAATTCGTTAAAAATGGTCCGAAAACAAGTTATAATGTGGGAAGAATTGGTGGTGGGACTTCAG
This sequence comes from Gracilimonas sp., assembly GCF_014762685.1. Classification (NCBI taxonomy): domain Bacteria; kingdom Pseudomonadati; phylum Balneolota; class Balneolia; order Balneolales; family Balneolaceae; genus Gracilimonas; species Gracilimonas sp. Next base: position 509,793 of record NZ_JABURM010000005.1, read on the forward strand.
TAAATTCCGTACCATTTGCCAACTGGATGGAAATAGATATGCGGTCTGAAAGCCAGGAAAACTTGAAACAAATTGATGAAATCTTGCAGGAAGCAGTTCAGGAAGCCTTACATGAAGCCAACGATATTAAAACCGAGGGTCCGCAGTTAACCGTGGATGTAGAGATGATTGGAAACCGCCCTTCAGGTATCATTCCCTCTAATAATCCATTTATACAGCGGGCTATTGCCGTTTCAAAATATTTTGAGCAAGAGCCGGATCTGACACGATCTTCCACCGATTCCAATGTTTCCATTTCGATGGGAATTCCCTCAATGACTTTGGGAGGCGGAGGCAGTAGTGGGGGAGCACATTCTTTGGATGAATGGTGGTATAATGATGAAGGCTATAAAGGCGTACAAAGAGCATTTATGATCTTAACTTCAGAAGCCGGTATAGCAAATTAACTGATGACTTAAGTAAAAACCGATGAAGCAAAAAATATCTTCCGGATCTGAATGGGAATCAAAGGTAGGATACAGCAGGGCGGTTAAAACCGGGAACCTTATTTTTGTATCCGGAACTACTTCCATAGGTGAAAATGGTGATATTATTGGAAAAGGCGATGTGTACCAACAAACAAAACAGTGTATTTTAAATATTAAAAGAGCACTGAAGAAAGCCGGAGCTTCATTGGAAGATGTAGTCCGAACCCGTACATTTATTACGGACATGGATGAGTGGGAGGCATTTGGGAAAGCCCATAGAGAGTTTTTTGGGGAAATAAATCCGGCGGCCACCCTGGTAGAAGTTTCCCGGTTAATCCATCCTGATTTACTGGTGGAGATAGAAGTAGATGCTGTTATGTCCTGACAGCTAAAACCATATCATAACGTTGAAAGAAGGCTGAATTCCAAGATCATACACATCTACGGGGTAAGCGGTTAATCTTTGCTGAGAGGTGGGTACTGAGGAATCAATTACCAAGTCCAATTCCCGATACCAGGTGTTTTGTTGATCTAATACATTAAAGACTGAAATATTCATTTCAAGCTGTGATTGACCTATTTCAAGATTGTATTCAAGCCCTGCATCAACCCGGTAATAATTGTTAAGTCGCTGTTGCTCTTCCACTCTTAAGAAGTGAAGCCGGTTTGGAACTCCCGAAGCTGCAGTAAAGCCGACAAAAGTTGTTAAGTTTGATGTGATCTTAAGCTCTGTAGTTGAGTTAAAACTATGAGTCCGGTCCCACTCTGCATGAAACTCAGAACCATTCAATACGGCAGGGTTTTGAAAAGTAGCCGAAGAGAGGGCGTATGAGTTTGTTAAGGAAAGTTTTTTAAATTGATTTTTGATAAGGATTTCCACGCCTTTTGAGAGACCGTCATTATTATAAAGCCACGGCGGTGCGTCAAAGCTGTTGGTTAGTGTTTGAGCATTGATTTCGAAAAGCCTTGCATTGGTGAGATATTTATGATACCCCTCAACCTGAAAAAGTGTGTTTTTTATACCGCGGAAATAAACACCTGCAGTAAAATAGTCAGAAGAGGCGGGGGGTTGCTCTTTCGAACTGATCACCCACACATCGGGACTGCTTACATTATAAAATGAAAGACGGTGCGTAAATTGGAAATTTCGGCTGTAACCCAAGCCAAAAGAAACCGGTTTTTCATTAAAAAATTTAAGCTTAATTCGGGGTGAAAAATAAAGGTAATTTCCATTGGTGTAGTAGTGTAAACGGGACCCGAGATGTACGTTCATAATTTCCCAGTCGGTGTAATCAAGTTGGGAATAAATGTCTGCCAACCCGGATTCGAAGGAAATAAAAAAGCCGGGACGATCAAATGATTCTTCAAAATACTCACCCAAAAAATATTGAAAGGAAGCCCCGAAGGTCCATTGCGTTTTTGGTAAAATCAAGTCAAACGATTGGTCGAATTTAAATTCATTGAATACACTTTGATTTCTCAGCGGGAAAGTGAAAACCTCAACTCGGTCGGTATTTCTTTCAATCCGGTTATACACAAAATCATCTTTACTGAACTCCGTGTTATAGATACTGGCGGCAGCCATGGTATGGCTATAGAGGGAAGGGGTAACCGGGGTTTTAAAAGTTAGGCTGCCACTTAGATTTCCCCATTCATTTAACGTTTGCATTTGCACCCGGCTGAATCGTTGCTCCGGTTTATCGGGATTAAAGCGGCGAACAAGGCGTTCAGCTTCCTGGGAAACATTATCTGCCCCGTAATAAGCCCCGGTAATCAGGCGGCTACCATTATCGAACTCAAAATACATTTTCCCGTGCAGATCAAAAAAAGCTGCATCATACTCCCCGGGAAACACCAGGCGTGAATCCAAGTCTGTAATATCCTTGCCAATTACTTCCTTGGGGCGGTCTATATTTAAGCCGTATGCGATCAATTCATCATTGCCAAGCCAGTTTAGTGTATTCATGTAAGAAGACCGTCCGGAAAGCAACCAGCTGCTTTTCCCGGCAACCAGGGGAGCGTTAAGGGTAGCGTTAAATGCTGTGTTACTTAATCCTGCTGAAGAAGTGAAATTATTCAAAGATCCGGTTTTGGTAAGCATGGCCAGTGTGCCGCCTGGGGATGATTGAAACTGGGCAGGGGTTACATCATAGAAAAAACCTGAAGTTTGAAGTGCGCTGGGATTAAAGCTATCAAGCAGTCCGAATAAATGACTTTGGTTATAAATAGTAATGCCATCGAGGAGAATCTGAGTAGCGTCTGATGAACTTCCCCGCACATTGATTCCGTTATTGATGGCTGTGCCTGAACTTACAGAAGGAAGCGATTGTAAGGCACGTGCAGTGTTATTTTCTCCAAATGGATTTAATACCCCCACATTTACAAAGTTACGATAGATACTATCAGACCCTGCCGGGTGGTTCAAACCAGTAACAACAATATCATTTCCTTTAACGGTGATTGGATTTAGACGAAGGGTGATGTCCTCAAACGAAATGCCTTGCGTTAAATCCAGTGAAACTTGGTTTGGTTGGTAACCAAGGTAAGAACCTGTGAAGGTAAACGTATTCCCTTCGGCTGGGGAAGAAATTTTAAAGGCACCGGAGGAATTGGCCGCTACGCCATTTTTTGTATTCCTTGTTTCCCAGAAAAGAGTAGCATAAGGCAATCGTTCTCCTGTCTCGGCATCCACCACCTGACCGGAAATGGTGAGCATTTTTGATGTGCCAATTTTTTGTTTATACAGGATAATTTGGTTGCGGCTACTGTCTGATTCCAGAGAAATATGATAGTTTGATAACTTAGCCCTTAGGGAGTCTATAATTTCTTCGCCATGTGCTCTGAAGCTGAGGTTGATATCAGCAAGTTGTGACTCACGATACAGGAACCGGTAATCACTTTCATTTTCAACTGTTTCTATAATGTGAAGCAAGGGAGTATCTTGAAAGTAATACTGAGCATAGATACTTTGGCTTGCCAGAAAAAATATAATGGCCCCAAAAATGATAACGGCAGGTTTTTTCTGCATGGTCAATTTAAATTAAAGACGTAGTGTTTGTCACCGGTTTGTGTAAAAGTTCCATCCAGCACCAATTCTAAATCGTCTAGTACTGTAGCAAGATCTTTTAAGCTGATAGACCCGCTTAAAGTTTCACTTTCAAGGTTTGCGTTACTTTCAATTTGGATATCAAAATGTTGCTCAAGTTCATTAAAAATCATATCCGCTGATTCGTTTTGGAACGTCAGCTCATTATTTAGCCAATCGGTAAATACAGATTCCCTGGCTTGTAAAATTCCAGGTGTTTCATTCAAATCATTGATGACAGAAGATTGTCCCGGTTCCAGTATCACGGACTTCAAGCTGCTTAGGGATTCATATTGTATTTGTCCTTCTTGTAAAAATACCTTTGAGATTCCTCCCCAATTGCTTAATACGAATTTGGTCCCCAATACTTCCACTTTTGCCCGATCTGTTTTAACAATAAAAGTGCGGTTTGGATTATGAGTTACCTCAAAAAATGCTTCCCCCTCAAGTCGATATTCTGCTGAGTTTTCAGAAACAGAATGTTCGTATAGCTGAGAATGAGGGCGGAGGTTAACGGTGGTCCCATCCGAAAGCTGTACTTGTTGGATATTGGAAAAACTTTCTGCGATCAGGCTTGGGTTTGTAATATTTTGATAGATGAAGCTGCCTATAAAAGCCAGAATTAAAATACCCGCTGCAATGGCATATCGTTTGATTGCCGGTGTCAGGGTAAAGAAAGGAGCTTTGGTTTGCTGTTCATTCATTTCAGCCTGAATCGAATCCCAAAGAGAATTGGAGTTGATAGCAGGGATCTGTTCCGCAGTTGCTTTTTTATACCTGAAAAGTTCAGAAAGTAAGGGATCAGCATCGGTATCCAATGCCTTCAAATTGGGCAAAGCAGCTCCAATCTTTTGGGCGAGCAAAAGATCTGCGTTGTCTGGGGATATGTTAGAGTTATTTGGCATATTGTATTCAATAACATCCGGGCAGTTGCTGCGGAGCCTGCCCGGGATATTAAAAGAGTTTATAAGTTAGTCGTTATCACCATCATCGTCCGGCAATTCGAATTCGATTTCATCAGCGATAAATTCTAACTGGTTTTGAGGGTTTTTATAACCGTCAACTTCAGCGATAACATTTATTCCTTCTTCCAAAGCAAGGGCTACTTCTTCCAAGGTTTCAAGTCCGTCATCTCCTTCAACTTCTGTCCTGGGGGTGATAATCACAACGATATCATTATCCAGTGTAACCGTTCTGTTTGTGGCATCTACAGAAGCAACAGGAGCTTCGAGATCATCATCATCATCGGTCACAATACCGGATTTTAGGTTCACATAAAATAATTTATCCAAATTCCGGAAACGTAATAATGCAGAACCGTCACCGTCCATTTGAATCGTACCTGTTACTGTTTTGGTAGATTCATCACCATTATTATTCTTATAAAGACTCATTTCATAATTCAGGGTGCCGGTTACGCCATGTTCTAATGAACCATAATGGGCTACCGTATCTTTATTGATCTGAATATCAAGAAAGTTGATTTCATTTACGAATGAGCGCTCAAAGGTATCACCATTACCGCGTACGCCATTGAATGTGCCATTACCCTGGTGCTTGCCATCCAAAGTTAAAATAGCAGTAGCATTACTCACCCCGGTGATGGCAAAAGTATCGGCCCGGCTGAATTCTGAACTCCGATACCGATTGGTTATATCTCCGGTTTTTAATGCAGTGAAGTCAATGCTTTCAATACTTTCCTTATTTACTCTTGGCTGTTGAATAAAATTACCGTCAATGTCTGTAAAAATATAAGTAAGTACGGCAGATAAGTTTTTTTGGAAGTTAGTAGTGCTTACATTTCGTTCAAAGTTTATGGTATGCAGTCCGGTTTCCGGGTCATACTCATATTGGTAATTACTTTCTCCGCCACGACCGGAATAATCTTCGTCCTCATCTTCTTCGCTCTCTTTATAGGTGGTACTGTTTGTGCCAAAGCTATCCATTGAAACAGCAGTAAAAGCATCATTCAAGCTTGACAGTACACCATCATTGTCATCAGAAAGGGCATGTCCCATAATTTGACTTGCTGCTTCTATTTCTTCGGGGGTTAGGTTGTTGTTTAGTTCGTCAGATACATCTCCCAGAGTGCAGGCTGATATTAATATAGCGGATAAGAAAAAGTATCCGGTTGCCTTAAGGAGTTTTAGTTTTAATGCTTTCATGGTTTTATAAAATGGTTGTTGTGTTCATACTTAATACACATCAAGTTATTGGTTCCCCTAATCAATGATAACATTTTTTAGTATTAACAGAGCAAACATAAAAAACCCTGCCATTGTTCAGGTAGCAGGGTTTGATATGGGTTATGTTAGTTAGCAATTAATCGTCATCATCATCGTCGTCATCATATTCACCTTCTGCTTCAAAGGAATTTTCTATGTTTTCTTCAATAGTTTCTTTATTTGCCGGATCAGAAGGGTCTAACGAGTTGCCTTGAGAATCCAGAAACCAAGCGGTGGGATCAAGATTAATGGCTACAGAAGCAGGGCCATTATTTCCGCTTAATTCTAAAGGTGGATTTAATTCCAGTTCGATTTCAAAATCTTGGTCAGACCGGAACATAAATTCTTCACCATTATAGATTCCCTTTACAACGATGGAATACTTTGTCTCACCCTCATAGAACTCAGGATCATTAACTGTTTGCCCGTCATCATCGTTTTCGATTTCCATTTCAAATTCATCATAGAATCCGGCCGGAATTTGTTGGGAGGTTAATTCAATACTGCTTCCGTCAAGAGGTAAGTTGATCAACAGGTCTTCTACTTCAAAGTCTGAGGAGTCATCATTGACGCTTTCAAGTTCGAGTTCTTCAACCAATAGCTTTATTTCTGTAAGAGAATCTAGAGTCATTGCTTTGAATTTAGCGGCAGAAGTTGATTCAATCTGCATGGTTACGGCAACTTTAGCAGGTCCGTCATTACCGGAATTGGAAATGTCGCACCCGCTTGCAATTAGTAGTAGACTTGCTAAAAATGTGAATGGTATGAATATCTTGGATAAATTCATGATTATATTCCTTTTAAATTATTTGATTTTACTTTTTAACAGCATTTCGCTGTCTTTGTTTCACCTCTATTACACAAGTAAAAAGGAATACCCCTAAAAAGAATTATAAAAAGTCCTCGGCTACCTTTGAGAGGGAGGATCGTAAGTCTTTTAAAGCAAGCCCCATATGATTTTCTACCGTCTTGGTTGATACTTCAAGAAACTCAGCGGCTTCTTTATAAGTAAACTCCTGCAGAAAACAGAGCCGGAACACATTTTGCCTCTTCTCCGGCATGGCTGAAATAGCTTGTTCAATTGCCATATTTAATTCCTGCTGATTCAAGTTTTCGTCAGCCGGGTTATTTGAAATACCTACATCCGGAATTTCCTGATTACGGTCAAACTTGGCATGGTCCCGAAAAAGGTTAAGCATGCGCGTATAGGCTATACGAAACAAGTAAGCTCTCAGGGATTTATGTTCTTCAATCTTATCTCTGTGTTCCCAAATGTAGATAAATGCTTTTTGAATGAGGTCTTCAGCAGCGTCTTTTGCTACTCCTTTTTGCACCAAATAACGAAATACTTCTGTATGATGAGCATCAAAAAATGTTTTAAAAGCTTTTTGATCTCCGTTTTTAATTTTTAAATATATCTCTGATTCGTTAGACTCTGTATCTAAAGCAGCACCTAACACCAGCAATAATTGAATAAAGGTAACGTCCATTATATATGAATTTATTTAAGTGCAAATTTGAGCAAAAACCTACAAAATTGGAAATCTGAATGAAGTCTGTTTGGTTAATATTATTTTTGATAGCAGGGGGCTTGAGTCAGGATGAAAGGTCTGTGAATGTGTATCGGGTTGAAAAAGAGGAAGCGTTGGAACTTCATGCTACGAATACGAACATTTATCCCGTGACCATAGAGTTAAATTTGATTACAGAAGGGCTGAAGGCCAATACAAATCTACCCTATACAGGTGTTTTGCCATCCCAAAGTGATGAAAAAATAATGGATCTCAGTTACACTAATAAACAAGCGGGATGGAGTATTCAATCAAGCTATCGCTTTTATATGGGAGATATCTTTGCGCGCCATAACGATTCTTTTGCATACCGGCTTCCTTTTCCGAAAGGGGATCAATATAGGGTGACCCAAGGTTTTGGAGGAGAGTTTTCTCATCAGGGTGAGTTGCGGCATGCTCTTGATTTTAATATGCCTGACGGTACTCAAATTTATGCTGCAAGAAGCGGGAAAGTAGTGATGATGGAGGAAGGAAATAATAAGGGCGGCCCCTCAATAGATATGATGGAGTATGCCAATTTTATCACCATCATGCATGATGACGGCACATTTGCTGACTATTCTCACCTTCGGTACCAAGGGGTAGAGGTAAGATTGGGGCAATCGGTGAGAATGGGTCAGCTGATTGGATATTCGGGAAATACAGGGTATTCTACCGGCCCGCATCTTCATTTTGTAGTGAAAAAGGCAAAAAGGGGAGGCGGTTATGTTTCGATACCCGCAAAGTTTGCCACCAAGGATGGAATTATAGAGCTGACCAAAGATGGAGACTATATTGGGTACTAAAATAAATATCTGTGATATAGAGAAGTGATCTCCGGTCACGACTTACTCACCGGGTACCAATTTCATAGTACGAATATAGGTCTCATCAAAAAGTGTACTGTCCTGATGTAGCCACCGGTATTGTCCACTCAGCCACAATTCGGTTTGATCTCCAAAAAAGTTGGAAAAGGGGTTTCCAGACTGTCCGGTAGGGAGTACGCTTTTACTCTTGCTCATATCTGATAAATCCGAAATTCGCCGAATGGAAGGGCCAAGAACCATTTCAAAAGGATCTTCCCAGGAATACTGTCCATTGTTTACGCTCATACCATGGCCTGCTACTTTATAAGGCCCTTTACTGAGCACATTGTTTACAATCAATTTTAAAGATCCGGATGCCTCAGGTGCTTGAGCAGCCTGAGTAAAAAACGGGGGAGCAAAAGTGATGGTGTGAAGTTGTTCCCACCGCCATTCGTAAGGTTCACTGCCAAGAGAATCGCTTAATATTAAAATGGCATCCTGCATGCTTTGCACCACCATATCCTCTTTTACTTCAACAGAATCAGTGCGGATGTCATCAAAAAGAGTACTTTCCGAGCCGATTAGCGAAGTTATGGTACGCACCGGAATATTTTCATGCTGAATAAAATTGGAATATGCCATATCACCGAAATCATCTTTGAGGGTATTTTCTGTAAACTTCAGAAGAAAGCCATCGAATATAGACGCCGCTGTAGACTTGAGGCCGTATTCATAGTTCCAGTTTTCGAGATAAGAAATGGGCAGGTCAAAATTATAGGCATCCTGGTTCTTTATGATCTCCAAAATTTGCGGTGTAATTTTAGCAGCAAAATCTGAATAGGTATCATTTTGAAGTTCCTCAAAACGGTTATAATCAAAAGTCAGACTGTCATCCAAAATATCTTCGATACGCTCAATTCGGGAAGACGGCTCCCAAAATGTACCGATGTAATAGGGATAACCATCAGTTGTGATTTTGTTATTGGCATTTGCGATCCAGCCTTCTTCCGGATTGATAACGCGCGGCAATTCCTCAAAAGGGATGAAACCCTGCCAGTCTTGTTCTGAGTCCCATCCTTTTCGCAATATAATCGAATTTCCGGAACGTATAGGCAGTTTCGCTACTGAATACATCGCAATATTTCCTTCAACATCGCCATACAAAAAGTTCAGGCCGGGAACTCCAAAAGTGGGGAGGGCATCTTTAAAATTCTGGAAATTTTCAGCCCAATTAATTTGATAGAGTGTTCGCATTTCGTTGGTAAGCTCATAGCCTGCCCATTGCATGGTAATAAGTTTATCCTGAGTCAACCCTTCTGTCGGATAGATATCTGAAATGACGGGCCCGTGCTTTGTGTACCGAATTTCAAAAGACTGATCATCCCCGTCCTTTACTTTAATGATTTCCCGAATCCTGGAAAAACTCTCATAAGATGCGGTGGTGTCGCTTAATGAATCAGCCACGTATCGCCCCCGGTCTTCCGGATCCATTTGTTCAAGAAAGAAATCGATGTCATCACCCATGATACTTGTAAATGACCAGGCCATATGGTCGTTCTGTCCAATAATAACTGCGGGGACTCCGGCCAGTGTAGCTCCAGAAACATTACGGCCGTTTAAATTGAGATGTACTTCATACCACTTACCCGGCATATCCAGTCCCAGGTGAGGGTCTCCGGCCAGCAGAGGATATCCGGATTCCGTTTTGGAGCCGTCTACAACCCATGCATTACTTCCAACATGAGTTCCTTCTGTTTCCAGTAAAGCCCGTTTTTTAATTTCCTGCTGAAGCATTGGCATAAGGGAAGCACCTAATCCAATCGAGTCTGCACCATTTAAGGTATCGGTATCTATGGTATCTATGGTGTCAGGAACGTGATCGGGGTAGCGAAGCTGTAAGTCATCAAACTGATCGGCGGGTAGTTTATCTTCGAGATAATCGTAGGTAACTTCACTCCACCAGCTCATATTTAATTCCCAGCCCATCATACGGCTGACTGCAAGTGAGCGGACTGAATTCCATCGAACAGGCTCAATTTCTGCCAGAGAAAACTCGACAGGTAACCGGTTTGAATTGTTATCTATAAATGCGTTCACCCCATTAGAGTAAGCAGCTAAAACTCTTCGCTCATTTTGAGCAAGTGTATCCACCATCTGTTGTGCTATTTTCCAGAAACCGAGCGTACGTTGATATTTGTCCAGGTTGATCAGTTCTTCATCATTCCCAAAAAATTCAGCAAACCGGCCTTCAGCAGCAATTTGTGAGAGAGTCATCTGCCATAGCCGGTCCTGGGCATGCACATATCCCAAAGCATAATATAAATCCTGTTCATTTTTGGCATAGATATGTGGAACCCCAAATTGATCCCAATGGATGTCAACATTCTCAGAAAGGCCATTCAGAGTGATGGAGGCTTCATAGTCAGGGAGAGGTTTATAGAAAGTCCAGTAAAAAGCCAACCCGGCAAACCCAAAAACGAGTATTAGGAAAAAGATTACGAGCTTTATAAATGTGTTCATAGTAGAAACGCGTGAATGAATATTTGGCTTCGGAAATTAAACAATCTGCAGGCTATATAAATCCACTAATTTTTATGGTATGAAATGGAGTTACGTTTGGTAAATACCCGGCTGATACTCCAAAACTTTGGAAAGAAAATAACCCGGTATAAAAACTATTTTTTCAGTTGAATGATTTCGGTCTGACTGTTATTTAAGTGAATACATAATAACCAATCAAGTATAAGATTCCATGGAAGTTAATTCACACCGAATAACACGCGAACAACTTATCCAACAACTGGAGGGCGGACAGGCTTTCTTGAAGATTGAAGATCTTTTGAGTGAAGTGGCCTTTGAAAACCTCGGGGAAAGACCTTCCGGTTTACCTTATTCTTTTTACGAACAATTTTTTCATATGCGGGTAGCACAATTTGATATTCTCGACTTTGCACGGAATCCGGATTATGAACCCATGGAATGGCCGGAGGACTATTGGCCGCTGCAACAGGCTCCCAAAACCGAAGAGGACTGGGAAGAACTCAAGAAAGCCTTCTTCAAGGAACGGGATGAAATAATGAATTTGATTTTAGACGAAAGTAACGGCCTTACCAAACCCTTTGAACATGGTGATGGACAAACCTTATTACGGGAAGCTTTGCTTGTATTGCAACATAATGCCTATCATACGGGGCAGCTGGCTATAATTTTTAGGTTGTTAAAGTAGTCGGTTAGCGTTCACCTAAAACCGGAGGGAAAGACAGCTTAAGCCGCCGTCCAGCTTTTCAAACTCCGTCATTTCGACCGTAATGGTTTGATATCCTGCCTCTTCTATATTTTTCTGCGTCACAGGATATCCTGCGGGTATAATCACCGATCCATTTATCCAGACACAATTTGCGGCATAAGCCTCCTCAGGCGGGACTATAATTTTGTTAAAATCCCGGAATTCCTCTTTTTCAATGAATTCACCACTAACCAACAGGTTATTTTTTTCAAGGTAGGAGATACCTGTTTTCAGATGAAGCACCTCTCCTAAAGAAACAGTTGATCCTGATAAATTATATTGTTGTAAGATCTTGATCAGTTGATTGGCTCCGGCTTTGTTGGTACGGCCAGAAAGTCCGATATAGAAATGAGTACCTGCCATCATCACGTCTCCGCCATCCAGTTTGCCGGGCTCAGTGATTTGCTCCACATTTTCATAAAAAGAATAAATGGAATCTCTGATTGTTGAAACCTCATCTCGGCGCGAGGGTGCCCCGGGACAGGTAATGACGGCACAATAAGGAGTACAAACAGCAACATCTTCTATAAATACAGAATCAGGAAAGCGGTTATCCGGTTCAAGTACTTGGATTTTCAATCCCAGTTTCCTGAGAGCACCCGTATACCGGGCATGCTGCAATAATGCCTTGTGATAATCCGGTTTACCAAGATTAGCTTCAGTAATACCCTCAACCATATTGGGGCAGGGCTTTCGGACAATGGCGTTCTTAAACATAAAGGCTTGGGTAAGTAGTCATACTTCACTCCTCAAACATTTCATTGAGTTGCTCTTGTACCCGAATGAAAGTAGTCCGTTTGGTAAGCTCTTTCAGTTTTTTAGCTCCCACATAGGTACAAGTCGACCTGACTCCACCCAAAATATCCTGAACTGTATCTTCAACAGGGCCACGATAAGGTACTTTTACTGTTTTACCTTCCGAAGCCCGATAGTCTGCCACTCCTCCAAAATACTTATCCATGGCTGTTTCTGAGCTCATTCCGTAGAAGAGTTTAAACTTTTCACCATCTTCTTCCACCACTTTGCCTCCGCTTTCGTCGTGGCCGGAAAACATTCCGCCAAGCATTACAAAATCAGCTCCGCCACCAAATGCTTTGGCAACATCTCCGGGCGATTTACAACCTCCGTCTGAGATAATCTGTCCGCCCAAACCATGAGCTGCATCGGCACATTCTATGACAGCAGATAGTTGCGGGAACCCTACGCCTGTTTTAAGCCGCGTAGTACAAACAGAACCCGGGCCAATCCCGACTTTAATGATATCCGCTCCGGCAAGGAGTAATTCTTCCACCATTTCACCGGTTACCACATTCCCAGCCATGATCACTTGTGTAGGATATTTTTCTCTCACTTTCTTCACAAATTGTACAAAATGTTCAGAGTATCCATTGGCCACATCAATACAGATAAACCGGAGCTGAGGGAATTCCTTCATTAGTTTTTCGAGTTTCACCATATCTGATTTTTTGGTCCCGGTGCTTATTGCGATGTACTCGGTAATATCGTCATCGGCAGATTTAAAGAAATCTTTCCATTCATCAACAGAATAATGCTTGTGGATAGCCGTGATCATTTTGTGTTCGGCCAAAGCTTTTGCCATTTCAAAAGTGCCGGTGGTATCCATATTGGCAGCTATGACGGGGACCCCTGTCCAGTTTTTTTCGGCATGAAGGAATTTAAAAGTGCGCTCCAACGAAACATTGGCCCTCGATTTCAGGGTAGAACGCTTTGGACGAATCATTACATTTTTAAAACCAAGCTTGATATCTAATTCTATACGCATGGGGGGAAATGTTAAATTGAGGAATTTTAAATGTTGAATTGTTCTCCCCCAAATGTGCAAAAAATACCATCCAATTTGAACTAATGGTTTTATTTTTAAAGAGTATTCGTTGTTGGGAAGGGCTGAACCCCTTCGCTGTGGAACGGGAAGAGCTGGTAGCCTATGGGGAATTGTTGGGATGGATAAGAATTATTCCGGTACCTTAATGAAGCCTTTCCGGGCTTCACTTCTTATTGACAAAAAGCAATAACAAAAAATTACCTGAACAATCTGTTAAAACTTCGCCGGTTCTGTATCTTTCCAAAAAAACAATGCCCCGATATAAACTCACCATAGAATACGACGGTACCCATTTCAGCGGGTGGCAGATTCAGCCAAATGACAAAACGGTGGAACAGACCCTGGAGGATGCATTTTCCCAAATTCTTCAGCGTCCGGTGGATTTGATTGGGCAGGGGCGAACCGATGCCGGTGTTCACGCCCGCGGACAAGTAGCGCATGTTGATCTTCCGGATGAAACCAATCTCGAAAAACTGATTTTTGGGGTCAACGGAATGGCCGGTGAGGAGATACAAATCGTCGAATATGAGCCGATAGCTGATGATTTTCACGCACGCTTCGATGCGATTGGCAGAGAATATGTATATACCATCACACAAAAGCCGATTCCGTTAAGACGGCATCTTGCCTGGTCTTTGCGGCAACAGGCGGATATGAACAAGCTTCATGAATGCGCAGCCCTGCTAAAAGGGGAGTTTGATTTTTCAGGTTTCTCCAAGTTCAATGAAGATAATTACACCACACTTTGTGAAATCCAAAGATCTGAATTTGAGGCAGAAGGGGAGATCATCCGGTATAACATTCGGGCCAACCGTTTTTTGAGGAATATGGTCCGCCGTTTAGTAGGTACGATGGTTCGTGTAGCACAGGGTAAAATGAGCAAAGAAGAGTTTATAGAAGCGCTTGAAAACCCCGGTTCATCCATACCTACTTTCACTGCTCCGGCCAAAGGATTAGTGCTGGAAAAAGTTTTCTATAAAAAGTGAAGAAAAGTGTTGAAAGTAGGTAAGCAATGTGGTTATATTTGTCGCCCCTTCAAGAGGGGTTTTTATTGTGACGAACTACTACATTCCTCGGTAGCTCAGTGGCAGAGCAGTTGACTGTTAATCAATTGGTCGTAGGTTCGAATCCTACCCGGGGAGCGGACAGGCCTGACTTGCGAAAAGCGAGTCAGGCTTTTTTTGTTTCTTCCTTATTACGATGCCCCGCCTTCTCTTATAAACGTTTCCAAAGTTACTGGGGACTTGAAGTTCAATATGTTTTCCAAATCAACTTTGGAAAAGTTGGCTAAGGATTGATTCTATTCATCTTCCCTGTTCTTTTGCGACTTTAAGCTTTCGTAGCGTATAAAAATCCCAACCACCTGTCAATTTCTTGGACATCTTGGGAAGATGATGTTCAAATAATACACAGCTAAAATGATGGAATGAATATCAGGAGAAGAGGATGTATCAGCGAGAAATGCAAGTTTGTGCTAATTAAAGATGGGTTTATAGGGTTTGGCATACTTATTGTCAGATCTATTTCAAAAGTAAAATAAATATTGAAAGAAGCTGTTCATGAATCGATAATCAAAATAAAATAGCTATGATTAAGAATTTATCAGAAGTGAGTTTAGAAATGATAGATGAGGTAGGGGGGAAAAATGCTTCACTGGGGGAAATGATTAGCAGTCTGTCAAGCAGGGGTATCAGCGTTCCGGAAGGTTTTGTCTTGACCGTGGAGGTTTACGATCGCTACATGAAAGAAAACGGAATTGAAGATAAAATCCGATCAATGATTGAAAAGCTGGATGTTAATGATCTTGTGCAGTTACGTAAAACAGGTATGGAGATACGCCAGATTGTTCTGGATGGAGAGTTTCCGGAAGATCTTCAGGATAAGATTAAAACCCGTTATACAGAGTTGTCCAGAAAATATGGTAAAGATTCTACTGATGTCGCAGTTCGTTCTTCGGCAACGGCTGAAGACCTGCCGGAAGCTTCTTTTGCAGGGCAGCAAGATTCCTTTCTTAATGTCCGTGGTCCCAACAGTGTTTTAAGTTCTATTAAGGCATGTTTTGCTTCGCTTTTTACCGACCGTGCAATTTCCTACCGGGCTTCCACTGATTTTGCCCATAAGGATGTTAAGCTTTCAGTAGGAATTCAAAAGATGGCCCGTTCTGACCTTGGAGCCTCCGGGGTGGCATTTTCCATCGATCCGGAAAGTGGATTTGAACATACGGTGGTTATAAACGGAACCTTTGGATTAGGTGAGCTGCTGGTACAGGGCGAAATTTCACCGGATGAATTTATTGTATTTAAACCGACTCTAAAAGAGGGTAAAAAGGCAATCATAGGGAAGAAACTGGGAAACAAAACTCATAAACTGGCATATGGTCACAAACCGAATGAAATGACTAAGCGCCTAAGCCTTGAGGAATCGATGCGGGATAAATATTGTCTCAGTGATGACGATGTGCTGCAGCTTGCCGAATGGGTTGTAGAGATAGAAAAACACTATACTGAACGCAATGGACGGTGGTCACCCATGGATATTGAGTGGGCCTATGACGGGCTTTCTAATGAGCTGTTTATTGTGCAGGCTCGTCCTGAAACGATTCATTCCAATAACATGGGAACGCTCACAGAGTTTAAAATCGATGATAAAAACCGGGAGGGTAAATTAATTTTAGAAGGAACAGCTGTAGGAGATAAAATAGGTTCCGGGAAGGTGAATATTATTCATACGCTTGATGGTCGGGATGGTTCGGCTGATGAGATAAGTTTCCAAAGCGGTGAGGTACTGGTCACGGAAATGACTGATCCTGATTGGGAACCGCTAATGAAAAAAGCTTCCGCAATTATCACTAACAAAGGGGGGCGTACTTGTCACGCCGCAATTGTGGCACGTGAGATGGGAATTCCCGCTATTGTAGGAACGGAAATTGCGACAAAATGCCTGAAGAAAAGTCAAAAAGTAACTGTATCCTGCGGCGAAGGCGCTACCGGAAAAGTTTATGAGGGGGTTATTAATTACGAAGAAATTCATCATAAAATAACTGAGCTGCCGGCAACTCAGACCCCGGTTATGTTGAACATTGCCTCGCCGGATCTTGCATTTAGGCTCAGCGGCATACCCAATTCAGGCGTGGGATTAGCCCGGGAAGAGTTTATCATTAATAACTACATAAAAATACATCCCCTGGCTCTTTTGCATCATAAGGAGATTGGTGATGAACAGCTGAGTACAAAGATTAATGAGATCATTTATGGTTATGATGATGAAAGTGAATTTTTTGTTGAAAAGCTTTCATTTGGCATAGCCCATATTGGTGCGGCTTTTTATCCTTCGCGGGTAATCGTTCGGTTTTCAGATTTTAAATCAAATGAGTATAAAAACCTGTTGGGTGGTTCTTATTTCGAACCGGAAGAAGAGAATCCCATGATAGGCTGGCGGGGAGCTTCCCGGTATTATTCCGATAAATACAAAGAAGCTTTTGGTCTGGAGTGTAAAGCTATTAAAAGGGTGCGTGATCAATATGGGCTGACCAATATCACGGTAATGATTCCCTTTTGTCGAACCCCGGAAGAATTGCAGAAAGTGCTGCAGACGATGGGAGAGTTTGGCCTGAAAAGAGGGAAAAATGGACTGGAAGTTTACCTGATGGCTGAGCTGCCTTCAAATATTATTTTGGCTGAAGAGTTTGCTGCTCATATAGACGGATTTTCGATTGGTTCGAATGATTTGACACAACTAACTTTAGGTCTTGATCGTGATTCATCACTGGTTGCTCACGTCTATGATGAACGGAATGAAGCGGTAAAGCGCATGATTCTCATGCTATTGGAAAAAGCCAAGAAAACAGGAACCAAAGTTGGTATATGCGGGCAGGGCCCATCGGATTTTCCCGACTTTGCCGAATTTCTTGTATATCATGGCATTGACAGTATTTCTGTTACACCTGATTCCATATTCAAAACCTTGCATTCTATCCATGATCTGGAGCAGAATCTGTTACAACATGCATGAACTAATCTGGTGTCAGTTAATTTATCAATGGTTATTTGGGGTAGAAATGAGAGTAAATAGGACTTCAGGATGAATCAATTTAGTACATTAGGATGTCTTAAAAGCATTGTTTTGATATGTAATAAATAATGCGACGATTATTTAATACTTATCGCTACTTCGATTGCGACAGCTCTTTTTTATACTCATTGCGTTAATACCCACATCGTGTAAAAAAAAGAGGTCAGAATTTATGGCTAAGAAAAGCGATACTAAGGAAAATAAATCCGAAAACGAGAAGGATAAAAAGTATCCCAATATCCCGGGCCAACCGCCTGACGAGTCTACTGCTTCACTGCTGCGTGAGCTTGTCGCTCACCTTAGACAAAAAAGAAGTGAACTAAGGGAGGAATGGGCTCGACGTATTCAGGAAGCTGAACTTTTGAGAGCTATGAATAAGGAAGAGATTTTAGCAGAAGCTACTTCTGTATATGATAATTATGTAGAAGCACTAGAAACGGGGACCTATGAAGCGCTGCAATCTTATGCCCGAAATCTTTCTGAGCGTATTATTCCCAGAGGGGTAGAAACGCACGAGGTTGTTGGGATTGTGCTTTTGCTTCGTGATGTTTTGGCGAGATCTCTTTTTGCCAAATATCGTGATGACTTCAGCAAACTCAATCGGATTCTGGATGCTTATGAACCCGCAGCTAACCGCATTGCAAATACCGTTGCTGTAGGTTTTGTTCAGGAGCGCGAGAGGGTGATTCGTGAACAACAGGAAGCTATCCGTGAGCTGTCAACGCCGGTGCTTCAGGTTCGCGAGCGACTTCTCATTTTGCCGATTATTGGTATTATTGATCCAAAGCGTGCACAGCAGTTTACTGAACAACTTTTGCAGGCTATTCGCCGAAATAGGGCTAAAGTAGTTGTGATTGATATAACCGGGGTGCCGACTATGGATGAAAAGGTAGCCAATCACCTCGTTCAAACAGTAGATGCAACACGATTATTGGGGGCTAGTGTGATTGTTACCGGCCTTTCCTCAGAAATTGCTCAAACACTCGTTACAATAGGAGTCGATCTTACTAAGATTATTACGGTTGGTGACTTGCAGGGTGGTATTGAAGAAGCGGAACGTAAACTCGGTTACAGAGTACAACAGGTAGAGCCTGCACAGCGCCAAACTTAAACCTGATTAATGACCAAGATCCTAAATGCGAGTACCTATCCTAAAACAAGGTAATTACCTAATTGCCTCGGTTCAGTCGTCACTTAGCGATGAAGAATTATTAAAACTCAGAGATGACCTTGTTGCCAAAGTTTCACAAGTAAGGGCGCGTGGAGTTATTATCGACGTCACCGTACTGGATGTTATGGATTCTTTTGCAACTCGTATTCTGAAAGATATCGCCCAAATGATTAAACTTAGGGGAGCACCAACTGTAGTTGTAGGGGTTCAGCCTGATGTGGCTTTAGCTATGGTTCAGTTGGGGCTGAGTTTGGGGCATCTGGAAACAGCATTGGACTTGGAGGAAGGGTTAGCTCTTTTGGATGATTTCAATCAACCGAACAACGAGAATTAATGTAATTGAATTTCTTGGTACAGATTAGACTGTATACTAAGGGGGTAAAAGGTTACTCTATCAATCAGTTGAAAATGTATTGTCAAGGATAGCAAACAACTTATATATGTTATTCCAAAAGAAGTTAAACCGGGTCGTAAAAAATTAATAGTATATTAATTAGGTGATAGCAGCCTAAGAAGTAACAATCGTGATGGATAAGGACTCCAAAAAAACTGAAAATGATCTTAAGAAGCTGACCGCGGAAGTTTTTCCGATAGGCTCTGATTTAGATTTGGTTTCCATACGGGATTTTGGCAGAAAAATGGCCGCACAAATTGGTTTCGAGGGTAGCGATCAAACCCTTATAGCTACCGCTCTTTCAGAAATTTGCCGAAATGTATTGGAATATGCAGGTACAGGAGAGGTTAAGATTGAACCTGATAAAGATAAAAACTCAGAAGGGATTTTGATTACAGTCACGGACACCGGACCGGGTATTGAAGATGTAAGAAAAGCATTGCAGGAAGGTTATTCCACTGGTCGCGGTATGGGAATCGGTTTGCCGGGTACAAAAAGAATTATGGACAAATTTGAAATACATTCAAATATTGGCAAGGGAACCACTGTAATTATGGCAAAATGGCTTGATAAATATGAGTTTTAACGATCATAAAATAGAAACCGGTAAAACAAAGTTTATTGCATGGAGTTCAGCACGACTCCCCAAGGAAGGAGAGAAAATTTGTGGCGACCTTAGCTTGGTAAAAAAGTCAAATGGAAAAGTTTTAGTTGCAGCAGTAGATGGGCTTGGACATGGAGTCAGTGCGGCTAAGGCGAGTAAAAAAGCTATCGATTTGCTGGAATCATTTGAAAAAGAATCCCTTATTAATCTTATTCACCGATGCCATAAAGAACTTCGGCAAACCCGAGGGGTTGTAATGAGTCTGGCTCTGATAGATTCAAAGGAAAATATGATGACGTGGATTGGAGTAGGAAATGTAGAAGGGGTATTATTTCGTGCTCATTCTGAAGTCGGCCAAAAACTGGAACGAATTGTATTAAGAGGCGGCGTGATAGGATACAAATTACCATCACTTCAAGCAGCTATGATTCCTATTTTTAAAGATGATATTGTAGTATTTACAACTGATGGTGTGGAGCATGATTATGTAGATGAATTAAATGCTAGTGAGCACCCCGAAGAAATTGTTGAATTCGTAGCTTCTAATTATTTCAAAAAATCTGATGATGCATTAATTATTGCTGGAAAGTATTTGGGAGAAGGATTTCAATATGAAAACTAAGGTTGGAAGATATATCACTGAGCAGTTTTATGAAGG
Source organism: Gracilimonas sp. (assembly GCF_014762685.1). NCBI lineage: Bacteria > Pseudomonadati > Balneolota > Balneolia > Balneolales > Balneolaceae > Gracilimonas > Gracilimonas sp. The sequence continues at coordinate 529,953 of NZ_JABURM010000005.1, forward strand.
CCTTAAAGATTATTTGGTCAATGAAAAGGAAGAAATATTGGCTAAGGCTTATGAAATGGGCCGAAAAAGCTTACAGGAAGGATATACTGAGCTGAACATAATCGAAATGTATAAAAGTGCTCAGTTAAGGCTGAATGAAAATGGGTTAGAGTTTGATACAAAGGAAAAATTTAACAGGGCTTCCCGTTATCTGACTGAGTGGCTGGCACCGTATGAAGTAAGGCTGCGAAGTTATCGGGATATGATTAAAAAGCTCAATACAAAAAATGACCAGCTTGAGAAAGAAATAGAAAACCGTAAACAAGCCGAGAAAGAACTTCAGCGTAGCAGGGCTTATTTCCAGACACTAATTGAAAATGCACAAGACATTATTACCATACTCGATCATAAAGGTATTATTCGTTATGAAAGTCCTTCTGTGGAACGTATTCTGGGGTATGAACCCAAGGAGTTAAATGGCAGAGATGCTTTCCAATATTTGCATGAAGATGACAGAGAAAAGGTTTTGAAATTATTTGCTGAAGTTGTGGCTAATCCCAACCTTGTACACACGGCTGAATACAGATTTCGACATAAGAGTGGAAAATGGGTTTATCTGGAAAGCATAGCCAAGAACATTCCGGATAGTATGGACGGCCCGGTTGTAGTGGTTAACTCACGCGATATAACCGATCGCATTAGCAATATCCGAAAGTTAGAGGAAAACAAAGTTCAGCTTGCTGAAGCACAGCGCATTGCAAAAGTTGGCAGTTGGGAATGGAATCCGGGTATAAAAGGAAATGAACTTGAATGGTCAGAGGAAATGTGCCGGATATACGGAGTTAAGCCGGAAAATTTTGATCATAGTTATGATACTTTTATCGAACGGGTTCATCCGGATGATCGGGAAAGAACGCAACGTATCATCAAAAGGTGCCTGGAAAATAAAGAGTCTTGTTCCTTTGAACATAAAATAATACGAACGGATGGTGAAGTACGTACTCTGTTATGTATGGGGCACATGATTACAGATGAGAATGATAAGGTCGTAAAAATGATTGGTACGGGGCAGGATGTTACCGAGCAGAAGGAAAAAGAAAAAAAACTGAAAGAATATAGCGAACAGCTTCGGAAGCTGTCAGCACGAATTGAGCGTGCCAGAGAGGAGGAACGAATTCGAATTTCGAGAGAAGTACATGATGAATTAGGACAAATGTTGACTGTTCTTAAGATGGACATCTCTATGCTTAATAGTGAAATGCGAGAAATGCTTCCAGATGATACCCACACTTTTTTTCATAATGAAGCACAGAAAGTATTGGAAAGAATCAACGTGATTATTAAATCTGTTCAGAGAATAACTACCGAATTGAGGCCTGAAGTTTTGGATGATCTAGGACTGAAAGACGCCATTGAATGGCAGGCTCAGGAGTTCAGTAATCGTACAGGAATAGATATCCATTTTAGTTCTGGCATTTCTGATACCGATTTTTTGGACGATGAACAGTCAACTACCCTGTTTCGCATTTTTCAGGAAACATTGACGAATGTACTTCGACACGCTAAGGCTACGACAGTTGACATTAACTTAAGAAAAGAAAATAATCATATACAGTTGATTATCGTGGATGATGGTATTGGAATTACTCAAAAAGAAAAAGAAGCGTCAACCTCATTAGGTCTTATCGGAATGAGAGAGCGCACACAGCTTCTTGGGGGTAGTGTAAGTATTGAAGGAGAAAAAGAAAAAGGAACCAAGGTTGTTTTAACGATTCCGTTTGAAAAAACGGAGAAGAATAAATAAGGAGGTTTGTTATGATAAAAGTAATAATTGCAGATGATCACCCTCTTGTAAGAGAAGGGATAAAAAAAGTCGTGGATCAGAGTACTATTGATATTGAGGTTTCCGGGGAAGCTTCTGATGCTCATGAATTGATGGATATGCTGAGGGAGCAAAAAGCAGATATTATAATATTAGATATAGCAATGCCGGGTAAAAGTGGCCTTGATGTATTGAAGGATATCAAGGATTTTCATCCAAACCTCCCTGTATTGATTTTAAGTATGCATCCGGAAGATCGGTTTGCTATCAGGGCACTTAAGGCCGGCGCATCAGGTTATCTGAATAAAAGCAGTATTTCAGATCAAATGGTAAATGCTATCCGAAAGATTGTGGTGGAAAAGAAAAGATATATTAGCCCGAATGTTGCTGAACAGCTCGCGGCTCGGGTTGATCTTAATCACGAACAGCCTCTTCATGAATCACTTTCAGATAGGGAATATCAGATTTTGTGCATGATCGGATCCGGGAAAAAAGTAAATGAAATTGCTAAAGAATTATCTATAAGCATTCAAACGGTACATACCTATCGTTCAAGAATAAAAGAGAAAACAAACCTAAACTCGAATGTAGAAATTACTCGTTATGCTCTGCAACATAATCTGATTGATTGATTGCATTTTAACTCAAAAATATACGCTTCTTTTTTCGTTAAAAAGATCAAATCAACTTTAATTGATTTTAGTACTCCAAAAAGTCAAGGAGAGACTTCCTGACAGGTGACTTCTCTTTTATATTTTATACGCTCGTCATAATAAAAAACTTATCTTTTCTTTACTAAACCTACGTGGGTGTTAGTGTCTGGATTGCACCGTGAGAAATATTTGTCTCATAAAATTAACTAACGAGATAAGAAAAAATGCAATACCACTACAAGAAAATATCACACCCTGAAAAGAAGTATTTGACAAAAAGTGTCCGCTCTTTTTTACGTGTTTGAAAGGAACACCTCAACCACTTTTCAGATATAACTAATCAACTAAATCAAGTGACGAATTTAATGATATATATTATCGTCATGTTTTAGAATTTTACATTATAGAATAAGTAAAATAAACAATTAAGCAAGAGAGGAAAAGTTATGTTTAGACTTAAAAATTCAATTCTATCAAGTGTATTTGCAATATTGTTTGGGTTGGTACTTTTGCCAGTCAATTCAACACTGCAAGGCCAAACCATCCAAGCAAGTTCGGATGCTATGATTACTATTAGTGGGGATGTTATCAATGCTGATAATAATCAACCTGTACCCGGTGTTCTTGTCACCATTGTTGGGGATGTTGGGGAGAATAAAGAAGTTGAATCCAATCAACGAGGTAAGTTCAGCTTTAATAGTCTCAGTCCCGGAAAATATACTCTTAAAGTAGATGATCCGAGATATGAAGAATTCTCAAAAGATGTTGAACTCACAAGCCAGGACAGTAATAAAAAAATAACCATAAAACTGAAACCTGCATAACTAACCCGCTTACTCCATTCATAAACCCCTAAAGTTAAGGTTAGGTTAGGTGCAAAGAGGTCATCCTTATTATAAGGGTGGCCTTTTTAATTTATACAGAAAAAAGAGAATACTTTGCAGTTAAAGTAGACAATGACAGGATTAGAGATACTACTATAAGTGTTGCTAAAATTTACTACACATTTATAATAAATTTGTGTGCCAAATAGATAGCGGTAAATGTGACAACTTCTATTGAGGTTGTAATGACAAGAAATTCAGATTCTTTCCTATACCGCACTTGCTCTCCAATCTATATGTTATCCTCAGTGCTTGACGGGATTAGTCAACACCTATTTAGCTAAAAACTAAAAAAGAAAAGGGATACAAAAAATATGGAAACATCCGAGCCATTAGTTTTAGATCCGGATAATTTGAATAGTGAAACCAAGATATCCGGTAATAACAATAAGGCATTTCAAAATGCGGAAACTCCGCATGAAGAGTTCCTTTTGGAACTGATGAATGGGGAGCAAAATCATAGCTATAAAAAAAATAAGTTGACTCGAGCAGTAGGATGAAAGTCTATTCGAGTGTCAAAAAATAGAGTTCAGTTTAGTAATCCAAGAGGTGAGAGACCTACTTGAAGCGCTTTTATTTTAAGCCATGAAATCCAAACAATTAGGTTTCAAAGAATTGATACGATGCATTTTAAAATTAATTACAAAAAGTTCAGAGTTGTTTCTATTTCAAAATTTCTGAGCTGTTTATACACTAACCAAACCAAAAGATGATTAAAGTAATTATAGCTGATGATCATCCTCTGGTAAGAGAGGGCATTAAAAAAGTTCTGGTAAAAGGTGATCTCGAAATAGAGGTTATCGGAGAAGCATCAGAATCAGAAGAACTGATGGACTTGTTGGATAAAGAATTGCCCAATTTATTAATTCTGGATATAGGAATGCCGGGTAAAAGTGGATTAGATATGTTAAATGAGATTAGGCAAAAATACAAAGATTTACGTGTTCTGATGCTGAGTATGCATCCGGAAGATCGATTTGCAGTACGGGCGCTTAAGGCCGGAGCCTATGGATATTTAAATAAAGAAAGTGTTACCGGTAAGCTTTTGAATGCAATAGAAACGATAGTAAATAGAAATAAGAGATATATCAGTGATAAAGTTGCTGAGCAATTGGTTCGGGAGGTAAATGAGGGAGAATCTAATACACCCCATGAAAAACTTTCAGACCGTGAATTTGAGGTAATGTGTATGATTGCATCAGGTAAAAAGATCAAAGAAATAGCAAAAGATCTTTCCCTGAGTACCAGGACTATACACACATATCGATCAAGATTAATGGATAAAATGGGGCTAAGATCAAATGTTGCAATAACCCGATACGCATTAACTCATCAACTAATTGAAGAGCCCTAATTTTAATTTTATTTAAAGAAGAAGATTATGCAAAGTGATAGTAAATACCATAAGGAAAGTAAGGACAAAATCGAACCCATTTTTATAGCGGAATCTCCATCCATGAAGGAGTTATGTTCCCAAATTAACAGGATTGCCAAAACAGAAGCTACTGTGCTTTTGACCGGTGAAAGTGGAACGGGGAAAGAAATTGTATCCCGGTTAATCCATCACCGAAGTGGACGAAAAGAAAGACCTTTTGTAGCCCTTAATTGCGGAGCCATTCCAAAAGATATTGTAGAAAGTGAATTATTTGGTTTTGAGAAAGGGGCTTTTACAGGGGCATTTAAACAAAAAGAAGGATGTTTTGAGTTAGCTGATAATGGAACTCTTTTTCTAGATGAAATAGGTGAGATGTGCTTGGATATGCAAGTAAAATTATTGCGGGCTGTTGAATATAAAACCTTTCGACGTATTGGTGGGAAAAAGGAAATTAAAACAGATGTTCGAATTATCGCAGCTACTAATCGGGACATGTCTGATGCGATGAAAAATGGTGAATTCAGAAAAGATCTTTTTTACAGATTAAGTGTCATTGAATTGCATATTCCTCCTTTAAGAGAACGAAAGGAAGATATACCGGCCTTGGTCAATTGTTTTCTGAATATGTTTTCTAAAAAATATAAATGTGAAGGCAAAAAATTATCGGACGAAAGTATGCAATTGCTATTAGAATATAATTGGCCGGGTAATGTAAGAGAACTGAGAAATACAATGGAAAGATGCGTTATAATGTGTCAGGATTCTACTATTCGTCCCGCTTATCTTACAAATGATATCTCAGGAATTAAGGAATATGAAGGTAATCAAGGAGCATCTAATAACGATTTGGTTAATTCAACTACAAGGCTAGATAATGGCCATCAAAGATACACAATGAAAGAGAACAGTTATAGTAATGGCCACGATTTCGACTATCAAAAAATTGAAAACAACGGAAATGGGTCTTACTCCCAAAAGGAATTAAATATTCCAGTTGGTGCCAGTATGCAGGAAGCAGAGAGAATATTGATCAACAAAACTCTTTCTATGGTAGATAATAATAAATCAGAGGCAGCAAAAATTTTAGGGTTTAGTCGTCAGACTCTCCACAACAAATTGAATAAGTACAATGGGCAGAGTAGTACCTCATGATTGGTTAAGAGAGATAAAAAGCACCCCTTTAGAGGGTGCTTCTTCCATTCATAAAACAAAAAACCCCTAAGCCAACAAGCCAACAAGCCAGGAAGCCTCAAATGGATAATTTGGGGCTTCCTCTTTTTTTTAATAATGTTTCAAATTTAGACAAAAAAGTAGTTTAGTTTTTATTGATATAATGATCTATGCCTGATTCATTAAACCATTTTTCTAGTGTAAGACTGATAAGGTTATCATTATCAGATTCAATTATGAATTTGTCGTATACAGTTTTGATCTTTGTGAGTTTACTTTCTGCCTTTTTTTTCACTTCTGTTGAACCTGCAGTAGATGGAGTTTTAGAGCCTTCTAATTTTACTTGTTTTACTAAAAAAGAAACTCCGATACCTTGACTGTTTTCAAGGCTGCTAATTGTGGTGTGTATTTCTTTAAAAATATTAAGAAAAAGCCGATAGACTTCTGAAATAGAGGTTAGTAAAACGGTAAGTTCAGCTTTACTAATATTTAGCAATAGCAATTCCTCTTGAATTTCATCTAAAATCTTATGTATGTCATTTGTACTGGTAACTTTGTTACTGATAATGATTTTTTTAGAAAGCTTTTTATTCATAGGATAGTTTTTAAAAGCAAATGAAATACAGATAATTTGATAGATATGAAATTAGCCAACGATAAAATAGCTAATCATTAAATTTTAAGCATCTCACCCCATATCTTAAATAATCAATGAAATGACGGAGAGGATTCTTTATACCACCGCTGTAAATATTGAAAAAAATAAAATCAAATAAAAATCCGAACCGGGTTCCCCCGGTTCGGATAAAAGTTGCAAATGGTGGACTAAGCCTGCCATATTTATTATTTATTAACTATTTGTTGATTTCTTGAATCGGAGATTATCAACATAGTAAGTCTTTTGAACTCCACTTCCTTCCAAAAGATCAATTCGATGAATAGTATTGTTATTTGGGTTCAACTCGGACATGGGGATGCTAATGATTACCCATTGGTTAGCCGGAATAGAACCATGTTTGACTTTAGGAAAGGATTGTCCTTCATCATTTTCTAACATAACACTGAATGAATTTTCGCTGCTGGTTGAATATACTGCGAACTCAATAGCCGAATATTCGGAAGGGTTCACATTTTGGGCATTGCTCCAACTTCCGCTATGCATGGAAAGACTGCCCCATTTATTTTGTACAACTTTAATTGCGCGTGTTCCGCTTTGTACCTTTTCTGTATTCTGATAGTCTATGGAAGCATTCCATGATGTATTTATCCACGGGGAAATCAGATCATCAGTATAAACTTCTTGATAACTAGTAGGGGCTGGTTCCGGTTCAGAATCATCTACTGAACCGTTTGTACCTGATCCTAATAAATTGAAGTTATCGATATAATATGTTCTGGTATCGCCGCTTATTTCCATGATGCTTATACGGTGCACTGCATGGTTGTTAGGGTTGAGTTCACTAACCGGAATTTGCATTAAAGTCCATTTTCCTGCTGCAATTTCTCCAATAGAAACTTTGGGGAAGGATTGACCACTGTCATTTTGCAGCATTACATTAAATGAAGATTGTTGATCTTGTGCAAATACTGAAAATTCAACGAATTCATGATCAGAGGAGATGATTTCTTGCGGGCTTCCCCAACTTCCGCTGTGCAGGGAAAAACCGCCCCAACGGTTTTGCTCGATCTTGATCGACTTATTTCCTGATTTAACTTTCTCATTGCTGTTAAAATCAACTATGGTACTCCAAGATGCATTAATCCAGGGGGAATTCAGCTCATCACCGAAAATCACATCACTCACAACGGTGTCTGTAGCTCCATCGTCAGTGTTATCTTCTTCCGGATTATCGTTGCCTTCATCAGGTGTAGAGTTGTCTACAGTTACATTAATCACACTTGTAGAGGTGTTTCCTGCTGCATCCGATGCAACTGCTTTTAATTCAGAAGTACTAAGATCTGTAGAAGATAAAAGATTACTTGAACTTGTGTTAGTGTCCCAACTATAGATATAGGGATCAAAGCTGAAATTATGGACTGATTCTCCATTGATAAAAAGTTCAACATTTGAAACATCAGTATTGTCTATTGCTTCAATATTGATATCTATGATACCTGAAACTGTACTGCCATCAGCAGGGGCTGTAACGTTTACGGTAGGAGCTGTTATATCTTTTTCAGGCTCAGTTGGAGTAGTTGAACCATTGTTCATAGCCACTTTAACAGCTTGTAAGAGGTTGTCTCGCTGACCTTCCGGCTGATCTTTTCTGTATCCACCACTCAGTTCCCAAATGATAGTTCCACCTAATCCTTTTTCACGAGCGTAATCAAATTTAGCTTGAATGCTTTTCTCATCGTCATAGGAGATAAACTTGTCATTTGAACTTCCGGATTGGTCAATACTCAAATAAGCTCCGAGAGCCTGATCATCCCATCTATAATTATCAGCGTGATAATAATCATTCATAATTTTGTGATAAGGAACGTTATCCTGAACTGTTGGTGCAGTATCCCAAGCTTGGTTCGGGCTGGTAACACCGCCTGTATTGGTTCCGGTTCCTCCACTCCATACATAACCGTAGAAATCGATCCCAATTCCTATTTTGGAAGCAGGTACTCCTGCGGCGATAAAAGCTTTTACTTTTTCGTCAATAGAAGGCAATGGTTTAGACATTCCAGGGAAAGTAAGTCCTCCGCTGTAAACTGCTGCATTGTGCCAGCTTACCCAGCCTTCCCATGCACCACTAAAATCGTATGTCATTAAGTTAACGTGGTCAACCTTGTCATGTATTTGACCAAATAATTCAGGATGCCAGTTTGTTACAACTGAGACTAATGGTTCAGATGCCAAAGGGACATCAATCGTTTCTAACGCAAGGTTTAGTTCATCAATGAATGCTATGTAATTATCAACATCACCACTTTGTATAGGTTCCATATCGATATCTACACCATCAAATCCCCATTGTACCATTATATTTACAATGTTAGCTACAAAGGTGGCTCGATTAGCTGGTTTGATAGCACTGGAAAAGCCGTCGTAATTGCCCCATCCACCTATCGAGAACATAACGGGTTTACCATTTTCATGACCTGCCGTTATAATCGAGTTGATACGTTCAGGGCTTAGGTTTTCATAAGCTGCTACTGCAGAAAGTGATCCGTCTGCTTTTGCGCTAAATGCAAAATAGTACAGATGCGTAAAAGCATCCCAGTCAATTTCTTCGGTTGGCAGATTTCCCCAGTTTCCTGTGGGTTCTACATAATGATTCCAGGAAGCCATATAAGCACCAACCCATAGGTCGGTATTGGTTTCCACTTTAGATTGTTTACTTGATTCTGAAGAGTATTCCTCTTTTGAGTTTTGGTTATTATTTGTTTCCAGGTTAGGACCTGTTATTTCTGAGCAATTACTCAAAAAAACAGATGCAATGATTAAGAATGCTAGTTTTCTCATGATTGTTTATTATCTCTTGTTTGGTTAATAGCTCAAATATTGAGCTTAAGAAGGGCTGTCTTAACCGGTGATCTAAATCAATAGATGTACTTGGCGTGGCCTCTTGATTGTAATACGTTCAACTATTTTTATGTAATAAATAATAATTGAAAATTGTAATAAATCTTATCACAATTGTGTACCCAATGATATTACGTTTTGTTCCAAAAAAAAAGATTGTTTTGTAAAAAAAATGAGAAAAAGAAATTACATGGCAATCTATATATCTAATAAACATTATCTTAAGGGGTGAAGAAATTATTAAAATTTTTTAATAAAAAAACTTTCAGAAGTATTAGATTTTATATAAGTGTAACAAATATTCTTCTTACACTTTATCGTTATAAATAGGAGGGGTTATACTTAATTTTACAATGTTGTCTCATTTTTTGAGACAATAAATTGCGCTAAAGTGTAAGTATTAAGAAGAGCAGATTGAATTTTTTTAAATAATAACTCAGATTTCAGTAGGATTTGAAAAAGATAAGTATCTGAGCTTTACAATTTTGATAAGCGATTCGTGTTGGTTTTATATTTATAACTACCGATGCAGTTCTTTTTTTACTTTTTGCAGCAAAAGATCTTTTTTTCCTTTAGGCGCTTCTTTTTGATACCCTCCGCTTAAGTCCCATATTATTACTCCGCCAATATTTTTTTCGCGCACATAATTTATTTTGGCTTCTATACTTTTTTCATCATCGTATGAAATGAATTGCTTGTATAACGGAATAAGGTGGTCTTTACTTAAGTAAGCAGCTTTAGCTTCTGCATCCCATTGATAGTTTTCTTTTTCAAAATATTCTTTCATTATTTGATGATAAGGCACATTTGATTGTACAGTAGGAGGGATGGTCCAATTTTGTAGAGGTCCAGTGACAAATCCGGACCACACATATCCATAGAAATCTATTCCAATCCCAAGTTTTTCTTTAGGAACTCCTGCTTTTAAAAATTTTTCAACTTCACTGTTTGCTGAAGGAAGCGGCCTATCCGAATCAAGAAACGTTTTACCTCCACTATATACGGGAGAATTATGCCAACTGACCCAGCCTTCCCATGCACCGCTAAAGTCATATGTCATTAAATTAATCTGATCAAATTTGGTATGGAGCTCCGCAAATATGTTTGGACTCCAATTGGTAGCAGTTGTCAGATATGGTGTTAGACCAAGTGGAGTTCGTCTTTTTTGTAGCTGGCTGTGAAGTTCTGTAATAAATGCTTTATAATTTTCTTCATCATGGGGTTTAATAGGCTCCATATCAATATCTACCCCATCAAACCCCCATTTTTCCATAACCATTATTATACTTCTTATGAAATGTTCTCTTGAATCTGATTTAATGGCTTCACTGAAACCGGAGTAGTTTCCCCAACCGCCAACTGAAAAAAGTACGGGGGTATTATGGCTATGTGCAGCCGATACAATGGATTTAATACGGCTTGGACTGAAGGTTTCATATTCTTTTATAGGAGCAAGATTACCATTTTGATCAACGGTTAATGCAAAGTAAAAAAGATGAGTAAAAGCATCCCAATCAATTTCTTCAGTTGGTAAATTACCCCAATTTCCTCCAGGGGGAGCATGATGATTCCAGGCTCCGAAATAGGCACTTACCCAAATGTCAGTCTCTTTAATACTCCCTACTGAATTTGGAGTAACAAAAATTTCACAGGAACTAAATATAAGGATCAATGAAATAAGTATAGGAAACTTTTTCATGATCGAAAGAGCTTTATTAATGTTTCAAAACTTGATAAAATGACACTTTTATTTATTAAGTTTTAATTCACCAAAATGTTCCAAATCCTACAAAAAAATCATAAAAATTTACATTTGATGTAGTAGAATTGGTCTTTTAGCCCGGACATTCCTTTTTTAATAAGGAATAATGTTATCCATAGCTTTACTTAATAAGGGTAAGCTTTTTATAAAGCACTTTTTTACCAGTTTTTAGTCGATAAATAAAAACACCACTTGACAAAGGTTGGCCGTTTGCATCTTCTCCATTCCACCGAACCCGATAGAAACCGGGTTGTTGTTGTGAGTTTATTAGTGTCAGGACTCTTTGTCCCAAAATATTGAAAATGTCTAACTGTACAGGAACCTGACCGACTTGTTTTGGAATACTGTATTCAATGACGGTTTGCCCGTTAAATGGGTTTGGATAATTTTGAGCTAACTTGAACTCACTTGGGACAACTTTTCGAGTATTTTCCTCAATATCTGTTGAGTTTCCTAACAGTAATGAATAGTAGGTGATTTCTTTTTTGGGGTTCAAATAAATGGATTTATCATCAGAAAGTTTATGAGTTTTGGCTGTCTGTATATCTACCAGAACTGCCTGATGAGGAGCTATGTTTTGTAGACCGCTAATTCTCAAATAAATTTCAGAACCAGGTTTAGCTTTTAATTGCAGCTGAAATTCATGTAAGCCATTTTTTTGCTTTCGTAAATCTATAGCAAGCTGACGGCTTAGACTCTTACTTTTATTATCGGGTATCATTGTAAGTTTGTAAGGCTCGAAATCACCCGGAGGTGCAAATTGATAGACTCTCTTTATTCCATTTGTATTAATTCCGGCTTCTATGGTTGAATAGCTTTTCCCGTCTTTTAATACTGAAACATCTAAACTTTGTTTTGCAGGTATTTTTTGATTGTTAGCAGTAAATTTTTCCTTAGAAATTGCAGGTTTGGGGTAAGGAATATGAATATGCTGCAAGGAATCCCTGTTAAAAAAGTAATAGCCATGGAACGGCTGTAAAATTTCTGATTGACTAAAGGAGCCATTAAATTCCCAAATAACATCTTCTAATTGGTTTACAGATTGAACATAACTCCAGGATACAGCTTGATTAAAAGGATTAGAGATAATATTCCATCCGGGGTGCAGAGAAATTGTGTATGCTGCTTCATTGTTTAGTGGTACAGTTGGGATTGAATCTTTAAGTTGAACTTTTCTTTTACTAAGAACCCAGAATCCTCTTCCGGGGCTCAGTATAAATTGTTCTGAACCATCGAATTCTATAAGATAATTTTCATCTGAACCATTATCCCAAAAAGCATTCCAGTCTTTGGAATGTGTACCTTTAAATAACTGATCTAAAGATATTTCTGATTGAGCCGGCACTCCAATTAGCCGATAACTGTTGCTGGAAAAAGTAGAAGGAAAAGAAAAAGTATGATCTAAAAAAACAGATTGTGCATAAAGAATAAATGGCAAGCTTATAGCATAATTGTCAGGATTTTGAGTGTCTGAAATTTTAATGTTGGCTTGGTCAGAAGAATAATTTGGTACATCCCAAATATATGAACCACTACCGGCATTGACTTCATCAGCTATCAATATCCATGAACTGTCGGGGTGAAGGCGGTACTCAATATTTAAATTTTGAATGCTTTCGTCTGCTGACCATGTAATGGTATAAGTTCGCTTCGCCTCAACAATTTCCTGCTTAGCCGGATTGCTAATGATAACCGGAGAATTCTGTGACCTAGTGATAAAATTCCAGGTTTCTGACCAATCACTTTTACCTGCATCATTAAAAGCTCTGATTCTCCAATAATAAGTAGTAACAGATTCCAAGCCTGATAACTGATGAGTAGTAGATGCATGATCTTCGACTTCTTCAATCAAATTATTAAAACTGTTATCTGTAGCCACCTGAACATGGTAGGTATCGGCCCGGTCGGCACTGTTCCACTGCAGGGTGGGGTTGGTTGCGACTCCGGTTGCCCCGTTTGAGGGTGAAACCAAAGTGGGGGCATTCGGTGGAGTAGCCGGGGGATCTTTGACGGTAAAACTCCAAATGTCAGACCACTCGCTGTTTCCTCCCTGGTTGGCCGCCCGAACCCGCCAATAGTAGGTGGTAGAATGGTTGAGCCCGGCCGGTTGATAATTAGTTTGACTCAGCCCGGATTGATCAACCACCGGAGAGCTGAAGTCTGTGCTTGTGGCTACCTGAACATGGTAGGTATCGGCCCGGTCGGCACTGTTCCACTGCAGGGTGGGGTTGGTTGCGACTCCGGTTGCCCCGTTTGAGGGTGAAACCAAAGTGGGGGCATTCGGTGGAGTAGCCGGGGGATCTTTGACGGTAAAACTCCAAATGTCAGACCACTCGCTGTTTCCTCCCTGGTTGGCCGCCCGAACCCGCCAATAGTAGGTGGTAGAATGGTTGAGCCCGGCCGGTTGATAATTAGTTTGACTCAGCCCGGATTGATCAACCACCGGAGAGCTGAAGTCTGTGCTTGTGGCTACCTGAACATGGTAGGTATCGGCCCGGTCGGCACTGTTCCACTGCAGGGTGGGGCTGGTAGAGGTCTCATTGGCTCCATTGGCAGGTGAAGCAAGGATAGGTGTTTCAGGCGGCTCAGGTACATCTTCTTGTGTTGTAAAATTCCAGATATCAGACCAACCGCTTAATAGTAGCCCATTAGAAGATCGCACTCTCCAATAATAAGTCGTTTCATAATTAAGACCACTAACTTCATATGTAGTACCGGTAAGGCCGGATTCATCTACAATAATATTATCAAAGTTTGGATCTGTGGCAACTTGTAATAAATAGCTGCTAGCACCGGAAGCACTGTTCCATTCGAGCGTAAGAGTAGTAGGCTGATTGGTCGCTCCATCAGGTGGTGATTCCAGAACCGGGGTGTCTGGGGTAAGTTGAGCGAAAACCGGTTCAGTAGTTGCAAAGAAGCAACAAACAAAAGCGGTGATCCATAAGATTTGTTTAGATAACTTCATGACTCTGGTTAGTATAATTTCTATTTAAAGCATCATTCGAGCACTTGGTTATTTATGGATTGCGGGTCTTCCCGGGGGGAACGGAAGATTATCGTTGTCGCTTTTCCATATTAGCCCAAGGGTAGTACCGGCTCCAACCAGAACTGCGCCTGCAGTAATGTAAATCCATTTTTTATTGACTGAAGAAGACATGTTTTCCGCATTCACCATGAATTGAATATTACTTTCATCTACCCCATTTGGGAAATCTTGCAGTACACTCCATTCAATTCTTCGTTCTTTACCGGGAAAAACATTTTTCCCTAAATCTCCGCTAGCAGCAGGGGAGGTAATTTCAAAGTTTTGATTTTCACCAAGGGAAAGCAATAATTTTACATCAAATTTGGTGTCCTTATTTTTTGCTAGCAAATCATAGTAAACTCTAACAGTGTCTGAGTTTTGTGAAAAATGTACATTTTCAATGCGCGGTAATTTTTCTTTCGATTTAACTCCTGAAGATGACCTGCAACTGCAGAAAAAGAAACCTATAATGATTAATCCAAATGTAATTTTGTTAATTTGCATAATTGAGGTTTTTTGCTTTTTCGTCAAAATGTTTAAACTGGTTTAATTTTCTTAATTGAACATCAAAAAATTTTATTTGTAGATTATTTTCCAAACAAATTTGATAAATACGGCGCATTACTTCTTTCGAAATAGTGGCATCAGTTATATGGAGTTCATCAATTTTTTTTGTTTTAATAAGGCGCTTTAATTTCCAGTGGCCACCGAAAACAGAAAATCCATTTATAAGTTTCCCTTCCATATAAGGGTCTTCATCAATAAACCCGACAGGTGAGTATTTTTCCGATTTAAGCGCCAATATTTGTTGTAGAGCAAGCAATCCTTGAGTTCCTGCTCCGTAAATTAGTACCCGACGATTGTCAGTCCTTGATTTGTGGAAAAGGTAACGGAGTAAATGAAATGAAACCCTTATGCCAAGGATGCAAGTTACCAGAAAATAAAAGTTGAGTATATACAGCAGATAGCTGAAAGAAAGGAGATCAGCCAAAAAGAAATAGTGGATAACACTTGTTAGTGTGATTGCCGTAAATATTGACTTAATAATTTTAAATACATCGGCTATTCCCAAACGGTTAATAGTTTCTTTGTATAGGCTTGTCAGCCAGAAAGTTATTGACTGAATGATTAATGGGAGACCGAGTATAATGGCAGTGTCTGCCTGATCTCTAAAAATCTTATTTAGTTGATCGGGAAATTGAAAATATATTGAACCTACAAAAGCAAGAATAATGAAGGTACTGTCAAGGATTTTAATAAAGTGCCGCTTGTTAATAACCAATGATTTGTAGATGTCATAAAAAATTCCGTTGTGTAAAAGATCAATTTCGTTATACCTCAGTTTACTGATTCCCATTTTGATGGTGGCAGCAATTATTAAAGAGATAAATACTGCAGTACTTGTTTGACCTGTTATGGAAATAGCAAAGGCACTGATTCCGAATAAAAGTGAAACAAGATATAGTACTAATACAGTATTCTTGTGAGAAAACCCATAGCTGATCAGCTGATGATGAATATGAGATTTATCAGGTTGAAATATTGAATGAATGATCTGTTTAAATGAAACACTTTCATTATTCTTTTTTTTATTTGGCAAGAACCATGAAAAAAATCGACGCACCATTGATAAGATGGTATCAATGATAGGTAGACCTAAGGCAAATATGGGGACCAGTACGGTAAAAGTGGTAGAAGCTTTGGTAAGGCCTTCAATAGAAAGTACCGCTAATGAAAAACCTAGAAACAAACTTCCGGAGTCTCCAAGAAAGATGGAAGCAGGACGAAAATTGTACCATAAAAAACCAAGTATTGAACTTGCTAAAAGTACTGATATGAGGGTAATTGTTGGTTCTCCTTGTATAAAAGCAATAGATGCAATAGTTCCTAATGCGATTACAGCAATTCCGGCTGCTAATCCGTCAAGTCCGTCAATTAAGTTAAAGGCATTAGTAATTCCTATAATCCAAAGAACAGTAATAGGATAGGACAGAAAAGAAAGTGCAAAATTTCCTGTTCCGAGAGGATTGTCAACCACGGAGATATTAATTCCTGCAATAAAAAGACATGAAGCCGCTATAAATTGAGCCAAGAACTTAGGTCCAGGTTTCAGGGTTTTAACATCATCCCAAATACCAATTGATAAAACAAGTATAAAGGAAACAAAAATCAGAAAATATTGGACAGGCCTAGTGATAAATCTACGTTCACTTTCAGGTATAATATCTGAAAGAAGGGAAGGGGCAAGAAATCCTATTAATATTATTCCAAGAACAAAACTTATAAAAATTGAAAGTCCCCCAAGCCGTGTTACAGGTTGGGTATGTACCTTTCTATGATCAGGCAGGTCAACCGCCCCGATTTTTTGGGCTATAATTTTCGCCGCTGGTGTTAGCAACAGAGATAAAACCAAGGTTAAAACAAAAACTATGAAGATTAAATTTGTCATAAATTTTAGCCAATTACTTTCAAGCGTTTTGATTTATTACTGTCCTGAGTATTCATCAAGCAGACCGTACATATTTAATTTTTTGTCGAAAGCTTTTAGGGTTAGCCCCAACAGCCGGGCTGAATTTTTCAATGAGTCGACGTTATGAATCACTTCTTCTATTAATTTCTTTTCAGCCGCTCTAAAACTCAGATCCCTTTCAAGTAATAAAAGATCATCTTCATTAGGTTGACCGGATTTTACCGAAAGAGGTAAGTGTTCAGGTTGAATGCTGTTCCCTGCTGAAATTATAGCAGCATGTTCTATTGCATTTTTTAACTGTTGCACATTGCCTGGCCAGTCATAGCAAATGCACTGGTAAAGAGCTCTGATTGAAATTTCCTTGGAAGCAAAAGAATAGCGTCGTGCAAAATCGTCTTTCAAGAAATAGTTAATTAGATAGGATATCTCATCTCGGCGATGACGCAGTGGCGGATAAAAAATTGCTTCATGATAATTTCCAAGTTCGCTTTGCAATAACTTATATCGGTATTTGGATTGATAGAACAAATTAGTGTCAATTGAAATAATTATATGAACATCAATAGGTATGGAAGATTGTCCGCCTATATGTTTGGACTCGTTGCCTTTAACTGACTTCAATATTTGGAGCTGTAATTTTTTAGAAAATGAATCAAAACCTTTTAAGAAAAGTGTGCCACCATTACATTTTTCCAGAAACCCTTTGTTGATTTTAACACCATTTTCGGTAAATGAGAGATAGCCAAAGATATTTTCTTTTGCTTCATTTTCATCTGATAGTGTGTGACAATCAATCAAGTGAAAGGGTTTATCATTTCTGTCGCTTAGTTCATGTATCCTTTGAGCGAGCCATGTTTTTCCGGAACCATATTCACCTATAATTACCACACTTTCAGCATCTATAGCTGTGTTTTCAGCATGAGCTAATATTCTTTGTACAAGATTATTTCGCATGGCATCGGTTTTTTTGGAATTAAAAAGTGTGCATTGATGGTATGCAGTAATCATTTTTCTAAAAGTTTAGTGAGATGCTCATTTGGTGAGTTTGACCTGATCGATCTAAATTATTTATAGAAAAGGTGTAGTCAACTTTTACAGGGTCTAGTAACAACCCAAAACCAATCCTGCTGCCTTGGATAGGAATGCTATGAAAGTAACCACCTCTAAGTCTGAATATATCTTTGATATAAACTTCAAGCCCTCCTCTATATACCAAGCCTTCTTCTCCGAATAGTTTTTCATTGGAAAATGACAAAACAAAGTTTGGGTATTCCCTTATTGAAGGAAACCGTAAAGTTGCCCCGATTTCCAGCCGTTGAGGAAGCTTAACAGTTTCCATTCTTGTGATATCATCATTTACAGTGCGATAATAAATAATTCCGTGTCCTATTCGATGATTTTGATAGCCGGTACCTCTGTAAACAGCACCATAGCTTACAAGTGGAGAGGGCGTATATACAATGCCTAAACTTGCATCTCCCGACCATGTAGTGGTTGATTCAGTAACACCCATATATGACCGGATATTCAAGCCAACATAAACGTCTTCAATCAGAGACTGTCCATAACCAACATCTAAGGTATATTGGTTGAAGTATAGACTGGAATAATCAGACAACCGCGAATCCGGCTTAACCTGATGATGGAAAGTAGCACCTATTATCATGTTTTTGTTTGGGGCAAGTTTTACCGGAACGGTTATATTTTCGACCGCAATATTTTTAGATTTGTTATAGATGGAGTTGATCATGGCTTTTGTGCTTAGAGTATTTAAAGCAATAAGTGCCGGATTGGAGTAAAGGCCACTCACAGTAATAGGGTCTGCAATAACAGCATTAGCTAATGCTGTTGAACGGGCATCTAAATCTGAATACCAGAACTGATAGTGTGAACTATCAGTTGAGGTGCTGTTCTGTCGTGCATTCCCTGTTTTTGTTATAAATACAGCTAAGAAGCAGATCAGTATAACAGTCTGAATTGATTTTATATTTAGGTATTTACAGAATAATTTGAACATTAATATTCTTGCTAGTTAAAAAGTCTGGATAAGGTGAAAAGAAGTACTACATCTCGAATGAAACTGGAAAGCTCTCTGACCATATTCTCTTGTTGAGGCACATATACGATATCTCCAGGGTAGACGAACGCAAGAGAACTGGTATTCCCTTTTTTCAGATAATTTGTAAGGTCTATTTCAACTAATTCTGTTGCTTCTCCGCCCTTAAAAATTTTAATTTTTCTCAGATCTGCTTGATCTGTTGCTCCTCCGGCTTTCGAGAGTATTTCAAACAAGGATGAGTTATCTACTACAGAGTAGGTGTCAGGACGGCCTACAGACCCTAATACGGATACCAGATTTCTTTGTGGGCTGCTAATGCTGACTGAAAGGTTTATTTCACCTTTTATATACCCGGAAAGTTTATTTTCAAGTTCTTCTTTGAATTGGTCTTTACTTAATCCCCTGGCTTCAATTTCACCCACTAGGGGCACTGTTATTATTCCTTGGGTATTTACAGTTCTTTGAGTATCAAACTCATCATATCCCCATACAGAAATCTCTATTTCATCACCAGGCTGAATAGTATATTCACTGGCTTTACGTTGAATCATCAAAGAGCTTACTTCTGATTTAGAAAGTGTCTCTTGATTTATTTGATTACTAGAAGCACATCCGGTAAATAATACTGTTGTTAAGAGTGAAATAACCAGTATGGGATACTGTGTTTTTATAAAGCCGTAAAATAAAAATTCCTTTAACATTCCAATTTATTAAGTGTGTGTTCAAAGCTTCACCTATTACTCTTTCAATAAGCATGCCAAACCTTAAAAAAAATGAATTATATGGTTTTAAGAATGTTCAAAGGGGTTTTATAAACGAGTAAATTATATCTGCAAAATTTTTTTACAGTGGTTTAAACTCTTTATGCAATTACTTTGTCTTAAATTTTCACAATTATTAAACACCTTATAGTAGTAGTGTAAATCAAACAGGCTATTATATTTATTAAAAAAGCGACTGAGTTTTGCAGTCGCTTTTAAAAAATGACGCAGACGAATATTAAGTAGGTTCAGAGACCTATTTAATCAGATGCATCTTTTTAATTAATACACGATCATTTGTTTCCAACCTGTAAATATAGATTCCGCTTGAAAGCTCGTGTGCATCCCATGAAATGGTATACCTGCCAGCTTCCTGAGAGGTATTTACCAAACTTGCCACCTTTTGCCCCAATATATTATAGATGTTTAGGCTAACCATTCCATGTTCATTCAGGGAATATGTAATATTGGTACTTGGATTAAACGGATTTGGGTAGTTCTGCTGTAATGAGAATTCATAGGCATTAGTGCTGCCGCTCTCGTTATTATTGGCAACTTTAGCCGGAGCCGCATTAGGATTAGCCGATTGTGTTCTGGTTACCGCTACCGCATACTCAGCTCTTTTCACAGCCTCATCCGGACTAAATATAGCTGTTATGGTAGGTTCCAGGTCAAAGGGTCCTTGTTCCAGCGAGAATTCAGCATGCATAATTCCAAGATCCAAGGCCATTTGAACATGTCCCTTCAGCTCTTCCGGAATTTGATCGGAATCGTCCAAAGGAATTCGCTCGTCTTTATACTGCACGGTCACGGGATCGGTAATAGCTGAATTAGCTAATCGTTCCATTCCAAGGCCTTGCACCAATGAATAAGCAAGTTCAGCCCGGCTCACGTTTTCCTTAGGTTCAAATTTACCATTATTTTCAGTTCTCATGACCCCCTTGTAAATCTGGTTGGTGTCTCTGAGGGCTGCTCCACGATTAACAGCAGATTCGGTAATAAGGGTATTGAACTCACCATCTATATCCGAGAAAGAACGGGAACCGTTTATGGGCAAATGCTGCCTAACTTGTTGTCCCATCATCAGGTAATCGGCAAGTTGGATACGTTTAAGGTTTTTATCCGGACTAAAGTTCTTATCGTTAAAACCATCCATCAGTCGGTCTGTGATGGCTAATTTAATGGCTGTTTCAGCGGGATGATCTTCTATATCGTTTAAGCCCGAATAGCCTGCTGAGGTTTTTGTCGTAATAGTACCTTCAACGGTTTCGGGTAGGGCGAGGCCATCGGTAGGATTGATTTCATTACCGCGTAATCCACGAACTTCAACAGTCCATTCACCGGCCATGGGATTGGCTATTTGCACCACACGGTCAAAAGTAATGGCAAAAAGTACGGAAATCCCTGAACTGTACTCTGTGCCATCCGGAGCGATAAGGATAAGGTTTATGGTATTTCCTGTTTCTCCCGCTAAACCTTCGGCACTTACTTTTGCCACTACAGCACTTTCGTTTCCGGTGAGCGAAAACGTGTGGGTGGTAGAAGTGATGGTGGTTGGATCATACGTTACTTCGAAGGGGGAAGTACTTTTTTCAAAGAAAGCATGACTGTTAAAGGTACGATAAGCATTCAGTGAACTGCCAAATTGAGTAGTTTCATCAAAGGCATTTTGCACGGCTGCATAAGCGTTTACGTAACCTGCTCCAACTTCCCAACTCTCCCGGCCATACATATTGGTTGCGGTTTGCTGCAGGATAGATTTAACTTCGTCCGGAGTGAGTGATGGGTTTATCTCCAGTAACAGTGCGACTATACCGGCTACATGCGGGGTAGCCATTGAAGTTCCATCTAATGTGGTATAATACGCAAGATAGGCTTCTTCTATATTTTCGAGATCCCGATCTGTACTTAGCACACCAATTGGGGAAATTGTTCGGGTTGATATAATATCTACTCCGGGCGCTACAATAGTGGGTTCGTCTTTCCAGGTATATGTTTCTCCATTAATTTCGAAAGTTCCGCCACCGCCTTTGGTACCTCGGGATGAAAAATCGGCCAGTTCACCGGCTTTATCTCCAGCACCAACAGAAATTACCCAAGGTGCTTTGGCGTATGGGTTATGTGTATTTTCGCCCGGGCCGCTATTACCTGCAGCAAAAAGAGTTACCATGCCACGATCGTATGCCATTTTACTGGCGATATTTATAGGATGATTTGGGTCAAAATCTCCGGAAGATCCCCAGGAATTAGTAATAGCCCGGATACTGTATTCAAACTGGTGGGTAAGGGCATAATCAAAACCACCAATACCATCCAGTACAAAAAGTACTCCACCTGAGCCATAACCGATAAGGTCTGCTCCGATAGCCACTCCTTGGTATTTACTGTTAGAAGCAACACCTCTTCCAGCGACTGTTCCGGCAACATGAGTTCCGTGCCCAGAATTAGTGTCGGTGTTGGGCTGATTTTCAACATATGTTACAGGACCTAAGCTGGAATAGGCTTGGAGATTTGTTGAGCCCAGTACATTCTGAACCAATATATCCCCATATTCTAGATCAGGATGGGTGCCGTCAACTCCACTGTCGTTTACTAAAATACTGACGCCCTTACCGGAAACAGGCATTCCGCCGTTTCGGGATGTGAATGTAGGATCAGACTGTACTTTATCTACTCCAGTAATTTTTCGAGCTTCGTAATTATAGTAAGTCAACTCCTTATTTAAGTATATAGACCTAACCTCAGAATAAGAAGCAAGCGTGTTTATAATAGTTTGATCTGCTGATACGCCAGCTATTGGGAGGCTCTTAAAATAATACCCGGAAGTTATACCGGCATTGTTTAAGATCTGCTTTTCTTGATCATTAAGCTCATTATCACCCCAAAAGGTAACGATGATTTCAACAGGTTCAGTTATTTTATTTAATGCATTCTGTAAATCAGGGCCAATTACGGCTTGGCCCATAGCTAAACTGCTTGTGAATAATGACAATAATAGCACAAGCATTATTTTGTAAAAGTTGGAAAGTTTCATAAAACCTCCTGTTTTTTTATTAACAGATTTCAAGGAGGAGCGAAAAAGGGGATAAATGATAACATAAATTCGATAGGTCAAGAAGCATGCCAATCTTCTTCAATCAAGGAGAAACCTCAATAAAAAGTATGTAAGACATAACGTTTAAGATTTTTTGGTAAAATACTATACAGTTTACTCGACCAAACCTGTCGTAATTTTTTACATTTTGGAAATAGAAAGAAGAGGAGCTCAAAAAAAATCATTTAACGGTATTTCTTAATCATTTGGAAACACCGGCATTGTGAAAGTGTGTGAAGCCTATACCCCAAAAGATTTAACAGTTCGGTCTCTCTGTCCTAAACATCAGTTTATAGCAAATGAACAGCTTTTGAATTTAATTCTTTGGCATTCAACAATATGTTTGTTACATGACTTAAGTGAACATTTTTTTAAGATGCTTACTTGATAAAAAAAATACTTAGTGTGGATTCTTTGAGTTTGGCATATGAATTGCAATGTATGAGACAGTGATGAAGTCACTTGAATAAAATTGTTCATTTTTTAAAAAATAGAATGTCGTGCATCAAGTTCAATTAGCAGTCAGCGAGATAAAAGGATTTTGGAAGCGAAGGAAAAAAGTTCTGATACTTTGCACTCTGCTCATAACAATATTGAGTGTTGCTATAGCATGGAAATTACCGGACAAATACAGTTCCTCAATATCCATATTGGTACAGAAAGAAGAGACGTTAAACCCGATGGTAAGATTTAATTTGGCGGTTTCACTTGCCTCCGAAGATCGTTTGAAATCATTTAATGAAATCATTTATAGCAGGTCGACTATGAATATGATTATCGATTCTTTGGGATTGATGAATGATAAAGAGATTGATGACGAAGGTTTACTAAGTTTCAATCTTGTGGGAGGAAAAGGTAGCGAGGCAAATGAAAATAGTGGATTAAGACGTGATAAATTAATCGAGAAAGTTAGGGGGAGTATACATACCAGTTTGAAGGCTTCCGATTCTTTTTCAATTACGTATTTAGATACAAAACCGGAGCGAGCAAAAAAAGCTGTTCAATTATTGGCAGATCATTTCATAAAAACGAAATTGCAGCTTGAAAATGAGAGGAATACTCAAACTGTAGATTTTTTCCAGACTAAGCTGGAAGAGCTTCGTGAAACCGTTGAAGCGAGAGAAACTGAGCTTATGAGCAAAATAGGGAATGATGCCCAAACTACGCCAAGGGAAAATAGCGGATTGCAAAGAAATCTTGATGAAGTAGAAACTGACCTACATGAGCTTAATCTTAGAATACAAAAACTTCAAAATCGTCTTCAACTGGTTACGGAAATTTCAAATGGGGACCGGGGAATAGAAGCACTCGATCAGTTGAATACATCTGAACTTCCTTCTGGAGAGGAATTGAACTCGTTAATGAGCGATTATAAAGAATATGCAAACCGATATACTTCTGAATTTCCAAAAGTTAAAGAACTTAAAGAACAAGTTTTTGGAATGACTAACCAGATTAAATCCGAACTCGAAGCAATAATGTTTGAGATGAAAGCTCAGAAGTCATTTTTAGAAAATCAACAAAGAGTACTAGCCGAAAAAATTGAGGAGACGATACTTGCGGAACAGAGGACTAATCAATCTAAAACTGATTTTGATATATACCGGACTTTATACGATGAAATGAAAGTGAAATTAGAGCAGGCCAAAACCACAAGAGATCTTGGCCAAAAAGCTAAAAATCAATTTGTGGTAATAGATCCTCCAATTATCCCTCAAAAACCAGCCAAACCGAATCGAGTGCTCTTAGCTGGAGGCGGTATTTTTCTTGGATTGTTTTTAGGAGTCGTGGCTGCCGCAATCGCTGAATTTTTAGACACCACAGTACGTCGTCCAAGCGATATTAAACATTTTAATAAGCCTGTAGTCGCCTTTATCCCGGAAACAAATTGATCAAATAAGAAAAATTGTTAACCCCACTATACAACACAACATTGAATAATAATTTTATAAAGGTTTGTTGAATTTCATGGATCCGAATAATAAAAAGGAAAAAGGAACGGGACTTGTACCGGTTGCAAAATCAATTGTAGTTAATTCAGATCAAGGTGGATTAATAAGCAGAGATATAGTTAAAAAACAAGTATATAACGCGTTGAATTATACGATGCTTCCGGAGCAATATCAAAACATGGATTTAACTATTGGTGTTACCAGCCCGGGCAAGGGAGAAGGTAAAACAATGACAGCATCAAATTTAGCAGTTTCATTTGCCTTGGCCTACAAGAAGAAGACAGTACTGGTTGATATGAACATGGAGAATCCGAATTTACACAAGGTATTTGGTACCGATTTGGCTCCCGGGTTGGTTGAATCTTTTGAGAATGGGAGTGTGTTTCTATCAAGGACAAGATTAGATCAGTTATACTTGTTACCTGCCGGTCGGCATCAAAATTTCAATATGGATCTTGAAAATATCACTGTGCTTCGAGACATCATCTATAGTTTAAAGCAAGAATTCCAGATTGTGATCTTGGATATGAATTCCATTTTTCCTGTTGACGATTTCCCGGCTGTTTTTGCAAATGAAGTTGACGGGCTTTTAGTAGTTATTGATACGAAAAAAACGAAATATGCTGAAGTCGAAAAAATCTTCAGACATATAAATAAAGATCAAACAATGGGGTTTGTATTCAATCGAGTGGATAAAAATTAAAATGGTAATCAATTCAGTCTCATTTCTTAAAAATTTGCAATAGCTATGCTGGTTCTTTTGAGTTTGGTAGCCTTTTATTCCTTGGTGTTATTGATTGGGAAATTCATGCGAAAAATTGATTTCCCGGTTTACTTTCTTTTAGCATTGATCACAGTTGCAGAGGTTTTGGTCGTTTATTACCTCCTATACACAATGGAAGTCCCAACTCTGTAAGTAAAGGATCATGTCGTCTTTAAAACAAAATTATAATTTAAGAAAATCCCTTCTGGACAGGTTTTTGAATTTATTTGACCTGGATCGGGAAACAGCTCCCGCTTTGTTAATTGTTATGGGAAGTGTGGCAGCAATCGGAGCAGGCATGATATTTACAGAGGGAAACTATATTGTGGGTTTTGCCCCTGTATTGGTACTCGGTTTGTTATTCCTGACAATGTACCGTGTTGATTACAGCTTTTTTGTCTTGATCGGGTTCGTATTATTATTTGACCAATTTGGTATTCCGGGTTTTGAGCCATTGACAATGCAAGTTGAGTATTTCAAGAATTTTAAGGAAATATCTTTTTTACCCACCTTCAATGCCGGAGTATTTAATGCAATTGAGGTTCATTTTATTCTTCTTCTCATTGTGTTTATGATAATTCAAAGTGTTAAAAAGGAATTTGAATTTAATAGAATAGCAGTTTGGGGGGCTTTCCTTCTGTTTATTGGATGGCTGATGTTCTCTTTTTTGCTTGGGATAAAAAGAGGAGGAGAAATACTCACTGCTTTTTGGGAGGTAAGGGCATTATTTTACTTTTCTATACTCTATTTGGTTATTCCACAAGTTGTACAAACCAGAAAGCAGTTAGAAATACTTCTCTGGATTTTTATCGTTGTTATTTCTATTAAGGCTTTTCAGGGTATTGCTCGATTTACTTGGTTAGGATTCAGTTTTCAGGGCTTACCGGCACTTACCGCTCATGAAGATCCTATATTTATGAATACCCTTTTTATTCTATTATTTGGTTTTTTGGTGTATAAGGATCGAAGTCCACATAAGGTAGCATTAGTTTTACTTTTTATACCTCTCTTGGCCGGCTCTTTTGTAAGTCAACGTCGGGCAGCTATCGCTGCTTTTGCAGTTTCTTCCGCTATATTTTTTGTGCTGTTACCGGGTCAATTAAAATTGAAATTTATAAAAGTAGCCTTCCCTGTTTTGATTAGCGTTGTGCTTTATGGAGCTGCATTTTGGAATTCAAATAGTACGATTGCAAAACCTGTTCAAATGGTGAAATCAGGGATAGAAAAACCGGATCGGCACGAAAATCCGGAAGACTATTATTCGAACTTATTTAGAGAATTTGAAAACTTTAATTTAGCATATACAGCTCGTAAAAACCCTTTATTTGGAACAGGATATGGAAGAAAATTTGAACAACCATTGAAGTTAGCTGAGATTAGTTTTCCTCTTAAAGATTATATCCCGCATAATCAAATTTTATGGGTGGCAGCAAAGACCGGTATTATAGGGTTTTTCTTATTCTGGTTTTTCTTTAATAGTTTTGCATTGCAAGGTGCGCATATATTGCAAAATCTGCGCAGTCCATTTTTGAAAGCAGTCTGTACAATGATTGTGGTTGCTATAATAAATCAAATGGTAGCTTCTTTTTTTGATCTCCAATTAACGTTTTATCGTAATATGATTTATTTAGGAACGTTGATGGGGCTACTGCCGGTATTGCAAAAAATTGATTCAGAAGAAGGGGAAGATTTGGAAGAAGTTCAAGAACCACCCGTGTAATAGAAGATTCAAAATATCTATGGAAGCATTATACTCCCATTGAAGGAGTGGTATTAACCTAAAACTAAATAAGGAGTAAAGCAGGATGACGCAAGAAGAGATACTCTTATGGCAATACGGGCAGCAAAGCTTCATACCAAGTCTCAGCTATAATTTTATACCCTTCCTCATTCGGATGTATCCCATCTGCTAAATGCGCTAGCGTTAATTGACTGTGGATGTCTACAAAAATAATATTTCTACCGGCATCTATACGTTGTTGCATACGTTCTTTAACACCTTGATTAAAATCAATTGTAAGCTGTGACCGGTCTATATTTATTGGAGCTACAATTTCACTGCTTTGTGGGGGTATAGACCCTACAAGAATCCATGCTTCGGGTGAAATATTATTAGAAATCTGGTCAACCAAATGTGCATGCTTATCTGCTATTTGATTTGCACTCAGAGAAGTCCACCAGGCAATGTCATTTGTTCCAATCATTAGGAGCACGACATCGGGTTGATAGGTTAAAAGCCATCCATTTACTTCTGCTGAGATATCGTCAATAGTCCATCCTCCATGCCCTTCATGGTCAGTATCCGGTAAATCCGGATGTGCTTCTGACTGGGAACCTACATAATCAATAGAATATCCATTTCCAGTAAGCATATTCCAAAGGGGTAATCGATATCCAAATGCTTCGGTAATAGAATCTCCAAGCGGCATGATTTTTACAGTCTTGTTTTCAGGAACTGAAGCGATTACCTCAAAATTCTTGGTCTCACTTTGTGATTTATTAACGTTTGAAGAGGCATCAGTAGCGACTGAGTAATAAGAATGGCTTCCTATAGTATATGAATCAGCAGAGTGGGAGCAGGATGAAGAATTTGAACAAGTTTTAACTAACGTTTCATCTACATAAATTTCCAAAGAGGAAATACCTGAATCATCGGAAGCATTAGCAGTTAGCGTGAGTATTTCATTTTCTGGGATTTCGAAATGGGAGCCTGAAATATTTACTTTTGGTTTTGTTATATCTGTGTCCTCATCAGAAGCTTTTGTGGTGAAACTAAAGGCTTTAGACCACTTGCTATCCTCTTGATTGAGAATGGGTTTAACTCTCCAAAAATATGTTTTTTTAAAGGAAAGCTGACTAAGGTGGTAGGTGTTTGAGTTAACAACTGTGTCTGCTCTCAAAGATAAAAATTCCGAATCCATAGATACTTGCACTCTGTAATTCACTGCATTTTTTAGTGTATCCCATTTTAAAGTAAGGTCAGTTTCTTGCTTTTCCCATCCATTACCCGGAGACTGCAGCGAAGTAGTAACCAGTTCTTCTTCGGGTTTCTTGGGTGTTGTAAATAACCATGATTCTGACCATGGCCCGGTCATACCCTCTTCGTTAAGGGCTCTGGCTCTCCAAAAAAAAGTTTTGTTATAAGATAGATCATCCACTTCGAAATACAGGTCACTTGTTACACTTGCGGTAAGTACAGAATCAAAGTCTTTGGTACCAGTAATCTGTACCGTATATTTTTCTGCCCCTGAAACTGCCAGCCAAGAGAGAGATGTGGATGTTGATTGAATAGTACTTGCACTATCGGGGCTTTGAAGCAATGGTTGATCAAGCGGAATTTTTTTAGATGTATTAGAAGATGAATTTGAAACTGAATCACATTGTATTGAAACAATCATCAATAGAATATTGAAGAGTATAATGTGATAACAGTTATTCATAATAGTAGTTTGATTATTGTAATCAACAATGCTTCAGAATGGTAAGAATCTGTTTGCAATTGCCTGAGAATCTCTCTTATTGATATTAATAGTTTTTACTTTCATAAAGTTCACATCATATAACTAGTTACCCAAATTAGGATAAAATGTTTCTATAAAATGATTAAAAATTCTAAGGTTTTAGTTTGGAATGTCTATTTTTTAAAACAAGAAATAAATCATGTAAATGTTTTTTACACTGCTTGTGAATTATTCTTTACAAAAGGGGTTGCTGAATAAGTCTTGAAAGACGAGAGATAGCTTTTATAGATATATTAAGCCCTATTTATACTTTATATACTAATTATGGCACAGAGTTTGTATTTCAATAGAAAAGTTATGCAAAAAAACTGTTTAAGCCGGAAATGTTATTTAATTCATTAATTTTTATCCTTTTTTTTCTGATAGTATATCTGCTGTACAGAAATATTAATTATCGGGCACAAAATATATTATTACTGATAGCCAGCTACATATTTTATATGAGCTGGAATTGGAAGTTTCTTTCCTTAATCTTACTTAGCACTCTTGTAGATTATTTCTGTGGTATCAAAGTTCATGACAGTAAAACTGAACAAAAAAAGAAATTCTATGTTTTCCTGAGTGTTGCAGCAAACCTGACGGTTCTCGGTTTTTTTAAATACTATAATTTTTTCGCAGAAAACCTGGTTGCCTTGACTTCGTTATTCGGATGGTCGCCCGGAGATGTAACGCTGAACATCGTATTACCGGTTGGGATTTCTTTCTACACATTTCAGACGATGAGCTATTCTATTGATATATACCGGAAGGAAATTGAACCTGAGCGTAATATTTTGAATTTTGCACTATTTGTAGCGTGCTTCCCACAACTAGTAGCCGGTCCCATAGAACGAGCGAAAAGTTTACTCCCACAAATTCAAACCCCCCGAACCATTACCTGGAAAATGATTCAAAAGGGAACATGGATGATATTATGGGGATATTTTTTAAAAATTTTTGTTGCAGATAATGCAGGCCTTATCGTAGATAATGTGTTTGCTAAATCCGGAATTATCCCGGGGGGAGAGGCACTTTTGGGTATTTATGCTTTTGCCTTTCAAATTTTTGGGGATTTCGCCGGCTATTCTTCTATAGCTATTGGCGTGGCAGCGTTGATGGGATTTAAACTGCGAACCAATTTCTTGTTTCCGTACTTCGTGACTAATCCACAAGATTTTTGGCGTAACTGGCATATCAGTCTGTCTACTTGGCTGAGAGATTACCTGTATATACCGCTTGGAGGAAACAGAGGTAGTGAATTAAATTTATACAGGAATTTATTTTTGACCATGTTGCTGGGTGGGATTTGGCATGGAGCAGCGTGGACGTTTGTAATTTGGGGCATATATCAAGGCGGGATTTTAATTATCCACAGATATTTTAGTCCATATATAAGTCGCTATACCGAAAACATTCAATGGAGCAATTTACAACAAAAGGTTATTAACGCTGTAAAAGTTATCTGGATGTTTCAGATTACCTGCTTAGGGTGGTTAATATTTAGGGCTAATTCCGTCGATCAGATCATATATTTTCTGCGAAGCATATTCTTAAACTTAACGGCATATACACCGGAAATTCCTTATTACAGCCTTCAATTAGCCTTTTTGGTTTTGCCATTGCTGGTGATTCAGTTTTTTCAATTTAAGTTTGATTCAAAAAATAGTCTTAAATATTTCCCTTCATATACGCGGTATGCTATTTATTTAGGACTGTATTATTTCATTGTGGTATTTGGAGAGTTTGGGTCAAGGGAGTTTATCTATTTTCAATTTTAGAAAATCAAAAGTATAAAATAAAACCAGGAGAGGAGAACTGTAAATGGAAGATTCGATTGCACAAATAACAGAACTGGATTTCAGTTTTCTGATATATATTTTTATAAAATTGGGGATTCTAACCGGAGTTTATTTTTGGTCAAAACGGTTGAATCAAAACTGGAGAACCGTGATCAACGTTGGAATTATAATTCTAGTGATCCGGATGATTTTATTTCAGAATCCGTTGGCGTGGTATTTGTATACCCATACTTTGGATCCGGAAGTTATAGGGTGGCGACAAAGCTCAGTTCTTTATGATGAATTTACTCAATTCAAAAAACATGAAAATGTAGAATCATTAGCTATTGGAAGTAGTCAGGTTGGTTTTATTTATGGTTTTGAAAGTGATCGAGAATCAAACCTTGTGGTAAAAAGCTTAGCCGGAATTGGCCCGGTTGATTTGTACCTGTACCGACATAATATCCAGAAATATAACCCGAAAAGAATTCTGTTATACCTGTCGGACTTTGATATGGGGCGTGCCCCGACATTAGAGAGTATAAAACTTAGTCCTGCTCAGGGAATTCATTTTCCAGATGTTTACTTTGATTTGCGTCAGCATTTTTCAGGAGAAAGGTTTATAGATACAATAAAAGAAATGCTGGTTGGTGAGTTCTTTCCGGAATATAAATATTCATTCATATTTAAGGGATACATAGATCAGTTTTTTAATAAGAAAAAAGTATTTCCGACACCGCTCGCTAAAATGTCTTCAGAAGAACATGAGCAGTATCAATTCGAACAACTAAAAACGGTGATTGATGAAGAGAATATTGGCACTAATCTTTATTACTTAAAAAAATTCATTTCTTTTTTTGAGCAAAAGGGAATTTCAGTAGTAATTTTTGAAGGCCAGTATCATCCCAAAGCCTATACCGAGTATAATTTAATTGTAAAAAATAAGGTTCAGGAAGAGTTTGAAAACTTAGAGAAAGTCCATTCAAATCTAAATTTTGTTCCAAATTCAGAACTGATTTGGTTTGAAGCAAGTGACTTCAGAGATGCATATCACGTAACTCATGAGGCTGGAAAAAGATTTATAGAAAAAGCCAGAAGTCTTGAGGTGTTAAAAAATTGAGTAAAAAGAGAATTTAGAGAGTTTACAATATTTCCAGTTGACTCAAGAGTTAATCAAAAAAAACAACAAGAGGTGATTTTATGATAGGTGTAGAAACCCGGTACTATATGAATGTACGTGTGGACAATCTGTTGCTAGATACAGCCCTTGAACAGGTTGAATCGTTGATAGAACAAAGTAAAGAAGACGGGGTTCCGCGGCAGGTATTTTTTACTAATGTTCATAGCATTCATCTTGCCAGGAAAGACACAGAATTCCGAAGGTATCTCGATAAGGCTGATTTGGTATTACCAGATGGAAGCGGCCTTAAAATAGCCGGGAAGGTATTGGAGATGCCAATCCTGGAAAATCTAAACGGGACTGATTTTACTCCTAAAGTTTGCCGTATGGCAGAAACAGGAAAATGGAGTGTATATCTACTCGGGGCACGTGAAGATGTGGTAAAAAGATGTTCAGAAAAACTTAAAGAGCGGTTTCCCAATCTTTCATTAATAGGTTATCATAATGGATATTTTTCTAAGAATGAGGAAGATGAAATTGTTGAAGAGATAAACAAGAAAAAACCTGATATACTTTTGGTAGCCCTTGGCCAGCCATACCAAGAGAAGTGGATTGCCCGCAATGCTAATCGGCTAAATACACACATATGTTTGGCTGTTGGGGGATTATTTGACTTTCTAGCGGGAGCGATGAAACGGGCTCCTCTTTGGATGCGGAAGTTAGGTATTGAGTGGTTTCACCGTTTTCTTCAGGATCCAAAATCAAAGTGGGATCGTATTCTTATTGAAATACCGGTTTTCCTATCACTGGTTTTACAGGAGAAAGTGATTTCGCTTACCTCTAAAAGAAATTTAAATCAACTAAGATGGATTTTTAATGGACAAAGGGATAGGTACATCCGTAGCTAAGAATACTACTGTAATGCTTGGAGCTCAATTACTGACCTGGGTTTCCAGTTTTGTACTGCTTATGTTCCTTCCCCGGTATTTGGGAAGTGCAGACTATGGACGACTTTACCTGGCGATGTCTATTGCTATGATTTTAGGCATTATCATTGATTTTGGTGGGAATTATCTAATCCCGAAAGAAGTAGCAAAAGAAAAGAAGAGTACTCCCAATATTATGGTCAGTTATATTGGGGTACGTTCAATTTTGTGGGTCTTCTGTATGGCCATTCTTTTACTTTTTTCATGGTTTGTTGAATACTCAGCTACGGTTTTAATTCTCATTGGTATCCTTGGATTCTCAAAGCTTTGGGAAGGAGTTATTAAAGCAATTAAGAGTTGCTTTCAAGGGCATGAAATGATGGAATATCCGTCTATTGGACAAATTGCTCAAAAGGTGTTTGTTGCTGCTATAGCCGTTAGCGCTCTGATTTTTGGGGCCGGGCCAATTACTATTGCAATAATTATGGTAATGGGGGCTGTTCTGAATCTTGTAATTTGCCTCAAGTTCGTGCCTATAATTGTAGATAATCTGCCGAAGTTTAATTTTGACATTTCTCTAAACTTGGTAAGAAATAGTATCCCATATTTTTTATGGTCTATTTTTGCAGTCATATATTATCGGGTAGATGCAGTAATGCTTTCAACACTTTCTACGGAACAGGTGGTAGGTTGGTATGGTGGAGCATATCGTTTTTTTGATATAGTTATGTTCCTCCCCAGTATTTTTACGACCGTCATTTTTCCAGTTTTCTCCCGGCTCTCAGCAGAAGGCGACGAACAATTAACGGATACTTTTCAGCGTAGCCTCCGGTATATGGTCTTAACCGCTGTGCCAATGACGATCCTGTTTCTGTTCTTCTCAGAAGATATTATTCATTTGTTTTACGGATTAGATGAATATGAGCCCTCAATAATCATACTACAGATTTTCGCTCCCGGGATAGTTTTGGTATATATTGATTTCATACTGGGGAGTTATATCCTGGCAACTGATAAACAAAGGGTATGGGCTATAATTGGTTTCACTGCTATACTGCTAAATGTGGGTTTAAATTATGGGATGATTCCTTATGCAGATCAGCTCTGGGGAAATGCGGGTATTGGTGCCGCCATATCAACCCTTTTAACTGAATTGTTTATTCTGATTGGTGCATTTGTATTACTACCCGGAAAATATTTTTCCGGCCTTAAAATTTCGCTACCGTTTAAAGCGATAGCCGGAGGAATTGCGATGGCGACAATGATTTATTTACTAAAGAGTATGATGGTTTTTTGGCCAATACTGGCTGCTTTAGGTCTATTTGTATATGCGAGTTTTGCCGTTGGATCCGGGATGATCACCAAAGCTGAGCTTCAATTTGGTAAAGAGTTTTTTTCAAGACAAAATCT
Organism: Gracilimonas sp.; assembly: GCF_014762685.1. Lineage (NCBI taxonomy): Bacteria > Pseudomonadati > Balneolota > Balneolia > Balneolales > Balneolaceae > Gracilimonas > Gracilimonas sp. The sequence goes on from NZ_JABURM010000005.1 coordinate 563,973, forward strand.
AAGATCTTTTCTAAAAGCTAAAGGAGAGCAAATATGAAGATTCTGAATGTAATGCCATTTTCACCTGTACCTAAGGATTTTGGAGGCGCACTGCGTGAGTATTATATCCTTCAAAGCTTAGCCTCTGAACATGAGGTAACGGTAGTTACTTATGGAACAGAAGAACAATTTGATTTATTCACAAGAGAATTTGGAGATCTGGTGAATGAAATTCATATGGTAAAGCCTCCCTGGGAACGGAAATTTCGACGATTAGCACAATTTTATGCGGTCTGCTGCTCAGGTAAAAGCTACTTTCATAACCACAACTGTTCGCAATGTTTGCAAAAAAAAATTACGGAACTTCTTGAAACTAAGAACTTTGATGCCGTGCATTGCGAGTTTTCGGTAATGGGTAATCTGAATTTTGGAAATGATGTTTTAAAGATAATGAATACTCATAATGTAGAATACAATAATTTTCGACGAATGTGGAATACTACAAATACTGCATTTAGGAAGCGGTTTTATCGTCATGAGTACAAAAAAGTATACCATGAAGAAATTAAAGCGCTTAAAAATCAGGATGTGATTTTTTCGACTTCTGAAAAGGATAGGGAGATATTCAGGAAGGATATTCCTGATGTACCTAATTATGTAGTTCCAAATGGAGTGGATACTGAATTTTTCACTCCTTCTGATATAATAGATGAAGAACCCTATTCATTGGTTTTTACCGGAATGATGGGATATGTGCCAAATTATGATGGGATGTTGTGGTTTTTGGATAATATTTTTCCAAAGATCAAAAAGCAGATACCTAACATAAAAGTCTACATTGTTGGGAAGAACCCACCCGCTGAACTGGAGAAGAGAGCTTTAGATGATGTGGTGGTTACCGGTTTTGTGGATGATGTAAGGCCCTATGTATGGAGATCTAGTGTCTTTATTGTGCCATTAAGAATGGGTAGTGGAACTAGATTAAAGGTTGTAGAAGCTCTTTCGATGAAAAAACCGGTTGTTTCAACCAGCATCGGGTGTGAAGGAATAGAAGTGGTTGATGGTGATTCGATATTGATTGAAGATGAACCCAAAGACTTTGCAGAAGCCGTGGTACAATTATTACAAAACCGGAATCTGCGTTCACACCTTACCGAAAATGGCTACCGCCTCGTGAAAGAAAAATACGATTGGTCGGTTGTGGGGAATCACATGCTTAACGTTTACGATCATCTGTCAGCTAAACAAGAAAGCGAGATAGCTTTAGCAGATGTGAGTTGAGTGTTTATTTTTATAGTAGGATCATTTTTTTGGTGTAAAATAAAAAGGAAAGATGAATCTCTGTAAAAAAGTAATATGTACATCTTTTGAACAGCTTGTCTTCAGCAGGTTGTAAAATAAGTGTACAATTAAACTGAGTGAGTGAAAAGAACACTAAAAAGGTGCTTTGAAGGGGTATAAATAGGGAAAATAGAAGTTTGGCACACTTATTGTTTTTCTTTAATACAAGACGATTAAATATATACCTATGAATAAAACTACAAATCCATACAACTCATTTAAAACATTGTTAGGAGAGAACCATTCTAATGGTGTGGATTCCTATTTACTGGACAATTCAAAGATACAGGGGGATTCAAGTTCATTCGGGATAGTAAAAAGACCTAAAGTCTTAATGTACCACCGAATTGTAGATGATAAATCATTGTCAAAAAAATATGATACCTGCTTACATATTGACGAATTTCATCGTCAGCTTGAATTACTTGATCGGTTGAATTATACGCCAATTACATTCGAAGATTACCGCCTTTATTTAGAAAAAAAGATTCAACTTCCTCAAAAGCCAATTTTTCTAACATTCGATGATGGCTATTTGGATACTTATAAACTTGCATATCCTTTATTGCAAGAATATGGGATGAAAGCAGTGATATTTGTATTGGGAGACCGGAAAGTAAAGACGAATATTTGGGATTTAGGTCAAGCTAAAATTGCTGAACAAGCTGAATTGATGAATGACGAACAGATTCTGGAACTTCATGAAGATGGATTTGAAATCGGTTGCCATACTCTCAGCCATTTGGATCTTACACAATTAAGTTCTGAGGCTTGTTTTCAGGAAATTAAAAAACCTAAAATAATTCTTGAGGCTCTCTTGGGATCAAGGGTCAATAGCTTTTCATATCCCTATGGGTTGGTCAATGAAGAGATTAAAAGAAAAGTTTATAGAGCCGGATACTGGTTTGCCTGTAGTGTATTCAGCGGTCCGGTTCAATTTGGTATAGATCCTTTGGAGATTCGAAGGATAGCTATTAAAAATAATACTTCTGTCGCAGGCTTCGCTGCCAGGCTCATTATTCCATATGAATATCTGGAATGGATGTGGTGGAAAGGTATTAGTAATAAAAATTAATAAATAATTAGGCGGGTGATTTATTGATGCTCTATTTGAATGAATACAAAGAAAGGTTCGAGGGTGATCTTTATTTTTATGGGAATGCAAGTCATGGACTGTATGATGTTTTAGTGTGGTTGCAAAAACACAACACCAAAGCAACTCCAAATATCGTATTACCAATTTTTATACCAGCTAAGCTTTTCCGGTTGGTGCTTGCTGCTGGCTATGAACCTCGTTTCTACGATATACGCTTGGATTGCAGTGTAGATCCCCGGCAAATAGAAGAGAAAACGGATCAAAATACTCAAGCCATCATGGCGATCCATTATTTTGGAATCCCATCGCCAGTTAATGACTTGCGTGATATATCCAATAGAAAGAATATATACCTGATTGAAGATTGTGCACATACAATTAACAGTCAGTGGGAAAATAAGGAACTCGGGACTATTGGGGATTGTGCATTATTCAGTAGCAGAAAAATGCTTCAGTTGCCAGCCGGAGGATTTCTTGCCTTAAATAAGCAACCTTGGCCATTCGAGCCTAGTTATAGAAAAAGAGTTCGAAGCATATACACTGCTTGTAAGGGAATCCGAATGAGATTGAAACCCATTTACTCACATCTTACCAAAGCACAAGATCCATTGAGGCTGGCAAGAATTCCGAGTACGGGATATATAAATTTTTCAGAGGAGCATCGTTTTTCTATAAAAAAAATATCGTGGTTGAATCATTTTTATATCAGAAATGTGGATTTGGATAAGGTGGCCAATACAAGAAGAGATAACTACGAATATGTATTGAATGGTATTACAGGTCATACTTCAATACATCCTGTGGGAGGGTTTACCAAAAATAGATTTTTAGTGCAAACCGGGCAAAAATTATCTCTAAAGGAGGGAATAACCCCTTACAGTTTCCCAATATTGGCACCTCGGGGTACTCGTAATTCATTGCGTAAAATTTTATATGAAAATGGTATTGGTTGTGGTGCAGGTTGGCCTGAAGCTCCTTTTGGGCATAAAAATTTTGAACATACTCTTGAGCTTTCCGAAAGATTGCTGGAATTACCTATTCACCAAGGCATGACTAGATTACAATTGAATAAGATAATTGAAACTGTGAGGGAGTTTAAGGGGCAGACGTCTGAAAGCCAGGTAAAAAAAGCTGATTTACAAGAAACTAGAAGATCAAAATTAGAGGTAGTTTAATGATAGAATTAAATGAAATAGTTGAAGCAGAAGAGGCGCGTAAGAACTCGGGGAATGAACATGCTTCTAAAATATCTAATGGCCATAGTTTTTCAAAATTGACAAATAGATTAAGGGTGGAGTTGATTACCGACGACAAGGAATTTGAAGCCATTGCAGTAGAGTGGACTCGCTTGGTTGAAAAACCGGAGGTTAAAGCAACTGTATTTCAGACTTATGAATGGCAACACGGATGGTGGAGCTTTTTTAGTAAAGGCAAAAAACCGCACATTATTACAATTTGGGACTCGAAAAAATTAGTGGGTATTATTCCCTTTTTTGAAGAGAATATTTCTCTCTTTGGACTCTACCAATTTAAAAGATTGAAATTAATAGGAGGGGAAATTTCAGGTGCCGGAGGGCAGTTTTCAAGGTATAGCCCATCTGATTACCTCGATATCATAATCGATTCTGACTATAAAAATCAAGTTAGAGAATTGTTGTGTTCTTATATACTAAGAGGGCAAGCATACTTTGATGAAATTGAATTAAGCGAACTTTCTGATCAAGGAGTCTTCATAAATGACATTTTACCTGCTTTGGAAGCTGCCAATTTAACCGTTGTAAAGACAAAAGGGGAAATGTGTCCTGGTATATCACTGCCAAACTCATTGGATGCCTATATGGATGATTTGGATGGGAAAGTTCGATATCAATTGAGGTATTCCAAAAGGGCAGTTACAGAAAAAGAATTGTTTAGTGTAAAAAATGTTTCGGATGAGAATGAATTGGATAGTGCATTTAATCATTTTATAAATCTGCATCAAAAACGATGGAATATGCAAGGCTATCCGGGAATTTTCCATAATCAAAAATTCGAGGATTTTTTAAAAATAACAGCTGGTAAATTTCTTAAAAAAGGTATTCTGAAATTTACTTTGGCTTTTGATAATAATGAGAAATGTATTGCAGTCGATTTCGCCTTTACCTTTAAGGATAAAGTTTACGATTACCAGAAAGCATTTGATATAGAATCTGATTTGGCTAAATACAGCCCAGGGAAATCGCTTTTCTATTTTATGCTCGAAGACGCCATAAATAAGGATATGAACTACCTGGATTTAATGAGAGGTGACGAACGATATAAAATGAAAGTTACCAACGAATATTCACAAAATTGGAAAATAAGTATACCAAGTTTTTCGAGATTAAATGGACTTAAGTATAAATTTTTCCAGCTTCACCAAAGGCTAAACAATTTATTTAATCGCATAGCTCTTGAATTTGTATTAATTCAAGTCCATCAACATCAATTTGGTAAACTGAAGTTTATACCAAATTATATGTCATTTATAAAAGAAAGACTTAGCGAAAAGTTAGGGTAGTAAGTACAGTAAACAGTTATAGGAACAAAGTTAAGAGAGTTTTTTCGAAATGTTCGATAAGTTTTTTAGATGGTTGACAGTTAAGTTTAATAAAAGCAAAATCCCTCTGTTTAAAAAAATTGCAGAGAGTTTGATGAGAGATATTAGTGTGCCATGGGAGTATAAGCTGAGGAAGGGACTAATCTATTTAACCTCAATGATAACAGCTTCTTTCAATCTCAGAAAATGTGACTACTATGGAAAACGCCCCCGAACTCGGCGAAGTCCAAACATTGAAAATATGGGCAAGATATTTATCGGAGATGATGTGAATATTAATTCCAGAAATATACAGACTGACTTGGTTTCAGGCCCCGAGGGAAAGATTTCGATAGGAGATTCGGTGAGTATTAATTTTGGTGTTTCAGTAGTGGCAAATAAAGAAGTAAAAATTGGCAATCGTGTCAGGATAGGTCCCTATACCATGATTTATGACTCAAACCTGCATGTGCATTCAAACCGGTTTAAACGAGCCGATGGCAGCAGAGTGATAATTGAAGATGATGTTTGGCTGGCATCCCGTGTTATTGTGTTACAAGGGAGCAGAGTTGGGAAAGGATCATTGATTGCAGCCGGTAGTATTGTAACCGGTATCATTCCGCCATATGTGGTAGCTGCAGGTTCTCCGGCAAAAATTGTCAAGTATTTGAACCCGCCTGAAAACTCCGGTTTTATGTGGGAACGTAAAATTGATCGGGGAGCGGGCTTGGATCCTGAAATTTTAGATCAGGTTCGACGAATTGCAGCTGGGATTTTACCAATTGAAACCAACCTGGTATTGGATCAGTCCTTTCATGATCAATTTCCGGAATGGGACTCCTTTCATCAAGTCAAATTTATAAATGCACTTGAGAACAAGTTTGACATCACTTTCGATAAAGAAGAGCTAGTTAAAATAACCAATATTCGAAAGGCTACCAGCTTAGTTCAAAACCATCTTTATTACTTTAAAAAAAAAGAGGCAGCTAGATTACTATGATAGGATTATTTCAGTATAAAAATAGTGTAAAAGAGAGGGAAAAAATAAAATCCGGAGGATTAATTTGTTATGGAAACAAACATATTGATACTAATGGGCTATTAAAAAAAGGGAATGCTTTTGCTCATTTATTAAATGATGCCGGATGCACGGAAAATGATCATTTTTGCGTGGTTATGAAAAAATCAATTAATTTTTTAATCACTCTTATAGGTATTAATCAGATGGGCGGAATTGTCATGCCTGTAGATTCAGATTGCTCAAAAGAACAAATGCAAGATATACTTTCAGAGAATAGCTTTAGATGGATCTTAGTTGACGAAACAGGCCTGGATTTTATTGATACTTGTACAAATCCTCATCAAGAATTAAATATTGGTTGGATGGGAGAAAAAGAAAACCTGCCATCCCAGCTTCGACCTGAATTTATATGGGATAATATTGAGCATTATAGCACAGACTCATCATCACCTTTAATAAACCCCAACAGGTTTACGGCAATGTTTTACTTGGATAACGAAAATAGAGAGCAAAATGTTTATCTGCTTAGTAACCATGAGGTTAGTGAATTTGTGAATTCTATTTTAGAAGCAATTTCTGTCGATGAAAAGAGTCGTATAGCCGGCTTCTTTCCCTCACAGTGTATGCCATTTATGATAGAGATTGGTATGTCTGCCTTAAATAATGCTCATTTACAATTATTCAATCCAGCTTTAATTAAAAATCAGGAGGTCTTCTTCAAAGTGGTTGACGAATATAAGGCTACTCATATTTGTTGCAGGTCAGAGGAGTTAAAATACTTAGGAAATGATAGAATTGAATTGCTTAGAAAGCTTCCTGAAGTCAAAGAGCTCATCATTTGGGGGCCGCCTTTGCCAATGAGTAAAATTTATCTGCTGAAAGAACTATTTCCAAATAGCAGCATTCGCAATTTCTATATCATTACGGGAAAGGGAAAGGCTAAACACCAGAAACTTGGGGTTTCAACCTTTATGAATTTAGGCTATACGGAAGAGTCATTGTACGTTTTCCAACGATCACATTTTTGCTCTGAGTCTGATTCATTTGATTCTATGCCTAAAACTCAAGAAGTCCATCATGCTTATTGGAGAAAAAGGAGTAATAATTCAGATGATCCAAATTTACAAATAGTAAGTAACCTGTAGAAAATTAAAGTGAGGTTATTATGAGAATAGCACTGAAAAAACATTTAAAGTTAAAACTTTTAATGTTACTTCTGATCTTCTTTATCACATCTTGCAGGAATTCGCCTGCTCAAAATTTGATTGCTGTGAATACAGTAGGGTATTCCTCGGGGAGCCCAAAACTTGCATTTACTTCTGTAAAAGTGCAATCGGGGGATGTTTTTAAAATTGTGCAAGCTAAAACTCTAGAAACCGTTTTTGAAGGAAGTATTGATGTGAATAAAGTCAAAAGCACTATTTTTGGAGATATTATCCATGAATTGAATTTTACCTCATTTGATAAACCTGGCGTTTATCGGCTTTGGATTCCATCATTGGGAGTTAGGTCAAGTCAATTTGAGATAGCAAATCAGGTTTATAATGAAGCAGTAAAAACTGCTATTGAAAGTTACTATTACCAACGGTGTGGAACTGAAGTGAATATCGGAACTTCTTGGACCCACAAAGTATGTCATATTGATGACGCTGTTTACTATGGAAATGGAAAAGACAAATTAGATGTATCTGGTGGTTGGCATGACGCCGGGGATTACGGGAAATTCAGTGTTAATACTGCGGTCAGTCTAGCGTACTTATTGTATTTGTATGATCATCAACCAGATAAATTTTATGATGGGCAGTTGCGGATCCCGGAAAACTCTAACAATGTACCGGATTTATTGGATGAAGCCCGGTGGGCTATGCAATGGCTGATGAAAATGCAGAATGAAAAAGGTGGGGTCTTTCATAAGGTTCAAAAGAAAAAATGGACCGGCGAATATTTACCTCACAATGACCCTGATACCAGGTATATATTTGAAGTTAGCAGTACAGCTACAGCAGATTTTGCAGCTGTAAGCGCCATTGGATCTCGACTGTTTAAAGAGATTAATCCTCATTTTTCAGATTCACTTAGGAAAGCTGCTGTGAGAGCTTGGGATTATTTAAGCCGGCATCCAGAAATTGTACCGGATGGCGGGTTCACAAATCCATCTGATGTACGGGGTGGAGAGTATGGAGATACAAATGATGCAGATGAACGACTATGGGCTTCTGTAGAACTTTATCGACTTACAGGTGAAACCAAATACCATGAGTATTTTCTCAAAAACTACCAATCTGTTGATGAGCCAAAAATGCCACCAGTAAGCTGGAAAAGTATAGGCGAATTTGCAATTTATTCATACCTGAGGCTTCCGGAGAAGGATCAAAATTTGGAAGCTAGAAAAATTATCATCGAAAAAATCAGAGCATATGCAGACAAACTCGTTAAACAAATTGCCGGCAGTGATTATAGAATTGCTTTAAAAGAAAATGAGTTTTATTGGGGCTCTAACAGTGTGGTTTTAGGATATGCTTTTGATCTTATACAGGCATATGAATTTACGGAGATGGAGCTGTATAAAGAAGCCGCACTAGATCAGTTGCATTATATATTAGGCCGTAATCCATTTGGATTGTCTTTTGTAACGGGAATTGGAAGTACCTCTGTCAAAAACCCCTACCATCAGTTCTCTTCTGAATTAAATGTCAGTAAACCGGTTCCCGGAATGTTAGTAGGAGGCCCTAATAACCATAATAACCTCAATGATCAGGTTTTATCCGCCTACCCCGGAAAGGCGTATGAAGATAACAGCAAAAATTATGTAGTGAATGAAACAGCTATAAATTATACAGCACCATTTGTTTATGTAGCCGGATATTTTTCAAACTTAGCGAAAACAGAGGTTGCATCAGAATAGAAATAAAAATCAGAAGAAATTAAAAAGAGAGAATACCAATGATTATTTCAATTGTACAAATCACGTTAATTTCAATATGCGGTTTTTTTATGCTTTATCTGGCTATTCTCAGTATCCTGGCCTACAAAGAGCGAGACATAAAATCCCTACAAGCGCAAACTAAAAAGAAGTTTGTAATAGTTGTACCCGCCTATAATGAAGCTGATACCATAGCAAGAACTTTACAGAATCTGCTTGATGTAGATTACCCGGCTGATAAATTTGATGTGTTGGTAATTGCAGATAATTGTACAGATAACACCGCGGAAATTGCTAAAAAAGAAGGGACTAAAGTAATGATCCGTAACAATCCGGAAAAAAGAGGAAAGGGATATGCTTTGAGATATTGTTTTGATAAGATGTTACAAAACAAGAAAAAATACCCATATGATGCCGTTGTTGTTGTGGATGCCGACAGTATTGTTACAGAAAATCTCCTTAGGGTTATGAATAAATACTCGGAGGGTGGAGGTAAAGTTATTCAGGGGTATCTCACAGTTGACTCAAAGCCAAACGTTTGGACCAGTGAAATCATCCGAATCGGTTTTGCACTTTACAATTATGTGAGGCCACTGGCTCGAAGAGCATTGGGTTATCCCGCCGGGCTTCGTGGTAACGGGATGTGCTTTTCGATGGATGTTTTGGAAGAAATTCCATGGGATGCTTATTCCTTGACCGAGGATTTGGAATATGGATTAAAGCTTTTATTACATGATGTGAACGTGGTTTTCGCACCAGAGGCTATTGGCTACAATGTAGTACCCGAGGATGCAAAAAATGCTGAAAGTCAGAGAGAACGCTGGGAAATTGGGCGATATCCGGTATTGAAAAAATATTTTGGAAAACTGTTTCTAACAGCCTTGAAAAGAAGATCCTTTAAAATTTTGGATACACTAATAGATCTTGTAACCCCACCGATTGTGAATTTACTTGTGTTTTCAGCAGTAATGTCTGTTGCGAGCCTACTGCTATGGTGGTTCGGGATTCAACAGACACTGCTTTACTTTTGGTTGTGGTGTGGAGTTATCGGATTAGGAATTTTCCATGCTTTACTGGGCTTGCACGCTGCTAATGCAGGTAAATCTGCCTATAGGTCACTGCTATACGTGCCTAAATATGCGTTATGGAAAATATATATTTACTTCAAAATTTTATTTAAAGGGCGTACTTCAGAATGGGTTCGTACATCCAGAGAGAATAATTCGTGAAAAAAATCAAATTATTTAAAACAGGAGAGAAAAATGAAATTATGTATTGTAGAAGACCAAGGGTATCAGGCATTTTATCCATTAACAAAAACCCGTCCCGTTTTTGACCTGAGATGTGGAAAGTTTACGATTGAAGAACGTTTGCTAGAAATTCTGGAGGTAGGGAGTGAACCTCTCTATTATTTAATCAGACACGAACTTCAGCAGATATGGAAATCAAAACATAAAAGGGATAGCAACATAATTTTTGATGTTCCAACCGAAGGCGATCGTCTTATACTTAATGGAAGAGTTCTTTTTCATGAAGAACAAATAAGTGAGATAATTTCAAAAACACAACAAAATAAGGGTGGACAATTCTTGTGGCTTTGCAATGATACCTGGGCCGCAATGTATATTCCGGAAGAAAAACGAGGACCCGGTAGTGATGAGTTATTTGATGGGAAGTTTGATTACAATTTGTTCAATAACCAGATGTACATGGATGTGGGAGTCATTACCTATCCTTGGGAACTTAATAGATATAACGCGAAAATGATTCGCAGTGATTTTGGATTTATAACAAAGAGATTACAAAAGCTTCGGTTCCCACCTTTACATAAGCAAGTGGCGATACTTAACGCAGAAAATCTGATTATCGGGAAACATTCGGAAATTTATCCATTTGTAACGTTAGATTGTACACATGGGCCTGTTATTATAGGTGATAATGTAACTATTGAATCGGGGGCTTATATCAAAGGTCCGGTGTGTATTGGAGACAACTGTCTGATATCAGCTAATACAAAACTATACACAAACACTACTCTCGGGGAAACCTGTAAGGTAGGAGGAGAGATAAGCCATTCCATTATTCATGGATTCAGCAATAAGAGGCATTCAGGTTTTCTTGGAAATTCCTATATCGGAAAGTGGGTTAACCTTGGAGCGGGTACCAATACCAGCAATATGAAAAATAATTATAATGCAATTTCTGTACGGCTCAATGGGAAAAAGATAAATACAGGGCAGCAATTTTTAGGTCTGTATATGGGAGATCACTCAAGGTCAGCCATCGACACTTCCTTTAATACTGCCAGTTTTATTGGGGTTGGATGTAATATCTTTGGAGAAGGCATTCCAAAGAAAAATGTCAGAGATTTTACTTGGGGAGGAATAGAGGATTTTGAATTGTACGAATTTAAAAAATTTATAGAAAATGCCCGAAGAATGATGATCCGAAGAGAAATTGAGCTAAGTGATGAAGAGATATTATTGCTCAAATCTTTGCATAACTGTCGTACTACAGAATTAGGATCGAAGGTAAATTTATCAGTAATAAAAGGGAATGGATTCGATTCATCAGGAGAATAGAATAATCATCATTTACTCTTGAAATATCAATTTATCCTAAAGAGAAGTATAGATAAGTAAGAGAGAACATAAATTTAAAATTTTAAAAAGGGATGCCTTCTATGATTCTGGAAGAGATCCAAAAAATAGAAAAACGACTTGATTTAAATCTTGAAAAATTTGGCCGTAAAAAGGTTTCAATGGGTGAACCCATTAAGATTTATATCATAGACGATGAAAAACAATTTCACGGGCTTTCAACACAATGGAGAAAACTTACTGAAATTGCTGAGGCTCCTGTTTATATGACATTTGAATGGATTTCCAGTTGGTGGAAACATTTCGGAAAGCATCCAAAACGATCACTTTACATTTTAGCAGTTTATCGGGGGGCAGAGATTGTGAGTATAGTACCTTTTTTTAAAGGAGTCTCTTCCATAGGGCCTGTAAATATTCAGCAAAGATTGAATTTGATGGGTTCTGGAGTAAGTAAAAATGAGGTGCTTGGGTTTAGTGATGATTATGGGTACAGTGATTTTTTAGACGTGATTGTACATCCTGACTACAAGAAAGAAGTCGCGGAAGAAGTTGCAGATTTACTGCTATTAAATCCTATGGGGGCTGATTTAATTAGTTTTCAGCATATAAGTGACGAGAGCTTTATAGCAACAGAAATTTTACCCCTGCTCGACGAAAAGAAAGGATTTTACCAGCTGGAAAAAACAGATGAGTGCCCCTATATCCCTCTGCCTGATTCACTGAACAAGTATAAAAATGATTTAGGTTCCAGTTCCAGGCGTCGAAGGTTTAAAAAAAATTTGAAACCTATTGGTAAAAAATACTCCGTTGAGAAAGTTGTTTCCTGGGGAACGGTACAAAAAGGATTAGAAGAACTTTTTGAGTTACATCAGGATCGATGGAACAGTCTTGGATATCCGGGACTTTTCTTTGATAAACGATATTATGATTTCATAAAAGAACTGTGCCAAAAAGCAGTTGATAATGAATGGCTGTGGTTTCGAATAGGCAAAGATCAGGAAGGAACCTGTGCAGTCCGCCTGGCATTGAATTATAAAGGTCGTTTTTATGATTGGTTGACAGGTTTTGATATGACGTCTCCGGTATCTGATTATAGTCCGGGACTGGGGTTGCTTGCATTAATGATTAAAGATGCCATCGAATCCGGTGCTGACAGGATAGAATTATTACGTGGAGATGAACGCTATAAATTTGATTTCACAAAAAAAACCAGAAGTAATTGGAGACTTACAATCCCCTCTAATAAAGAGGGAACAGTTGTGCAGAAGCTATTAAATCAAGGACTTAAGAAAGTGGCTAAAATTTATGCTCAATTAAATTTAGAACGCACGCTTCTTAAGGTTCAGTATGAGCAGGTGGGTCCTCTTAGAATGATTTTTTCCTATGCTAATTTTCGGACACAGCGACTCATAGAAAAATTAAAGGCTACTAAGCTTTTTAAATAAAGAAAGAATTAAGGAGATAAATTGATTGACAGCAAGGTAATATCAAAAGAGAAAGCCGATGATGAAATCCACCCATCGCTAAAGCTAGAGGTTATTTCTAAAACATCAGACTTTGATTCATTAAAAGAGGAATGGAATACACTGGCTGAACAAACCGGTGTTCACATTTTTCAAGCATTTGAATGGCAACGAACCTGGTGGGAAGTTTTTGGCGGAAATAATAAACTCCATATTCTTCTTTTTCGATATAGGCATGAACTGATAGGGATTATGCCTTTTTTTCTGGATTCTTTTAGAGTTTTTGGTTCACCTGTATATCGTTGTTTAAGGCTGCTTGGTTCCAGAGTAATACAGCCGGAATCAGGAGCAATTCCTGTTGAACTAGCTTTTAGTGATTACTTATCAGCGATTATTCATCCTGACTATAAAAGGGAAGTATTAACATGCCTTCAGGAATATCTACAATCTAATTCAGATTTTTATGATGAAATTATCTTGGAAGAAATTCCACAAGAAGATGTTCTGATTGATAAATTTCTTCCCGAAATGAAGCAAAGAGGATGGAAATCAAAAACCAAAGAGGCTTCTGTTTGCCCACAAGTTCATTTTCCTGAAGAATGGGATGAATTATTAAGTGATTTAAGCAGTAATGCCCGCTATCAGATTAGGAGAGACATACGACGTGTTACGGAGGATGGAATATTTGAGTTGCATACCGCTGAATCATTAGAGGAATTGAAACAAGTCTTTCAGGAACTTGTGTATTTTCATCAACAACGTTGGCATAATCTTGGCCAGCCGGGTATTTTTGCTGATAAAAGAATCACAGAATTTTTTGAAAAAGTCACAATGCGGCTTTATAAACAGGGTCAGGTGATTTCAAAAACTTTATCTGCCGAAGGGCAGAATGTAGCCATCGATTTATATTATAAATACAACAACCGGATTTATATGATTCAGCGTGGTTTTGATGACACATCTACTTTCAATCAATATGGTCCCGGAAATGTTCTCTTGTATTGTTTTCTCAAAGAAGCTATCGAAGAAGGCATTGAGGTGTATGATTTTCTGCGTGGAGATGAAAAATACAAATTGAGGACAGCAAATCATGTCCAACAGAATTTGGAAGTGATTTTACAAAAAAAAACAGATTTGCAAGAGAGACGCTCTAAAGTGAATAATATGGTGCACAACTATGCTCGAGCAAAGAGAAAATTGTACAATGAAAAGCAGATAATGAAGGTACATATGGAGAAAAACAATCCTGTTTTTGCATTGGGAATATATATGAAGGAGTTCTTTCAACGAGGTATCAGGAAATTGAATTCAAGTACTAAAGTTCCGAAGCCCTGATTTAATTTTAACAAGAGAGACAGAGGTTAATTTATGGACTTGATCAGGTATCGAGAAATATCGAAAGCTAAAGAAGCATTTGCTCGTCACGACAGGGTGATGAAATGGAATGTGAAGCTTAAGTTGGAAATTATAACAGAAAAGAAGTCATGGAGCTCAATTTCAGAGGATTGGAATAGATTAGTTGAAGAATCAAATACCCATATTTTCCAAACCTATGAGTGGCAAAAAGCTTGGTGGAAGTATTTTGGCGAAAATAGCAAGAGACAAAATCTGCATATTTTATGTCTTTATCATAGAGAACGACTTGTAGGAATTGCTCCTTTCTTTATTGATGATTTCAGGATTAATGGCAGGATAAAATATCAGTGCCTTAGGCTCATTGGCTCAACAGTCATGCAAAATGAACATGGAGAAGCTATGGGTAGATTTACTTATACCGATTATTTGGACCTGATTATTTGTCCCGGTTATGAAGAATGTGTGAGCCAAAAAATTACGGACTATTTGGTGAAAGCCGATGCGTTTGATGACATTTTACTAGAAGAAATCCCAGAATACAGCGTGCTGTTTAGTAATTTTATTCCTTTAATTAAGCAACAAAAGGGTGAGTGGAATGTGACTGTTAAGAATTCATCGGTCTGTCCGGTTATAAAACTTCAAAATACATGGGAAGGTTTTTTAGAAAAACTGAGCACCGAAGCAAAAGATCAAATTCGTCGTTTTGAAGAAAGCAGGAAAACTCAAGATAAACAGTCAATACTTAATACCAGAAAGATTACGGATGGGCAGGAGATTAGTGCTGCATATGATCGCTTGGTCAATTTTCACCAGCACCATTGGACTAAACAAGGCAGGCCCGGTGCTTTTGGAAAACGATTAAAGTATGAATTTTATAAAGAGATGATCTCCATTTTCCATGAACGGGGATGGGCGCAGTTATGGGAGATTACCGCACCTTCGGAGGAGGACCAATGTTTAGCAATTGATTTACTTTTCGTTTTTAATAATACCATTTATCTGGTTCAGCGTGGATTGAAATACACTTCAGCTTTTACAGAATTTAAGCCGGAAAATTCACTGTTATATAATGTTTTAAGAGAATCGATCCGAGACAGAATGGACAGATTTGATTTATTGAGAGGAGCCGAGGATTATGCATTCAAACCCGGAACTCATGATGTACAGACCAAAAATATTCTGATCCGGAAAGTTCGAAGATCAAGCATGAGATTATTTATTTACGATCATTTTTTTACCCGATATATCTCAATGAAAAAGAGAATTCGGTTTGAACGAAGAGTTCTTGAAGCTTACATGAAACAGGGGTCTGCAGTATTTGCCGTGGGCAGTTATATCAATGGCTTTTTTGAAAGAGCCATACTTAAAATCAGTCATCTAATAAACGGAAAAGGAACTAAGCATCCAGTTAAATGAAGATATTACATGTTTTTCCTTACCTGCCAACACCTCCGAATTTCGGAGGCGCACTTCGTATTTATTATATCTTGCAGCACCTGCACAATAATCATGATGTGACTGTGGCCGGCTTCAGTACAAATGGTAACCTGGAACAATTTCATGAAACCTTTCCCGGACTTAAAGGGAAATCACATTTTATCAGCCGCCCATGGAAAAAGAAGTTTCGGAAATTAATACAGATGTATTCTTTATTCACGAATCACAGTTACTGGTATACAACGGTATTTTCAAAAAAATTACAGCATACTATCGACCAATTGCTGTTAGAAAATGCATTCGACCTCATCCAATTTGAGTTTCCTGTGATGGGAAGATTTGTTAAAAATACTGATGCCATAAAAATTTTGGATGCCCATAATGTGGAGTATGATAATTTCAAGCGTATGTCTAATCTGAAAGGATCGAAACTAAAACAATTCTTTTACCGACATGAGTACGAGAAATTATTTAATGAAGAAATTAAGATTTGCAGTGAACAAGATGCTGTTTTTACTACCAGTAACAGAGATCAAAAGCTATTGGATAAGGATGTACCTGAAGTTTCTAAATTTGTAATCCCGAACGGGGTAGATGTTTCTTATTTCTACCCTTCGAAACAAAAGTATGAATCTGCTTCTCTTGTTTTTACGGGTATGATGGGATACGTGCCAAACTATGAAGGAATAATCTGGTTTTTAGACAATATTTTTCCATTAATTCGAAAAGAGATACCAAATATAAAAATTTATATAGTCGGAAAGAATCCTCCACAGAAGCTGCGTAAAAGAGCAACAGGTAATATCATTGTAACAGGTTTTGTGAAAGATGTCCGGCCCTATGTCTGGCGCTCGAGTGTATATGTGGTTCCCCTGAGGATGGGAGGAGGAACGAGGTTAAAGGTTTTAGAAGCTCTGGCCATGAAAAAGCCGGTGGTTACAACCAGCATTGGTTGTGAGGGCATAGATGTAACCAATGATGAAACGGTGTTGAAAGCTGATAATCCCGAAACCTTTGCCGATTCAGTAATCAAATTAATCGGGAGGAAAGAACTCAGAGACAGGTTATCACAAAATGGCCATGAACTAATACATTCGAAATATCGATGGGATGCTATTGGCAACCAAATAGAGGAAGCCTATTCAAAATTAATGCAAAATTCCCTTGCGGGGAAAACTGAGAAAAAAGCGATGGTAGACGAACAATTCTAACCCCATTTAACAGAAGTAGAAAAATATATTCTCAATAAACTTCTCAAATATAAACAAATGAAAAAAAAACAGGATAATCTACCAGTTCCGGCATTTGTTTGTGGAGAAATTGGGCTTGTTCAAAGCTTGGGTATTGCCGGTATTCCAGTGTATGTGGGATCAGAATATGAAGAAAATTTAGCTTTTTACTCTTGCTTTGCCCAGAAAAAAATATTGATGCCTCCTTATGATTCCGGAAAATTTATTGAAAAACTATTGGAATTTGGGGACCGTGTAGCTCATAAACCCTTACTTTTCACCGATGATGATCAGGCGTTATTGGCTATTTCCCGAAATAGAAGAGCTTTACAGCAAAAGTATCGCTTTTTATTGCCGGCTGAAAGAGTGGTTGAACAAATTCATGATAAACAACAATTTTATAAGAAAGCAGGAGATTGTGAGCTTCCGGTACCCGAAACTTATACAATCACATCCTATAGTACGTTGAAAGCCATACAGCATAAGCTTTCATTTCCATGTATTCTTAAACCTGCCAATACCAAAGATTGGAGAAATGATGAGTTTGTTAAAATTTTTGGTTCAAATAAGAAGGCCATTCGGTGTGACAATAATAATGAGGTATTACTTTTTTATAAGAAAATTTCCAAAATAAACCCTAAAGTAATTCTCCAGGAATTTATAGAGGGAGAAGATCATCGCCATTACAGTATAAATATGTACTTCGATAAAGAAGGGAATTTGAAAGGTTATTATTCTTATCAAAAGCTGAGAATGTATCCTATTGGTGCAGGAAGAGGAAGTTTTTTTGAAACCGTCCATGATCGGGAAATTCTGGAAAAGGCTATTGATGCAGCAAAAAAATTTGAAATGCGGGGTTTAGTTAATCTCCAGTTTAAAAAAGATTGTGATTCGGGGATATTGAAATTAATCGAGATGGAGGCGCGCTTAAGTATATCCAGTTTTTTGGGCCCTGCATCCGGGATGAATCTTGCAGAACAATATTATTATGATCTGATCGGATGGGAGGCAAAGACAACCAATAATTATCGTCCGGGCATCAAGTACGCAGATTTATTGAGAGATATTAAAGCATTTGTTGCATATCGAAGACAAAAAAAATTATCATTTAGAAATTGGATAAGATCATACAAGGGGAAGTGTGTTTATAGTGGGTATTTGTTAAATGACCCTCGTCCTATGCTGCAAGATATTTGGCTTGTATTTCGGAACCGGGCCATAAAGAACAAAAAATCACAAAAAAAATATAACAGAGAATCGACTTCTAAACTTGTAAAAAGTAAAAGTAGTTAACAATAAATGATCACATTTTGCCGGCATTAAGGGATAAATAAAATTTAAAACTCGACAGGACAGTCACAATTTTAGTTTAAGACTAAGAACTAATGGTTTTCTGTTTTCCTTTGGAGATAAGCACCTCGTTAAGTGATGAAGCTATATCCTGAAGTATAACATTCACCGTTTGCTCAAAATTAGTGTTTTCTATGACCATAACATCATGTTTAAGTGCTTGTTTTTTAATATAATTTTGAATTTTCCTAATCGAGGACATATCACGAATATAATACTCCGGGTCTCGTTTACTGCCCTGAGATCTTTCATAAAATCGCTGAATATGACGCTCTTCGTCTTCAAGATGAAGGATATATTCAAATAATAAGACTTCGCCATTATCATAGCCTAAATCAAGGTAGCCCGGTATAAGGTGCACACCATTCATAACCGTGTTAAGCCCTTCTTTTACGTTTCTTCGAATGTAGGCTAGCACTCCCTGGCTCACAAGACTACTTTGCTGACTAAATCCATAAACTACATTTTTTTGGATAAAAGGATTATTTACAACATGCCCAGCTGTGAAACTTGATTCATGAAGGGTAGGGACGACTTCTTTGGGTAACATATACCTCATAATTTCCCGAATTACATCTGAATTATTAAACCTGTCGATACCAAGTTTCTTGGATACCGCTGAAGCAATGGAAGTTTTACCAACACCGGTCACTCCTCCAATCAAAACAATTACCGGTTTTTTGAGTTCGGAAATTTGGCTTAGAGTTTTAGATAAGCCATCTTTATCGTCAATTTCTTTTGGATATTTTTGTATGAATTTTGAATCTATATTATTACGGTGTGATTGCCCATTTCTCATGTTAATAACTGTATTGATGGTTCTTGGTTAATAGACTCTCGACTATTAAGTAAGTATCAAGAAGTGTGCCAAACGTTTTATGTTTCTGCCTGCAAGTGTAGCATACATAGAGGGGTGGTAAAGAAGAAAGAGGGGCAAGTTGTTAATTTATTTAACATAACTGTCAACATATATAACAGCTAAGCTAAACTTATAAATGATACTTTGGTCTATGCCATCGATAACATCAGTTTTAAATCAACCGTAGCTCTGGAAGTCATACGCCTTCTAATGCAGCGTAAGTTTTTTGCACAGGTCAAGCATAATATCGTCGAGATTTTTGGTGTTATTTTCTTTTAAAACAAGTTGGTTATGTAAGAAAACAATTTTCTTTTTGTAATCCATAGCAGCTTTAGCCGCCATATCAATTGATGCTGCTTTTATTTCGGTAAGAAGGATGTCGGCTGATTTAAGTTGCTTTAAGTCATTCTTCAAGAGTTCCCGATTAGATAAATGAGTAGAAACCCCGGTTACTGTACAGTTATAGTTTTCCTCTAGCCACGCGCTTTGAGTTTTTATAACCTTTGCAGGTGAAGTAGTAGCTAAAAAGATTTTTTTATTTTTGAGATCTCCAAATGGTTCGGGGCGAAACACAGTGAATACAACTTCAACATCCGGATTTATTTGCTTTATAATAACCTCAATTGCTTTGATTTTTTCTTGATTTGCATTGGGCGGCTCACACATGGTCACAATTACCAGATCTGCTGTAATTAAACGGTAATCACCAAAATAAGTATTCAAATCTTCGATCTTTTGGTGGGCACCTGTTACAAGTATTTTTCCCCCGGTTTTAACTGGAGGAGTAGTAGGGCCTGATCCTTCCATAATAATTAAATCCTCCGGCAGATTGTTTGCAATATTTACTCCTTCACTTACATTTGAAATAAAAGGATTACCCGCAAATCCGCCTCCACACCGCCGGCAACCAATGGTGGTAGTGTTGGATAAAACGGCATTTTCCCAATAGTCAGAAGCTGCATGATGCCCTTTTGCAGCAAAATCCAACAAATATTCCGGTGTGATTTTAATTTTATTTGGAAATACAACCTGAGGTTCTGACGGTCCGCCTCTGCCCATTGCTACAACAGCAGGAGATATGTCATGGCGTTTTAAAATTCGTGCTAATGTGATACTTACTGCTGTTTTTCCAACTCTCTTCCCGGTTCCCTGAATAGTTATTGACGGTTTAGTTAAAATATTTGAATTGGCGGGAGGGGTAAATATGAAATCTGCACCTGCATAAGTGATTTCATGAGCCAAGAGGATGGAAGCAATCTTAAAACGTGTTTGCGAATCTAGGATTGGCATGTCTGATAAATCAATGACAAGATCCGGGGAGACTTCTTCAACGGCTTGGTGAACTAATGAAGCCAAAGTTGTAGATGACTTGTTCTTCTCCGATGCATAATAAGGACAGGAAATTGAGAAAATAGAATCACTATTATTTCCTTTTATTTTCTCTGTGCCTCCAGTGAAAACAAGACCTGAAATTTTTCCTCCTTTTCTTTTTATAGAATTCAATGCCCATTCTGTTACCGGAGGATGATGTTCTCCATCTACAAGACAGAGTATTCTTTTTTTATTAATTATACTCAGGCTGTTTAGCCAGTCAATTCCTTCTGCCATCTTGCTATATATAGAATTTCAGATTAATGTACATTTCTAATGACATGCAAAAACCATTCCTTAAGCATCTGAAGCAGTGAACTTATTTCAGGAACTCATAAATTTTATGTTTGATCACTTTATGGAATAAGGAAGGAATAAAAGTGGGTTGAGAGGTTATATTTATGACATATCTACAATTAAATAAGCGGATATAATTGAATAAAATTCTACAAGAATATCAGAAGATGTACTATTTTATTTAGCTGAAATGTTTATGAGCTTATAAGAGCAGGTTGCGTAAATAGTTTCAAAACTAGAAAATTTGAATATTGTTAATAAGAAGCTAAATATTACGGTTATGGGAGGGAGTACAGATTCAGAAATGAATAAATTTCTTTATGAGCGGTTTTATGTTTTTGGGATACAGTATTTAAACAGGATTATTGTATGATTCAGAAAAATCAAAATAATCCTGCTCTTATATGTAGCGAAATTGGATTAGTTCGTTGTCTTGGGAGTGCAGGGATTCCGGTTATAACGGGTACAGAGGTAAAAGGAAACCCTGCACTATATTCTCGCTATTCTCATGAGCGCATCAATTTTTCATCTTATGAATCGGAACAGTTTATTCAAGAGCTATGCGAATTTGGAGATAAGCTTGACTATAAACCCCTTTTGATGTCCTATGATGATCGATTGCTTCTTAATATTTCCAGAAACCGTGATGAATTGTTAAAGTATTACCGGTTTTTGTTGCCAAAGCCAGAAATGGTTGAGGGCTTGTTAGATAAATTGAAATTTGTAGAATTGGCAAAGAAATATAACCTGCCAACACCGCCATCTGTCAGGGTTAGAAAAAAAGGTGATTTAAAATTAGTAAGTAAACACCTGAAAAAACCATATTTGCTTAAACCCCTTTATCGGCATCATTGGTTTCATGAGAATTTTTCGAGTATTGTGGGTTCTTATAAAAAAGCGTTTGTTTGTTCCACATTGCAAGAACTTAAAACACTTTATGAACGAATAGCACAAATCAATCCAAATGTAGTTATACAGGAGTATATCGAAGGTCCTGATGATCATATGTATGACATAAATATGTATATCGATGACCGGGGTAATGTTAAGGGAGCCTTGGTAGCTCAAAAATTAAGAGTATATCCTCCTACAGCCGGTTATGGAAGTTATGTTGTTACTGTTGATGACCCTGAAATTTTAAATCTTTCAAAAGAAATCGCACAAAAATTGGATTTAGCAGGTTTGACTAATATTCAGTTTAAAAAAAGGAAAGATACCGGAGAACCTATACTGATAGAAATTCATACCCGGACCAGTATTTTTGATATACTGGGTATTAAGGCGAAAATGAATCTTCCTGTTATTTACTATAAAGATCTGAATGGGCTTCCCCTCCATACCAATGGCCAGTATTTATCCGGAGTTAAATATATTAATGTTGGCAGGGATCTGAGGCTATTTTTAAAAAACAGAAAAACCTATGGGTTGACTTTGCCTAAAATGGCCAAATCCTATATGGGTCCCAAAGTAATAGATGGATTTTCAATTAAAGATCCTTTACCCACAGCTATAGATATTTGGCAAAAGGCAATAAAGCTTTTTTAATTCTTTTTGTATAACAATTTTGCGGGGAACCGGAATATTTTCATCATGTTTATAAGTACTAAAGAAGGTTAGTAAATACGCTCTATATAGACATTATTCATTCTACCAGGAAAGTGCTTATCATAACTAATAAAGAAAAGTTCTCTTTTAAAAAGAGCCCTGTTTTGTTTATGTAATTAGTTCCGATACCCTCATCCCACATTCTTTGTTACAAATGATTCAAGCTATATGCCATGTTTTGCCAATAATTAGATTATTACTTTTAAGTAATTATAAGGGAGGGCTCTAAAAAGGTCAGAGTTAAGATTTAAAATCATTTGGCATTCCTGTACATCATTATTTCAGTATAATTAAATCTCATTTGTACATTGAATAGGTATAAAATAGAATTACGAGGAGGGGAATTTCCTGAACAGGAAGAAATCCTTACCTCTGCAGCTCAAAGGTTTTTGGCAGGTTTGCATAAGACCTTTAATCATCGAAGAAAAATTCTTCTCCGGTATAGAAATATGCAACACGCTCGCTTTGTTACAGGGAAGTTACCAGGGTTTTCTAATACTATAGGTTCAATCAGACGAATGCCATGGGTAATTGATTCAATTCCCGATGATCTCAAAGATCGTAGTGTAGAAATTCTAGGGCCTGCAGATCGTAAATCTATAGTACATGCCCTCAATTCCGATGCTAATGTGTTTATAGCTGATTTTGAAGACGCTACATCCCCGACATGGAAAAATTGCATATGGAGTCAGATAAACCTCAGAGATACTGTGAAAGGCAATATATGGTATATGGATAAACTGGGCATAAAGCGAGGGCTAAATGATAATACAGCGGCTATCGAGGTACGCCCGCGTGGATTACATCTTAATGAAAAACATATGTTGATTGACGGAGAACCTATTTCGGCTTCGTTTTTTGACTTTGGTCTCTATGTATTCCACAATGCGCTGCCATTGTTACGGAAGGGATCCGGACCATATTTCTCCTTGCCAAAATTAGAAAACCGTCATGAAGCTGAGTTCTGGAAGGATATTTTTCAATATGCTGAAGACAAATTACCAAGTATACGGCCAAATGTAATCAAGGCAAGTGTTTGTGTTGAGACATTGCCGGCTGTTTTTGAACTAGATGAAATAATTTATGAATTGCGAGAACACCTTACCGGGTTGGAGGCCGGCCGCTGGAATTATCTATTTAGCCTTATAAAAAATTTCCGAAAATATAAGCGATACATTTTACCTGATCGTGATTTGATTAGCATCGGCCTTCCTTTTATGGAGGCATATAGCCAGTTAATAGTTAAAATGGCCCATAGACGGAACTTACATGCCATAGGAGACATGACCGTTGCAATGTACGATAAGACTAAATTACAGGGTTTAGGGCAAGGGCAACAGATGCAACAAAGTTTGATTGATTTGCTAGAGGGAACTTTTATGGAAGCAAGCCAGGGTTTTGACGGAACACAAATAATAGATTCTGAATTGGTAACGCTTGTTCGGGAAGTTTTTCAAAAATTTATGGAGGGGAGCTTCGATCAGAAAGATAACCTGAGAGATGATATATCAATTTCCAGGTTAGACCTTCTTTATACACATCTATTAGATGCCGGGAAAATTACAGAAAAAAAATTTCGACAGAACATAGATGTTATGATACTTTATATTGCTTCATGGTTAAGAGGGCGTGGTGTTATTGAGTTGGATAAACGTTTGGTAAATACTTCAACAGTTGAGATTTTTCGAACCCAAATGTGGCAATGGAGCCACCAACCAGGTATTAAACTAGATGATGGCCGGCCCGTCACCAAGGAGCTTTTTGAAGAATTCCTTGCGCAAGAAAAGAAACAACTTATCAGGGAATACAGAGAATTGAAAGGTGATTCTGAAATTTTTGAAAGAGCAACTGAGTTAGTTTCTAACTTTATTTGGGCTGATGATTTTGAGCCTTATCTTTCAATGAGCGCTTATAACCTCATGGAATGAATGATTAGCTGCCCGAGCATTTTAAGAAAGGTGATAAATTGAGGTTTAATCAAGGGCTGTATTAATGCAGGGGGTCTTTTAATCACAACTTTACCATTGACACGGAGTAGATGTTTGATCTGGTATACCGCGGAAAAGCAGTAACTTTCGAGCGATCCACGGTGATTCTAAAGATAAACTCGCTTTTTGTTCAGGAAGACGAACAGTTTGTTTTGATCCATTTCTTATAAAGGTTACATGTATATTTTCTGAACGATTTTCATAAAGAAATCGGCTTAACTCGAAGTATGTCATTCGTTCATGCCTATTTATAAAAGCCTGTAGATAAGAATTGTTAGTATTGAGTAGGATAACGGTATCATTTTGAAAATCAGAGACCTGATATTTTGAAGGTAAAAACAAGTGGTTGTTGTCAGCTCCGTCAACTTTTAGATTTGAAAACATAGAGAAATTAGTGGCAGTTTTAAGCCCGATATAAGGAGTTATTCCATTGAAGATGGTTAAAAGCGGAAAGATTAAAAGCGGGGACCATGAAATCTTGAAAAAAGGTGAGGTATTTTCCGGAGTATGAAAAAAGTAACCGCGGAACATGAGAAAAGCCCCGGTTATCAATAGCAGACACCATATACTCCAAAAGACAGGTATCAAACTAAAAAGAGCTGAAAAAATATTTTTTAATAATGTTTTAGAGATTGAACCGGATTGCAGAATATTGATGGTGAAATATATCAGCGTTGTAAGAATGACTGTTCCGGATAATACCAATACAATTCGTTTTATGTTGATTCTTTGCATTCCCTTTTTAAATTCTCGAGTGATATTCAGAACCAGTTTGCTTGGCAGGAAAAGAATATATAAAGCATAAAGTTCAGCAGTAAAACTGAGGATGTACAAATTTGGATGCAAAGAAAGTAGAAAATGAAATACTAAGCCAGTAAAAACCCCAAGAACACGCGTAGATGAAAACAGTAATAAGAGAGGAATGGTCAACTCAATAAGTAGTATTAACCAAATCATTATCCCATCAACCCACATTTCTTGAGGAAGAAAAGGCAAAATGGAGGTTATTTCATGGTACAATTCAACAGAGCAGCTTACAGTGGGATCAAAATAATCATGGTTTAATTTATGCAGGACTACAAAAAAATATAGGATCAATAGTTCGATCCTTATATATGGTGCAGTTTTATCAAACCAAGCGGCAATACGTTCCTTTGACTTTAAAGAAGAGTTCCAAAAGAAAAAAAAACTCGTAAATATTGTGAAATGAATAATTAACACCAGGATGATATGATTAGGTACCGAGGGCAGAGCATCCAGCTTAACAATCGTTAAGCAGATGAGTGTCAATAAAAAATATAACATGTGTTTTGGCCGCAGTAAGGAGGCAACGGCAAATAGAACAACAAGGATATTCACAGCAAGAAAAAAGTGGTTGCTTGGATTTAAAAATTCATCTCCAATGCTAGTCCAGCCCGGACTACTAATAAGCATGTGAAAAAGAATAAAAATAACCCACAAAAGCTGAAAAGCTTTGTACCTGTCAAAAGAACTGCTTTCATAGGTGTACATATTTCGGTAGTACTTAATTTCAGTTTAAAATGTCATAGACCTTTATTGGATAGATTCATAAACCGACTGAGCATCTTGTTTACCCAATCGTTCAATAGTTGGCATTAATCCCATAAGTGTCCCAAGAAAAATCATGTTTCTGTAGTATGTGAGCTGAAGGTCGAAATATGATACAACCATTTGATTTATAACTGCTACTACAATCATAGCGCATACGGCTTTTAAATAGGGGTCATCAGTTTGGGCATATACAGAAGCTCCCTTGCTAACGAAAGCATTAAAAAAAAGCCAAAAACTAAGAAACCCAATAGCTCCGGTTTTAGCAAACCACCACAATATTTGATTGTGAGCTATATAGTTACGAAGGGGGAAAGACATAACAAAAGTATCAAGGTCAAGAGGTAGGTCATATTTATTACCAAAACCAACTCCGGTAAGCGGCTTTCGCTTTACCGTAGCAGCAAGGTTGTAGTTTTCATAGTCGCGGTAAAGGTTTGAATAATAATCTTCCGGATTTTCAACTTTACTTGTTTCAACCAGACCGGATTTAATCATTTGTACCGGCTGCGCTAATGTACTTTTATTGTTCCAAAACACTGTACTGTAGGCAAGTAGAAAGATAGCCGCCGGTACTGCTAATTTGAGATATCGTTTTCGTTCTTCGGCGCCAATCAAAAAGAAAAGAGTTGCCAAGGACACAAACAGTCCAGCGAAAGCGGCTCTTCGAAAAGAGAGGTAAAACCCTAATAAAAAGGGAATAAGTAATACAAGCATTAATTTTCGTTGCTGATCTCTGTATTTAAGTAAGATCATTGAGGCCAAAAAAATGAACAATACAGACATGAAAACAGGATCTTCATGATTTGTAAAGGTTTGTATACCACTGGTTGATAGGCCTGTATTTGCAAAACGATAAATACCCTGGCATGCTTTGAAGAAAATGGCGACAATACAAATCCACAACAAGATTCGGATTTGTTCCCGCGTTTGAATGATTTGTGGTACAATAAGATACATTACAGACAAATAGAGCAAAGCCCTGAACTCCCATATGGCAATTACTAAATCCCCGCCACTGCGTATGCCATTGAGAAATCCGAATATAAGACAGCTTAAAAAAAATAGAAAAGACGGCCAGATCAAGATTCTTTGCAGTTCGGCTTTTTTCTGAACTGCTAAGACCAACATCCAAGCTCCAAAAAGCAGAAACAGATATACTTCAACCGGATTTATAACCCCTGCAGGATGACTGGGCAAATAAGAAATTTCTTTGAAATTCCTAAAGAAATCTACGTAATAGGTGAATGGACGAAACCCAGGCACAAGGTACTGGTCGAAAAAAAGCACCATACCAAAGAATAGAAAAAAACTATAGTCAATCCTGTAGAGAGTAAGTCCAACTACTGCCAACAGAGAAAAAATTGCCAGAATTATTTTGAAATTCCCCTCTGTTAAATACAGGATAGCTCCGGCTCCGGCAATAAAAAAAAATGTAATTAAAAGTGGGAAAAGACCTGACTCTTTAATTCCCAAAAAATCAAGTGTCCAATGATTTTGACGGTTTTTTTTATACCCTGTTTGTTGAAGCATTACTTGAGTTACATTTTAAATAGTTAAATCGGGAGTATTAGTATTAAATAACCCATATAATACCATACACAGCATTAATAATGTCAGGGCTATAACAATCACTATTGACCAGAAACCGGTAATATTATCATTCCGGCCGATGAGTATGGCAAGAAGATGAAAAACTATGATGATGAAAATCAGCTTCATATTATATTCCGATTATTTTAGCGGCTTTTTCTGTCCCGATTTCTGAAATAGTAACCCTTACATTATTAATTGCTGTCAGATAGTTTTCTGATTTCACTCGAGGATTAATACTCTTGAATTAAATGACTCACTCTGTTTGTACTGTATAATGAGGTATTTACTCCATTTTATAAATAGAAGGGTTTTTGAACTTTTTGTAATATTAGAAACAAGCTTCTCGTAGTATTTTATATTCGCCATTAAATCCATAGCCTTTTGGACATGATTCAGAGGTAAAACTCCTTATTTCTGTCTTTCTCAATAAATACCAGGTGCCTCTAAATTGGAATCAAAAAGACCTCTCAACGAAAAACAAATACAATTTTAACTCGATTCTAATTATTTTAAAGTGAGATTATGTTTGGTTTCATATAAAAAAAGAGAGGAATATAGAGAGAAGAATGATGAGGAAATTTATCATTTTGATGATGGTATCAATTGCAAGTTTTTCTTGTGATTTGTTGAGCAATGAAGATTCAGAAAAAATAGAGAAGACTCTTAATCCAAGGTCTATGGCATATTTAGCCTCGTGGCATTATGAGTCTCCGGCCTTGAATGATTCTATACATCAAATTCCCACAGAAGAAATAGAATGGCAGGCTATTACAAGTCTCAATTATTTTGGTCTGACTTTTTATAAGGATGGTTCATTAATTCCGATTAGTGATTATCAAGATATGAGAGGGATTGAGGGTCAAATGTCTGAGATTGTTGCTGCAGCACATCACCATCAGGTTCCTGTATTGTTGTCGGTTGGAGGATGGCAGAGCCGAGAAAATTTTATTGCTGCCGTAAGGGATAGCAGTAGTCAAAAAAACTTGATATCCAATCTGATGATTTTATTAAAGACTTATGAATTTGATGGAATAGATCTGAATGTAGAACCTGTAAAGCCGGAAGATGAGGAGTTGTACGAAATTTTTGTAGATGAATTGTATAGTAATCTTCAAACCATCGACACCCCGCTTTTTGATACACCCATGTTAACGGCCACTACTATATGGCAATCTGATTTATTTGCCCGAATTCATGGAAAGCTCGATCATATTAACCTGATGACTTATAACTACAGCAATGCCTGGGAGGGATGGGTCTCCTGGCATAATTCAGCAATTTATAATGGAGGGCATAAATTTGTCAGCATGGATAAATATCTGCCTTCTGTAAACAGTGATGTTGAGAGATATATAAAGGCTGGGGTGCCAAGAAAGAAACTAAGCATTGGGATTAAATTTTATGGAGATATATGGACCGGAGGCGTTTATGAGCCACTTCAAGAATGGACGTCAACCATTACGCCCGAAGTACAGGTAGATGTTCCATACTATTCGATAATGGATAGTTTATTTAACTCCGATTACTATCGTTGGGACGAAGAAGTAAAAGCTGCGTTTTTAAGTATTGACAACCCCGGTTTATTAAATGATCAATTTATTTCTTTTGAAGAAGAAAAAGCTATTGAGGCTAAAATTGAATATGTAAAAGAAATGGGATTAGGTGGTGTTTTTGTCTGGGAGTTAAGCGGGGGGTACCAGCCCGATCAACCCGAAGGTCAAAAAAATCCATTGCAGGCAGCTATCAAAAAGGTCTTGCTGCAAAATTAAATATTTTACGCTGATTATTTTGTTTCAATAGCTCAAATCAGACTGTGGGGCATGCTATTGGATTTTACTTGGCTTTAATATATTAAGTTGGCGAGTAGTGGATAAAATCAATTAC
Organism: Gracilimonas sp.; assembly: GCF_014762685.1. Taxonomy (NCBI): domain Bacteria; kingdom Pseudomonadati; phylum Balneolota; class Balneolia; order Balneolales; family Balneolaceae; genus Gracilimonas; species Gracilimonas sp. The sequence goes on from NZ_JABURM010000005.1 coordinate 593,494, forward strand.
CCAGTCTGTCAACGATTATTATGCTCGTTGCAACAGCTGAAATGACCGGGGCTACTACTCTTACATAATCTATAAAGGCTGGTTTTCGTTTTACCTGTACACTTATAACCTGATTGTTTTCTAGTCTGAAGGTGCGGATTCCCTTAGGCAGTGGTTCATTATATCTGAATCTGAATGTTTCAATTTTTTCATTATCAGTCTGTTCATTATAAGTTGAAACATTTACCTCAACACGAAGTTTTGACCAGTCCAGAGTTGTTTCTCTGTCTCTTAGTCCCGTAGGTCCAAAACTGTATGAAATCAATTCAGGAAGCTTCGTTTGTCGGGGAATCAAATAACGGCCCGGACTTCTAACATCTCCCCATACATTTACAGTATCCGCAAGTTGTCCGGGTTCCGCTATACGAATAATTCTTTCAGCCATACGAAATTGTTGGCTATATTCTAATTGTCGGCCACTATCAGTTATTTGTCCATAAGATGAATTTTGGAGAAAAAAATTGGTTATCGTAATGACAAATAAAAATATTGATGCCCTCTGAAATTGATATTTATACATAGTTATAAAATTGTCTGATTTCTCTCTTAAAAACTGTACTGACATTATTTGAATTAAATGGTTAAGGTTTGTTCGTCGGCTATACTTTTTGTTGTTGTTTCCCTTTTCTGTGAGAAATAGTTTTGATATGCCTTTTGGTACGAACGGGAATACCCGGTAAAATAGTCGAAACTGTTTTTATGATCGAATGATGACAAGACGACACCAAGTATATTGGCATTAATATCTTGAAGGTTTCGAATGAGCTCTTCTAATTCATCTTCCCTGGTTTTTTCAAATCGACTTACAATCATTACCCCGTCTGCCAAAGTAGCTAAAGGAGTTGCGTCCGAAAGAAGACCCATTGGGGCTGTTTTCAGTAATATATAATTGTACCTTTTTCTGAGGCCTTTTATCATTTTATGAAATGCATTGCTTCTATTTATAAAAAATGGGTTTGAGGGTTCCTTACCCGGGAAAAGTATATCCAACCGTGGGATGTTGGTTTCTTGGATCGCTTCGTCCAAACTGGCCTCACTTGTTAATACTTCCAAGATTCCGGGGGATCGTTGGCGGCCTAACATCTCATGTAGGACAGGCCTTCTAAAATCAGTATCAATTGCTAATACCTTATTTCCCATTTCAGCCAGGCTCACGGCAAAATTTGCAAAAACTTCTGATGTTCCTTCATCAGTACTAAAACTGGTTGTCATAACTATTTTCTGTTCCGGCCCATCTTGGGGAGTCGAGTAAATGATATTGTTACTCAACTTTCTAAATGCCTCAGATTCCGCGGAATAAGAATCAAATAATGTGACAAATTTTGTAGATAACTCAGCACCATTAAAATCAGCTTTACTTTTCTTGCCATGGGTTTTCTGTATGGTGCGTTTTAAATTTGGTATTAGCCCTAATACAGGGAGATGAAATTTTTGGATTTGCTTCATTCTGCTGATTGTAGGATCGGTATATTCACGTATGCAAGAATAACCAATTCCAAATATGCCACCCATCAATACACCGACCAATAGCAGTAGTAACTGATTATTACCTTCCGGTTTCTTCGGAACGAATCCCGCATCAATGGGCCGGCCTAAACCAAATCGGGTTTGTTCCCAAAGCTTCATTTCGGCGAGTTGCTCAGAAACAGTTCGGTAAAGTTGCTCATTGATCTCAACTTCTCTTTTTGTACGGGCGAGCTCAATCATATTATTAGGCAGTGCTTCAAAAAATGCCCTTTTCTCATTTAAATGCTCAGTTAGCACCTCTTCTTGGGCTCGATATTGATTTTGTTCAACTTTAAGTCTGATGAGTTCATTTTTTATCTCAGCAATATTATCGGCAATATTTGCTCCGGAGCTGCCCAAATTTGTATCCGAAAATTCTTCATTTTGAGCTAAGAATTCTTCTGTAGTATCTCGGATTTTTTGCTGTATTCTGGCAATATCTTCATTTATTTTCCGAAGCTCTGCAGGTGGGTTTATTTCCTCGTCTATATTGGGATTCCGTGATAACATCAGCATTTTATTGGTTTCCAGTTCAGCTAATTGGTATTGGAATCGATCCAGTTTTGGTAAGATAGCTTCGGTGTAATTTTTCAAAAGCTGAGGTTTAAGATCATTCAATCTTTGACTGTACTCTTTAATAGCTGAGTTTATAGATACAAGCTTAACCTTTATAGACTGAATATTTGACTCTAAATCAGCTATATCCCCTATTAATTTATTGGTCTGGGAGTCTAGTTCTACCAAATTCTCACTATTCATGAAGCTGCGCAGGGCTTGTTCAGCTCCTTTTAAATTTTGTTGAATACGTTTTTGTTCTTCTTCAAGAAACTGAACAGCTGAGTGAGCCGACATTCTGTTCTGTTGGGATGAGAAATCGATATAAACATCCATTGTGAGGTTCACTATTTTGGCAGCTTCTAGTGGAGATTTACCTTCATATTGAATATTTATAAGATTTGATTTTTCAATATGTGAAAATGTAGAGTTTTTACGAATTCGTTGCGCAACTGTATCAAGACTTGTGCTTTCAGCGTTTTCCGGATATTCTCTCCACAGGATGGGATACTTTTCCCCGTTTTCCATATACGGATTCCCCGATAGCTCTTGTGCAATCTTTTCTGAGAGGCTTCGTGATTTTAAAATCTGTATTTCATCCGTAATCCTATTTTCTCTGCCTATTCCGTACATATTTGAAAGCATCGTGCTAACACCATTACTGCGGTATGAATTGTAGCTCTTTGATTCAGAAATTAAGATGGAACCTTCACTTTTATATACGGGATCAAGATTATAAGCAATAAAACCAAATAAGCAGGTGGTGATTAATGTAAAGGTCAATATTGTGTATTTATATCGCCATAACATTCCCCAAACCTGCCTGACATCAAATTCATGTGTTTCCGAATTTGTATTTACATTATTGGATCCGTTTTTGCTATGACCATTTGAATTAGAAGTATGTGAAAGTGAATGGTCATCTCTAGAACCATTAGCACCATTTGAGCCATTTGATATATTCATAAAGCTACTCCCGATATAGTTTCTCTTGCCTATTACTTATTCGTATTTGATATAAAGTATATAGTTTTTGTAAATGGCTGGAAACAGAAAAACATTTGATTCTTTTGTACTAATCAGAAGTTTTGGGTTATATCAGTTTTTATTACATGCTTTATTCTGCCTGCAGGCCCACTTTTTAAGGAAAATGAAATAGAAAGGGGTAAGATTATTAAAAATGAAGACCTGGGTAAAAAATATCTAAAACATTTTTTATGACAAAAGAATCAAAAAATATACTCTTTTAATTTAATCGAGGACGATAGTTATTGTGTGTAAGCAAGAGGACGAGAGAGGTAAAGTTGATTAAGCGATGTGTTGGTGATTACCAACCATCGCTTTTTCACTTAAGAAAATCGTAAAGAAGAAAAAAGTGGAGCGGGTTATGAAAGATTATGCAGGAGGAACAAAAGCTTTTTTGTCTGATTACCGGGGAAACAAAATGGTAATTATTCTTTTGATATTTGCCGGAATTTGGGGGTGCAATATGTTGAATAGTGATGATCAGGAAAAAGATAAAAAGGAGAATGTGATAAAGTGGTATAAGGGGAGTTTGCACATACATTCTTACTGGAGTAATGGAAATGAGTATCCTGAAAATGTTGTAGAGTGGTATAAAAACAATGATTATAATTTTATTGCTTTGTCAGAACATAATAGGCTTGCAGAGGGTAACCGGTGGATGGAAGTTCTTAAAGGCACTTATGAAGAAACTATATTTCAAGATTATTTAGAAAAGTTTGGGGAAGAGTGGGTTGAATACGCCGACTTGGACAGTGCATACAGTGTAAGATTAAAAACATTTGATGAGTATAAAGAAGAATATTATGAAGAAGAAAAATTTCTATTGCTGCAATCTGAGGAAATTCATGATGATTATCAAGGACTACCGGTGCATGTAAATGCTACCAATATTCAACAGGAAATTGAACCACAGTCCGGGAACAGTGTGCTTGAAGTACTTCAGAATAATATTAATACAATCCTAGAGCAGAGCAAAAACCTTGGCACAACTATTCTTCCTCAAGTAAATCATCCAAATATTGATTGGGCGATAACAGCAGATGATATGAAACAGCTTGAAGGTGTTCGTTTTTTTGAGTTATTCAATGGCCATCCTAATGCCCGCAATTCTGGAGACTCCAATCACCCTTCTACTGAAGAAATATGGGATGAGGTTAATACCTATTACGTGTTAAATGGAAAGCCTTTACTTTATGGTTTAGCAGTAGATGATGCTCAAAACTACCATGCTTTCAAACCGGAAATTCCTAATCCAGGTCGGGGATGGATACAAGTAAGAGCTGCTAAACTTTCCCATGATTCAATATTTAATGCTTTACAAAAAGGAGATTTTTATTCTTCTACAGGCGTACGATTGTCGGACATTCAGCTTAGAAATGATACCTTGATTATAAAAATAGATCCGGAGTTAGGAGTAAATTATAAGACTCAATTTATAGGTACTTTGACTAATGACGTTGAGACACCCGGAAAAATATTATCAGAAAAAGATGGTATTGAGCCAACATATAAGATTACTGGAAATGAATTGTTTATCAGGGCAAAGGTTATATCAGATAAGAAAAAAGAAAATTATATAGAGGAAGAAGAATTTGAAGCGGCATGGATTCAACCTGAAAAAATAGCTCTTTAATCTTTTTATTTTTAAAAATCTATGATATGAGCAGTTGTTTTTTCTTTAGCAATTAACCCAACCCAGTACAAAAATATTAAAAAGAGCGGGGAACAGGATTTAAACCTGCAACCTTCCCGGTGGTTCCGGGACGCTCTGTCAGATTGAGCTATCCCCGCATTTAACTTTGACAAGTATAACGTTGAGATTATTAACACATCTATTCTCAACGACACTATATCATACTAATCAAATACCGTTCCAAACTCTTCCAATTTCTAAAAAAAAACTTTAAAATGAATTTTGAGGGAGGGGCTAGGTTATTGAGAAGGAGGGCTATTTATATATTTACTATATGATGTTAAATAATTGTACAAAATCGTCCATTGTGGGAAATTGTTGCACACTAAACTTCATGTATTTTCAGGAATAGTAACAGAAATCTTAGATAATATATGTTTTCGGTTAGTAAGGATGAGAGAGAATTTACTAGATTAAATAATAAACTCGGTTAATCAGGTTTTTTCAGGATAATTTATTTTAAATGCTTTCTTAAAGTGCATGGTACATAAAAAATATTTCTGAAAACTGAAATGATTATCGTTACTGAGTTAAGTTTTTATGACAGGAGTATCTTAAAAAGAGAATACTTAAGGATTAATTATCTCTACATAAAAATCACAGTTTCTTGGATTTTACAAGCCCCAGAATTTTCTCACTTTTATATGTAGATGATTTAATGATAACAGACTGATAGTTCTTTTAATCATTAAAGAAGAATTGTCATAAAAACAAAGGAATATTTTGTTTCGGGGAAATCGCAATAACAATAACAATGATATCTCATTAAGAGTTGTTCGTATTGTATTTCCTTTATACGCGATCATTTTATTAATGATGATTTTTGGGATTCCGGCTTCCTGTGATATAGAATCAGGGACTGATCCATTTATGATTCCAGATAAACAAACAAGTGTAAGTGACAGTTCTACTACTTTGGTCAAGAGATAGAATGAGTCACTTCACAACTTAGTATCGGAAGCATAAAGCCGGGCCCAGGAATCATCTTTTTATTCGTTTTAATTTTTGTGAGTAAAGAAAAGGCAATAAAAATAATAGTTTCTAAAAATTTAATCGAAAAATAGAGAGAAAGTAAAAGTAGTATGTGTGGAATTGTAGGATATGTCGGCAAGCGAGAAGCAAAAGATATTCTTTTAAATGGATTGAAAAGACTCGAATATCGGGGCTATGATTCAGCAGGGATAGCATTGGTCAACGGACGTCTTGATATTGAAAAAGGGCAGGGTAAGGTTGATGCATTAAAAGCAAAAATCGCCGGAAGGGTAATGCAAGGAAATGTTGGTATCGGACATACTCGTTGGGCGACTCATGGAGCTCCTAATGATATCAACTCTCATCCTCATGTGAGTCAATCAGGTAAAATTGCTTTAGTTCACAATGGCATCATTGAGAATTACAATTATTTAAAAAGGGAGCTTCAAAATAAAGGTCGAGAATTTAATACTGAAACTGACACGGAAGTTATAGCTCAATTGATAGAAGAGATCTACCAAAACGGAAAGGGGGAAATTTCATTTAAAAAAGCAGTTCAGCTTTCCCTTAAGCAAATTGAAGGAAGTTATGGTATAGCTGTTGTCAATACAGAAGAACAGAATCAGCTTATAGTGGCTCGCAAAGGGTCTCCCTTATTGATTGGAATTGGAGATGGAGAGATGTTTGTAGCATCTGATGCCTCTCCGATTGTAGAATATACCAAGAAAGTTGTTTACTTGAATGACGGAGAAATGGCCATTATTTCTGAAAATGGATATCAGGTAAGCACTATTGATGATGTTGAGCTTACTAAAGAAGTACACGAACTGGCTCTTAATATCGAAGAGATTCAGAAGGGAGGATATCCTCACTTTATGCTTAAGGAGATTTTTGAACAACCCAACGCCATCGAAGATTGTTTAAGAGGTAGGCTTGATACTGAAAAACAACGGGTACAGTTGGGAGGTCTCGTAGATGAGATGGATCGTATTTTGCAAGCCAAAAGGTTTATAATCACAGCATGCGGAACCAGCTGGCATGCGGGGTTGGTAGGGGAATACCTTTTGGAGCACCTTACTAAGGTACCAGTTGAAGTAGAATATGCTTCTGAATTTCGCTATAGGGAACAATTGATAAATGAAGATGATGTTGTAATTGCTATATCTCAAAGTGGGGAGACAGCTGATACCCTTGCGGCTCTCAGATTAGCTAAAGAAAAAGGTGCTTTAACTCTGGGAGTTTGTAATGTTGTAGGATCAACTATTGCCCGAGAAACCGATGCAGGGGTTTACAATCACGCCGGTCCGGAGATTGGGGTGGCTTCTACGAAGGCTTTCACAACTCAGGTAGCTGTTTTGGCTATGATGTCAATTTTAATCGGTCAAAAGAAAAAGAGTATTGATTCTGTTTATGCTGGTAAACTGATAGAGGGACTCGCCTCCGTGCCGGATAAAATTCAACAGATTCTCGAACAAAGTGAGGAGATACACGAAATCGCTCAATTGTTTACCTATGCACCTAATTTTTTATACCTGGGCAGATCATATAATTTTCCGGTTGCATTGGAAGGTGCTCTGAAATTGAAGGAAATTTCCTATATACATGCCGAAGGATACCCAGCAGCAGAGATGAAACATGGTCCTATAGCTTTAATAGATGAAATGATGCCGGTAGTAGTGATTGCTCATACCGAACATACTAATGAGAAAATGATCAGCAATATTGAAGAAGTAAAAGCACGAAAAGGAAGAATCATATCGGTAACCGGAAGGTCTAACAAGGATGTAATTAAGCTTTCAGAGTTTTGCTGTGCAATTCCTGATATAGATGATTGCTTATCATCTATTCTTACAGTTATCCCTTTGCAGCTTTTATCATATTATATAGCCATAAATAGGGGATGTGATGTTGATCAACCTCGAAATCTAGCAAAAAGTGTTACGGTAGAGTAGTAGCTGAGGTGAAGTAATAAATCAAAGGCTAATATTTTTGTTTTTAAATGGGTACAACAAAAGTACAACACTCGCGATAGCTTTCCACTCAAGTAATCTGAGTCCTTCTTTAAACTTCCAAAAAATTGCTCCTGTTATTTATTTCTCAGTCTGGTTTCAATCAATCCACCGCTCAAACGGTATCAGAGATTTTAAAAATGGAATATTTAACTATTAATCTTTAAGATTGCATTGACTTGGTATTGTGCAGTTAGCAAATACTATTAAAAACACTAATTTCCCAAAATGTCAGACTCGAATCGTTTTACCGACCCGAGAACTCACCGTTATACAATTGCCACACCAACGCGGGAAAATCCAGTACTGGTTGTTTGTCCAAAGTGCGAAGAGCAAGCATATGTGTTACCGGATCCAAAAAAGAGTGAGAGATCTGCAAAATTGGTGTGTCACAAATGCGGATATTCAGATCGTTCTGATGGATCCATTCAGGTATACAAATGGCATGATAATCCGGCGGACAGCTACTTTGAATGTGATCTTTGGCTGCAAACTAACTGCTTGGGGTATACTTTGTGGGCTTTTTCTGAAAAACACCTTACACTTTTGGAAGAATATATCGAAGCCGGACTTCGTGAACGCACCAAAGATCCTGAAATAGGCTGGCGCAATGCCTCCATTTTTAGCCGACTCCCTAAGTGGATGACTTCTTCTTCTAATCGTAATGAGGTGCGTAAAGGACTGCAAAAACTTCGGGATAGGCTTTAGTTGCTATCTTATCTGATTGGTGCTGTAATGCGTGAAAAAGCAAATTAATCCTTTTTAATCACCAAGCCTGTAACTGGTCAGTGTCAGATGCTTGCAAATTCTTTAGGATTAATCAGAATTATTTAGAGCAATTATTATGATAAATGAAAATTGAGCGCAGTTTAATGGAATATTAGAAACTCTCTTATAATTCATAAACTGGTGTTTTAAAGTTATACATTGAATCCACTCAAGTTTTTGTTTTGTATTTGAAGAAACAAAAAAGAGTTTATTGCATATCAATTAGAGGTATAAATTATAATTAAAATGGAATTATATAATGAATGTTAAAATAGGGATGATTTTGTTGACCATGTTCATTCTTATCGGATGTGGCAATTCAAATCAAAACGAACAACCTGCTTCAAGTGAAGAGATACAATTGGTAATAGATTCAGATTCACTTTCTATTGAGCTTTCAGCGGCAACTGATTCGGTTGAAATGAAAACCAGTGATTTGCAATCAACGCTGGAAAGCTTGAATAACTAATTAAAACTAAAGCTGCTTTATTATGAAATATTTTTCACAAATAAGCATTCTCGCACTTTCTATGGTATTTTTTGTAGCCAGTGCCGGAATGGCTCAAAATAGCAAAGCCAAAGGGAACAAAGACAATAAAAATAACAAAGGGAAACCTGAACGTAGTGAGAATCGCCCGTCGGATAGTCTCGATGTTGAAACCAAAAGAGGCGATGCACAAGCAGATACGGTAAAAGGAAAGGGCAGAGCAGATCGCCAACCCGATAGTTTAAAGAGTAAAAGAGGAAGACCTGAGGGCGTGGGCAACGCCAAAGGAAAAGGCAATGCCTTTGGTAAAAACAAAGAAGATATGACTGGTCGGGAATTTGGCCAGGCTCGTGCTGCAGCAGCCCAAAAATTGAATAAAGAGATTGAAAGGCTGGATCAAAGTGTAAAGGCTGCCGAACAGACTACCAGTCGAGCAGAAGCTGATATTGAGCGCGCTGAAGAAAACCTTGAAGAAGGTAATTTAACCGAAGACCAAAAGCGTGCTAAACAAGAACAAATCGAAAAAGCCAAACAGCAACTGGCTGAGCTGGAGCAAATGATACAGAATCAAAAGGCAAAAATTTCAACTGCTCGTCAAAAGTTCGAAGAGCTGAAAAAAAGCATACCTGCTGCCGATAGTACTCAGGTAGATCAACCTGACAATAATGAGGATGAAGATGAAGACAACACAGATCAGTAGAAGATGAGATGATCCGGTAGTCAGAAATAGCTTTTTGTTATATAAAAAAAGGCCTGCATTTTATTAATGCAGGCCTTTTAAATTTTAAGCAGTTAAGCTTTAGTTCTCTGAAAGTGTTATGGTTCCGATATCGTTGGTTTCCCCAATAGTCACCTCTACGCCTGTAGTGTCTGTTGACTGATAGTTTTCATTGGTTGGATTCATTAAAACAGTATAGGTTCCTTCCTCCAGCCCAATCAATTTAAAAGAACCATCGGTGGTATCAGCTTTGGTGGAAGAAAGGGTATCACTATCTGCAATGGCGTAAATAAAGGCTTGTGCATCTGCAGGTTCCACAATTCCGGCAATATTTCCTGTTACGGCTTCATTAGAAGCACTAATAACCGGCTTCAACAGGTATTCGACACCTGATTGTGCGTTTTCAGATTGTGCCTTCCCTCTTTTAACAACTGATCGGGCAGCATCAAAATCAAGCAAAAGTGTGTAGGTGATATCCGGTTCAATCTCCGCATTTACATTTAATTTGATTCCGGTTTGTTCACCACTGGGTATAAACATGTCGTGTGATGTGCCATCAATAACCACATTGTGTCCCTCGCTACTCAATATAAGCCGAATTTGTTCGTAAGTACCCGCTTCCAGCTGCGCTGACACAAGAACTTTAGTTGCTCCATTTGTTAGTTTTAACAGGTCATAGGACTGTTGGGGGCTGCCGATTTCGATCCAGCCGTCGGTGGAATCGCTGTTATTTACTTCAACGCTTTCAATAAATACGTTGACTTCTTCGTAGTTAATCGGTGCGTCGTGAAGCAGTATTTCAAGCGTTCCGGTTCCGACTTCAACTTCAATTTCGGTATCACTGTCTGTAACCGAGGTGTTGTCACAGCCTGTAAACCCCAAAGTAAAGGCAGTGATCAATGCAATTGTTACTGAGAATATTTTATTCTTTAACATAACGATAGCTTTTATTGACTTTAGCTGAATTTATTAAAGGATAAGTACTATTAATATTAGGATGTTCCAATCATTTAATTTAAGGATTGTGTAGGCAGAACACTGAAGCTCGCACGATCCTAGCATAAACATGTGGTTTCAGATACGTGCGAAGAAGTGTTTTTTGAAGCTAACCTTTTATGTAAGGAGGAGATTTCATGAAAAAACAAAACAGCAAATATTATAAGATCATTGCAGCAGCAGTGCTTGCCGTAACATTATCAGGGTGTAGTCAGGGAATATTACTCATTCAGGGCGAACATGGGCGTGTAGAAGTTCAGAAAACTCAGGATAGGCATCAACGCGGTAAATCATTCCAAAAAATACCGCCCGGCCATTTACCGCCTTCCGGACAGTGCCGTATTTGGCTTCCTAATACTCCTCCGGGACAACAGCCTCCTCCGGGTAATTGCCATGAGCTTTCCCGTAGAGTCCCACCCGGAGCATGGTTAATTGAAGGGGGAGGACCTGGGTAAACGTTGGGAAATCAGTTCATATATTGCTCAATAGTTTGTAGCAATTGTTGAACTTGTGGGTTTCCGGGATGTAACTCTTCCAGCTTTGCAGCATGCTCCATTGCTCTTTCGTATTGCTCCTGCTGCATGTAAAGGGTCACGATTCCATAACGGTAATCACTATTCTCAGGCTCCAGGTTAATAGCTTGCTGATATTTGGATTCTGCTTCATCGGGTCGATTTAATGTTTGCAGTGCTATAGCCCAGTTATAAAATATGCGACTATACTCCGGCAAAAGGCGGGCTGCCTGTTCAAAATACTGGACGGCCTTAGAGAGCTGGTTTTGTTCGGCCAGTAATAAACCAAGAGAATAATGAGCCTGCCCAAATTTCGGCTCCTGTTCTATAACGGTTCTTAAAAGCTGCTCAGTCCTGGCATTATTTCCCCGGCTGTTATAAAGATAGGCCAGGTTCATTCGAGCCGGGTTAAATCCGGGATCTTTTTCCAGAGCTTTCTGATAGGCTTCTATTGCTTTTTCAATTTCCTCTTGCTGCTCATAGAATTGGCCTCGGTTCATCTGTCCCTGGGGGAAGTACTGTGTGACATCCAGGTAGGTTTTATATTCTCTGATAGCACGGTTTAGAAGATCCCTTTGAGGTGGTTGAAAATCATTTTCTGTAAGCCCCGCCAACTCTCTGGCAGCCGGTAGCCGGACTGCCCTGATGCTGTCTCTCAGGGCTTTTTGCTGAAGAGTTCGACCCACGTCATCTGGCAGATTATGAATTGCTTTAGCTGCGGCAGCACGTATTAACGGCTGCTTCGACTCCAGTGCCTGTATAAGCATTACATTACTTTGGGGGCCCGGGAATTGGCCGACATACCAAACCAACGTAGCCCGAATGATCTCCGGCTGAGAGGGATCGTTAATCCACTGCTGTAACTCGTTGGGTGTTGCTGCTCCGGATCCAGCTTTTGCGAGTATTTTTGGGGCATTATTCTCGTAGCCGGAGCCATACCAATTTTCGATTGCTCGGGCTGTCCAGTTTGTAGGCTGATCGCTATGACAGTTATTACACGCGTTTGGAGTGTTAAGTTCTTCACTTAAATCCGGTCTCGGAATTCGGAAACTGTGGTCGCGGCGGTAATCGTTTCCCATATAGGTTTGTCCTGTCATATGGCAGCTTACACATTGAGATGCCTCGGTATTTTCTTCGTGAAAATGGTGTTGGCGCGAATTATATGAAGGTTCATGGCAATTCATACAAAGCTTATTATCTGTTATAGATTCCTTAAGCTGAAGGGTGTGAGGGTCATGGCAATCTGTACATTGAACCTGGTTAGTGTACATCTTGCTTTGTAAAAAAGACCCATATACATATACTTCATCCCGGATCTGCCCGTCGGCAAAATAATTTTCAGGATGGGGGAGAGCAGGATCGAAATGATCCAAAAAATTATTTCCATGCACATAATCATCTGTCAGTTTCTCTCGTCTCGAATGACACGGAGCACAAGTGTTAATTTCTTCAAGCTGTGATGTGTTTTGAGCCAGACTTAAATCTTTTCGTATTCTTTCGGGAGTAGCATCATCCGCTTCATTGCTGTTCATGAATTCCACGTGCTCACTACCGGGGCCATGACAGGCTTCACAACTTACATTGATAACATCCCATGTAGTATTGAATGAATCTGCCTCCGCGATATAATTTTGTTTTAGATTTGTCGAGTGGCAATCTGCACACATGGTATTCCAATTCATTGATTGCCCGGTCCAATGCAACCATTCTCCCGGTTCTATTAGTTCGTCAGGATATAAGGAGAACCAACGGTTTTGCTCGGTATCCCAAGCAGCGTGCAGTGCCTGATATTTTCCTTTCCCAAAATCCACAAGGTATTGCTGAAGAGGTTCCCATCCAAAGGTATAGACGACTTCATAAATTTCAGGCTCACCCTCAGGCCCCGGAGCTTCAACCATATATTTTTCACCCTCCCGGAAAAACCGGTAAGTATCATCACCGTCCCGGAATGAGACATCCTCAAAATCTCCACGAACCATTTCCTCGTTTGCTTCACCAATCGCATAATCATGATGAGAGCCTTGCCATGCTTTCCACTCATTTTCATGGCACGACCGGCAGGTTTGATCTCCCATAAATTCATGATCTTGGGGTATCAGAATTGAATCGGAAGTTTCCGTTTTCTCCTCCCCGGATTCACTGCAACTGTAAACAATGCACATCGAGAGAAATACAAATAAAATACATAGCAGTTTAATCGAGGCGGATGAAAAATTAAATTTTTTCAAAGCAGAATATTATAAATTGGAGTTAGTACTTGGCTAAATAGGCAAAAGTTTTTGGAGTGTAGGTTCTTTATTCATTTTGTAGTTGTTGAAAAAATAAATTGATTACCCTTCAATTATGTACTTTAATAAGTTGTTATTGATTTCTCTATTCTACAAAAAATATCAAACAGGGGGCATTTTTCTTTTTCAACTTAATTTAATCCTGAAAAACTGGTCGATTCTTTAATTATGGCTACAAAGTTCTCCTCGCTATTTTTCTGAAAGCCCTTCCGTTAATTTAATAGCTGAATCAAGCAAAACAATAACTCGGAAATTTGAAATTCGAAATAATAAACCCGGCATTCCAATTATTAGTGCTACAGCCTCAAAAGATGACGCTGGGGTAATGCACTTTACAGTAAGTAACACCCATGCTACAGATGCTCAAGAAGTAAGTATTGATAACCGTGGCGAGGTTGCAAGAGGTATCGTATTAGGCTCAGCCCAATTGCTGACGGCCGAAAGTGTAGACTCCATCAATACCTTTGAACTTCCCGACCTTATTTTTAGTCATGATCATATGGTAGAAGCGGCTCTCAAAAGGCTGTGTTTTAAAGCCTCACATCAACCGGTAGGTTTTGAATTGCTTCCCGATAAATTTACTCTGCCCGAATTACAGAAATTGTATGAGGGCATCTATGATACCAGGCTGGATAAAAGAAACTTCAGGCGTAGAATTCTTTCAATGGACGTACTTGTAAAAACAGATGAAAAACAGAAAAAATACTCTAAGAAAGGAGCTTACCTGTACGAATTTGATAAAGAAAAATATTCCGAAAAAGTGACTAAAGGAGATATTCTGGGATTTAAACCGCTTAGAACTTAACACTCAAAACACGTTACATTTTTAGGCAATATCCGGGTTGAATTTTTATAAAGAAATAGCCAGATCAAATATTTCTACAAAGTCTGTATACAAGAGAATAAAAACGAATAGAAAAAAGGTAGCAATAGCATGAAATCCAACGGTAAGTAGAAGGTAGAGTGCCCGGCCCGATTCCATCTCACGGGATGCATCAAAAGCAGCAAGATTATAAGCACCAAACCAAATTGTTATATACAGAATAGAAAGGATAATAATAAGGGAGCTTCCGATTCCGGCCGTGAATAATGTTACCATCAGAGTTAAAATAAGGTAGTCAAGGTAAAAAGCACCGGCATAGAGGTTAATTGTCTGGCTAAAATGATTAAGTGTTTTAGCCGGAAAGTGCAACCATAAGAGAGATAGAAATTGAGCTGCGAGAACCACAATTAAGCCTATAAAAAAGAAAGAGAAATAGTTTACCCCTGTAATTGCGAGCAACGGGAGATGATTAAAGAATGCCTCAACTCCAATTTCACTGAGAAAAACCTGGGCAATAATGTATAAAACGAGCCCTCCAAAAAAGGCATGCTTTATCATCATAAATATGCCGGCTGTAGCATAACGCTCCCGGTAATGAAGGATGTCATCTACAAAAAACCTGTGTGCTAAAAAATACCTGAGTATCATCGGTCGTACATAGGGCAGATATTTAATCTGTACAGCTAATGCAATCCAAAGTGCCAATAATATGAGCACAATCCAATTTGAGTCGGAAGTAGTGTCAGCAGTATTTGGTAAGGGAAGTTCCCATTCGTTAATATCGCGGTACTTAATTAAGCTGGTGGTAAATTCAGGATATTGCTCAACAGCTTCTAAAAACCAGTTAGAGCGAAAGAATAGCAGTTTATTAGACTCTTCAGCGATCAAATAACTAAAAGTACTGTCCAACTCCTTTAAATCCGTTGGCTCATAGGATTTATTATTGAAAAAAAGCGCAAAAGACTGTTCTGGACTAACAAAATTAAACCATGCATTTTGATGAAAGTAATAGAATGATTTGTTGGAAAATGAAGAAAGGGAATCAATAACGGGGCTGAAAACTTCTCTAAACTCTGCATGGCTTGTATGGCTGTGAGACAAAAGCCCTATACCTCCTATATTAAGTGCGGCTCGATATTCTTCAGCAAGTTCAAGAAAATTATCCCTGAGAGTTGCTTTGTTGTCCTGGATGTCAGAAATAGTCAAGAATTGGTTCTCAGAGCGCACCAATATTATAAACTCAGATTGAGTTACAACAGGATATAGTGAAGGTTCTATAGGATGAGTTATTTCCAGGTGGGTGACACCAAGATCAGAAAAGAGATCCAGCTGATTGGTCGCAGTTGCTGTATCAGCAGGGGGGGACCAAATTATTCCCAATGAGGGCTGGGCTATACTTTTAGGACTCATACCTGCAACAAACAGAATAATGCAGATACCAAAAAGATATGTTGCCTTGTATTTCACTTAGGCTACAACTTCAGCTCCGTAATATTCGGAAAGGGTTGTTTTTCTAATAGGTTTGGCGATGAGAGTGGCTGAGGTTGTCTCAGTTACTTCCACTTCCACATAATCTCCGGGTTTATAATCTTCGCGATCAAAAACTACCATTTTGTTAGTATCGGTTCTTCCGCTCATCTGTTCCTCGGATTTCTTACTGGTGCTTTCTACAAGTACTAAATGCCGGTTTCCAACCTCTTCTTTATTTCGCCTTTCTTGGATTTCTCTTTGCTGCGTAATGATTTCAGTCAGCCGTCGCTTTTTAACTTCTTCAGGAACATTATCTTCATATTTACGAGCTGCTAAAGTTCGGTCTCTTTCCGAATAAGCGAACATATAAGCCAGATCATATTCCACTTCTGCCATCAAAGAAAGTGTTTGCTGATGTTCTTCTTCAGTCTCATCACAAAACCCGGCAATTATGTCGGTTGAAAGTGAAACCCCGGGAATGATGGACTTCATGTTCTGGATAAGCTCCAAATACCCTTCTCTTGTATAAGGCCGGCGCATACGTTCAAGCATACTGTTGCTTCCGGCTTGTGCGGGAATATGAATATAATTGCAAAGGTTTGGCCGCTCTGCAATTAAATGCAGTAAATCGTCTGGAAAATCTTTCGGGTGAGGAGAGGAAAAGCGAAATCGCATTTCAGGATCTACTTTACTGGCTTCATCCATAAGTTTGGTAAATGTAGTTTCACCGTCTAAGTATGAGTTTACATTTTGGCCAAGTAAAGTAACTTCCTTGTAACCCTCATCACTTAATTGTTTAATTTCCCGTAAAATGGATTCCATAGGGCGGCTGCGTTCCCGGCCTCTTGTAAACGGGACCACACAAAAAGCACACATATTATCACATCCGCGCATGATGGATACAAAAGCATTAACACCGTTTCCGGTAGTTCGTACAGGGGCAATATCGGCATACGTTTCTTCAAGAGATAACAATACGTTTACGGCTTTCCGCCCATCATCCACTTCTTTTAACAAGCGGGGAATATCACGATATGCATCAGGTCCTACAACAATATCCACCAGGTGCTCTTGTTCAATAATACGATCTTTGATGCGCTCAGCCATACAGCCAAGTACACCAACAGTAAGCTCCCCATTTTCTTTTTTGATTGATCGTAGTTCTTTAAGCCGGTTCCAAACTTTGGTTTCAGCATTTTCCCGGATCGAACAGGTATTGACCAGTACTACATCGGCACTTTCTGCATCGTGAACAGGTTTCATCCCCTCTTCCAATAAGATGGAATTCACGATTTCAGAATCTGCGAAATTCATTTGGCAACCATAAGTCTCGATATAAAACGTTTTATTTGTCACTGCACTTAATTTTTTTAATGAATTCGAATATACAAATTATTGATCGTCAGGGCTATCGGGCCATACTTCGGGATGATCCCTCCAACTGGATAGCAAATCTAAATCCTCACCATCAATAATGCCTTTTTCAACGGCTACATTAACAAGGGTTTTGTAATCAGTAAGCGTATAAACAGGAACTCCTATATCTTTAAATCGTTTGGCGGCTTTGTCAAAATCGTAAGTAAAAATAGAAATTACTGCTTCAACTTTAGCTCCAACAAATTTCAGAGCTTCTACAACAGAAATAGCAGAGCCACCGGTGGAAATTAAATCTTCGATAACAACTGTTGACTCTCCTTTTTTAACTCCGCCTTCAATTTGATTCCCCATCCCGTGTGCTTTTGCTTTAGCTCGTACATAAGCCATGGGTTTGTTCAGATTAGCTGCAACCCAAGCCGCATGAGGAATCCCGGCCGTAGCTGTGCCTG
Organism: Gracilimonas sp.; assembly: GCF_014762685.1. Classification (NCBI taxonomy): domain Bacteria; kingdom Pseudomonadati; phylum Balneolota; class Balneolia; order Balneolales; family Balneolaceae; genus Gracilimonas; species Gracilimonas sp. Next base: position 611,182 of record NZ_JABURM010000005.1, read on the forward strand.
TAACTACGTCTATGTCTGAAAAATTTTCCTTGATGATAGAAGTAAATTCGTTTTCAATTTTATTCCTGATTTCAGGATAACGTAACGTAAGTCGGTTATCACAGTATATAGGAGAATTCCAGCCTGACGTCCACGTAAATGGATTGTTGGGCCGTAAAATTACGGCGTTAATTTCGAGCAAATGAGCAGCCAGCTCACGAGCAAATGAGGTATTAAGTATCATAGTATTTTAAATTCTGTTATTGGTCCGCTGCGATGAGTGAGAGGTTATGTCATCCCAAATAAATTCGGCCACGTAAAAATAAGGGTTTTTAAGCAGATAAGCGCATACAATCCTGCTAATAAATCATCGGCTAAAATTCCAAACCAGCCCTCTAAATTTTGCAATTTGTTGATTCCCAAAGGCTTTAGAATATCAAAGATTCTAAAGAAGATAAACCCGGTTAACAAAATTATAATATCAGTTTGAAGGTTTCCTGTAAAGGAAATAACGATAAAAGTCATGCTTTGACCGGCCCACTCATCAATAACCATTAACTCGGGGTCGTTTCCAAATTCTTGTTCAAAATAGGGAGTGACCCAGAATGAAATCAGTGAAGTGAGAATCAAAAAAAGTAGCAACCATGGGTAAACTTGTGCATAGATAATTCCAAAAATAATAAAAACAGCAACTGTACTTCCGGCTGTCCCGGGGGCTTTTGGAATCAAACCTGAATAGAATCCGGTTCCTAAAAAGTGCTTGAGTGCATTCACGAAGGTTGACCTTGAATTTTGAAAATTTCTCGGTTCACCCATAAATATTCAATTCCCGAATAAACAGTCAACGCAGTAACAAACATCATGACATAGTATAAAATCCCTGAGTTAAAAAATTGAGCTGCTACGTCTGCAAACTCAATATCCGCTTGTTTGAACACACCAATCAAAAGAACAGCATATAAGAAAATCATTTGTACCATAGTTTTTGCTTTAGCTGTTAGGCGGGTTTTCATAGTAAACTTTTTCCTGCCGGCGTAAAGTCTCAGAGCAGTTACTATTATATCACGAGCTACAATGGCGATAATAGCCCACCATGGAAATTGCGTAACATCTAAAAAAGGAAGGCACAAAAAACCCGCAAAAGTAAGAAACTTATCGGCAAGGGGATCCAGGAAAACCCCAAAATCGCTTTCTAACTGATAGTAGCGAGCGATTTTCCCGTCAAAGTAATCAGTAACAGCAGCTGTGGCAAAAACGGCTATACTGAGCGAACGCCAAATTAAAGCATCTTGGATATACATAAATAAAAAGATGGGGGCTAATACCATCCTGAAGGCGCTAAGTATGTTAGGCAGGTTTTTCATTCTATATCTTATGCAAAATTTGAATCCTCAAACTTACTAAGGAATTTAATTCATAACACAGGGATTTTTTTGAACTGAGGGAATCGTTCGTGGTAAGTGGAAATCTAATATCTAACATCTATCTTATTTAGCTGTGGAATTTGGGTAGGGTAATACGGAATTTACGCCCCATGAAAGCACAAATAATCTCAATTGGCAACGAACTACTTATTGGTGATACGGTAAACACAAATGCTTCCTGGCTGGGAAGGTTTTTAACCGGGTTGGGATTTACAGTCTCACAGGTTTATACCATCAGTGATGAACTAAACCAAATAAAAAGAATACTGAAACGCGCACTTGAAGAATCAGATGTAGTAATTTGTACGGGAGGATTAGGGCCTACACATGATGACATAACCAAAAAAGCAGTAGCTGAACTCTTTGGTGTTGGGCAAAAACTTGATGAACAGACGCTGGCTTACATTAAATCTTTGTTCAAGGAAAGAAACATTCCTTTATCGAAATCCAATTACAGTCAGGCTGAAGTTCCGGAAAATGCAGAAGTGCTTTTCAATAAAGCAGGAACGGCTCCGGGAATGTGGTTTAAAGAAAATGGATACTTAGCGGTACTGCCCGGCGTTCCTTACGAGATGAAGTACTTGATGAAGAAAAGAGTTGCGGGTAAACTTCGAGAGGCATTTGGAGAAATTGGTTACCTGCACTCACATTATATAAAAACAGCCGGTGTTGGAGAAAGTACTCTCAGTGATGAGATATTGGGAGATTTATCGGAATATTTTACAAATGGAGTAAGTATGGCCTATTTACCTTCTCCGGGTGGGGTGACTTTGCGCCTGAACGCAAGTGGCAAGACAGAAGAAGAGGCCAGGCAGCGTCTGAAGAAACTGACGTCTGTTATTCATCAAAAAGCAGGAGATTATATTTATGGAGAAGGTAAAGATTATTCTATAAGTGAGGCTGTCGGACAATTGTTGATAGAAAGAAATTGGAAAATTTCTGTAGCAGAAAGTTGTACAGGAGGACTCATTGCTAATACTTTTACAGATGTTGCCGGAAGCAGTGATTACTTTGATGGAGGTATTATTTCATATTCAAATCATGTGAAGGTAAATCAACTGGGTGTGTCTGAAAGTGATTTGGAGAGTGTTGGAGCTGTGAGTAAAGAGGTTGCCTTGCAAATGGCGAAGGGGGTGGCAGAAAAATTAGAAACGGACATTGGAATTTCTACTACAGGTATAGCAGGACCGGGCGGAGGCACAAAGGAAAAACCGGTGGGAACCATTTGGATGGGATGGTATCAAAAAGGAGGAGAACATTTTGCAATTAAAACTATGTTTACTAAAGATCGACTCATTAATAAAGAACGAACCAAAATGGTTTTATTGGAAACAACGCGGCGAATGTTAAAGGGAATTGATACCATGCCTTATGATTTAAAAAAGCAGTTGCCTTGAAAAAAATTAGCGTTCTACATATCGTATTACTTTTACTGTCAAGTACAGCTTTTGCACAAGTTATTGATACCACCAAAGTAGGTTCATCCGGAATAGGAGTTGAGGGACGTGGTGCCCCCGGGATGGGATTACAGGATACTACTACTCAACAACGCGAAGGGCCGGAGCCGGGGCAAGTGACTCCATGGGTTGAGGATAATCCTTTGGATTCAGATGTTATTACCAATGATAGCTTAATGCGCTGGCAGTTATGGCCTAACTGGGGTGATTACCAGGCTTATCGGCGCGATGTGATTTCATTTCGGCAAGGTACAATCGGAAGGATTGATGCTTTTCATATCAATGGTTATGAACCGCATGAGCAACAACTTGAAATGGAGGGTCTTTCACTGAATCATCCCATAACGGGTTTGCCGAATTATAATCTGGTACCGCATCGAAAAATAGATGAAGTTACGGAAAGCTTTGAGGGAACCTATCATTCCGATATTCGAATTCGAGATTACTATATCGTTAAACCCAGAAGCTATTTGAATTATGATGAAGCGGGTGGGGGATTTCGAAATTTAGAATTTCTTGTTTCGCAAAATTTCACTGAATTCACAAATCTGGAGGTTTCGTATTGGGACAGAAGAGGGGGTGGTTATTACCCAAGCAGTGAAGTAAAGGGTAATCAGATTCTAGGGAGGATATACCACCATTTAAATGAAAGGTTTTTACTTCGGGGATTTTATCTTCGAAATCAGCTAAATAAAGATGAGTCGTTTGGTTACAATATTGGTAATCCTGCAGCATTCCCATTTGATGAGTTTACAACCATTCCTATGCGTTCAAATGCTAATTCTGAATTTAACCGGTGGGATTTTATTGCGGGAATATACCACCGTAACGACTCATCTTCGATGGAAAATGCAGGGCTTGAATTCTCCATCACCAAAAATAAGCATGATTTGTTTTCCAGTACAGATACACTATCTCAAGATATCCGAACCTTAAGTGCTAATCTTTTTAAGTCCTTAAATTGGCATAATTTTGAAATTCGGGGTGAGTTTGAGGCCAAACAGCATAAGGTGCAGGAGATTAGTCCGATTTCAGAAAATGATTGGATGAACTTAAACGCAGATGCTTTATTGGGGTATCAATTATCTGATTACTTACGAGTTTACAGTAATGGAACTTTCAGCAATAGAAGTGATGGGAAAACCGGTATGGAAGCTACCGGTGGATTTAAAATGAATTTATTTGATCGATTGAGCTTCGGAGGAAGTATTTCAACATTTACACGAATGCCTTCTATGCAGGCTTTGTATTGGCAATCCCCGAGTTACCGGGGAAATGAGGGGTTGGAAAATGAATCTGGAATTTCAGCTGCAGGAAATGTTGATTTTCAACTTAGTCCCATTCTTAAATTTGGAGTAAAAGGACGATTAAAGCGATCTGAGAATGCAGTTTTTCTCACTCAAGACAGTACATTCACGAATAGCCAGAGTTTTCAGCAACTTTCGGGAACAGCATTTGCTCGTTTTGAAAACAATTTATTTGAAATTGAAAGCTCGGGAACGGTTCAGAAATTCATTTATAATGACGTAAGCTCTCCTGAAGCTCACCTGAATAATCAAGACCAGATTGTATGGCTGCGAAATTCAGCTTTTGTAAAAGGATATGTTTTTGATCGGGCTGCCTATCTGAAATTAGGCGTAAAAACCTTATTATCACCCTTCTATTATGGGGCCCGTTCATATAATACGGAATTGGGTTATTGGCAGGGTAATAGCACCTATCAGAAAATACCACCATTCTTTAGGTTGGATGGGGAACTTTCGGCCCGGGTTCGTGGAATAATGGTTGTAATAAGGTGGGAAAATGCGCTTGACGGGTATGGACAGGCAGGCTACTTTGAGGCGGCAGGTTTCCCAATGCCACCGCGACGTTTATTAGTAGGAATAAGAGCACAATTCAGAAATTGATATGAGTATAAAATATATTGTAAGAGAAGGTTTTACAGGAATTAAGCGAACTAAACTTGCTGCTACCACGTCTATCTTCTCTTTGTTTATTGCTGTGCTGTTATTAGGTGTACTAACCCGAATCGGCTTTAATGTATATAGTCAGGCAATGTCAATTAAAGACCTTATAGAAGTAGAGGTATTTTTACTTGATGTGGATGAGCGTACCACCGATCAAATTCGACAGCAGCTGGAAGATGAAGAGTTGGTTCAGGAGATAACATACATTTCTAAAGACAGTGCCTCTGCAGTAATGCGAAGGGAATTTGGTGCCGGTGTTGAAGAGCTTGCAGAGCTTAATTTTCTTCCCGCATCTTTTCGTTTGAATGTCGATACCGACGCAGGTGCAGAGGAAATTGAGAGTATGGTTTCCCGATTGAGCGACATACGCGGGGTTGATGAAGTGGAGTATAATGCAGTATTACTCAGGATGATGGAATCAAACCTGAATACCTTTTCACTGATCGTGGGCGGAATTGGAATTTTGATTTTACTGGCGGCACTTATCCTGGTTTATAATACTATCCGGCTTACCATTTATGCCAAGAGAGATTTGATTAGAGCTATGAAATTGGTGGGTGCTACGAATAAATTTATTCGCAGTCCTTTTATAGTTGAGGGAATTTTACAGGGATTAATTGCCGGTACCTTAGCCTTACTCAGTGTATTTGTGATATTTGAATTTGCCGTTCCTTTCTATCTTTCTGATTTAGGAACGTTGAGCTGGCCTTTTGGAAGATGGTATTATTTGGCCGGAGCTATGTTAATACTATCTGTTTCGATGGGATGGTGGGGAAGTCGATGGGCTGCCCGCCGATTTATTGAAGAGACTTATATCTCAGACTAAGCCTAAAAAATAAAGGGCCTCTAGACTGATTATGATTCTTTAAGATCCGCAATTTTATTGTCAGCTTCTTTTCTACGCTTACAAGCTTCAGTATCGGTGCAAGTTCCGAAGAAATGGAGCGAGTGGCCATCAATATCCATATCATGGATTTCAGAAAGCATCCGCTGGATTTCACCTACACGCGGATCACAAAATTCCAGTACATGGCCGCATTCCCTACAGATAATATGATCGTGCTGCTGATAGGCATAAGCACGCTCATAATAATACTGACTTTTCCCAAACTGCTGACGTTGTACAAGTCCGCATTCTACCAACAAATCTAATGTGTTATATACAGTAGCCCTCGAAACTCTGGTACCCCCTTCTTTCATGCGAAAGAAAATATCGTCTGCATCAAAATGACCATCGGCGGTATAGATTTCTTCTAACACCATGAAACGCTCAGGTGTTTGGCGTTGGTTACGTTCTTTAAGGTAGGAGCGAAATATCTCCTTTACTAAATTTACTGTATCTTCGTGTGCTGGGTGTGCCATAATACTCTGTTAATTTACTCAAATATACGATTTGTAAACTTGCTTATGAAACCCGTGCTTTTGATTTCAAGAGTATTATATTTCCGGTGGAGTTTTATTTGGAATAAATCAGCTAATTATGCCTACTATCGTCCCTTTTGAAACACTTACTGAACTTTTTATTAACCTTTCCAAGAAGTATAAAGGAGCAGGGAAAAAGCCATTTTACTATAAACCAACTCCTGATTCTGAGTATAAGCCTATTGATTGGGATCAAGTTACCGATGATGTCTATTCCATTGCTGCTTATTTGATTGAAAAGGGAATTGAAAAGGGAGACAGGGTTGGAATTTTAAGTGAGAACAGATACGAATGGGCTGCGGTTGATTTAGCTATTCAACTAGTTGGTGCAATCAATGCCTCACTGTATACAACCCTTCCGGCCGGACAGTGTGAATATATTTTAAAAGACTCCGGAGCAAAAATATTTTTTGTTTCCACAGGGCTTCAACTTAAGAAGGCGGTAGAAGTATTTGAAAATTGTGAAGAATTGCATGAAGTAATCGCTTTCGATACCCCAAAGTTAGAGCATCTGATGGAAGAGGAGTATGTAAAGATGTATGATGATATGCTGATGGAAGGGGGTAAGCATCTCGCAACTCACATGGAGACCATTAAAGCAAGAGTTAAAGCTGTTGAGCCGGAAGATGTATCCACCTTGATTTATACATCCGGTACTACGGGAAAACCTAAAGGCGCAATGCTTACTCACCACAATATAGTGAGTAATGTGAAAGCGGCTACCCAACATATTTATTGGGATGATAATGATCGCTTACTCTCATTTCTACCTTTATGTCATTCTTTTGAAAGAACAGCCGGTTACTATGCCATGATATCAAGTGGAGTAGAAATTTATTATGCAGAGAGTGTAGATACCGTTTCCAAGAATATGCCGGAGGCCAAGCCGACTATTATGATTAGTGTACCTCGTTTATTTGAAAAGATGTACAACCTGATTGTAAAAAGTGTGGAAGAGGGCAGTGAAACCAAGAAAAAAATATTTAACTGGGCAGTTGAAACCGGACGTAAATATTCTAATGGAGAAAGAGGATTGGTTACACTCCAAAAGAAAATTGCCGACAAGTTGGTTTTTGATAAATTGAAGCAACGCACAGGTGGGCACGTGCGTCTTTTTGTGTCAGGCGGAGCAGCTCTTCCTCCTGAAATTGATACATTTTTTCAGTGTGCCGGAATGAATATTTTGCAGGGGTATGGGTTAACGGAGACATCTCCGGTGATGGCTGCTAACAAACCGGGTCAAGAAAAGGTAGGGGCTGTGGGAACGATCATTCCGGGAGTAACGGTAGGTATTCAGAGTTTGGAAAATGGTGAAATCCTGGCTGAAATAAGTGGAGAAGATTATCCTACTGATTTAAGTTGTGAAGCCGGGGAAATACTTTGTAAAGGCCCTAACGTTATGAAGGGATATTGGAATAACGAACAAGCCACAAAGGAAATGATTGATGAGGATGGATGGCTGCATACCGGGGATGTAGGAAAATTTGATGAAGGATTCCTGAAAATAACGGACCGCATTAAGCATATGATTGTAAATGCCGGTGGTAAAAATATTTATCCCGGCCCGATCGAAGATCTATTTAAAACAAGTAAATGGATTGATCAGATTGTGGTTGTTGGAGAAGCACAAAATTACATGGCAGCGATTATAGTGCCTGATTTTGAGGCTGTTGCCAAATTTGCCAAAGGTCAGGGTTTGTCTTTTTCGGATAATGAGGAACTTATTGAACTTGATGAAGTGAAGGATCTGTATAAAAAAGAATTACGGGCTTTTTCTAAGGAATTGGCATCCCATGAAAAAATTCGTGACTTCCGGCTGGTTCCGAATGAATTTACGGTAGAGACAGGTGAAATTACGCCCACATTAAAGGTCAAGCGCCGAATCATTGCTGATAAATATGGTCATTTAATTGAGGATATCTTTAAAGATGACAACAATTAATTAAGCAGCACAAGTTTAGTAAATAGAAAAGGCCTCATTTGAGGCCTTTTCTATTTATGCAATATCCTGAAATATGTATCCGGGAGTATTAATTTTTATTCAGATTCTCAAATACAGATGCGTCTGCTTTTCCACTGGCAACTGCTTCCAGGCGAGCTACCGCATCCCAGAGTGTCATGGCTTTGTCTAACGTATTATCAAAAATATCGTTAACAATAGGGTAGAAGTATTCCATGCCCCAAACCTGACGCGCTAATTCAGCTTTCATTCGTCCTTCAAGCAACCAGGCAACTTCTTCAAAATGACCGCTTGGCACAAACAATGAATCTCGTCTGAAAGCAGGACTTTTAACGGAATCAGCGATTACCATGCCTCGCTCCAGAAGCTTAGATTTCACCTCACTCATATGATGAGGTTCCCAATTAAAATTTTCCCGGAAATGTTCAAAATCAGATTCCCATTTGGTTCTGAATTTATCTCCATTTTCATCTAAAAATGAGCGTACGTAATCAAAAGAAACGCGTTCCCTGATTGCAAAATTAAAAACATATGCGGCGGTGTTAGTATCAGCCGGAACAATGTAGTCAGGAACAATGCCGCCGCCGCCGTAAACAGTTCTACCGGCAGCAGTGCTGTGTTTTAGTGAATCGGGAATGTCATCAATAAATTCAGAAGCATCATTCATAGCATCATCACGACGATAAATCTCATAGGCGTATTCTTCACCGCCTTCGACAAATGGTTTCTGGATCAAACGTCCGGATGGAGTGTAGTAACGAGAAATTGTTACTCTGACACTGCTTTCATCTATTAGTTCGTATTGCTGCTGTACCAGCCCTTTTCCAAAAGTTCGTTTACCGACAATCAAACCACGATCGTGGTCCTGTATGGCACCACTTACAATTTCACTGGCTGAAGCTGAACCTTCATCAACCAAAACAATAACAGGCTTATTTCTAAAGTCACCGTCTTTTCTTGAATAATATTCTCCATTAAATCTCTCGTGTTTACTTTTGGTAGAAACTAATTCAGTACCCCTTGGGAAAAACTCTTCAGCAATTGCAATAGCTTGACTTAAGTAGCCCCCCGGGTTCCCACGAAGATCTAAAACCAATCGATTCATGCCTTCTTCTTTAAGTTCTTCTGCGGCTTGCATGAACTCATCGTGTGTGGTTGCTGCAAATCGATTTATTTTAATGTAACCGGTACGATCATCCAGCATATAAGAAGTGTCCACGGTATAGAGCGGGATATCATCTCGTACAATAGTGAAATTAATCGGCTCTTTAACATTAGGTCTTTTTATTGTGACCTTAACTTCAGTTCCTTTTTCCCCTCTAAGTCGGCGCAATACCATTTCATTGGTATAACCAACTGAGGAGGAATCTTCGATTTGTATGATACGATCTCCGGAGCGTATCCCAAGTTGTTCACTGGGTCCACCCGAAATGGCTGTAACAACCGTTATGGTATCTTGAATAATCTGAAACTGAACTCCAATTCCCTGGAATTTTCCGGCAAACTCAGCTTGAATTTGCTCATTATCTTCCGCTTCAATGTATAAGGAATGTGGATCCAGAGTTGAAAACATACCCCTGATAGCTGCTTCAGTAAGCTTAGCCATATTTTCATCGGGGCTGTTATTACTTACATACAGGTAACCCTTTTCAAAGTTTGTGAAAGAATCTCGAATTGAATTTATTTTAATCCCTTTGAAAGTAGTATCTATCGGAGTTCCGGTAATTTTAAGTGTGGAATCTTTGATAGCATCTACCATAGATCGAATACTAGACTTATACATCCGATCTATATCAGGTTCTCTAAAATAATTGGCTACAATACTACGCTGTGCTTGATGATACTTGGTAAGGTTTTTTGTGTCATCATTTTCCGTTTGAAGAACAGGATCAACTCCCGTAAATCGTAAAACAGAGAGAATTAATAATATTAAAACGTTGGGATAGAGTATTTTTTTCAAGTGCATAAATAACATCTTACTTCAATAATTTATACTAATAACCAAAACATGGTTAAATAGTTTCATGGCTAACGATTGTACTAAATAATGTAGTATAGTACAATTTCTGAAATGAGCTTTGTTTAAGTAATACCCAATATTATGCACTATAAAAATGCTTAAAGTTTAATGGGGCTTCCTTAGAGTATGTAATGGCTCAAGTCTTTATCTTTTACAATGTCGCATAATTGTTTGTCAACATATGCCTTATCTATGGTGATTTCTCCGGAATTAATATCATCCGGTACGGCAAATAAAAGCTCATCAAACAGTGAAGACATAATGGTATGCAACCGTCGTGCTCCAATATTTTCAACAGAGGAATTCACCTCGGCAGCAATTCGGGCAATTTCCCGGATGGCATCTTCTTTAAATTCAATACCTACACCTTCTGATTTTAACATAGCAATATACTGCTTGGTAAGTGCATTTTTTGGTTTTGAGAGAATATCAACGAAATCATCTTCAGTTAAAGAATTTAACTCCACTCTAATTGGAAAACGCCCTTGCAATTCGGGAATTAAATCAGATGGTTTGGAAACGTGAAACGCACCAGATCCAATAAAAAGGATATGGTCGGTTTTAACGATCCCGTGTTTAGTATTAACGGCACTTCCTTCTACAATAGGAAGTAAATCTCGCTGAACACCTTGGCGACTCACATCCGGACCGCCTTTTCCTCCACTTCCGGTAGACGATTCTGCAATTTTATCAATTTCATCAATAAATACGATTCCTTGTTTCTGAACACGTTCAAGGGCTTCCTGCACGGCAGATTCATGATCAATTAGCTTCTCGGCTTCTTCGTCCGTAAGAATTTCCCGCGCTTCACTGATAGGTAGTTTTCGTTTTGCTGTTTTATTTCCTTTTCCAAGATTTCCTAACATATCCTGGAGGTTAATACCCATCTCTTCCATTCCCTGAGGTCCAAAAACCTGCATCATGGGACTTTTGGTAGACTGAACTTCAATTTCAATTTCGCGTTCCTCCAATTCTCCATTTCTAAGCTTCTCACGAAATCGTTCTCGGGTACGTTCATTTAGCTCCGAGTCGCTGGCTTTTTGAGGGTCAAAGTCCTCAGATGAATTACTGCTGTTAAAACCAACCCCTGTTTTTTTGACAGGAGGGATAAGGATATCAAGAATTCGTTCTTCTGCTTTTTGGGCTGCTTTTTCTTTTACCCGGTCCTGCATTTCTTTCTTAACCATGCTGATGGCTACATCCGTAAGATCTCGGATCATGGATTCTACATCCCGGCCAACGTACCCGACTTCAGTAAATTTGGATGCCTCAACCTTCATGAAAGGGGCATGGGCCAGCTTCGCTAAACGGCGGGCTATCTCGGTTTTACCGACTCCGGTAGGTCCAATGAGTAAAATATTGTTGGGAATGATTTCCTCACGTATTTCCTCATCGGAATTGAGTCTTCTCCAGCGATTACGCAGGGCAATAGATACTGATCTCTTGGCTGATTTTTGGCCAACGATGTATTTATCTAACTCAGCTACAATTTGCTGAGGTGTTAAATTCTTCTCTTCAATAGTTAACATATCAGTCTTCAATTTCTAAAATCGTAATATTATGATTGGTATAAATGTCGATATCGGCCGCAATGTTCAGGGCATCTTCAACGATTTGGCGCGAAGATAATTTTGGTGAATGTTTTACCATGGCCCTGGCTGCTGATAAAGCATAAGAGCCGCCGCTGCCAATGGTTGCAATTTCATCATCGGGTTCTATAACATCACCTTGTCCTGAAATGATGAGCGACTTATCATTATTCATGACAATCAGCAGTGCCTGAAGTTTTTGTAAAAACTTATCTTTGCGCCATTCTTTGGCTAGTTCTACAGCTGCTCGTTCCATATTCCCATTATACTCATTGAGTTTCTCTTCATACTTTTCAAAGAGGGTAAAAGCATCGGCGGTAGAGCCGGCAAAACCGGCTAAAATTTTACCTTCGTATAATTTGCGCACTTTTTTAACGGTGCTTTTCATAACGGTCTTTTCCATGGTGGCCTGGCCGTCACAGCCAATAGCTGCTTTACCGTTATGGATGATACCCACTACGGTAGTTGCGTGTAGTTCAGATAAATTCATTTCTAAATTTTATTTAAAAGGATTGAACTAAGAAGTACAAAAACCAAGCCAAGATTTAATTGGAAGACTTATAGTACTTGGAATTACCTCTTCCGTTCGATTTGTCATTAAGTCCTGACGATCTGTTTCCGGATTTATGTTCTTTTTTGGAAATATCCAATCCTTCTTTGTCTCCTTTTCCACTCTCAAGCTCAATAAGTTCGCCTTCACGGTCTAACACTTCCTCAATTGACTCATCTCTCATTACAATATCAGTAATGTCGATATCGGAGCCAACTAATGTGGCGCGAAATTCATTCATGGATACGGTTTCGTCACCAATGAGGGAGATTTTAATACGGTATTTAACCATCCATTTCCATCTTGTACTCATCAGACCTTTTGTCAGAACAGATTTTAAGTATGGATTTACATACAAATCAACTGCACGGTAATTGGTATTGTGTTTAAATTTACTTAACCAGGTTTCCAGATCTGTGAGAATAGTATCTTCGGTAACAACATTTCCGGAACCGCCACAAACCGGGCATACTTTGGAAACGGAATTGACTACGCTTGGGCGAATACGCTGGCGGGTAATTTGAACCAAGCCGAAGTCGCTCATTCCTATGACGTTAGTTTTGGCAGGATCTTTAACAAATTCTTTCTTGAGCTCATCGTAGATTTTCTTGCGGTTTTTATCATCACGAAGATCAATGAAGTCAACTACGATAATACCTCCGATATCCCGCAAACGAAGTTGTTTTGCTATTTCTCGCGCTGCTTCAAGGTTTGTTTTCAGGGAATTATCTTCCTGACGTTTTTTAGCTGCGTAAGGGCCCGAGTTTACATCTACCACATACATAGCTTCAGTTTGCTCGAAGATCAGGTAGCCGCCCGATTTCATGCGCACACGGGGACTAAAGATTGAGTTTACGTCATGAGCAATCTTCATGAAGTCAAAAATGTGCTCTTTGCCTTTATAAAGTTCTACATTCGGCACCATCTGTGGTGCTATCTGGCTTACGTAAGACTTAATCTGACGATAGAGTTGCGGGTCATCAATTAAAACGCGATCGTAATTTTTTGCAAATAAGTCGCGAATCAAACTCTCCGTCATATTCAAATCTCGATACAGAAGGGCAGGAGGTTTGGCATCTTCAAGCTTATCAACAATTTGTTCCCACTTCTTAAGGACGCTTCGAAGATCATCTTCCAAAGCTTTCTTTTCCTGTCCTTGAGCGACGGTTCTCACAATTACCCCAAATCCATCAGGAACCATATTGTTTAAGATTCCTTTTAATCGCCGGCGTTCTTTATAATGGCCGATCTTTTTTGAAACGGCGATATAATCACCCATCGGAATCAGCACTAAAAAGCGACCGGCGATAGTGATATCGGTTGAAATTCGCGGTCCCTTCGAACCTATGGGCTCTTTTACTATCTGGACCAGAAGTTTTTGGCCGGTACGAAGGATTTTTCCAGCCAAGACCTGCTTCTCAACATTGGAGAGATTGTCTTTATTTTGAATATCCTTTTTGGCGTGACTTGGAATAGCATCAGGACCATTAAGTCTGGTGATATATTCATCAAGGTGGTCACCTGCATCAGAAAAGTGCAGAAAAGCATCTTTGGGTGTACCCATGTCAATAAAAGCAGCCCGAATGCCGCTTAATACCTTATGAACTCTGGCTACATATATATTACCAACAGTACGCTGGTTTTCTTCTGTTTCTATGAATAGCTGCGCTAACTCGTTGTTTTCTAAAAGCGCGATACGGGTCTGATTGCCCGAAGAGTGTATAATAATTTGATTTTTCATTAAAATTCTTCCTTTCCCGGAAGCCGCTGAAGCCCCTGCAAACAAACCATCGTATTAATTTATGATACAAATTGTGTACGCTCTCACGAGTGAGGGTGGGGTTAGAAGCAAACGGTCGAGCGGCTGCTTCGGGAATAATATCTGTTAAAATTGTTTTATTTGGGGATTCCTTTGTGGAATCAGAAAAGAGAGTCTGCGTTAGTGTTGTAAGTAGTAATCCGCAGAAAAAGAAAAAATCGATGATGGCATCGTTACAATAGATCGACAATGATGCCGCCAAATTTTGTTTTTGGTATGTATTCTGTGCGTTATGCAATTGAAAATAGTTTAAAAAAGCTTGTTTATGTCGATTTTCTCTTTTATTAATATAACTGTGAAACGTCATTAATGTAAACGCTATTTTAGCTAATATTTTTAATTAGAAAGTGACCTTGATAGAAAGAGATAGGGCTGAAACTTCGAAACAGACACCTGCCAACCAACTGCAAGCTTGCCTGATGCAGACTAATGGCTTACAGTTTATGTTTCTTCAACCCGTTTGATATTGGCTCCAACGGCAGTAAGTTTGTCTTCCAGAGATTCATAGCCACGGTCGAGGTGATAAATTCTCAGTACTTCAGAGGTATTTTCAGCAACTAAAGCCGCCAGTACCAAACTTACACTGGCCCGAAGGTCGGTACTCATCACTGATGCCCCTGTAAGCGGGGTTTTTCCAGAAATTTTGACTGTGTTTTTCTCTACTTCCATATCGGCTCCTAACCGAACCAATTCGGGAACATAACTGAACCGGTCAAAATAGACGGTATCAGTTACTTTGGAATTTCCATCAGCCTGAGTCATCATTGTAGCCCATTGAGCTTGTAAATCAGTAGGGAAACCCGGGTAGATCTCAGTTTTAATGGAAACCGGCTTTAGTTTATCCGATGCCTTAACACGAATGGTAGTTCCATTGATATCTACAGAAGTTCCGGTCTTCCGGAGTTTGTCAGGAAAACTCCCCAAGTGATCAGGATTACAGCCGTTGAGGGTGAGGTCTGAACCGGGAAACATTGCTCCCGCGATCATGAATGTACCTAATTCAATACGGTCGGGATCATTGGACACTTTAATTCCCTGAAGCTCATCCACCGCCTTTATTGTGAGGGTATCTGTGCCTATTCCCTGGATATTAGCGCCCATTTCAACCAGGAAATTACAAAGCTGAACTACGTCGGGCTCTTTAGCGGCATTTTTTATAGTAAATTTTTCTGCTTTCAACACCGAAGCCAATACCAAATTTACGGTGGCACCTACGCTACTTGGTTCCAGCTTGAATGAACCGCCTTCAACTTTATCACCTGCTTTAGCAATTACATAGCCTTTTTCCAGGGAGATATCGATGCCCATCGCTTCCATGCCTTTCAGGTGTAAGTCAACCGGCCGGGGTCCCCAGGCACAACCGCCCGGCAGAGAAACTTTGGCAAAGCCGTGTTTACCGACCAATGCTCCCAGCATATAAAATGAAGCACGCATTTTACGAACGAGGTCATACGGAGCTTCGAGATGGTTTATATGGGTAGGATCGATAACCAGTGTATTTTCATCTTCCTTAAAATCAACATGTGCCCCTACAACCCGAATAACATTATTGAAAGTATAAATATCCTTGAGCTTTGGGATATTCTGGATAACAGAAGGCGAATTACCGAGCAAAGAGGCAGCCATAAGGGGAAGCGCGGCATTTTTTGAACCGCTGATGGGAATAGTGCCTTTTAAGGGGGTGCCGCCTTTAATAATAAATTTATCCAATGGTTTCGATCTCCAGTATAGGTGAATTTTTTTCTAATGATTGTCCGACTTCCGCCGAGATAGTAGCAATGGTTCCGCTAATCGGGGCTTTCAATTCATTCTCCATTTTCATGGCTTCGAGAATTGCTAAAGGTTGATCTTGTTCAACTTTATCCCCTTCAGAAACCATGATCTCCAGAATTTTTCCGGGCATTGGTGCTTTTAGCATCCCTTCGGCAGCCGCGGCCCCGGTTTTAAACCCAAGCCGGTCGAGAAGTAATTCCTGTTCGTCCTTTACTTCAACCGAATGCCATACACCATTCATGGTAAATTCAATAGAAGAACCATTCTTATGTACGTTATCAATTTTGTAGGTTTTTGTTCCAATGCGAAGGATATGTCGGCCATTGACATACTCAAAAGTATAATTTCCATTATGGTCTTCCGTTTTAAAGGCTCCATCTTTAGGAGACAGTTCTACATTGTGTTCATTTTCACCAATAGTTGCCTGGAATTTCATATGTGATTTTTCATGTGGTTAATTCCCGATTTAGTTATGCGGTAAGTAGAATCTTTAACATGATCAGAGTCGAAAATATGAGTACTGTTTTCTTCGGCTTGATCCGGACTTACTACTTCGATGAGGCGTGAATTCATCAGATTTATAATATCATCTCTAATTTCGCCGTATCCCAACTGTGTTTCTTCCTGAATTACTTCAAAAGGTTCAGGGAAAATAAGACGATCTAAAATTTTGCGCTCTGATGGAGTTAGTTTTCTCATATGGACTGAAGATAGAGCCGATGTAAAATTATCACAAATAAATACCCGTTAAAATTAAGCTGTTTTCAGAACTTAAAAAATTTAAAAGGGATTCATCGAAAAGTCTCTTATTGATTGTTATCTTAGGATATGTTCAAAGTAAAAAATACAATTCTTTCTGATGATATTGCTACAGCCAAGTTTGCCTGCGATTTGCCCCGCTGTAAAGGAGCATGTTGCGTGGTGGGCGATGCCGGAGCGCCCGTTTCAAAAGAAGAGATCCCGGTTTTACATAAAGCATATAAGTTCTTAAAAGACGAGCTAATGCCGGAGGCGGTGGAAGTTGCCGAAAGAGATGGAGTAGTTATTGGCTCAGCTAAAGCGGGTTATGAGATAGCAACAGTAAATACAGATGAATGCATATTTGTGAAGTATGATGATAATGAGGTAGCTTATTGTTCTATTCAAAAAGCATATTATGAGGGAAGGTTTAATTGGGAGAAACCAATAAGTTGCCATCTCTTTCCGGTTCGCCTTAAACACATTGCCGGTTTTGATTATGCCAATTTTGAGTATGTTCCCAAACTTTGTTCCGTGGCTTGTGAAAAAGGTGAAAACGAGGATATTTACCTTGCAGAGTTTTTAAAAAAGCCGTTAGTGAGACGGTATGGCCCGGAGTGGTTTGCACAATTTATCGATTCATGCAGAGAGATTAGACAAAGGAAGAAGGATGCTTCGAAATAGACAAAATATAGGTCAGAGGCAACAACAAGGGCTTCAGCAGAAGCTTTCGCCACAGCAGTTACAATATATTAAGTTATTACAGCTGCCTACCATCGGGCTTGAACAGCGGATTAAAGAAGAGATTGAAGCAAATCCTGTTTTGGAAGAGGCAGATCCTATGGAGGGTGAAGCCGTAAGCCTGTCAGATGAAGAAACCCCAAATGAAGAAAATGAGGAAGCCTTAGAGAGTCTTGAGGACCATGAGGTTGATTGGGATGAGTTTGAAAACAATACTGAATATGACGGAGAGAATTTTACTCCATCATATAATCCGGATTTAGAAGAATGGAAGGAATTGCCGAATCCATACCATGCTTCGCTTCTTGAAAATCTGGAAGAACAGGTGGCTTTGCTTGATTTAACTGATGAGGAACAGTTAGTAGCCGATCAGATACTGGGGTCTCTTGATGAAGACGGATACTTTAGACGTGAGACGGAAGCTGTGGTTGATAATATTGCATTTAACCACGGTATTTTGCTGGATGCTGAAAAAGTAGAGGAGGTACGCAGAAAAATTCAGCGGTTGGAACCTACGGGGATAGCCTCAAAGAATTTACAAGATTGTCTGCTGGTACAACTACAGACTTCAGAAAAGTCATTAGCAGCTCGCGAACTTGCCATCAAAATTGTAAGGGATGCCTGGAAAGCATTTGAGAAAAAACATTTTAGCAAGTTGCTGCAGAAGTTTGGGATTACCAGAGAAGAGCTGCAGGAAGCCTTCGAGACCATACGCCATATGGATCCAAGGCCCGGCTCAGTAGCAACAGATATGGAAGAGACTCAAAATTATATTGAGCCTGATTTTGAAGTTTATTGGAAAGGGGCAGGACAGGGGGAAACGGACCGGGGAGAATTTACTATCAATCTGAATCAACGAAATGCTCCTTCTCTGCGGATTTCTCCGGAGTACAAACAAATGTGGGAGAAAATAAAAGCCAAGAAAAAGAAAAACACAGATGCAGAAGCGCGTTCTTTTATGAAGAACAAAATAGATTCAGCTCAATGGTTTATTGAATCTATTCGTCAGCGGCAAAATACGCTTATGAATATTATGAAGACGATTGTAGCTCTTCAGGAAGATTTTTTTAAATATGGGGAAGGCATAAAGCCAATGATTCTTAAAGATGTGGCTGAGCGAATTGGAATGGATATCTCTACCGTATCGAGAGTGGTGAATGGTAAGTATGTGCAAACTCATTTTGGTGTTTTTGAGCTGAAGTATTTTTTTAATGAAGGATTGGAAACGGAAAGCGGGGAAGAGGTATCTAACCGCGAGGTTAAGAATTACCTTCAAACCTTGATTGACAATGAAGACAAACAAAAGCCTTTAAGCGATCAGGAGCTTACAGATTTATTAAATAAAAAAGGATATAAGGTTGCCCGTCGAACGGTGAGTAAATATCGCGAACAACTGAACGAGCCGGTAGCCCGAATGCGAAAGCAGGTCATTTGATCTCTGGCCCGGAGCTGGTGATTCAGGATTTAATTTTTCTTTTCTATCATAAGAATAACAGGATCATCAAAATCGTCAACATTATTATACCTTTCTTTTAGATTTTGAATGTTACTCCAGCTTTCGAATGTTTTGCTTACCACTATAAACGAAGATTTATTCTCATCGATCAATACTTTTAGGTTTTCTCCTAAGCGGGATTCAATTTCCTGAGCATAAGTATTGGCTGCTTCAATGGTGTCAAAGCTTTTGATCAGCAGCATAAATTCAAAGCTTACATTTATAACTTTTGCAGGCGGAGAAACTCGTGTGATCACTGAATTGGCAATATCCGGAACTTCGCTAAACCCGGAAAGTTTTCGGGCAGCCTGATTTTTGGTATCAAATGGGCCTAATGCCACAATATGTAAATCTTGCTGATTTGTTGACATAAGCTTGGCGTTAGCTCCATAACTGGAGTTAAGCTTATCAATAAGTTGGTTGGCTTCAGCAGGGTTGCTTAGCTGTTCAATCTCTATATAATATTCAGGAGTTTCAGGATTAAAATCCAGGTCAGCATAGCACTGACTAATAACGGCTGCGTCAAAATAATCATCGGAATTTATTTTTTTGGCAGCTGAACCGGCATTGTTTAAACTTTGATACCTGATTTCCCGAACGGCGTGGAGTTGGTAAGGTTCGTTATAGATGATAAAGGTTAGATAATTATCCTCAATTTGTTTGGACAGTATGTTTGCTCTTGCTTCGGTAAAATAAGAGGCAAATTGAATTCCATAAATACACCTACCCGGACTTAATTCCTCAATATCTGCCGTAGAGCTGAAAACTTTGGGTACGGATTCAAATTCCAGTGGCCCGGGCCTTGTTATAGCTGCCTGTTTATCTGCGACTGAATCAGGCACTGAAGGTATTGGAACGGCCGGTGGTGTGATGGTAATATTTCCTTCCGGCACATCCTTGGGGTCGTCAATTCCCTGCTTTTGGTCAGCGGCCACAATTTGAGTACTGTCTGCAATTGTGTCTTTAATTGGGTCAGGATCAATTGTTTTTACTGTATCAGTAATAGCAGGGTCTGTTTCATTTTCGGTGATTACCGAATCAGCACCTGTCGGAATGTTCTCTGTAATAGGCTCATCGTGGACCATTGTAACTGAATCAACCACACTGCTATCAGGGGATAAAGTAATGTTTTCCGTAAAATCCGGATCTGTTAAGAGGGATGAATCTAATCGGGCTTCTGTAAGAACAGGTGGTGTTATATTCGGGACAGGGATGGCCGGAATGGTAATGATGGGGGGATCAGAGGGGGGCACTTCAGGATCTTCATCATCTTGTCGTTGATCTGTCTCATCAAGGTCTTCTTCTGTTTCGATAATTTGAGTAGTGTCGCTTTCGGCAATAGCTATAGGCTCATCGGCCGGTGAAGCGATAGATGTGTCGGCTACAGTGCTGTCTTGCGCAAAAGCAAGAGTCTGAGTTGTATCTTGTTCAATGAGAATTACCGAGTCTTCCGGCAAGGTATTTAGTTTTGCAAGCTGAAGGCTGTCCTGCAAAGCTTCTGTTTTATCCTCTGCAATCAAAGAATCAATATCACCGGGAATATTTTCTTCCTGAGTAATAAAGGAGGAATCAACCACGCTGCTGTCAGGAGCTAAAGTAAGGTCTTCTAACGAATCCGGGCTTACCAACTCGGCAGAATCCGGTTGCACATCTGTGAGGGCAGGAAGGGTAATAGTTGGGACAGGAATACTAGGGATAACAATTACAGGAGGATCGATCGGAGTGTCATCAGAGTCTTCAGCAGTTTGTCTTGGGGTTGTCTCATCTCTTTCGGCTTCAGTAATTTGGGTGGTATCGGTAAGGGCTTGTGTGATGGTTTCTGGATCAACTGCAGCAATGCTATCCGGAGCTACTGTTTCTGTAACTTGACCTTGATCGGTGCTATCCGGTAATTCTGTATCTGCTATAGCTTCGGTTTGAGGAGATTCAATTACTTGCTCCGGAGTATCCGGAGTCTCTTCAGCTTCAGTTATTTGTTGAAGTTGTTCGGGGTCCAGATTGGCCGGTACTAACAGTATCTGAAGTCCTTCCACAAAATCTCCTTCAGCAATGGGTTCAACCTCAAATTCAATGCTTTCAGGAATACTTTTGCTTTGAAGTATGTCAAGCTGTGATGAATCTACTTCAACCCTGTATCTTCCCGGCGGCACTTCGTAATTATAGAAACTTCCATCAGAGAAAGTTCTCATTTCCTTATCAAAATCACCGTTGGTTTGGGTTAACAAAACTCTCAACCCGGCAACTCCTCTTGTATCTCCATTTAAAAGCTGTTGTGCTACCAATCCTTCAATAACCCCGGACATGTAAAAGGGGATTTCCACTTTTTTGAAGCGATTTGGGTCCGTGATCAACCCAAATTTTTCGAATTCCGGAACTAACATGGGGTTTTTGATAACAGATTTATTCAATTCCATGTTATAATAGAAATAAGGCTGCATTTGCGTTAAGTAAAGCACCCCGTTTTTAAGGACACTGGTAGCACCCGATCGTTGGACCCGGACGGCATTTTCTTCTATAGTTTGATCATCATTGTCAAATATGCCATTAGAATTATTATCCACATAAAGCTGAATCGCTGTCCCTGATCTTCCCACCTGTTCCCTGCTGGTGAAAATGGTATTATTATAATTGGTGTCATAACCAATAGAACCCCGCACGTTTTGAGTGAAGTTACCGCTGCTTCTAATATTACTATAGGTAGAGCTGGTGCGGACTTTATTGAAATCAACAATCAGGCTAAACCTTAGACTGTTATAGTTTCCAGTAAAGTTACGTCCAAATGAAAGTTGTAATTGCCCTTGATCAAATACATTTTGAGAAATTAATATTTCAGCCGACTCAAATCGATTAAATGTTGGCTGATAGCGAGCTTGACCTCTAAGGAATGCCCCTCTTAAATAAACAGGAAGATTTCTATTACGAGTAATATTATAAGTTGCTGAAGTTTCAAGGTAAGCGATATTTGTGGGATTAAGGAGATCTACCCGGCCGACGTATCTATCGCTGTACCCTAACCTTAAGTTTAGCTTGCCTATACGGGAATTAGCATCTACCCGGAAAGTGGTGGAACTGGCGTTTGGTCTGATTCTTGAAAATGTGGATGCTCTTAGATTAAATGGAAGTCCCCCAAAATTGAATGGATAAAATATACTGGCCACCATGCGTTTATCATCATTTGAAGGATTGTATATGCTAAACCCTTCTGTAAAATCAGTATAATCGAAACTAAAGCTGGCTGAGTTGGGGTAAATTACATTTAGGAGTCCACGGTAGTAAACATCTGTTGCTGCTTCTAAGGTTAAAATGTAGTTCGTCATAATTCGGGACGACAGGGAAGAGGTGAAGGTAGGCAGGGATTCGTGATATCCCTGGTAATACTCTACCCCGACTTTGGCCGTCAGCCAATCGGTGATACCATATGCCCCCGTACCTTGAGCCGTTAAATCCTGAGAAGTTTCGCCGAATATGGGGTTATCCAATTTTCCGGCATTTATAGTATAGTTAAATACACCGGAGGGTTGAAAGGTAAAAGGAACCTGAATCCTGTTTGAACGTTCTATGATTTGTCCGGTAGGCCCGTATATCTTCAAATCAAGCTGAGAAGAGCCGTAGGTAATGGGGGTTAAAAATCGATAGTTTCCTAATTCATCTGCTTGCTGGAAATCGATCAACGCATTATTCAAATACAGTTCAACTTCCGATTGCGGAATCGTATTTCCCTGAACCTCAAATTCATCAAATAATCTACGGGGTTCGATAGGTTCGTTTGAAAGCCGAACCCCGGTGTATGCATTTCGCGCAAAACCATCTGTTGTGGTCTGCCCAATGGTTAGCTTAGTAAGCCATGGCTGGTCTCTGTACATATATCGCCAGCGAAGGTTGTTTGTGGCAAAATTGGTGAAATTTTCCGAATAACTGCCAAATATAGATCCTTGCAGGTCTCCGCCATACACCTGAAGTCCAAGGTTAGTGTTAAAATTATAGACGTTTTGATTAGAGTTCATGTTTGCGGATAAATTATAGTCCACAAATCCACCATCAAGGAAGGGGCGCTCCCGGTCATATCTCAACTCATATCTCTCTTGCTGAAATCTATTCTCATCGGCCAGTCGCCTGCGTTGATTTCTTATGGCTTGCTCTACTGCAGGCAGCTCCCGCTCCGTTTCCAGGTTAAGGCTGAGGTTATTGAAATCGATGGTGAAGTCGAGGCCGAAAGCTTCGTGAAAAACATCTGCACGAAGGTAGGAATCAATTTCCTTTATCAGGTAATCATCAGTGGTTAACGGTATACTGGTGTCTCCAAACCGTATTCGATTAGTCTCAAAGTTGATCTGATATGAAATTTGTTCAACTCCGAATTTACCGTCAATGACTAAGCCGTTAACGGTATGGTCTATTTGGAATAAAGAGAATAGCTCGGAAACAGGGAGGAAGAATTCGTCATTTTTATAATAGGAAATGACCACAGAATTAATAATACCCCGATGACGAAAATCGAGATATACTTCTATATCATTGGAATTATTATTCTGTGCTTGAAGTGCAGTTGACTGAAACCCAAGGCATAAAACAACAATTACTAATAAGGATGAAATTGAAGTTAGCCAACTTTTGAGCACCTTTAGGGGATTGTTACAGTGGTTGTTGCAGTGACGGGTTCCATTTGAACGAGATCATCTTGAGAAATATCACTTCTTCGCGTTTCAAAATTTACTTTAACCGTATACTCTCCGGAGGGGATCTCAGACAAATCCATTTCCATCTTGTGAGTTCCATCAAAATAGAGCGTAGTTGCATTAAAATTTTGAGTAATAGTGTTTTCAGCATTATCAATTAAAGAGGCTGTGATGGTACCTAAAAATGGTGAATTTCCCGTTCGTTTGTAATCTGTTAATACAGTTAATAGCTGATCATCAACAGATGGACGTATACTATCTACAACAATACCGGTGCTGACTTGTCCTTTTTTGTAATAAAGTCCGGTAATTTGTTCCAGTCTTATGCCTACCTGAGCAGAAACATTATCCTCTGTTGTTATTTCCAAAGCCCGGCTTTCCGGAGTTGCCAGGGTTTTTATTCTGGCCCAATAAGTGCCATCTGTAAAGTCATTGGGTGGATTAACTCGTATCCGGACAACCTGACGGGTGTTTGGCGTCAATATAAAATTCTGAGGAAAGGCTCTGATAGCGCTTGCAATAGAATGTTCTTTTTCAAGAGCAGTATCAGATGAAACCGTTGTTCTGTTGCCATTTTCATCTATTTGGCTGTAAGCAAACAGAAAGTCAATTGAAATTTCCTGATTTTGATCAGAGTTATTAATCACAAGGTATGTCCCAAACCTATTGTTGTGATCAATAAACAGATTGGTAGGGGCAATGGTAATTTGCGCTACACCAACCACAGCAGAGCTCAAGAACCAGGTAAGAAGTAAAATGATTTTTTTCATAGCATATTATCTCAGTCGTAATTAGCACAAAACATAATCAAAAACTAAAACAAACAATAGGGGTAAAAAAAAAGCCATACTTTTTCTAATAAGTATGGCTTTTAAAATTTTTAAAGAAACTTATTGGTGTGTTACAGCGATGGTGATATCCCCGGTATAAGTCTCACCGGAAACACCGGCTGAAGCATCTGTTATCGATCCACCAACGAAAATAAAGAAATCAGTATTTGTTCCGTCGCTTGTAGCTGTAAATGACCCTGAAGTTGCACTAGCTAATGCTGTAGCACTTGTAGGGTCAGCAGTACCGGAAGTACTTTGGTAACCTGCACCGGCATCAGCCGCAAAAGTTAAAGCAGTTCCTGAAGTTCCGGTCGTAGTCAAACTGGCAGGATAAGTTATCGCAACATCCATGGTTGCGCCTTCAGTAGCACCTGTAAATTCAGCCCATCCGGCACTGGCAGTGTTGTATGCAATTGATGGAGTAGCGGAGGCAAGTATTTGCCCGAAGCTCAAAGCACTGGTTGCACCTGCTGAAAGATTTGAAATTATTTCAGCAGAGGCCTGTACCGTTTGATTCGTTGGTGTTTGCGCCAAAGCACCTGCTGAAAAAATACCCGCCATTGCAAATACGGTTAAAAGAGTTTTGAGAGTTTTCATAATCGTGAGATTGAGTGTGTATGTTTTTTTAATTTCTGAGAGAAAATTATCGAAGTTCTTTGGGTAGTCCAAGTTAGATACTCTTAATTAAGACGTCCTAACGTTACTTTTGCTTGCCTGAAAAGTGTCCTGTAGATGATCCATTTTCGCTACTAAGGTAATTATTGCGTTTTAGAATTTAGCTTAGATTTCTTTAATGTTTCCGAATGGAGAGGGCGGGCATTAAACAGTGATTCATGCCGTCCTTTTTTGGAGCCGGCTATAAATTTTCTCAGTCGTAATCTATACTGAGTATAATATCGCCTGTATAAACGCCATTGGGAATGTTACCGACTTCAATGGCACCATAGACATAAATGAACATTTCTTTCCAGATTTCGTTATCGAATTCCAATTGGGTGTTTTCCCGTATAGATAACATTCCATTATTGGAAGGAATGGGGGAAGAGGTGAGCGGGGAATTAGTTCCGGAATTGTTATAAGAAATGTTTAGCTCAAGCGGGATTTCTGCTGCTATCCCCGGTTCATTTATAGTTAATACATCCGGGTATTGTAGATCGATATACAACGTTTGGGTATGAAAAGCACGGATTTTAAAAATACCTATGTTTGCATCCCCAAGCTGGACTTCAGTTCGTCCCGAGTTGGTAATCTGTGTCCCAAAATCCAAAGGTTGCTCTACAGTTGCGGAAATTTCGGGCTCAATGGTAAGTTGTAAATTTATAAACTGTGCTTTTGCCGGTATGGTTAAAAGTAAACACCAGGCAAAAACTGATATTTGTGCTGTGTCTCTAATCATAACTGACCGTGATCGTAATGTTGCCTGTATAACTCCCGGAGTTCACGATCCCGACGTTTAAGGAGCCATAAATATAAAGATAGGCTGTTTCGTTGAAAACGGCCGGATTATAACCTTCATGCGGAGGTGTTGGAGGCGGGCCGGGAGGGCGGTTCCCTCTGGCCAGTATTGGAAACTGTGCACTGGCCATATTGGAAGTAACTTGCATTAGTACCGCTTGGTTGGTGTCATTACTCCCCCTGTTTGCATAGGCAGCCTGAAGGGTAAAAGGTATACAGTTTGTAAAAGAAGCGTTACAGCTCACATCGTTATCCAAATAAAGATAGTTGTCTGCAGAAATATCCACTAAAACATCTAAATATTTAACTCCTTCAATCATTAGTACTTTTGCATTAAAAAGATCAATGGACTTTAACCCCTCGTTTTGAAGAGTCATTCCAAAATTCAAAGTCTCGGAAGGATTTAATTCTGAAATTGTGACCCCATATTCACTGCTGAATTCCCCGAAATTTATTTCTTGAGCAGACAGTGGGTTCGTGAAAAATAAGCCTAAGAATAAAAAAATAATAATGGCGGAAGCAAGTCCAAATAAGTTATTTGGTTTGTTGAAAAATATTGATTTATGTGTGATCGATGGAATCATATGTAGTCAATCTCAATAGTGAAATCCCCTTGGTAACTGCCGGGTGCAGCGTTTTGAAGGTCAATCCGCCCACCTACCCAAATATAATATCGTCCTTCACTGTTGAAGCGAATATTACGGTTATCAATTTCCAATAATTCTGATGTAGATTGGTCTTCCCGTGAACTGCCGGATATTTCGTAGGTGAATGTTATACTTGAACTTCCATTTGTTTGGACTAATTCTCTTTGAGGTAGATAATTCAATCGAAATTCAGACTCAGGAGTTCCAATAGCGATCATATATCCCGCATTTAAACTGGTGATAGGATTAATGTAAATTTCTCCTTGTTCCGGTTGCATATCACCGAACCTTATGGAATTCACCGTAATGAGTTCAATGGATTGCATAACTTGAGCACTCACATTGATGTCTGCAGAAATCCGGTTATCCTCCGAGCTTTGACCATAAGCTTGTTGAAGACCTAAAATGATGAATAAAGCTATGATAAGAGCATTTTTCATAAGTATCGATATATTGAATCGAGGTATAATTATACACTCCAAATATCTCCTTAAATGTATAGTAAAACCAGTTAGTATATTTTAATTCGAGCTAACGATTAGCAATTCAAGACATTGAAAACTTAAAATAGCAAAAGGGATAATATGTCCGGGCTTAGAAAGGGGGAGAGGAGAGGAAAGTATAAACCAAAAATAACAGAAGCCGGATGTCCGGCTTCTGTTAGTAAATGATAAGAGAAAGTAATTTAGCTGCCGAGATAATTTGTATTCACCGTTGTAACGGCTCGGGTATATTTATTTTGCTGGACGGCATCTGCAGCAGATTTTTTAGCATAATCCTCACCTTCACAGTCATAGTTGATTTGAATGTTTCCACCCAGATCTATATCAATGGGGTTAGGGTTGTCTGATGTGTGCCCAACCAATACAGAACCATTGATAGTAGGTGTGCCGCGACCGTCAAATAAAGAGGCGTTCTCAAATATTACCAATCCATTAAACTCAAAGTTACCCCTAATGTCAAGAGTATTATCTAAGGAGTCAGCATATTCCATATAGGCACTGCCTTGAATAATCATAATACCATATCCCTCTGTTTGCTGGCCGGTTAATCTCACATTTCCGTCTATAAAAAAGACCCCAGGTTGATCCGCAGTTCCCAAAGTACCGCTGTAATCAGTGTTAACGGTGGTTGCATTCCCTGAGTCTTTTAAGCGGGCAATCAGTTCATCTGTTGGTTCATAGTTTAGGGTTGGGTCTACACCTACTCCATTGTCTAACACCAAATCAGGGTTAGCTAACAGGTCATCTTGAGTTGCTTCTGAGTTGGCGATAATAGCGGGTTTATCTTCGGGGCAGTGAGGTGCGAGACCATTAATTTCATGTGCAGCACCGTCCGCGTTTAAAGTTCCATAACCGGTAGGGAATTGCAAGGCCCCGCCAAAGTCGGGTACCAAAGAACTGAAGCGCTCTTTCAAGTAAATACTTACCACTTCTGCCGTAACTTCTTTAGATTGATTTCCCTGGGCTATATTTTGAGTTCCTTTAGAAACAATCCGCAGAGAATCAGTATCCCAATAGTTATTGGTTTGACTGTTATTGAGAGTATCTATATAAAGCTCAAATTTCCTTCCGTCAATAGTTCCACCCCAGGGATTATCTTTTGTATGAGTGGTGACAAAGGTTTCATCTTTATTGATTTCCTGCATAGCTAACTGAATGGCAGAATGAGCTGTATTTTTAGCCATTGTAAATTCTGCATAGTTAACAGTTTTTTGGGTTAGCTGATTTCCATGCCGTGAAGTATTGATATTCACAATTCCCATGGTGATGAGAACCCCTAAACATATAATTAACATTGCTCGTCCCATAATAGGTCACCTTTTTTAGTTATCAAGATTTGTTGGAGAAAATCGTTTTTCCCATGCCGATCGTATATAGCGCATGTTATTTGAACCATATCGAATAGGTTCCGCACTTTGTAGTTCCAAAGCGATATAAACCTGTTTAATTGAATCTCTCAGAGCTGAACTTACCGGAGTAGACATGTACTGGCCATCAGCTGGTAAAGTAGACTGGCCATGTTCATCAAAATACCATAATCGGAACTTGGTTACACCGGTTTTGATTTCAGTAACTTCTTCTATACCGTTTTTTTCAACTTTTCGGAGTAAAATTTTGTCGTTTGGATTTTGAGTTTCGCTTACCGGATTATTTGTTAATTCCCAGGTTATTAATTCAGGAGAGCCGGTAGTAAAACGATCTACTTTTCTGTAAAATTGAATTTTTGATGAGTCAGCTATTGTGACAATATTCGGAGTAGTTTCAGTTACATTGTAACCCATATTTGGAATATCGTCATAAAGTAATTCGATTAATACAGCGGCTCTTTCCTTGGTAAGGTGCATCAGGGTAACTTCGGCACTGCTGTTTGTGACACGCATATTCATCATAAGTATAGAAATCAATATGATGCCCGCAATAATGTAACTGGTAATGAGTCCAAAATTCATAGGTTCTCCCTCTTAATCTGCGTAATAATTACGAATAAAAGCTAACTGGTAGGTTTTAATCTGATCTGAATTATCCGTGAGAAACTCACTTTTAATAGTTACCACAATCTTTTTGAACGTAGATTTTGAAGAGGTAAATGCAAAAGTACTTTCATCAACATAATGAACTTCCACGTCAATATTAAAGTCTCCGTGTGCTGTCTTTACAACTTCAGAATGACCGTCATAATCGTCAAAATCATCATAATCCTGTCTGGAGGTTTCTCCGTCAGGCCCTAAACTTCCATATCCTACAAAGTCTCCCGGAATAAGGGCGGGGGGAAGTTCTTTACCAACCGTTACCTCATCAAATTCTTTGGTTTGGGCCTCTTCGATAATTTCTTGTCCCAGGGCAACCACCTCTTGCTCCAATTCACCTTCAATTTGGATGGTAGTATTCCGGTGAATCAAACGATTTGAGTTCGACAAAATCACCGAAAAAATGATCATGGCAAACATCACGTAAAAAAGCTCTGAATATCCTGACATGGTGATAAATTTTATTTCTGTTTATTATATAAAATATTAAAAAATTTTAATATTAAATAACCTCTTTTATATAAGAGTTGTACAACCGTTAATTGTTACGAATTAAATATGGATACTGTTTGGATGAATACAAATTAGATTTTTTTATCTAATCGGATTCCTATGGTATCGGCTATTTAATTAAACTCATTTTTTTAGTAAAAACCCCATCTTGAGTGGTTAGCCTATAAATATACATACCGCTTGCAAGGCTATTTGCATTCCATTGCACTTCATGAAAGCCGGCCCGGTAATTTTCATCGATCAAATCAGCTACTTTTCGGCCCAGAATGTCGTAAATACTGAGCTGTACGCGCCCCTCTAAAGGTACGGCGAAACGTATGGTAGTGGTTGGGTTAAAAGGGTTCGGATAGTTATTGTACAGTTCAAAACGCCCCGGTAAGCCTTCTGCATCTTCACCGGGTTGAATCCGGAGGAAAAATCTTGCCTTTTCTTGCTGACCGGATGTTTTGGATTTGAGGTCAGTATCAGAATTCCGAAGCGTAAAATTTTCGATGGTGTTATTAACTGCTACTTTTTGTGAGTTTTGTTCCAAAGAAAAAGTATAAGAATTTTCTTTTCTGAGATTGGTCTTTTTACTGGTCTTTGTGTCTTCTAAAATTAAAGTCCAGGCAGCGGGTACATCACCAAATTCAGGCCAACTGATCGTATAACTTCCATTTAAAGGGATTCCATCAGTGAAGCCCCCTACATGAATAGGAATTGAAATTTCAGTTCCAAAGCTTCTGGCCAGGTTATTGATTGCCAGTTCAGTCCCGTCATTACGGGTGCTGTAAAACTCCAGGTAAGTATTGGTATCAAAAGGTAACAGACGATATGCATCCCGGATGTCTTTACCATTACTGCCATCCGGTGAAAGGGTGATATGCATGGCTTTTTCCTGCCCGTCGGCACTTAATTTCATACCTATGGCAGCCGGGTTTCGGCGTTCTTTGCCGGCAAAGGTGCCGCCGGTTGTTTTATTTTCTACTCCGATACTTAATTCCGGGTTTGCAGCATTGGCTTTCACCCAAAAAGCTTGAAAAGGACGAATAATGCCATTGCTTAGTTTTATACCCTCTAAATCACCGCCCCCAATTCCATTCCAGTATAGATAGTCGTTTGAGCTTGGATCCCAGACATATATTACGTTATCTATATTGGTTTTTGTCCATCCGGGAGCATCCCAGTCAATGCTTGCGGCAAAAGGATTACCCACCAGATTCCACCCGGTATCCGCATCGGCGGTATAGGTTACCGGGAAAGTGAAGGTAGTGCCGTTTCCGTTATGTTCACGTCCTTCAATGTCTAATGTCAGAGGCAGGGGGGTGTTATATCGGTTGTCTGTTGATATATCTCCAAAAAAGTAAACAAATAGGCCTTGACCGGGTGTCATCATGTTGTTGGCATCAGCCGGGGCCCGCCATCTGTCATTGTCGGTTGCAGGTAAATTATTTTCGTTGGTTCCGTAGCTTTCCAGGTAATAAAGAACATTAGGCTGAAGAGAGTCTGATGCAGCATCACCAAGGCTGGAATTCGGATAGCCTTGAGTGACTGTTTTATCGAGAAAATCAGCATAGGTGGTATCAAGAGGAGGGGAGATCATGCGCCAGCCTTGTGTTGCACTAATGTTTCGGCGCATCCGAATGGTACCGTTATTATAAGTGATGTTTGGTGCTATAAGGCTTTTGCCTGAGCTGATAATAAGAGGGCCATTTTCAAGAGTCAGAGCTCCGGATACTATTACATCTTCAAAAGTACGCACTCCCGCGGTATTATTTATAATCGCATTTTTCATCTCGCTGAGCCCGGCAATTTGCTGTTGCTGTAAATCGGGATAATCAACAAAATCTTCGTCCAAACGAATACCGAATATTACCGTTCCTTCACTGGCATCAACATTTCCAAGCCCGGAATTACCCCTTAAAACAAAGGTGTTATCATTCAAAATGAAATTTCCATCACCTGTAATCTCAGTTTCAACATCTATGGTGATTCCTGCACCATTAGCTAACTCAAAAGTTTGGTCTGCAGCAATATTGACGGTACTTACATCGATAAGGTCTGTAGCTGTAGTAGCGGTTACATCATTTTCTATATTTAAATTCTGAGCAAGAAAATTTTGAGTGGATATCGTTTGTGGACTTACCCCATTCATAGTTACAAAAGTTCCCTCCGTACGCGCCAGGAAACTGCCAATGGAGATATTGCCTCCAACTTCAATAGTAGTGTTGGCGCCTGCTGTAAAGGAACCTATACCTGAAAAACTTCCACCTATGGCAATATCCGTGTTATCCTCAATATCGAGAGATCCATCAATCTGGGTGTCACCGGATACTGAAATGGCATTCCCGCCAAAAAGTGTTAAAGAAACATTTTCTTGAATCTCAAAACTTCCGATGGTAATGTTTAAATCCAATACCGGAACTTCACCAACATCCGGTATAATTACGTAATCATCAGAAGTTGGCACACCTGATGTCCAGTTATCCGGATTAGTCCAGTCAGTTTTGTTATTAGTCGGGCCGCCTGCTCCTGCTGTCCAGGTGTTTGGGACCAAAATATCTACAGTATCCCTTTGAAAAATAATAGTAGCCGGAGAATTTCCAAAAGAGCCGGTTATTTCAATTAGCTCTATAGTAGTAGATGCGGTAAGCGTGTCGGTATAATTAAATTGGGTACTGTTCCAGGAAATACCTGAAAGAGATGCGTCAGGGGCACCTGATGAAGGGGCACTATTTTCTTCAAGCTGTTCTAAAGCAAGACCTACGGTTTCTTGCGTAAGCACCCGGTTGGAATATTCATCACGAAGGATGACAGTTATGACAGATTGAAAAGCCGGATCATTTTGCAGTACTCTGGGGCTTGCTACAACCTGCGACTTTACAGCCGAAGGAGTATTGGCTACTATCACAAATGTTTTAC
This sequence comes from Gracilimonas sp., assembly GCF_014762685.1. Classification (NCBI taxonomy): domain Bacteria; kingdom Pseudomonadati; phylum Balneolota; class Balneolia; order Balneolales; family Balneolaceae; genus Gracilimonas; species Gracilimonas sp. The sequence goes on from NZ_JABURM010000005.1 coordinate 643,668, forward strand.
TGGTGCCATCCACATCAAAAAGATCATCAGCAGTGACAGTTACTGTAGCCAGGTTATTGCTTTTAGTTAAAGTGATAGAATGTGAATTTAAAATCCCACCGGAAAGTGTGGCAGCAGCTCCTGAAGCAATAACCGAATTGGTGCTGATGGTTACATTCCCATTAAAGCCTTCAACCCGATTACCGGAAATATCAACTGCTTCAATATCAATATTGAAAGGGACTCCTGCGGTTTGGGTATCGGGAACGGCAGAGGTTTCGGGAAGTGAAATAATAAAACGATCTACATCACCCGGGAGAAATTCTACGGTTGCAGAATCAGTTATGGCTCCTGAATTAATCGTACCTCTGATTGTAGCAACTTCGCTGGCATTTTCAGACGAGGTCAGGCTGGTGGTAAAAGTGCCGTCAGGCTGATCTGTAGATGAAACTGTAGTTACTTCGCCCGGGAATGTACCTGCATCTGTGGTAAGCTCTATAGTCTCTGAACCACTTGTTAGGTTATTCCCAAATTCATCTTTAAGCTGTACAGTAATGGCAGAAGTACTGTTACCGTCTGCAACAATGGAAGTAGGGTCAGCAGTGATTTCTGAAGTTGTTAGATCGTAAACAGTAGGGGTTACGTTGAACTCATTACTTTGTCCTGAACGATTCAATGAATCATTTTCAGCATAAATCCGAGTCAGACCGGCAGTAGTAAGTGTGATAGCTGTATCAAGCACTCCCTGGACAAAAGCATCTGTCGTGAATTTAGTCACGATAGATCCATTAAGCAGAATATCAGAATCAGAGGTGACCATTACGGTATCGACACCGCCATCAAAATTAGTAAATACATTATTATTTCCGTCAAGTGCCCTGATGCGAATATCAAAAGCTTGTCCGGCCACTTGTTCACCAATGTTGGTTTCACCGGTGGTTTCAATTACAAATTTTGCCAGGTCATCGCCACTGATAATTTCAAAATCATCACTTACAACCGGTGAATTAATTCCGGTGAACCCTGCTGTAAAATTAACGACACCAACTGGAGCTTGTCCCGGACCGTCTATTATCAAATTTCCAAAAACAGCTACACCGTTTGCATCCGTATCACTAGTCAGTGTTGAGGTATTCTTAAAATAGGATTCATTACTAATGGTTACAGTTACGACACTATCTACGTAATTTCCGTAATTATCCAGCAACTGGATTTCTACGGGAGGATCAATCGTCGAGTTTTGAGCGGTATTGGTTGGTTGTACCAGATAGGTTAAATCAGTAGCTGTGTTATGATCAACTGTAATGGTATTGGTTGTAATAGCACTAAATCCGAGGCTCGCAACGCTCAAATTTATACTATTTGCAATATCAGTAGAGAGGTCGTCGAAGGTGATCACACCATTCACAGCTTGTTTCGATAGAGTTCCCGAAAGTGTGCCATTTCCGCTGCTGATACTGATCGTAGCTTTAGTTGTATCATCAGTGGTAACCAGGTTCCCAAATTGATCGAGCAGATGAACAATAGTGGAATTTGAAAATGGTTCTCCTGCAGTTGCTGTGGATGGTGGTTGTGTGCTGAATACCATTTCAGCCGGTGATCTCGGAAGTACTGTTATATCTTGCGACGGAGTTACGGTCACATCGGCGTAAAATGCTTCGATTTTAGCGGTTCCGGTTTGTTGTGATGAAAAAACAGCACTTTTAAGATCGTCAGCTGGAATAACAGCTCCCTGGGTAATCGTACCGGTAACATCAATTAATTTCCAGTCAGTTTCACTTGCAAGGGCAATATTCTCAATGAAATTACCCCCAATGTCTCTGGCAATGGCATAAACGGTAAGCGAATTTCCGGCTAAAATATCCTGTGCAGGTACAATAACGCCATTACCATCAGCTTGTGTTTCCACACTGACTTCTGCAATGGAGCCGGCTTCTTTACTTAAATCCCCATAATTAGCATCCGGGCCGGTAGTTCCGGTATTACTGATAGTATTTATGTCAGGTATATTGGTATTGGCGGGTCTGAGTTGTAATCCGGAAATCTCTATACGCCCCGGTCCTTGGCCATTTCCACTGGTAGTGCTTTTCCTGTCAATGGTGAACACAGCTTCTTGTGTATTATTGAAGCCGGTAAAACTGGCATCAAGTTGAGTATTGGCAGCACCTGTGGCTGTAATGGTGAGCGTTATTTCATTAGCGGTTAAAGCCGTATTCCACTCATAGCCTGCCGGTAAAGTCAGGATGATTGTTCCATTCTCAGCCAGTTGTCCGGTGGCCGTTTCGCGAATGGTAGGGCCAGTTAAGCTTACATAACCGCCAGTTACAACTGAATCGACAGAAATATTGGTTCCGCCGGATGCACGTATAACGTCCTGAGCTTCAGCCTGGTTGGCCAAGGCTGTGATCGCTACAAATGCTGCAAATAATATTTTTAGAGCTTTAGCCATTACTTCTTTTAATTCTGACTAAATATAATCAGTATTACAACCGTGAACTGATAGATTAATCAATTCTAACTGCCTATAGAATATTTATATCTTCTTACAGATAATGATAAATTCTGATTTCAAATTCATTGTAAGAAAGGGTAGTTTAAACGAGTGTAACAGGTTTAGGTGAAATTCACACCTGTGTTGAACTAGCATAAATTTTTAGATAAAAAAATTATAATGAAAGGTATTATTCTCGCAGGCGGTACCGGTTCCAGGCTTTATCCTTTAACCAAGGTTACAAATAAACATCTGCTCCCGATAGGGGAGAAACCGATGATTTATCATCCCATTGAAAAGTTGACAGAAGCCGGGATTGAAGAAATTCTAATTGTGACCGGAACGGAGCATATGGGTGATGTAGTAAATTTACTGGGCTCAGGAAAAGATTTTGGCTGTCGGTTTACTTACAAGGTTCAGGATGAAGCAGGGGGTATTGCCCAGGCTTTAGGGCTTGCCGAAAATTTTGCCGGAGATGAACCTGTAATAGTAATTTTGGGAGATAATATTTTTGAGGCTTCACTGAAAAAGGCCGTCAGTAATTATGAAGGAAGCGGGGCTCAAATCTTGATAAAAGAAGTTCCAGATCCTCAGCGATACGGTGTAGCCGAATTAGATGGTGGACAAGTTATTTCTATCGAAGAAAAACCGGATAACCCCAAAACTAATTATGCAGTCACAGGAATTTATTTTTACGATTCCAAAGTGTTTGAATGCATAAAAACGCTGACACCCTCCGGCCGGGGAGAGCTGGAAATTACGGATGTCAATAATTTTTATATCCGGAAAGGGGAAATGAAAAGCACGGTATTGGAAGGGTGGTGGACAGACGCCGGAACCCCGGAATCCTATAAAATTGCTAACGAGTTGGCCAGAGGTTAAAATGCGGATTTTGATTACAGGCGGAAATGGACAGCTTGGCAATGAATGGGTCAGATATCTGAATAAACAGGGTGTTGAATTTATAGCCCTTCCATCTTCTGATCTGGATATTACCGACCATGAAGATGTGAGACGTGTCTTAAGTAATTTAAAGCCGGACAGAATTATAAATTGTGCAGCTTATACGAATGTGGATCAGGCTGAGGATGAACAGGAGAAGGCTTTTGCCGTAAATGAAGGAGGGGTTAGAAACTTGGGAGACTATTGTGCTTCCAATGGTATAAAATTGATCCATTTTTCTACGGATTATGTGTTTCCCGGTACGGAAGAAGATTATAAGAAATACCCGGAGGGTTACACGGAAGATCACCCCACTAATCCGATTAATACCTATGGAGAAAGTAAGCTGGCCGGAGAAAAAGCAATAGAAAGATCAGGATGTGACTACTTGATTATCCGTGTGTCATGGCTGTGTGGGAAATTTGGAAATAATTTTGTGAAAACGATGTTGCGACTGGCTTCTGAACGGGATCAGTTGAGCGTTGTGCATGATCAGTATGGTTGTCCTACTTTTACTCAAAATGTAGTGGAGAATGGTTGGGTATTACTGGAAAATAATATATCAGGAACTTACCATCTGACTTCTAAAGGGAAAATTACCTGGTATGATTTTGCAAAAGAGATTTTTACTCAATCAAAGACAGACGTAAAGTTAGAACCCGTAAGCAGCACCGAATTTCCTGTTAAAGCCAAACGTCCGTCTTTTTCACTGTTAAGTACTCGAAAAATTGCTAACATCCCCGACATTTCTCTTATTGATTGGAAGAAAGGATTAACAAATTTGTTGGCAGAACTTAAATCATGAAAATATCTGAAACACGTATTCCTGCAGTTAAAATAATTGAACCCCAAGTATTTGAAGATGACCGGGGATATTTCTTTGAAGCTTATCGGAAAGAAATGCTCAGTAACGCCGGAATTGAAGAAGAATTTGTACAGGATAATGTTTCAAAATCTTATAAAAATGCCGTTCGTGGATTACACTACCAAATTGAAAACCCACAGGCCAAGCTGGTGCAATGCGTTAAAGGAGCAATTCTTGATGTGGCGGTGGATTTACGGCAGAATTCACCCTCCTTCGGGAATTACGTGGCTATTAAATTATCGGATGTCAGCAAGCGGATGCTGTACATTCCCCAGGGATTTGCCCATGGTTTTTCGGTGCTTTCCGATGAAGCCATTGTGACCTATAAATGTTCAGATTATTACAATGCCGAAGGGGAGCGAGGCATTCGTTGGGATGATCCATTGATTCGAATAAACTGGGATGTACACCGTCCTATACTTTCCGAAAAAGATCGAAAACTCCCATTATTCTCATCCATCAAAGAAGAAGACTTATTTTAATATGCGCATTATTGTAACAGGAGGAGCTGGGTTTATAGGTTCTAACCTTATTTTAAGACTTTATGATCAACATCCGGACTGGGAAATTCTCAATCTGGATAAACTTACTTATGCCTCGGACCAAACATACCTGAAGTCCCTGAAAGATTCAGGCAGATACTATTTCAAGAAAGTAGATTTGGTAAACAGGCATGAGGTCCACGATGTAGTACAAACATTCAAACCTCAAGGCGTTTTTCACTTGGCAGCAGAATCTCATGTGGATAATTCTATACAGGGACCGGAGCCTTTTATTCAATCTAACATTGTAGGAACCTTCAATATTTTAGAAGAATGCCGCTTGTTTTGGAAGGAAGATGAGGAGTCGTGGAAAAAATATCGATTTCTGCACGTTTCCACGGATGAGGTTTATGGAGAACTGGAAGAGGATGGATTTTTTAATGAAGAAACTCCTTATGCACCTAATTCACCGTACTCAGCTTCTAAAGCCGGCAGCGATTTTATCGTCCGTTCTTATTATCAGACCTATGGAATGAATGTGGTAACAACCAACTGCTCAAACAATTATGGTCCGCATCAGCACGATGAAAAACTTATTCCGGTAGTGATCAGAAATGCTATTAATCATAACGAAATACCGGTGTATGGAAAAGGGGAAAACATTCGAGACTGGTTGTTTGTACATAATCATTGTGATGCTTTAGAAGTGGCTTTCAACAAAGGTAAGGCTGGAGAAACGTATACTATTGGCGGGAATAATGAATGGAAAAATATAGACCTGGTTCGCAAAATTTGTGACATCCTGAATGAAGAGGTTGGGAAGGGTCCTGATGGAGATTATAAGAACCTGATTACCTTTGTGTCTGATCGCCTGGGACACGATTTCCGTTATGCCATTGATGCTTCCAAAATAAAAAATGAACTCGGCTGGGAACCCTCTCAGGATTTTGACGGAATGCTCCGCCAAACAATTTTGTGGTACGTAAACAAGTATAATTCTAAGTGAATGAATGTTAAATGCTAAATGTAGTTTCAACTGTTTAGCATTTAACATTCAAAATTTAAAATTCAAAAAGAACAAATCGAGATTATGGCTAAGAGACAGTATTGGTTAATGAAATCGGAACCGGAAGACTACAGCATTGACGACCTTAAAAAAGATGGGGAAACCCCCTGGACAGGAGTCAGGAATTATGGAGCCCGTAATTTTATGCGTGATGAAATGAATGTGGGAGACGGGGTTCTTTTTTATCATTCTAACATCTCAACGCCGGTTATTGTGGGAGCGATGGAAGTATCGAGTGAGCCATATCCCGATCCGCTACAATTCGATCCCAATTCAAAATATTTTGATGAAAAAAGCTCTGAAAGCGAACCTCGCTGGCAATTGGTGGATGTGAAATTTGTTCAGAAGTTTGAAAATCCCGTTACCCGAGATGCCATGAAGGAAGAAGCGGCACTTGACGACATGGAATTATTTCGCCTGGCTCGCCATTCCATCACTCCAGTGCGAGAAGAAGAATGGAAAAAAATTCACGAAATGGCCGGCGCTGAGATTAAGTAGTTTCGGTTGGAAGATAGTTTTAAAAAGTTGGGTTTTTCTATCCAATATAACAGTGTACTATCCCTTCGGGATTTGTTGGAATGTAGATATGCTGCACCCCGGACTTGCGTCTGGGGCTATTTTCTGTCGTCACTCTGTGACTGTTTGAATCAAGCATTTCCAACTCAAGTTGATATGCGGAACCATTACCCATTATCCTGCGTGAGTATCGCATATGAGCAATATAGTCCCGGATGGGACGGCATAAAACAATCCTTTCAACACCGGGGTTTTTTCTTATATATTTTATCTTCTTTCTCAAATCAATTTGTTCATGGATCGAATCAAAAAATTCTTGATCTCAACCGGTACTGTACTCCTTGTATCCTATGTCACTATTTGTGGATATTTTTTCTTTGTGCAGGAACACATCATTTTTCGGGCAACACCATTAGATACAGACCATACATACGCATATCACTTTTCTTTTGAGGAACGATGGTTTGAGCCGGAAGAAGGCGTTAAAATTCATGCCATTCACGCTTTTGCAGATTCAGCCAAGGGATTGGTCATATATTTTCATGGAAACCGCGGTTCAAACAATACCAATCAAACCAAATTTAACCTGTTTCTGAATGAGGGGTATGATGTTCTTTACCCGGATTATCGGGAATATGGAAAAAGCACCGGAAGGCTCTGGAATGAAGATGATTTAGTGGGCGATATGAGATTCTTGTATTCCCAAATGGCGAAGGAATACGAAGAAGATTCGATTATTTTGGTGGGATATTCCCTTGGAGCCGGAGTTGCTGCAGAAATAGCTGCAGTTAATGATCCCAAAATGCTGATTATGTGGACACCATTTTACAGTCTGCTGGATATGAAAGACAACCAATTTCCATTTCTCCCGGATTTCCTCGTTCGTTATCCTTTAAGAACCGATTTGGCACTTCAGAAAATCGAAGAGCCGATACATATTTTTTATGCGGAGGAGGATCAGGTTTTACCGGTTGAACAGTCTCTGCGGCTCACCGAATTTCTGAAAGAAGATGATAGTTATCACGTGCTGGAAGAGCAAGGCCACGGTTGGATTTATAGAAATGGAGAGCTGGTGGAAAAGATAAAATCAATTCTTTAAGTCTTTAGTAAATCAAGTGGGTCTTCTGCGTTGCCAATAATGGCTTCAATAGCATCGGTAAGAGTTACAAGCCCAATGATTTTTTCATCTTCCATCACCAAAGCCAATTCATGATGCTCTTCCTGGAAACGGTCGATCAATGTACTGGTTGGCAGATCCGGAGAGACAACCATTTTTGGCCAGTCAAAATCGTCCAGCACTTTTCTGCCTTCCAGCAGATCTTCGATATTGGCGGTTATTTGAGGCGTATATAATATTCCCTTGAAATCATCAACAGACTTTCCCACCAGGGGATAACGGGTATGCATATTTTTGCGGATGATGTCCAGATTATCTTCAAAGGATTTTCCCGTGCTAAGGCTTAAAATTTCATCCCGGGGAATCATGATTTCTTTGACGGGAATATGTTCGATTTCCAGCGCGTTGAGGACCTCTTTCTGTCTGTCATCATCAAGATCACCGGTTTTCAGAAGAGATACCATTTTCGACCGCATGTCTTTTTTAGCAGATGAGGATTCCCCATTAATCCATGAGCGCTCCATCTCTATACCAAATATCCTCAGCGTGGCCTTGGTAACCCAATCCCCAAAAAGAAGAAAAGGATAGATCGAATAGGTCCACCAGTAAAGAGGTGTTGCACAGTATTTGGCTACTGTTTTTGCACGCTCAACGCCAACATACGTTGGTGCCTGCTCTCCCCAAATAGTATGTATGATATTGATGACAGTAACGGACAATACAATGGAAATGGCATGCGTTGAAACAGCCCCGATTGAATCGGTGGCAAAGAGTAATTTAATGAGCTCGGTAACTGCCGGCTCTGCGATCACACCTAACAAAATACTGGTGGTTGTGATACCGATCTGACAGGAGGTGAGGTAGATTTCAAGGGTTTCCGTCATTTTCCATGCGCGGTTCAGGCCGGGCGTGTCTTCAAGCTCATCGCGGTTGTATTGGCGAAGTCGGGTGAGGGCAAACTCAGTAGCCACGTAAAATGCATTCAGTAAAAGAAGGATGAGCCCGCTAAATAAGCGTATAAATAATTCCATCGATTCTATGTGATCTGACAGTTACGCTGCAATAAAATGAAACAGGGTGACAAGTTCTGTCGCTGTGCATTATTATATTTATCTTCAAAACTAAAAGGGAAATAACAACATTCCTCTTATTCACTCGACTTCGAATACTAAACCTTTAATTTTACTACATGGAACTCATTTCAGGGATTATTTTACTTGTTGGTTTGATTTTCGGCTATGCCATTGCCCATTTCAAATCCAAATCCGAAAGCTCCCGGCTGGAAGAGCGGAATCAGAATTTGAAAGAACAGCTGGAGGAGGCAGAATCCGAATTAGCGGAGAAATCCCGGAGAGCAAGTGAACTGGATAAGGAACTGGCAACCCGCAATGCCGATTACCGAAATTTACAGGAACGGCTCAACGAGCAGAAGAAAGAACTGGCCGAAATGCAGGAGCAGCTCACTACACAATTCGAGAACCTGGCCAATAAAATCCTGGAAGAGAAATCTGAAAAATTCACTAAGCAAAATAAGGAGCAAATTGATCAGCTCTTGAATCCGCTTGGGGAAAAATTAGAAGCTTTCAAGAAGAAAGTGGAGGAGACTTATAATGAAGAAAACCGGCAGCGGGCAACACTGAAAGAGCAAATTCGTCAGATGGGAGAGCTGAACCAGAAGATGAGTGAGGATGCTAAAAACCTTACCAGGGCGCTTAAAGGCGATTCCAAAACGCAGGGGAATTGGGGCGAAGTAATTTTACAGCGGATCCTTGAAAAATCGGGTATACGCAAGGATGAAGAATACTATACCGAACAAAGCGTGAATACGGAAGAAGGCAAGCGCATTCGTCCTGATGTAGTGGTACGACTGCCGGATGAAAAATATATCATCATTGATTCCAAAGTTTCGCTGACCGGTTATGAGAAATTCAGCTCAGCCGAAGAAGAGAATCAGCAGAAAAAGGCCTTAAAAGAGCACATCAATTCTATTCGCACGCATGTAAAGGGGCTGAGCGAGAAAAATTACCAGCATATTCACGGAGAGAAAAGCCCGGATTTTGTACTCCTGTTCATTCCTATTGAACCGGCATTTGGTATTGCTCTGCAGCACGATTCTGATCTTTACTACGAAGCGTTTGATAAGAATATCGTGATTGTAAGTCCATCGACATTGTTAGCCACTCTGGCTACCATAGACAGCGTTTGGAAGCAGGAATACCAAAACAAAAACGCCATGGAAATTGCCAAGCGCGGCGGAGCTTTATATGACAAATTCGTGCTGTTTGTGGAAAGCATGAATGATATCGGCCAACGCATCCGCCAAACTCAGGATAGCTACGATGAGGCGATGGGCAGGCTTTCAACCGGTGCTGGAAATCTTGTTCGCCAGGCCGAGATGATTCGAAAACTTGGTGCCAAAACTTCCAAACAGCTTCCGAATGGAATGAGTGCTGAGATTGAAGAAGATGAACTGCTGGAAGAAGGTGCCTCGTCTGAAGAATAAATGGTCAATCCTTTATGCCCTCACGCACATCCCTCTCGTTTGGTTTTGGGAAACCAAACGGGGTCTCCCTTCAAAGGGAGAATTATCTCAAATAAACCCTTAAATAAAGAAATAATTAGCATTCAATATTACCTGGGATAGAACCCCTTAGAAGGGGGATACAAAATCTTCTTGAAGATTTTGCGGGGGATGTGCGGTAGCTTAAATAGGCCCAAACTCCTTGTCCTTGAACTTAGATACCTTCCTGCGGCCTCCTTACAATTCATTATTGCCTAATGCCTGAATGTGTTGGTTCAAATAACTCAATACGCCCTGCATATTCTGTTTTACTTCCACATCATCCACCCGGACGAAGGTAACACCCAAAGCTTCAATTCGCTTCTGGCGATTTTTGTCATGGATGAATTTTTCGGGATTGTCATGGCTCACTCCGTCAATTTCCACTGCTAACATGATTTCGTGGCAATAGAAATCCACAATATACTCAAGGATGGGTACCTGACGGTGAAATTCCACTCCCAATGCTTTGCCCTTGATTTGCTCCCATAGTAGAACTTCACTGAGTGTGCTATTTTTCCTTAGCTGTCTGGCTAGGTTTTTGAGTTTTCGGTTATATGGAAGAATTTTATTGGGCATTGCTTATGAGTTTGTGTCCTGACGCACATCCCTCTCGTTGAGAGCTAAAGCTCCCAACGGGTCTCCCTTCCAAAGGGAGAATTATTTAAAATTAGCCCATAAATTAAATTACCAACAGGAAAACAATACTACCTGAGATAGAAATTTCCAAAGAGAAAATCCCCCTTAGAAGGGGGATACAAAATTTTTCCAATAATTTTGCGGGGGATGTGCGGTAGTTTAATTCAATTTCAAAAGTAAAATACGGGTAGTTATCACAGTTTTCTTCATAAAAATACAACAGGTTGGTGCAGATTTAAGGAAACAAATTTCTCCAAAATCAGTTTCTCCTTCAAAAATGATACCTTTGGCTTATGGAAGAACAAACAGCGACAGACTGGATAAAATACGGTAAAATTACCGCGGGAGTTATTCTCGGATGGTCATTTTGGTTTTGCCTGTTAGTCTTAGCTCTCAGATGGGTAAATCCTCCTTTCACTGCCTTCACTTTGCAGGAAGACTGGGAAGAGCTGGGAACAGAAAGATACAGTCTCAGGGCAAATTGGGTGCCTGCCGAAGAAATCCCTGATCACTTAAAACTGGCTGTGATTGCTTCTGAAGACCAACGTTTTTACGCACACTGGGGGCTGGATTTGGCGGCTATTGATGAAGCCATTGAAGAGAATCAGCGGGGAAGAAGGGTGCGGGGAGCAAGTACTATTACTCAACAGGTTGCCAAGAACTTGTTTTTATCTCCTGCTCAAAATTATTTAAGAAAAGGAGTAGAAGCAGGTATTGCAGTATTAATCGAAATCTTTTGGACCAAAGACCGGATTTTAGAAATGCATTTGAATATCGCAGAATTTGGCCCCGGAATATACGGAATCGGAAAAGCGTCAGAGCATTGGTTTGGGAAAGGGGTGGGGGAAATGAGTTTTAGGGAAAGCGCAAGGTTGGTTACGGTATTGCCCAGTCCTAAAATCATAAAAGCTGAACCGGTTTCCGATTATGTGGAAAACAGAAGCCACTGGATTCTCCGGAATATGGAACAGCTCAGCGGGCTTCGGTTTTTGCCCAAGCCCCAGCCGGATACAGTTGATACAATGTCAGACATAGCAGGTTTAGAATTTCTCCCAGATTCAATTTTAGTCATATATATACCCGATACCTTGAAAATGAGCATTCCTGATTCGGGATCATTGGCACCGGGGCTTGAATCAGGTTCCTTGATGACGGAAGCCGAACTGGACTCTATGCTCCTGGAGATTGAATTGGATTCGTTATTGATGGATTCTGTGTTGGATAGTCTTGAACAGTGAAACAAAAGCATCCGGTAATAAACTTTGTGCTGGAATGATTTGATTCATTTGAAAGGCTAATACTCAAAGAAATTCCATGGTATACCGGCCGGTTTAGGGGCTTTTAGTATCATAAGATCCTTTTTGGTAGGATGTTCGAGCTCTAATTTCACTGCACGCAGGGCGATGTCATGCTCTTTGTTTTTATCAGGGTTTCCATACTTATAATCTCCCCAAAGCGGATTTCCCTCTTTTGCAAATTGAACGCGAATTTGATGGGGCCTTCCCGTTATTAAATCCACTTCTACCACACTGTATTTTTCATTTTGTTTGAGTGTGATAAACTTAAGCCGGGATTCTTTAGCATTTCCTTTCGGAGAGGTATAGGCTTTTACGGTATTAGTTCGCTCATCTTTTTCAAGAAAATGAATATGTTCTCCATACACCGGAGATTCTCCGTGAACCAGCGCCCAGTAAGTCTTGTTAATAGTCCGTTTTCTGATTTGATAGGAAAGCCTTGAAGCAGCTTTCGAAGTCCGGGCCAATACCATCACCCCGCTCACCGGTCGGTCCAGCCGATGCACTAATCCCAGAAAAACATCGCCGGGCTTATTGTATTTCTTTTTAATGTATTGTTTGCAGAGATTAAGAACATCAGGGTCTCCGGTATGGTCTTCCTGGGAAAGTAATCCTGCCGGCTTGTCAATTACCAGCAGATGATTGTCTTCATAAATGATGGGAATGTCAGGATTTGTACCGGTAAAAGAAGTACTCAAAGAAATAAAAGTTGGATTGAAATTAACTTCCCAAAGTTACATTGAAATCACCTCAATAAAAATCTCATGGTAGTGGGTAAAATCAGCCCCAAAAATCTATTATCTTTAAAGCATGAGTAATGAAGAACAAGTAAAACTTTCAGAAAAAGTTGCCAATTTACCCACTTCGTCCGGTGTCTACATCTATAAAGATTCGGCTGATTCTGTGTTATATGTGGGGAAAGCAAAGAGGCTGAGAAACAGAGTACGGTCGTATTTTCAGGAATCTCGTTCCCCCGACGGACGTATTAAAACCATGGTTTCCAAAATTGATGATCTGGAAGTGTTTGTAACCGACTCAGAGGCGGAAGCCCTGATTCTGGAGAACAATCTTATTAAGCAATATCAGCCCCGGTACAATATCATGTACCGGGATGATAAATCGTACCCATACATTTGCATTACGGATGATACCAAACCCCGGGTTTATCCTACCAGAACAGTAGTTAAGGATGGGAGTAAATACTATGGACCTTACGATAGTGTAGGAGCCATGAAGAGAATGTTGGAGACTATTCGAAAAGGATTTGGCCTGTGCACTTGTGCCGTTTCTCAAAAAACCATTGACAAAACACGCGGGGTACCCAAATGGCATTCCTGTTTTGATGATTATCTGGAGAATTGCTCCGGTGATTGGGATGACGAAGTATATCAAGCAACTATAAAAAAAGTAGATCGGTTGTTGAATGGCCAAACAGATCAACTGCTCAAGGAACTGAAAGAGGAAATGCAGATAGCGTCTGATGCTTTAGCTTTTGAAGAAGCGGCACAAATCAGGGATAGTCTGGAAGCTGTTAAGCGCTATAGTCAAAAAATGAAAATGGTAGTTTCACAGAAAGTGGATCGTGATGTGTTTGCGATAGGTAAAAATGAAGAAATTGGTGAGGCTTGTGGTGTTTTATTTAAAGTAAGGGAGGGAAAGATGATTGGAAAATTTCATCGCTTCCTGAAAAATATCGATGGGTTGGGCATGGGAGAGATGCTGCAATCATTTGTGGAAGATTATTATACGGGGCAATATACGGCTGCTATTCCGGATGAAGTGTACCTGAGTCATGAAATGACCGATGTGGAACCTCTTGAGCAGTATCTGCATCAGGAAAAGGGAAAAATTGTACCGGTGCATGTGCCGCAGATCGGGGAGAAAAAGCAACTTATTAAAATGGCGCAGTCGAATGCTAAATTACACCTGAATGAACGGGCGCTGGAAAAAGAAAAAGCAGAACGGGATCGTATTCCGCACGCTGTTAAAGAATTAAAAGAGCATTTGAAACTGTCACGGTTACCCCGGAGAATTGAATGTTTTGATAACTCAAACCTGCAGGGAACAGACTCTGTTGCCTCTATGGTTTGTTTTGTGGATGCCAGGCCGCGGAAAAGTGAATACAAGCGGTTCAATATAAAAACAGTAGAAGGCCCGGATGATTTTGCTTCCATGAAAGAAATTTTAACCCGACGATATTCCCGGGTTCAAAAAGAAGGTCAACAGATACCGGATTTGATTGTAGTAGATGGGGGCAAGGGACAGCTTAGTTCTGCTGTAGAAGCATTGAAGGAAATCGATTTTTATGAAGAGTGTGACATTATTGGTTTGGCTAAAAGATTGGAAGAGGTTTTTCTGCCCGGAATGTCTGATCCTATTATGATTCCCAAAAAATCTTCAGCCCTGAAGCTGTTGCAGCAAGCCAGGGATGAAGCTCATCGGTTTGCCATTAACTTTCATCGCCGTAAAAGGAGTAAGCGTACCGTTAAAACCGAGTTATTAGAAATTGAAGGAGTAGGTGAGAAAACGGCTCAAAAATTACTGAAGGAATTTGGATCAGTAAAGAAGATAAAAAAAGCGGAAATGGAGGAATTACAAGTTGTAGCAGGAAAATCGATTGGAGAAAAAGTATATAATTTTTTCACGAAATAGATTCTCATTTATAAAAATGCGATAATGGGCTCACATTAACATGTTATATAAATACCTGTTGACCGATACTATAATTATCACAGACCCATAAAGAAGAATTGGTCTGAAACGCTTATGGCAGTTAGATAGTTATTGAAACAAAAAGTTAATATTTCAGTTTGACTTGTTATGAGCAGAATCCCAAATTTAGGGTGATATTATGAAATTGATTAAAAGACATGTTGACAAACCGGACTACAAAGAGCTTAAAGACAGAGAGCTCGTTAAGTATTTTAGGAAAAATGCGGATGAGTCGGCTTTTAATGAACTGATGAATCGTCATCAACAAAAAATTTATTCATATATATATAGTATGGTGATGAACCCTGAAATCGCCAATGATCTATTTCAAACTACCTTTACAAAGGTAATTACCAAAATGGATGATACCTACAACGAACAGGGTAAATGGATTGCGTGGGTCATGCGAATTGCACATAATGCAACCATTGATTATTTAAGAAAACAAAAACGGTATATTGACGTTAGTGGATGGAGTGACGAGGACTCTTCAACCGATTATTTTGATCGGATGGAAGATGACAGCGTTGTGGATGCAGATGAGCAAATGATCGAAACTGAAACTCGATCCAGCCTGATGAAACACATCGCCAAACTTCCCGAAGAGCAACGGTCAGTTGTTTTGTTGAGGCACTATTACGAAATGCCGTTTAAAGAAATAGCAGAACTTACTGATGTATCCATTAATACCGCCCTCGGGCGCATGCGATATGCACTCATAAATCTTAGAAAGTATTTTGAGGAAGAACGAGAAGAAGAGCAAAAACATGCACACGGATGAAAACAATGCTATCCGATATCTGATGAAGGAGATGGATCCTTCAGAAGAGATGGAGTTTGAACAGGAAATGCGGGAAGATGAAGATCTGCTTATAGAAGTTGAAAGTCTGAGAGCTACTAACCGGAAGCTCTCGGTACTTCCACATAAACATCCCCCAAAAAACCTCATCCAAAAAGTTACGAATGACGCTAAGCACCAGCAATCGAAACATATAAGAAGTACCACTAGCATTCCTTTCTTAATAAAGAGAGGTATTGCCGCCGCAATTCTCTTATCAGCTTTTACGGGGGGATACTATTATTATTCAGGATTACCTGATTCTGCTCCATCCCAAACCTCTTCAAACACTGAAAACGTAGAACCGTGGGTAGATCGCAATGAAATTATTCGATTTTCGGAAGGTCAGCAAACGATTCAGCCGACAATTCAAGCCGATTTGAATAAAAGCTATGAGAAGTTACAGTTAGTAAACGATCCAAGCGGAAATAATACTTCAGGGAGTGGTATTTTACTTACAGGGTCTCCGAATTAACTTATTGACAGCCAATGACTTGCGTTATTAATGTGGAAAACTTAGGTGTTTAATGTGAATAAGTATTTTTGTATGGCAGTGCACCTCGCTTTATATTAGAATTTATCAGAAAAACTATATCAAGCATAAAGCAGGTTTTTAATGGGAAAAGTCATTTCAATTGCCAATCAAAAAGGTGGAGTAGGAAAAACAACTACGGCAATTAATTTAGCAGCCAGTTTAGCTGCTGTGGAACATCCTACTCTGATCATTGATATTGATCCGCAGAGTAACACTACCAGTGGGCTGGGAATTGATTCTAAAACAGTCTCAAACTCTGTGTACGAGGTGATGATCGGCAGTGCAGATATTGATGACACAATTCGTCAAACGGAACTGGATTTTCTTGATTTGGTACCCGCACACATTAATTTGGTGGGAGCAGAAATTGAGATGATTGATAGGGAAGAGAGAGAACGAATCCTGAAAAAAGCTATTGAAAGTATTCGAGACAAATATGATTTCGTAATTATTGATTGCCCTCCGTCACTTGGACTGCTTACAATTAATGCTCTTACCGCCTCTGATTCCATCGTAATTCCTGTACAGTGTGAGTATTTTGCACTGGAAGGATTGGGGCAGTTATTGAACACCATCAAGATTGTACGTCAGCATCTAAACCCTGAGTTGGATATTGAAGGAGTTTTACTGACGATGTATGATACCCGAACAAGGCTCTCAAACCAGGTGGCAGACGAAGTTAAAAGATATTTTGATGACCGTGTATTTAAAGCAGTGATAGCTCGTAATATTCGTCTTGCAGAAGCACCAAGTTTTGGAAAACCGGCGCTATTATATGATTCGACCAGTGTTGGTGCGAAAAACTATCTCGCATTAGCTCGGGAAATTATTAAGAGAAATAAAAAACTATTTAAGAACAGCCCGGTTCTTACAGATTAAGACAGAACAGTAGATTATGGCAACCAAAAAAGTTTTAGGCCGCGGTTTAGGGGCTTTCTTTCCGGAATACCAAGAGGAAGGGAAGGAAACAGATCAGAATACAAAGAAAGAAGGAGTTGAAAGAAATATAGTTAAACCGGAAGAACGGGTTAATATCGTGCTTTTTGTTCCGGTTGATCATATACGGAAAAATCCACACCAGCCCCGGAAAGAGTTTAATGAAGAAAAACTGGATGAACTGGGCGCTTCGATTAAGAAGCACGGGCTCATACAGCCCATAACGGTTCGCTATATTGGGGAAAAGAGATTTGAATTAATTAGCGGTGAACGACGATTAAGAGCCGCCAAATTAGCCGGGTTACAAGAAATACCGGCTTTTATCCGTGAAGCCGATGACGAGCAAAGCATGGCTTTTGCATTGATTGAGAATATACAGCGCGAAGAGTTAAATCCGCTGGAAGTGGCTTTAGGATATAAGCGATTATTGGAAGAGTTTGATTACACTCAAGCAGAAGTAGCTGAGCGCGTAGGTAAGAATCGTACCACAGTAACCAATATGCTTCGGTTATTGAATTTACCGGATTTCATTCAGTCAGCTGTGAAAGCTAACAAAATTTCAATGGGTCATGCCCGGGCATTAATTACTATTGAAGAAGAAGAAGTTCAGCAGAAGATTCTTAAAAAAGTAATTGATAAAGGATTGTCAGTCAGACAAATTGAAGAAGCAGTTCGAGGTGTAACGAGTGCTTCTGAAACAAAAAAGAAGAATTCTAAGTCTAAAAAAGAAGCATCAAATCCATTTTATGATGAAATTTCTGCCCGGTTACGACGTACATTCAGTACCAAAGTAACTGTTAACCCCAAAAAGGAAGGCGGAGAAATTAAGATTGAATACTATACGGAAGATGACCTTGAACGAATACTCGCTATTTTTGACTCGATCGATTAGCCTGACATTGTTAATTGTAATTTTGTGTGTCAGTAGTGGGGTAGCACAAAATTTCTATTCAGCTCAGAATTTCGTTCCTCAAAATTATTCTTTAAAACAAGCTTTTGATGACACCTTAAATAACGATACCACTTTTCCCGATCCTAAAAAGGTATTAAGGCAGTCTTTAATCGTACCCGGTTGGGGACAGATAACCAATAAACAAATTTGGAAAGTGCCTATTGTGTATGGCGTGTTAGGCGGATTGACGTATTACAGTATTTATTTGAATAATAAGTATCAAGGTTACCGGGCAGCTTATTATAATTTAAATCCCGACACTCCAGACGATAACCGCTTTGGCCCAACACCGGATTATATTCCAGAAAATGTAAGCCTTGAAGCATTGCGCCAAAGCCGAAACAATTTTCATAATCAAAGAGACTTATCATTCGTGTACATAGGCTTAGCTTACGCTTTGAATGCAATAGATGCCTATGTATTTGCCCACTTACGCTCTTTCGATGTATCCGATGATTTATCAATGAGGGTGAGTATGAAGCCGGACGTCTTAACAACAGCATATTCATCACCGGCACCCTCCATATCATTTTCTGTAAAGTTTTAATATTTATAAATGAATAAAGAAGAACGAGAATTTAAAAAGAAAAACCAGTTTAACGGATATGACCGTGATATCTGGAGTGTTTTTAAGGTGATGGGGGAACTTGTTGAAGGCTATGACAAGCTTTTTCAAATAGGCCCCTGTATATCCATATTTGGCTCTGCGAGAACAAAACCGGACAATAAGTATTATGAGTTAGCGGTGGAAACAGCTGATAAAATAACTCAAAAAGGTTTTGGAGTCATCACCGGCGGAGGCCCCGGAATAATGGAAGCAGCTAACAAAGGAGCCGAGAGGGGGGAAGGGAAGTCGGTAGGATTAGGCATCAACCTTCCATTTGAACAAGGTATTAATCAACATGTTGATCCTGACTTTACCATCAATTTCAATTACTTTTTTGTCCGTAAAGTCATGTTTGTGAAATATGCGCAGGGTTTTGTGGTATTTCCCGGTGGTTTTGGAACTTTGGATGAATTGTTTGAAAGCTTAACCCTTATTCAAACACGTAAAATTGATCAAATTCCCATTATACTTTTTGGCAGTGATTACTGGGAGGGACTGATAGACTGGATCAAGAACTCGATGATAGAGTGGGGCACTATTTCAGAAAACGATATGGATTTGTTTCACATTACGGATTCAACAGATGAAGCGGTAAAAATTATATGTGATTTTTACAGTAAAAAGGAACCAATGCCCAATTTTTACTTTTAAACCGGAACATGAATGTGGTTTATGTAGTTTAAAAAATACTATTTTATTAAAAAGACAGTTATAAGTTTAACTTCAGTGTCATTTTTTATTAAATTCGGCGCTGCAACTAACGATCAAAACAAAAGAAGATATGAAGGTTTTTAAAATAAGTTTATGTGCTATACTATTAGGATTGATAGCATTTCAAGTACAGGCGCAGGATAGAACTCAGGCTGTACAATTGTATAATAAGGGATTAGAAGAAGCTCAGGCTGATAATTATGATGCTGCTATTTCAACATTCACACAGGTAATATCTGTTGCTGAGCAATTAGGTCCTGAAGGTGAAGACATCAAAGGGAATGCTGAATCACAAATTCCTAAAATGTATTTCGCACAGGCACGATCTTATTATCAAGAATTTCAATCAAGCCGAGATCTGGCAAAACTGGAAGAGGCGATTGATGCGTTTAAAAGTACAATTGAAATAAGTGAGGAGTATAATGATGACAGGTACGCTCCTACAGCTAAAGGTGCTATTCCTCAATTGTACTACGCCAAATCAGTGATGTTATATAGCCAGGAAGAATTTGAAGCTTCAGAAGAAGCAGTAGACCAAGCCTTAAATCTAAATTCAAATTACGCTGCAGCCTATTATCAAAAGGCTAAAATTTTTAAGAAAATGAATGATACGGAAGGTGACGGTATTATTGATCAAGGCGTAGATGAGATGCTTGAGTGGTACGACCGTGCTATTCAGGTTGGAGAGAGCACCAACAAGATGGATATTGTTAATAAAGCACGCGAAGCGGCTCATGATGAACTGTTAGCCGTAGGTACCCGTGCTTCTGAAAATGGTAACCTGGATTTCGCTCTGGAAACTTTAGGAAAGGCTTTGAATTATGATAATGCTTCGGCTAATGTCTATTATCGGCTTGCAGAAGCTCATAATAAAGCCGGAAATCCCGAAGAAGCGATTGACAATGCTACTCAGTCTCTTGAATATGAAAATGGTGGTAGAACCGATAAGGCTAAAATATATTACGAATTGGGTTATGCCCATCAAACTTTAGGCAATAAGTCAGAAGCTTGTGATGCCTTTGAGAATGCTTTATATGGATCTTTCAGATCACCTGCCGAGCATAAGATGGAATTTGAATTGAAATGTGATTCTGCAGCTCGATAATTTTTAGCAATTAGAAAATGAAAAGATTAAGCCACGTTCTTACCGAGCGTGGCTTTTTTTATGTTATTATTTCTTATTCCCTTTTTATACAAAGATGGCATTTGGTATCTTGTCGGTCTCATAAAATCGAAACGAAAATAATTTAATCAACACTCACTCATGCCCGCTTCAAAACTTGACAACCTATGCGTTAATACTATAAGAACCTTATCTATCGATGCAGTGGAAAAAGCGAACTCCGGTCATCCCGGAATGCCAATGGGAATGGCAGATGTTGCTTATATACTGTGGACAAAATTTTTAAAGCACAGTCCCAAGAACCCAGATTGGTTTGACCGGGATCGTTTTATTCTTTCTGCCGGCCACGGTTCTATGCTCATTTATAGTTTACTCCATTTGACTGGTTATGATTTGAGTCTTGACGAAATTAAAAATTTCAGGCAGATGGGAAGTAAAACTCCGGGGCATCCCGAATATGGCATGACTCCGGGGGTTGAAACCACCACCGGTCCTCTTGGGCAGGGTTTTGGGACCGGAGTTGGGATGGCTATGGCGGAGCATTTTCTAGCCGCTAAGTTTAATCAAAAAGATCATAAGGTAGTTGATCATTACACTTATGCCATTGTAAGTGATGGGGATTTGATGGAAGGAATTTCTCACGAATCTGCATCAATGGCAGGTCATATGGGACTGGGTAAATTAATTTATCTATATGATTCAAACAGGATTTCTATTGAGGGGTCAACAGACCTTGCCTTTACAGAGGATGTACCTAAAAGGTTTGAAGCATATAATTGGCATGTAGTAGAAATTGATGGGCATAATCACGATGAAATTACTTCAGCTATTGAAGAGGCGCAATCTGTGAGTGATAAGCCCTCTATTATTGTTTGCAAAACCCATATTGGGTTTGGAAGTCCAAATAAGCAAGACAGTGAGGCATCTCACGGATCACCTTTGGGAGAAGAGGAAATAAAGTTGACTAAACAGGCCTATAATTGGGATACTGATAAAACATTTCATATACCTGAAGAAGCTCTCAATAAATTCAGAGAAGAGGTTAATAAAGGGGAACAGGCAGAGAAAGAATGGAATGAGGCAGTGGCTAAGTTCGAAAGTTCCTTTTCTGAAGAAGCCAAATCTTTTAAAAGTTGGATAAAACGTGAACTTTCCCCAGAATTAGAAACCAGCCTTCCTGTTTTTAAAGAAGATGAAAAGGGGATGGCAAGTCGGGCAGCTTCAGGAAAAGTGATTAATGCTATCAAGGAAACGGTTCCTAATTTATTTGGAGGTTCTGCCGATCTTGCCGGAAGCACAAAAACCGATATAGAAGGCTATGGTTCGTTTATTGTAGATAAACCAACCGGTCGCACGGTTCATTTTGGAGTTCGGGAACATGGGATGGGAGCGGCAGTAAATGGAATTTCCCTTCATGGCGGATTGATTCCTTATGGGGCTACTTTCTTTGTGTTTACAGATTATATGCGGCCGGCAATCAGATTGGCTGCATTAATGAAAACAAATTCAATTTTTGTTTTAACGCATGACAGTATTGGTTTAGGTGAAGATGGCCCCACACACCAACCTATTGAGCATTTGGCCAGTTTAAGGGCTATGCCGAACATTACAGTTCTTAGACCGGGTGATGCCAATGAAACTTCGTATGCATGGAAGTCAGCGATTGAGAATACAACAGGACCCACCCTTTTGGTATTGACACGACAAAATTTGCCTACATTTGCCAGAGATGAAAATAACAAGGCATCTTTGGTTCAAAAAGGAGGTTATATTTTTGCAGATTCCGAAAAAGAAACGCCGGATGCTATTCTGATAGGAACGGGATCTGAGCTTCAGTATGCTGTTGAAGCGAAGAAGAAGCTTGCAAATAAAGGCGTTGATGCTCGTGTAGTGAGTATGCCAAGCTGGGAGTTGTTTGAAAATCAGGACGAGCCTTACAAAGCGTCTGTGCTTCCTGAGTCGGTAACTAACCGGGTATCTATAGAAGCAGGATCAACCTTTGGATGGGAACGCTATGTTGGGCCGGAAGGAAAGTCCATTGGGTTAAATACTTTTGGAGAGTCAGCACCTTATGAAGAGCTATATGAGCACTTTGGAATTACTTCCGATGCTGTAGTTAAAGCGGCACTGGGTAAATAAATTAGTAATCAAAAATCCACTGCTACTTGCTTGGGCGATGTATACAGGTAAAGGTTACATCGTCCAGTGGATCTACGGAACCGATAAAAGTTTCAAGTGAAGATTGGACTTTTCCGATGATGGTCTTGGCATGCAGAGATCCGTATATTTCCATCAGGGATTCTATACGCTCTTCACCATATTCTTCATTATGTTCGTTACGAGCTTCATTTAAACCGTCGGTGTAAAATAAAACAGAGTCTCCGGGTTTAAAGTGAAATTTCTTCACTTCCATATTTTTATCAAGGAGTTTGGTGGAGGTCATACCCAAAGCAAAACCGTTTGATTTCAATTTGAAAGTAGTATCACGTTCTTTGTTATAATAGATGGGGATGTTATGTCCTGCCCGAATATATTCGAAATGATCCTCATCATTTGGGAAAAAGGCCACACAACCGGTTACAAAGGTTTTGTCTCTGCTGTTACTTTTTATGTAATTATTTAATTGGAGAAAGAGTTCTTTGGGGGTAGGTTGTTCTTTTTCGATAATCATACTTACCAATGCCTGTAGGCGAACCATGTAAAGAGCGGCGCTCAGGCCCTTGCCGGAAACATCGGCAATGATTACATAGGTGCCCCGCTCAGTTTCAATTACATCTAAATAATCTCCGCCTACTTCTTTTGCAGTATGGGCAAAAGAATATACTTCCAGATTCTCTTTATTCAATGAGGTTCCGGGAAGCAGGCTTAGCTGAATATCCCGGGCTAAGTCAATTTCTTTTTGCACATCCGATTTTTCCAGTAGTTCAATAAGCAGCAACATAAACATTGATAAGAAACCAAAGGGGAGAAGCAGGTCTCCGATCAAGAAAAATTCCAGAATCCCGAAAAAATTAAGCAGGTAGTAAGCAACAAAACTAACAGAACCCAGCCCAAAAATTAATCTTCTGGTTGGATTCAGTCGCTGGGTAAGGTCTGAAAAGAGACGAAGAAATTTGACATGCCCTGGAAGTTGTTGCCCTTGCTGTCGTTCAATGTCTTCTACGGCCTCTTTATAAACCAGTTTAAGGCGTTCGGTATCTGCAGAGAGTTCTTTAGAAAAGCGTTCTCGGCTCATGCCGGAAACATATTCTTGGTAAAACTTCTTAGTACCGTATCCGGATTGTGCTTCGTTTTTTAAACCCAATTAGCTGACTTTTCTAAATTCATGTTTAATGCTTCTTCGTAATAATAACCAAAAAGTTTTGTTTTATTCGAGTTGTTTCAAATACAACAGGAAAAGTCAAAGAATATAACGCCTGAATACATTTAACAGTTTAATGAAGGGGCAGAGAATTGTTCAGGATAAATGTTATTGTTTGGTTTCAATAGTGGTTGTATCAGAAGGCACATTATTTGGGTTTACCTTATCATAAACAACCCAGGCATCTCTGAAGCGACGTTTAACAATATTTGAGAATTGTATAGCTTTGTCTCGATCGTGGAAATCTCCTACATGTACCCGAAAATAGGGGGCTCGAAAGAACACATAAGTATTTGGTTGGTAGCCTGCAATTGTAGTGTCTGCCCAAGCTCTGAACAGGGCTGCTGTGGTATCAGCTCCCACCATATTTTGCCCGGAATAAATTTGAATGCGGTACCCTTCGTACAAATTTTTCTTTTCCTCTTGCTGAACTTTGACCCGGTTGAAAGCATCAGGTATCTTATTTTCGCGGTATGTGTATGCATCGGAAAGCCGGGTTCGGAAATCTTCAAAATTCAGCCCTGAGATAACTCCTTCATCCTCATAATTTTCCCTGAAGTCATCCATTGCATCCCGTACAGTTTGCTCGGAAGTAGAACATGCTACTGCTGAAATTATCAAAATTAATATAGAAAGATATTTCATAGCTGAGTTTTAAAATCCAACGGGATGCCAGGTGGTTTTAGTTTCCTGAAAATCAGTCAGAAAATAAGGAGATTGTGCGTTCTCTCCATACCAATCATTAACCGGGCGTTTTATAACACGTTTAACGTTAAGCGAGGCATTCTCGTCTATCAATGTTTTTATTTCTTTGGGTAGTTCATCCGTATAGCACAATGCATTTACATCCATATGTGAACTAAAATGTTCCGCTAATTCTTTTCTGGACCCCGTTAAAATATTAACGACTCCCCCGGGTACATCTGATGAATTCAATACTTCCGCAAAACTGATAGCCGGCAGTGGATGGGCTTCGGATGCCAAAATCACACAAGTATTTCCTCCTGATATTATTGGGGCGATCACGGAAACAAGTCCCAAAAGAGGACTGTTTTCGGGGGCAAAAGCCGTAACTACTCCCGTTGGTTCCAGCATACTGAAGTTGAAGTGAGCACTGGCTACAGGGTTAATGGAACCAAAAACTTGTTGATATTTATCGGTCCATCCTGCATAGTAAATCAGCCGGTCAATAGCTGCATTAATATCAGCTTCGGCCTCAGAGGTTTTAAAACCTATAGGCCCTAATTCCTGCATGAACTGATCTCGTCTATTTTCCATCATTTCGGCTATGCGGTAGAGAATTTGTCCGCGGTTATAAGCACTGCGACCACTCCAGCCACTGAAAGCACTGCGGGCTACTTTTACAGCCTCTCTAAAATCCTTACGGGAACCTTGGCAGGCATCGGCCACCAAGTTTTTGTCGCTGTCATATACTTTATATGTACGGCCGGACTCACTGCGCGGGAATCCTCCTCCGATATACATTTTATAAGTTTTCTTTACGTCAATTCTTTTCTCAGACATGGTTGTAATCTTTTACAGTTAAATTTTTGTATATGCAGCTAATCCGTGCATTCCGCCTTCCCGGCCAACACCACTTTCTTTATAACCGCCAAATGGGGAGGTAGGGTCAAACTTGTTATAGGTGTTAGCCCATATGACTCCCGACCTCATTCCATTGCCTACTTTAAATATTTTGGAACCTTTGTCAGTCCAAACGCCATTTGCCAATCCGTAGGGAGTATTGTTGGCTTTTTCGATGCCTTCATCAGCCGTGCGGAAAGTTTGTACGGTCAATACCGGGCCAAATATCTCTTCCTGTACAATTCGGTTTGACTGGGAGACATTGGTAAACAGGGTAGGACGAATAAAATATCCATTCTCAGGAATTTTGCATTTACTTTGATAGATATCGGCGCCTTCCTCAACACCCAATTCCAAATATTTATTTACGGTTTCGAATTGCTCTTTAGAGTTGATAGCCCCGATGTCCGTATTTTTATCCAACGGATCACCTACAATCAAAGTTTCGAGGCGATCTTTTAATTTGGTGATAACCTTATCGGCTACACCTTCCTGGACCAATAATCGGGAGCCGGCACAACATACATGCCCCTGATTGAAATAAATGGCATTAATAATGCCTTCAACGGCTTGATCGATTGGGGCATCTTCAAAAATTACCAATGCTCCTTTTCCTCCAAGTTCCAGCGTGTACTTTTTATCGGTTCCGGCTAAAGATTTTTGAATGATTTTACCCACATTCGTTGAACCGGTAAATGCGATTTTGTCAATTCCGGGGTGGTTTACAATTTCGGCACCTGTTTGTCCGGCTCCTGTTATAATATTCACGACACCATCAGGAAGCCCTGCATCTTTAACTAACTCAGCAAACTTTAAAGCTGTGAGTGAAGTGGTTTCAGCAGGTTTAAGCACTACGGTATTTCCACAAGCCAGAGCCGGGGCTATTTTCCAGGCCAGCATTAGTAACGGGAAATTCCAGGGTATGATTTGACCACATACCCCTAAAGGTTCTGGTTTTTTACCGGGAAAAGCATATTCAAGTTTATCGGCCCACCCGGCGTAATAAAAGAAATACGCGGCAACCAACGGAATATCGACATCACGGGATTCACGAATCGGTTTACCTCCGTCCATGGATTCCAGTACCGCAAATTCTCTGGCCCGTTCCTGTAACATCCGAGCAATTCGATAAATGTATTTACCCCTTTCTTTGGGAGAAATACGAGACCATTCGCCCTCATATGCTTTTCGAGCCGCTTTTACTGCTTTATCAACATCCTTTTTTGTAGCCTCACCAAATTCAGTGATTATCTCTTCGTTAGCCGGATTTGTACTCTTAAAATAACGGCCTTTAGAGGGTTTGACGAACTTTCCATCAATGAACAAATCATAACGATCTTTGATTTCTGCAAAACCAGATTCTTGCGGTGCAGGAGCATATTCCCAAATGGACGCAAAATCCAGTTTTGAATTGGGTGAAGTTGGTTTGTAAGTAGTTTCTTTTGTTTCGGTCTCGGACATGGTGATTCTAACTTAGTTCAAAGTTTTTTTATATCTGTGAAAAGTAAATCAGTCATTACTGAAGTAATCAAGAGATTGATAGTGGCCGGTTTGTTGTTTCACAATTTGCATAAGCAGATCGTTGGTAAGGGAGCTGGCGCCAAATCGAAAATAATCCTTATTTAGCCAGTCAGCTCCTAAGGTTTCTTTAACTATAACCAAATATTGGATGGCTTGTTTCGCAGTTCGGATTCCCCCGGCGGGCTTCATTCCGATCATTTTCCCGGTATCATAGTAAAAATCACGGATTGCTTCCAGCATTACCAAAGTAACAGGTTGAGTTGCTGCCGGACTCACTTTCCCGGTAGATGTTTTGATAAAATCTGCACCGGCATGCATTGCCAAATCACTGGCTTTACGCACATTTTCCAAAGAATGTAATTCTCCTGTTTCCAGGATTACTTTCAGGTGAGCATCACCGCATGCTTCTTTGACGGCCGCAATTTCATCAAAAACCAGATTGTATTCACCATTCAAAAAAGCACCCCGGCTGATTACCATATCAATTTCATCTGCCCCTTTAGAAACGGCAAATCGGGTATCTTCCAATCGCATCGAAAGGGGTGCCTGTCCACTTGGAAAAGCTGTTGCCACACTCGCTACATTAACTCCACTTCCTTTTAGTTCTTTTTTGGCTATTTCCACCATTCGTGGATATACACAAACGGCGGCTACAGTAGGTAAATCAGGAATGGGCGGATGAGGCTGCTTTGCTTTTTTACAGAGCTGGATCACTTTCCCGGGCGAATCCTTTCCCTCAAGCGTAGTATGGTCAATCATGCTTAGTGCAAGTTTAAGGGCCTGCAGCTTGGATTCTTTCTTGATACTGCGGGAATTTAAACGAGCCACTCGTTCTTCTACACCAACGTGATCAATAGGGATCGTCTGATTGAAATCAGGATATTTCATATAGCAACTTTCATTCTTAAATCTTTTGAATATCAAAGGTAAGAAATCTATACCAAAAGCTTGGAGGAATGAAATAAATTTCGGATAAATAATCTGAAGTTATTGTGGCAAAGAAGTAATTTTTGTTAATTCATTGAGATTCAGTAGTTAACAGAGAATCGGGAAGACTAAAAAAGAAAGGTTTAACTAATTATATGAGGACAAAATTATGGAAATTTCTGCAATAAACTGGCTGGCTGTAATAGCCGCTTCACTTGTTGGATTTGCGATTGGTTTTATATGGTACGGACCTTTATTCGGAAAACCCTGGATGAATGCTGTTGGTATGACAGAAGAGGATGCCCAAAAAGGAAATATGGCAAAAATATTCGGTTTTACCTTTGTATTTCAATTTGTCATGGCTATTTGTCTGGCTATGTTTTTTTATGGCGATCCAGCCTCTGCAGATATGATTAATGCAAGCAACGGGGCTTTTTACGGTTTCCTTACCGGCTTTGGATGGGTAGCAATGGCTATAGGGGTGAATGCCCTGTATGAGCAAAAATCCTGGAAATACATCTTTATTAACGGCGGATTTTGGACCGTAGTTTTTACTTTAATGGGGTTTATTCTGGGGGGATGGAAATAATTTTAAAGAATCAAAACTGTAAGGGTGTATTACGAATATGCCCTTACAATTTGTATAACTACACCTAGTATTTAGCATTATTAATTTCGATCCAGTATCCATCCGGGTCTTGAAAATATACTTGTAGCACTCCATCTGGTCTTACTTGTGGAACTTTGCTGTCACCTGCAAAGTTTGAATAGCCAATCCCCTTCTCTTTTAAAAAGGTGAGGTAGGAATCGAATCCTTCAACATTAAAAGCAATATGAACTACTTTATTTAATTTTATACTGTCTGCATCCACATTTGTCACATGCAGTTGTTGACCACCCCCAATAGAGAAAAATCTAATGGAAGGATTAACGCCCCAAGGGGTTTCTATTTCTTCAAGTTGTAGAATGTTTTTATAAAAATCAGCACTTACTTCAAGGTCTTCAACCAAAATGGTTAAATGATCCAGTTTCGGATTAAAGTTTTGTCCAATAACAGGGTATGAACTTAAGAGTAAAGTCGCCGTGAGTATTAAAAATTTCATTTTGAAGGGGGTAAGATATTAATCACGAACTGAGGCTTATTTACTGTCAGTCAAAAACAGAATGGATAAATGAGAAGTCAGCTTTTTCCCTCGATTAATGAAATGCATTCGAAACTGCCACAAGCATTATCAATATAAATAAGTTGGAATCAAAACAAGAGCAGTTTTATTTTACTCGTCAAATTCACCGGATGAAAATTCTTCGCGAAAGATATCCGCGGCATCGGCAAAGCGTGAAGCAAGTCCTACCATTACCAAGCGATCACCGGCTTCAAGTTTAAAATCACCGGATGGATTGCCCACATTTTTACCACCGCGATTTACCGTTAAAACGGTAATCTCATATTTGTTTCTCAGCTTCAGATCGGACAGGGTTTTGTTGGCCGCGTAAGAGCCTTCCCTGACTAAAACAGCACGGGTGTGTAATCCTTCTTCATCCAGTCCCTGTAAAACCATTAGGTGGGCTTCTTGAATACTCCCTCGCATGATCTGGTAATCTTCAGCCCGCAATTCCCGAATGTGCTGCTCAATTTCTTCGTCAGGGATCATATATGCATTTAACACACTGGAAAACAGACGAACCGTAGTTTCCATTTCTTCAGGAACTACTTTGTCAGCTCCGCTTTTTTCTAAAAAATCAGCTTCAGAGAGGTACCGGGTACGTACAATGGTCTGAATAGTTGGGTTCAGGTATTTGGCCAGTTTTATAATGCGTGGATTCACATCGGGATCATTAATGGCGATCACGCATAATTTGGCACTGTAAATTTGTGCATGCTCCAAAATATGGGTACGTGATGCGTCCCCATATACGGCATTAATTCCCTTTTCATGCATTTCATTTACCGATCTTGGATTCATTTCAATTACAATAAAAGGAATACCGGTTTCTTTGAATACCTTAGCCAGATTTCTTCCAGCCGGACCATATCCAACCAAAATCACATGATCTTCAAGGTCTATTTTTTCAACGGATGAGCCAGATTCTTTTCGTTTTTTACCCATTCTCCTTAGTGGTGTTTTAGCAAGTAAGTCGCCAATTTTTGGACTCACTCTTAAAAACAGGGGAGTGAGGAGCATCAACAATACGGAAACAGCAATGAAGGTTTGAGAACCCATTTCCCCAAATCCGCCCGGAGTCAATCCCGCAGGGCGTCCGGCTCGTTCCAATACAAAGGAAAATTCTCCGATTTGAGCCAAAACAATACCTGTAGCAGCGGCTATACGGACGGGATATCCCAGAACCAATAAGCTTACTGAACTCAGAATGAATTTAAGTACCAATACCCCGGATGCAACCCCTAAAAGTAACAAGGGGTGTTCAAATACAAATTGAATATCCAGCAACATGCCAACGGACACAAAGAAAACGGCGTTGAAGATGGTCTTAAGGGGCAGGATTTCACTGAGTGCATGATCACTGTAATGACTTTCGCTCACAACTAAGCCCGCTAAAAAAGCGCCCAATGCAAGGCTGACTTCCGCTAAATTTGTTAAAGCTGCAGTCCCAAAGCAGATGGCCATTACGGTCAGAAGAAAGAGTTCCTGTCGGCGGGTTTGGGCCACTTTTTCTAAAATCCAGGGGACAATTCTTCGGGCGAGAATCACTACCATAGCGATTAACAAGACAGCCTTTCCAAGTACAATAAATACATCCTGAACAGAGTCACTTTCCCCGGATAAAATGGGCACAAGCAACACCATCGCAATAATCGCAAAATCCTGGAATATCAGTACTGCCAGAGAAAGCCTCCCGACGGGAGTATCGGTTTTACCCTGCTCACTTAGCAAACCCAAAATAATAGCTGTGGAACTTAATGCTACTAAAAAGCCGGTATAAATAGCCACTTTCCACTCTACATCGAAGAGCATGAGAGTCCCTATAACGGCAGCTACGCTTAACAAAACCTGTAATCCACCGCCGACAAAGATAGCATTTCGAATTCGGGCGAGCTTATCCAGGCTAAATTCAATCCCAATGGTAAATAACAGCAAAATGATGCCAATTTCGGCCAACATATCCACTAATTCCTGATCCTGAACAAGGCCAAGCGCATTAGGGCCAATAATTACGCCGGCGATCAAAAAACCAGCAATAGGGACTAATTTGATCTTATAGCAAATGTACGCGATGACTACACTCACCAGAAAAAGTGCAACGATCTCATTCAAAAAAGGGAGGTTTACCGCAAATACCATTAAAGAATTCTTAAAGATTGATTTTCTTTTGCGAGAAGATATTGAATCCTGTCAGGTTAATGAAGCATTTATTTGAGGTATCAGCAGTCAGACTTCAGCTTTCAGTTTTAGGTCGTCTCCAGGTGGATGAGAAAAAACTGAAAGCTGAAAACTGATCGCTGAAAGCTACTGGTTAATTCTTATATCGATCAAACCAACCGGTTATATATCCGACTTTTCTAAACAGATTACTTGGCTTAGCATAAATACTGTGCCCTGAACCTGCAATACGAACCATGGTTGCATCAACATCTTGCAGTTTGAGTGCCGAATAGTATTGTTCGGTTTCACTCATTGGAGTCCGATAATCCTGTTGGCCGGTTAGAAGCATGGTTGGGGTGGTTACATTACCAACCAATGAGATTGGGGAACGCTCGAGATATTGTTCAGGGTCATCCCATGGCTTTTCCGTGAACCAGTATTTGCTAAAAAAGGGAATACCATCAGCAGTGAGTACAAAGCTATACCAGTTGATTACGGGTTTAGCTACAACGGCAGCTGCAAAACGATCGGTCATGCCAATGCTCCAGGCTGTTAAAACTCCGCCACCGCTTCCGCCGGTAATGAACAAGTTGTCTTCGTCAATATACCCTTGATCAATTACGTAATCCGTGGCATCCATTAAATCATTATAGTCTTCGCTGGGATAATTGTGATTGATGTAAGCAGCGAAATCAGCACCGTAGCTGGTACTTCCCCGGGGATTGGTATAAACCACTACATATCCACGGCTGGCCATGAATTGGAGCTCAGGGGAAAAACGCGGACCATAATTGGTATGAGGACCGCCATGGATTTCCAGAATCATGGGGTATTTTTTATTTGGATCAAAGTCAGGAGGGGTAATAATCCATCCCTGAGTTTTGAAATTATCCACGGATGATTCAACCCAAAACTCTTCAACGTTCCCAACTTTTTTGGCTTTAAAAAGTTCTGCGTTTAGGTTTGTAATCTTTTTGGTAGCCATTCGGGTTGGAACCTGACCAACGGCTAGTTCACTTGGTCGGATTGGAGATACTTCGGAATAGGCAAATCGGCCATTATCGGCTACTGAATAGGATCCGCCTCCATAAGGGCGACCGGTTGAAGCGCCGCCAAGGTTAAGAGCTATTTGGACAAAGTCGCCGTTTAGTTTGATATTGCCCACTTTACTGTTTCCTTCTTCATCATATCTGAAAAAGACAGACTTACTGTCAGCTGCCCACGTGATAGAAGAAATATCTTGTTCAACATCATCTGAGATTTTCCGGAGGTTTGAACCGTCACGATCCATGATATAAAGTTCGGTTAACTGGTAACCCAAAAATTCATCCTTATAGCCGGTATATGCAATCAATTCACCATTTGGGGAAACTTTAGGATTGCTGTGCGGGCCTCTTTTGTCGGTAAGTTGAGTCATTTCCCTGGTCTCAATATCCATTTCATAGATTTGCTCATTATTGGGATCGAGATCCGCATTTTCAGATAGGTCTGCGGTAAAGATGATGTTGCCATCGGGTGTCCATGATGGAGAACCAAAATTGTGATTCCCGGAAGTCAGCTGTCTCGGTGCGCCCCCTTCTGCAGAAATAACAAAAACGTGCCTGAAACCATCCTCAACATATCCGCCGCCATCATTGCGGTATCTTACTTTGTCAATCACTTGTGCAGATTCTTCCCACTTGGCGCCTTCAGGCGGTGCAGGCATATCCGGCTTTACCACAGAAGAAGAACCCGGTACAAATTTAGAGAATAAAAGCTTAGTTCCATCAGGCGACCAGCTGAGGTTGCCCGGACTTTCGGTGAGATTAGTGATAGAGGCAGATACCCCGGTATCCATCCAGCGAATAAAAATTTGATTAGAGCCTTCCTCAGAAGAAGTGTAGGCGATACGATCTCCGCTTGGCGACCAGGTTACACTTCCGTATCCGGTTTTACCCGAGGTAAGTGGCCGGTGGTCTTCCCCGGAAAATGAGATTGTCCATAGATTCACAAACCTGCGATCGGTCATTACATCGTATTGAACCCGCTCATAGATAATAGTATTTCCATCAGGAGAAATTTCAGGACTGGAAACCATCTGAAGGTCAAACAAGTCCATGTAGTCAAAATAGGATTCATCGACCTGGGCATGAGTATTGACTCCTGTTATAAACAGGAAGAAAAGTAGAACGGAAAAGTATCTTTTTGCCAGCATGTGCATCATTTTAATTGTTGATTGGTTAATTATAACTTCAAAAACTTAGTTACGAAAACCAAGATCTAAGTTTTGATATAAAATTTTGTGAAACCTGATTTTCCAAATGAAAGCTATAAATAGGTTTCATCAGATTCTCCCCTGACCGGGCCTGTAATTTCTTTGGTAATCCAGCCGGGGTAAAAACCGCCGGGTTGAGGTTTTACATGTTCTCCATTTACATAACAAAATAATTTAGAGGGGAAGAAAGATATATAGCTCTTAATTTTACTAAACTCCTGATTGGGCTGGGGGTAAGACCAAGCTACTCTTTCAACTAATTTATCTTCAATAACCACATTCCAATAAATAGCTTCCCCTTTCCATTCACAGCGAGAAACTCCCGGGGTTTTTTTCAGAAAATCCATATTAATGTCAGTTTTGGGAATATAAAAAGCGGGAGGATTTCCTGTTTCCAAAACCCGAATAGCATTGGTGGTTCTGGCGATTATTTTGTTGGCAAAGATTATCAGTATTTCCCGGTTATCAGAAGCTAATTTTGGGGGGCGGGGATAATCCCACACTGATTCCTGTCCTTCTTTGGGTTTATCAGCAAATTTAGGTCGTTTTTGGCCGTGATATTCCCAGTTTGATGGCCCCGATTTGTTCCGATTTGAAGATTTATTCATTGAATAAGAACTGTATATAATTAATTAAGTATGTAGATAGCAAAATTTAAAACCGATGCAAATACTACCCATAATAAATAAGGTAAAAGAAGCCAGGCCGTCCATGGTTTTATCTTTTTGAAGACTTTTATGGTTAATAAGATTCCAATGAGTAAAACAATGATTTCTATAAAAGCTAATAAAGGACTTTTAAACCCAAAAAACAGAAAAGACCATATTCCGTTCAGCAGTAACTGTATTCCAAATATAGACAAGGCATGTTTTATTTTTTCCTGTTCAAATCCAACTTCCCAAATTGCCGCGGCCGAGATCCCCATAAACGTATATAGAACCGTCCATACCGGCCCGAAAAGCCAGCCTGGCGGATTAAAAAAAGGCTTGTTTAGTTGAACATACCAATCTGGAATAGCATTAACAGTAACCCATCCTGCTATTAAGCCAACTATGTTACAAATTAGAATGCCAATCCCGATTTTGATCCAATACGGAATTTTTTGAATACCCATGATTGGATTATACCAACAACAGAGAGGAAAACCGAATTCTCAATAATTAATAATTCAATAATTGATAAAGAATATGATATCAGGTCTAAACTGAGAAAAACAGAAGCCCGATGACAGACAGGATAAGCAGGGTGATTTTAAGTTTTATCACCTTATCTTCGTATTCAGCTTCTTGTTCCAGATAATCTTCTATAATTCGTTCAGAAATCATGGCCTTGGTTTTTCCTAACAAGAGTGGAAAACCAGAGAAATGTTACAAGTTTAGAAACAGTTATTATAGCCACCCTTTCATAGAGGCTTTTTATCAAATAATTAATCAGAGAAGCTTTTCTAAGAGAGAATTTTATGGGTGAAATCAAATTCTAATCATTAAGTAAGACTTAATGATTGCAAATTTTTTGAAATTTTTTTGTAAGGAATTGTTCTGAACTAACTCTTACATTGCAAACAAACAACAAAAAACAGGATACGTTATGAGTTCACTTAACAAAGCAATGTTAATAGGAAATCTGGGACAAGACCCGGAAGTACGGTACACACAATCGAACACAGCTGTAGCTACTTTAAATATAGCTACCAGCGAGCGTTACAAAGACAGTAACGGAGAATATCAGGAAAACACTGAATGGCATCGTGTTGTTGCCTGGGGCCGAACAGCTGAAATTTGTCAGCAATATTTAACCAAAGGTTCAAAGGTATATATTGAAGGTCCTATCCAAACCCGCCAGTGGGAAGATAAGGACGGGCAAAAACGCTATACTACTGAAATTAAAGCATTGCGCATGGTAATGCTTGACAGTAAAGGTTCATCCGGAGGCGGAGCGTCTCAAGGTGGCGACCAGGCTCAGAATCAAAATCAGGGCGGTGGTAAGCCCATGAGCAGCAATGTAGAGCTTGACAGTAATTTTGATGATATGGATGATGATCTTCCATTTTAAACAAAAACTATCTTAATCTATCTTAAAACGGCATAAGGGTTTCTTATGCCGTTTTTTTATATATAGCTCAGGTTAACCTAAAATCTTATATTTTAGAGATACCGAAAGTGTTCTTAAATTCTCTTAATCAAAAATAACTTTATTCATTGGATACAATCGAAGATCCCTTCAGTTTGGTACAAGATTCTCTTTTCACATTGAGTGAAAGTACCGTTATTCATGGAATAGACCCTGTTATATTGGGGATTCAGCTTCTCTTTTTATTTTTAGGACTGGCTTTTTCGGCGGTGTTTTCAGGTTCAGAAGTCGCCTTGTTTTCTCTTTCAAACAGAATGGAAGACCTTAAGCAGGACGAATCGTTTGGCTCGGCCGATGATCGCATTATAAAAATGTTGGACAAACCCAGGCGATTGTTGGCTACCATACTAATTGGCAATACGTTTGCAAATATTGTGGCGTCGGTATTAGCAGCGGTAATTACCGGTGATATTGTAGCTGCTTTTGGGTTATCTGAAATACTGGTATATGCCATAGAAGTCCTTGTCTTAACTTTTATGATTTTGATTCTGAGTGAAATCACCCCAAAAATCATTGCCATAAACAATCCGCTTAAAGTTTCCCGGACTAACAGCGCCTTTATTTACGTGTTGTTTATCCTGATGAAACCTTTTGCAAAATTGATTGCTGACAGTACCATAAGCCTTGAGCGCTATTTGCCGAAACCAACCAGTAAAATGACTTCCGAAGATATCCGCACAATGGCTGAAATGGGGGAGCAGGAAGGATCAATCAAAGAAGATGAGCGGGAAATTATAGAAAATGTAATTGGCTTTGGTAATATCACCGTCCGGGAAATCATGACCTCCAGAGTAAATATTGTTGCGGTTTCCCTGGATGATTCGTTACAGGATGTGCTTACTAAAATCCGGGAAAACGGCCTCTCCAGAATGCCGCTCATCGAAAGTGACCTAGACAATATACAAGGTGTGCTTTATGCCAAAGATGTATTGCCATACTTAAATGCCGTAGAGGAAGAACCGTCACTTAATTGGAAAACGGTTTCGAGGAAAGCACTATTTATTCCAGCTACCAAAAAGCTTGACGACTTACTTCGTGATTTTCAGCAAGAGAAAACTCATATTGCTATCGTGGTTGATGAATACGGAGGGACTGAAGGAATCGTAACCATGGATGATATCCTTGAAGAAATTGTGGGTGACATTACCGATGATTCCGGTGAGGAAGAAAGACTTTATACCCGTTTCAAAAGCGGTATTTATATTTTTGATGCCAAGATTGATTTGGATGACATGGAAGAGATACTGGACTGTGAAATCACCACAGAAGAGGATGAATATGAAACGCTGGGCGGATTGATTTATCATCTTACAGAAAGTCTGCCGGTAGTAGGAGAGCGCATTAATTTCAAAAATATGGAGCTAACGGTGCACTCCGTGAAGAATAACCGGATCAAAAAGGTTAGGGTGAAAGTAGAAAACCCCGAAGAAGTAAAATCATCTGCTGAATAATTTATGAGCCAATCACTTTCCATTCAGGAAAACTTTAATCTCGCCGAATATAATACCATGGGTTTGACTGCTAAAGCCCGGTATTTTATTTCCATTTCTTCCGTTCAACAACTACAAACTCTTTTGGCTGATTCACAATTTCAGAGTCTTTCAAAATTTATGCTGGGGGGAGGTAGTAATATCTTGTTTATAGATGATTATGATGGATTGATCATTCACATGGATATAAAAGGGATAGAAATTGAGCGCGAATATAAAGACTGTGTTTTATTGAAAATCGGGGCCGGTGAAAATTGGCATGAATTGGTTATTTATTGTATTGAAAAGGGGTGGGGGGGTATCGAAAATTTATCTTTAATCCCCGGTTCCGTTGGAGCTGCTCCTATTCAGAATATTGGTGCTTATGGAGTGGAGCTGGAGGAAGTGTTTGACAGCCTTGAAGCGGTTAACATTGAAACAGGGGAGATTCAGAGTTTCAATAAAGAAGAATGTAAATTTGGTTATCGGGACAGTGTATTCAAGAATGAACTAAAAGGGGCATATGTGATTACGAGCGTAAAATTACGCCTCCATAAAAACCCCAAAATAAATACTTCCTACAAAGCACTATCGGATGCACTGGAAAGAAAAGGGATTTCTGACCCTACGGTAAAAGATGTCAGTGACGCCGTTATTGAAATAAGGAGAAGCAAACTGCCCGATCCGGCTGAAATAGGAAATACCGGCAGTTTTTTTAAAAACCCGGTGATTTCAAAAAAGCAGTTTAATCAGCTTAAAATAGAGTATCCGGAAATACCGCATTATCCGGCCGGTGAAAAAGTTAAAATACCGGCTGCGTGGCTCATAGATCAGTGCGGATGGAAGGGCAGACGGTTTGGAGATGCCGGCGTGCATAAAATGCAGGCTTTAGTGATTGTGAATTACGGAAAAGCAACCGGCGGGGAAATTTGGGCATTGGCTGAGCGCATTCAACATTCAGTCAAAGAAAAATTTGGGGTAGATCTTACACCTGAAGTGAATATTGTTACATAGTTCTTAGGAAACGGAACAAAAGTCTGTATTTATTATTAAGATATATGGTGAATCTCCAATGCCTACTAAAATTCTAAGATTATGATTAAAAGATCGAGTTGTTATACTATTATTTTGATTGTCGCCGTTTTGGTGAACGGATGTATGAAAGTCGGTGTAAATCCGGTTTCAGGAAATAAGCGTGCATTTGGTTACAGTTGGGAACAGGAAGTTCAAATTGGACAACAAGCAGACAGTGAGATCATAGCACAATATGGTCTTTATGAAAATGAAGAGCTTTCAAATTATGTTTCAGATCTTGGACAGGCACTCCTTGAAGTCAGTCACTTGAGAAGGGAAGATACACCGGAGCAATTTCGTGATACAGAATTTACCTTTAGAGTATTAAAGAGCCCGGTGGTAAATGCTTTTGCGTTACCGGGAGGTTATATATATGTGACCCGGGGACTGCTGGCTCATCTGGATAATGAAGCCCAGTTAGCGGTTGTTTTAGGCCATGAAATCGCACACGTAGCTGCTCGTCATGCTTCTCAAAGAGCAGCCACCCAGCAGTTTGGGCAGCTGGCTATAATTGGCGGAGCTATTTTGGGGCAATCATTGGGTTATGACGGCGCAAGTATTTTACAACTCAGCAGCCAAACGGCGCAGCTGTTATTTTTGAAATATGGACGTGATGCAGAAAGAGAATCGGATGAGCTTGGCGTTGAGTATTCTGCAATGAAGAGCTATATGGCTGCGGAAGGCGCTGCGTTTTTTACGTCCCTAAAGCGTATATCCGAAAGCGAGGGAGGTGGAATTCCAACACTTCTTTCCAGTCACCCTGATCCAGGAGAGCGAGAACAAACCATACCCCGGCTTGCACAAGAGTGGGCGGACAAGGGATATGAACAAACCATCCTTGATAGAGATGAATTTTTAGGAATGATCGATAATATCATCTTCGACGAAAATCCACGGGAGGGATTTGAAAGGAACGGGATGTTCTATCATCCGGATTTGGAATTCCAGTTTCCGGTGCCTTCAGGATTTAATTTGCATAACCAAACCTCAGCGGTAATCATGGTGAATGAGTCTCAGGATGCCATCATGCAATTTACCATTGATTCCGAAAATGATACCCCTGAAAGCTCCGTAAAGGCTTTTCTAAATCAGGAGGGGATTACTGTGATAGAACAGAATAATTTCTCCGCAAATAGTTTTAATGGTTATCAGGGGGTTGCTACAGCACAGGCACAGGACGGCACGGAACTCAAGCTTCAGTTAACGGCCCTCGGACACGGCGGTAATATTTATCGGTTTTTAAGCTATACAACTACAGCACAATTTGATGATTATAAGCCTGACTTTGACATGGTTACCAACCGATTTGATAACCTGACGAACTCAGAGATTTTGAATATTAAGCCGGTACGCCTACAATTGGTGACCACTTCAAGGTCAGGGGTATTCACTGATTTTCTTCCCAATACCTTACCTATGGACATTGAGCCTTTGGATGTTGCTATTATAAACCAAGTGGACTTAGATCAGAATATTCCATCAGGTACCGTTTTGAAGATCCCGGTTCAGTAATACAGTCCCGGCAGGTACAAACGAATGCAGGGCCGTCTCTCTGGGACTGGAATTGTGGCTCTTCCACCACGGGATAAATCCCGTGGCTATATACTTTCATCCCTCCGGGATTTATTTTCCTTAAATAAATCTGTGATCATCCGCCCGATCAGCGTTATCCGTGTTCCATTGAATAAGTAACCTGAAAGCAAAAATTCAGGCAGATTTGATCTTAAACCTCAGAGAGAAAAACACTATCTTAGACGGGAAATTTTGAACTGAAAAAATTATCAAATGATCTCTCGCTACTCCCGTAAGGAAATGTCTGACCTCTGGACCGATGAACAACAATTTCAAGCCTGGCTGGAGGTGGAACTTGCTGCCTGCTGGGCCTGGGCCAAGCTCGGCAAGATTCCCATGGAGGATGTGGACAAACTCTACGAAAATGCCGGTTTTGATGTAGCCCGCATCAAAGAAATCGAAGCAGAAACCCGACACGATGTAGTTGCCTTTACAAGAGCCGTTTCCGAAACGCTTGGCGATGAAAAGAAATGGGTGCACTACGGACTAACCTCTACCGATGTAGTCGATACCGCCTGGGGCGTACGACTCAAAAAAGCCAACGCTATTCTGTTGGAAGGACTGGAACGGATCGTGGATGTACTGGCTGAAAAAGCAAAAGCTCACAAGTACACGGTGATGATGGGGCGGACTCACGGCATCCACGCCGAGCCGACCACCTTTGGGTTGAAATGTGCCCTGTGGTATGCGGAAATGAACCGAAATCTGGAGCGATTCAAGAAAGCCGCAGATGATGTGGAATTTGGAAAGCTATCGGGCTCGGTAGGAACCTTTGCCAATATTCCTCCTGAAGTAGAAGAATATACCTGTGAGAAATTAGGATTAAGCCCGGCGCCTATCTCCACCCAAACCCTGCAGCGCGACCGACATGCCTATTATCTTTCCACGCTGGCTTTGATCGGTTCAACCATGGAGAAGATGGCGGTGGAAGTCCGACACCTGCAGCGCAGTGAGTTGAGAGAGGCCGAAGAAGCTTTTCGAAAAGGGCAGAAGGGTTCATCTTCCATGCCCCACAAACGAAATCCCATCAGTTCGGAGAATATCACCGGTTGTGCCCGGGTGCTTCGCGGATATATGGTCACTGCTTATGAGAATATCCCGCTCTGGCATGAACGCGACATCTCGCACTCCTCCGCCGAGCGGATCATCCTGCCAGATGCCACGACTCTGCTCGATTACATGCTAAACCGCTTTGCCGGAGTGATCGAAAACCTGGTGGTATTTGAGGACAACATGGAAGCCAACATCTGGAAAACACAGGGACTGGTATTCTCCCAGCGGCTCCTCCACAAACTCATCGACAAGGGCATGCCGCGCGAACAGGCTTACGATACCGTTCAGCCGCTTG
The DNA here is from genome assembly GCF_014762685.1 of Gracilimonas sp. Lineage (NCBI taxonomy): Bacteria > Pseudomonadati > Balneolota > Balneolia > Balneolales > Balneolaceae > Gracilimonas > Gracilimonas sp. The sequence continues at coordinate 684,597 of NZ_JABURM010000005.1, forward strand.
CTATGAAGTCATGGGAATCACAAACACTCTTCAAGCCCATCGTGGAAGCTGATTCTACGATCACGGAAGCCTTAACACAAGAAGAGATCGATGAAGCTTTCAACCTGGATCACCACACCCGAAATGTGGATGTGATCTTTAAGCGTGTTGGCTTGGAGTGAGGGTAGTTTTGAGTTGTCACTAACCTCTCTCGGTCTGACGGCTCCAAGCCCGTCTGACCGATGGTTGAATTCGAGCAACGCAGCCTTTAACCATCCATCAGACCGGTTATCGGTCAGATGGATTTCGTGATAGATCGGAGTAACCTTGAAGCGTGCGAAGCTCCTTCAAGCGTTACGGGTCTGAGGCCAACCCAGAACGCTCCAAGGACCGCTGGACGCTCGGAGGTTTTTTAAACTCATTCCCAACGTCCCCGTTGGGAATGCCATGCCGGACCTTCCGGTCCAAGTATGCAGCAAAGAAATCGTCCATCCCAGTTCGGTTCATCGGTCTATCGCAAATCAGTTGTCCTTATTCCGAAGGTCCATCTTCGTAATGAAGTCCCGGAAGCTCCGGCTTCCCGAACCATTCCTTCAAAAATCGTTAATCACCGTTCGTTAATCGCTAATCAAATTTTAAGCTTCGGTTTCCCATACCTTAGAAAGAATAATTTCCCGTATTCACCTTCCTGGTTCTTTTGTACCGACAAAAGAACCAAAAACTCTCGACTGCGAAAAAAGAGCTAAAGCTGACTCCATTCCGCTAAAAGAAATCAATGCTCCATCACCGGGCTTGCTGGTAAGTTAAGTAACATGCGGTTTGATTTCTTTCTTAACGCTTCATTCCGTCATCTTCTTAACGCTCTTTTTTCTAAGGTCGAATAATGTGATTCGCTTTGTTTCTGAAGGAGTACTAAAGATTAGCTTCAAAATTATCTTGAACTTAAACTGTAACATTTACATGATTTAATACTCTTGAATATGAATACGGGGAAAAACCGTTAGCGGTGAAACGCTTTTTGCGGTGGGTACAACTCATCCATTGGAAGGACATTTATTTAACTGGTGAAAGGCAATAACCAGTTAAAAAGATAAATCTAAAACCATATATATATATATATGAAACAACCAATGGAAAACGCGTTGCAGATTGCGCGGGAAAATATAAAAGAAATACGGACTGTAACGGAATGGGCTGAAGAGATGAATTATAACAGCTCAAAATACTTTTCCAGAAGATTTCGGAATCATTACCAGGCACGGCCCAAACTAAAATTAATAGAATTTAGATTAGAAAAATTTTGTGAGCTTATAAAAGAAAAATCAGAAATAAGTTGCTATGAAATTGCTTTTGAGCTTGGTTTAAAGGATGATATTGCTCTGAATAAGTTTATTAAGAGACATACTGGAAAACCGCCCAGAGAGTGGAAAAATGGATAGTAAATAATGATAATTAAAATGTTGGAATGTTATGAATGTATCAATTTTATTGGTTGTAACTATTAATTCAATCAAAGGGAAAGTAAAATGCAAAAAAGTCAAAGAATTAAAATATTCGCTACTCTGTTACTTCTCATTGTTACGATTTTTGCAATCGTACAAATAGGTGGTGACAAACAGATGAGTAATGAAGAATTATCAAAGCTAGCTGATTACAATAGTGAATTCTATGACGAAGTTACAGCTAAAGAACTTGGGATGACATATAATGAGGTTTTAAATAAATATGATGTTGATAAGCAAGATAGACTGCTTCATGAATTTAAATTTTATAAACTTAATTATAAAAACTTAAATGAATTTCATATAGTTGGACAAACCGAAGGTGTTTCGTGCCGAAATAAGGCGGTTGTTAACTATAGCGATTTTGAAACGGCAACGTTTTTATTGTTTCAAAACAGTGAGCCTGAAGTCGAGCACGAATGTAATGGAGATCCTTGTACAAGTTGCAGCTTTACTAGAAATTCAGAAGGTGAAATTACCGGCTGCAATCTGTGTGAAAGTCCTACTTCTGGTATCTGTAATCATAAAATCACTTCAGGTGGTTAAAATAAATGAGAAATTTTTTAACAAAAGAATGGTTGTTCCTATTTGGAATAACCATTCTTTTTTATAATTGTGATGGAAATGAGAAGTTTGAAGTTAATCCATTTACTGATCATCATAATAGTAGTCCAGTAATTAAAAAGTGTGAATTACAGAAAAATGTAATTCCTTCTGATAAATTAAGAGAAGCTGAATTGATTGACAGTCTATTCTTATCTGGTAATCTTTTTGAAATAGCAGAAGTTGACTCCAATGAGATTTATTTGTTCAGTAAAGCAGATCAGAAATTATATAGGGTTTTACGTACTGAAAATAATTTTGTAGTTGATCTTATTTCTGACAGTGGCGCAGGTCCTGATCAAATAGAAAATGGAATTAGGTTTTTTTCAATTGGAAATAGACATTTTATTATACAAAGAAATAGAGTTACTGAACTTAAATCTTTTAATGAAGCAGTTGAACTTAACGTTTTGCATACTTTTAGAGACTACATAAATTATTTTAAGATTATGGAAGATGGGTTATATCTGGTAAATAAATTTACACCGGATGACAATGCATCACTGAGATTGGTTGGAGAAAACTTTGTGGATAAAGGAATCTATTATGGTGGTAAAATAATTACTAACAACGGCAATAAATATGATTCTATATTGGATTTTAGTTTAGTTGGAACGAATGGTTCTAATGAAATACAAATCTTTAATTATTTGCCATTCATAGGTGTTTTTAACCAAGATAGAGTTTTGAAGAAAGTTTTTAGGGTTTCCCCTTTTTATCAAATTCATCTTAGTTCAGATGACGGTAGTCTTTTAAAAATAGACTTCGAAGAAACAGAAATATTTACTCAAATAGTCAACTTGTATCAATTCAATCAGGGTACGTGGATCATTTTTGAAGATCTACATTTGGACAAGGATGTAAATGAATTTAGAGTTAAACAAAAAAATTATAGATACTTTTTGTTAAAAAAAGATCTGGAATTAGAATGTATTGGTGTAAGCAAGTATTACATTTTACCATTAAAAAATGGATTCATATTTAATAAAGATGGTTCTGTTTTTAAGACTGATTAACATCTAATTTTGAGTTTGACCCCTCCCCATGGATCTTTTCAATCCGCCCTCGTTCCCAACTACCCAGTTGGGAACGCTAATCTGGACCACCTGGTCCCAATGGTTAGCTGATCACAAATTTACGCCTAAAACTTTTTCTTATTTCCACTCGTCTCTAACTAAGAGAACCATCCACTACTAAAACCATAGTTTCCATATCCCAGATTATTTTACTATCCTCTGCTAAGTAACCTAAAATTCTCCATTTGCTGCTTAAAAAACCTATAGCGTCTGTAATTTTAGTTCTGGCAGTGCTCATTTTCGGGGGTATTGCACTGGAACGGCTTTCCATTGAGCTGATGCCGGATATTGACCGGCCTACGCTGTTGGTGCGTACGAACTATTCCGGGGCGCCTGCTTCGGAAGTTGAGTTCCGCATTACCGAGCAGCTGGAGGGGATGCTTTCCGGTGTTCGCGGCGTGCAGGAAATTGAATCCCTTTCGCGTCAAGGACAAAGTCTCATCTTCCTCACCTTTGAGTGGGGCTTCGACATGGATATTGCGTTTCTTAACGTACGGGAGAAACTGGATCAGGCGAGGTATCTGCTGCCTAATCAGGCCGACCGGCCGCAACTGGTGTATTCTTCAGCTTCGGATGAGCCCATCACTACCATTGCTTTGCAGCTTGCCAATGTATCCAATCAGGAATTTTCGAACCGGCTTTCGCTCAAACGCTGGGCTGATCAGGTGTTTACCCGCCGACTGGAACAGCAGGAGGGCATTGCTCAGGCATTATTGGTAGGGGAAGTGCAGCCCGAAGTACAGATCCGGTTCAACCCGCGTTTTATTGATCGCTATGGATTGTCGCTGTCCCAAATTCAACAGGCGGTAAGCGATGCCAATATTTTTTCCTCCACCGGAGAACTTCGAGATGGCTGGTACCGCTATGCCCTGAAGATCGAAAGCCGGATCGAGTCGCTGGATGATCTCCGAAAAACCCCTATTATTTCCCTGGCAAGCGGACGGGTGCTGCTGCTGGAAGAACTGGCGGAGGTCCAAATGGCCGAAGCCGACCCGACTTCATTTGCGCTTTTGGATGGGGAAGAAGTACTGAATGTGCTTGTTAAAAAAGAATATGGATCGAATACGGTAGAGGTATTTGAAACCCTCCAGAACGTACTGACCGAAATTCGCGATCAAAACCCGGATATCCTCATCGAGGTGATACAGGAAGATGCGAGTTATATCGAGAATTCCATCTCCAATCTGCTGCAAACCCTGCTGATCGGCGGCGTGCTGGCGTTCCTCGTGCTGTTCCTGTTTTTGGATGATGCGCGGAGTCCATTTACCATAGGAATTTCTATCCCTGTAAGTATTTTCCTCACCTTCGTGGTAATGTTTCTGTTCGACATTCAGCTGAACATCATTTCCCTCAGCGGACTCACCCTCGGTATCGGACTGCTGTTGGATAATGCCATTGTGGTGCTGGAGAATATCAATCGCTACAGGCAAAAAGGCTTGGGACGATTTGAGGCGGCACGGGAGGGGACCAAAGAGATCAGTCTGGCCGTAACAGCTTCTACTTTCACTACCATTTCCGTTTTTCTACCGCTCATTTTTCTAGGCGGATTTGAAGGCGCCTTTTTCCGTGACCTGGCTGCCACGCTATCCTTCAGTTTGATCGCCTCGCTTTTGGTGGCACTTTTCATTCTTCCGGTCTTTGTGGCACAGATCAGCAAGAATTCGAAATCCAAAGGAGTGCTCAGTACAGTTTCAGAGGGTTTGGATAAGGTGGTGATGGCCTATGAGCGAAATCTTGGTCGCGTTATACAAAAGCCGCTCCCCATTATTGTATTCGCGCTGATCCTGTTAGCCGGTGCCGGATTTGCCTTTATGACCACCGAGAAAGCCGTGCTTCCTCCCGATGAGCCTGCCAAAGTGGATTACCTGGTATCCATGCCCGGAAACACAGCCCTTCGTTCTGCCAAGCAGGCTTCAACCGATATCACAAAGATCTTACGGGAGCGAACCGATCAGTCTAACATTTTGTCGCTTGGGGGATATACGGATAACACGAATTTGAAGTCGATCACCAACGAGGGACTCAACCGATTTACCATTTCCATTCCAGTATCCGGATTTGAAGAAGCTGAGGATGTGGATCGTATTATGAATGGGATCGCCCAAACCTATACTAACTGGACATTTCAGAAAATGGAGGATGATGCCGTTGGAGCCGTGGGTATTGGCCGTGATGCTCCGGTGCAATTCAGCGTGGTGGGCACCGACCGCGAATTCAGCGTGAGGGTGGCAGAAGCCTTCAACGAATTTTTGAATCGAAATTACAGGGAGACACAGCTTGATCTAAAATATCCGCAGCGCATTCAGGCTTATCAATTGCAGTTCAAAACGCAGGAGTTGCTTTCCTATGAACTGACCGAAGCTGAAGTGATCCGATACCTGGAATCATTGACCCGCGGCTCCTTTGTCACCGACTGGAACCGGCAGGATGAACAGATCTCCATTCGGCTGATCGGGGAACGGGAAACGAATTTAGATCCCCGGGAGATCACCCTGGATGTACGCGATAAGATCATCCCGCTGACGGCAGTAGCTGAGATCGCCCGCATTGATGAAGCTGAACAGATCGAACGCATCCGGCAGTCGCCGATACTCACCTATAACTCTGATCTCACCTTCATGGATTGGTGGTGGGATGGTGGTGAGCTTCAGGAGTTGGTCAACCGGTTCATGCAGCAAAGCGGCCATGAGATCCAAATACGCGGTTCAGCCCTGCAGGTGATTAATTTACTAAAAGAACTCGGGTGGCTGCTGATGATCAGCGTGCTTCTGATCTACCTCATCCTTGCGATCCAATATGAGAATTTGAAATATCCGTTCATCATCATTTTGGCCATTCCGTTTGCGTGGATCGGTTCGGTGTTTGCGCTGTATATCGGGGGCATCAGTTTAAATGCTCTTTCATTCATGGGAATTTTGATCCTGACCGGAATTGCAGTGAACGACTCCATCCTAAAGGTAGATTTCATGCGCCGCTATTTTGATGAGACCGGCAACCTTGATGAAGCTATCAAGCAGGCGGGGATCAACCGTTTTCGTCCCGTGGTAATGACGAGTATGACAACCATTCTGGCACTAATCCCCATGCTGGTACCGTTTGGAGATGGATACGTGCTGCGACAATCACTGGCCGTTGCACTTATGGGCGGTATGGTGACAAGCACCTTTTTAACCTTGTATTTAATTCCTTTGGTGTTTAAATGGACGAATGGGGGAGATTCTAAATGAGAAATTATGAATTTTAAATGGACGATTACTCCCATCTGACGGATTACCCGTCTGATGGATGTCATAAGCGTGATAGTTTGATTCTACCAATTGGTCAGACGGGCTTTGAGCCGTCGGACAAAGAATTATTTTTCATTTTGAATTTTTAATTATCAATAACAACGTGATTCAGAGTTTAAATAGATTCAGTATTATGAAACGACAAATGATACCAAAATTACTTTCCTGTTTACTGATCACTGTAACGCTGTTTACTGCTTGTAAGAGTGAGGAGCCGGAACGGGATACGCCCGACCCGGACAGTGTGGAAATTCGGCCCGAAGTGGTATTTGATGTCGTGGATGATGAGCCGCTTCAGTTCTTTATTGAAAGCCGGGGTGTGGTTGAGCCGCTGCAGCGTATAAAGATTACCCCAAGAATCAGCGGATTTGTAGAGGAGCATAATATCGTTGAAGGCCGTTTGATAGAAAAAGGGGACGTTCTTTTGAAACTGGATGATGAGGAGTGGGTTAACCAGGAGCGAAGTGCCTACAACGAATATCAGCAAGCCAAGAATGAGTTTGATATTGAATCAAGGTTACGGAATGAAAGCGGTAACGGCAGTGAAGATCAGCAGAGTTTGTTGCGCATCACAACCGGGCTGGCTGAAGCTGAGCTGGCATGGGAGCGTGCCAAGCTGAATGTAAGTTATGCAACGCTGAAAGCCCCTTTCAGCGGACGCATCTCGGCTAAGCAGGTTGTTTCGCGCGGAGCCTATGTTTCGGCCGGATCTGAGCTGGGTTCTCTGATCGATGCAGCTATCGTTCACATTCGATTTGATGTGCTGGAGTCCGAAATTGATAATTTGGATGAAGGAATGCCGGTAGAGTTATCCGGTCCCGGCGGCACGCCTTATGAAGGGGAGATTATAGCTATTTCCCCGGAAGTGAATCCCGACACCAAAACGGGGCAGGTATTGGTGGAAGTTGAAAACAACGATTATGACCTCAAAACCGGTATGACCGTAGATGGCCGTGTATTTGTCCGAAGTCAGAAAAGTAAAGTCCGAATGCCGCGTGAAGCACTTTTGGAGCGAGATGGCAGAACCCTGGTTTTCCGCCTCAACAATGAAGAAGTGGAGTGGATCTATGTGGAGCCGGTAGCTATGAATTCCGACTGGGTACTCATCGATCATCCCGAAATTGAACCCGGCGATACCCTGGCGGTAGATCAACACTTTAGCATCAGTCATCAGCAGAAAGTGGTTCCACTCCTAGTTAATTAGTAATGTTAAATGGCTACGGATCATTTAACATTCAACATTTAACATTTCCATCTATAAACAACTCATAAACCCCAAATCCTAGCTTTGCACCAGTTATTGAATCGAAAATATCTCATTTCGTTTTTCTACATCATCGTGTGTGTGATTGGGGTGGCGGTATGGCGCGTTTTGCCTATTGAAAGTACGCCGGAGCTGAATCTGCCATCGGTCACGGTGAGTTATAACTGGGGAAGTACCACGCCGGAGATAATGGAGCAGGAGATCACCCGGAAAGTAGAGCGGGAAGCAAACCGGCTGCGGGATGTCACTGACATTCGCTCCATCACCCAGGAAGGCCGTTCAACCGTTACCATCACCTTCCGGAAAGATGCCCCCGTTGATTATCGTGTATTAGAGCTGCGGGAATATCTGTTTTCACTGGATGAAAAGTTACCCGATAATATCTCTCCGCCGACCATTAACCGCCAGGTACCGGAGGAGCTGGATGATCAGCAGACCTTCATCGTATATACGCTGAATGGAAATATGCAGCCGCGACAGTTACTTGAATATACGAGAAACAACATTCGCCCAAAATTACTGTCGATAGACGGACTTGCTGAGGTTGCCATTCGCGGCGTTCAGGATCCGGCTTTGATGATCGAGTTTGATATCGACCAGGTAGAGAAATACAACCTCTCTCCTCGACAGATCCTGATGCAGGTGAGGGATCAATTGAGCTGGCGGTCGGCCGGCTTCGTGGAACAGGGTATTTCGAGATACAGTCTCATCATTCCCCCAAAATTCAACAGCATTGCCGATATTGCCGGTCTTAAGATCCAGCTTCCAAATTCCATGAAGCAGCTTGCCCTCGATGATTTTGCAAAGATCTCCATTCAGGATTATCCCGCCAAAACCATCAAACGTATAAATGGTGATCCGGCATTGACCATAGAGTTTGTGAAAGAATCAGGAGCCGATGCCTTTACGCTTGCAGAGAACGTACTTATGGCGATGGAAGAGATCGAGGCACAACTTCCAGAGAGCCTTTCCCTGATGCTCACCGTAGATTCTACCGAAGAGCTCCGCCAACAGTTTGACGACTTGCAGCTTCAGGCTATATTAAGCGGCATCTTGGTATTTCTGGTCGTCATCCTGTTTATCCGAAAATTGAGGGCGCCCTTTGTCATCATGGGCAGCGTGGTGTTTTCGGTGCTGCTCAGTTTAATTGTTTTATATCTGCTCGGATACAGTTTGAACATCATCACCCTGGCGGGTATTACCGTTGCACTGGGTATGCTGATTGACAACGCCGTGGTGGTTTTTGAGCATCTCAATCCCGCTTTGCCGGCTGAAAAATCAAAACGAATTTCACATATTACAAAAGAGATTGGGAATTCGGTGGTACCGGTATTGGGAAGTACTTTCACCACGGTCGGTATTTTCATTCCACTATTATTTGCCCTTGATGAGCTCCGTATTTTCCTGGTTCCGCTGGCTGTAGCGCTTACCGTAACGCTGGTGTGTTCGGTATTGATAGCTTTTACGTGGATTCCCTATGCATTGGTTTGGCTCACCCCGAAAATTTCAGAAAAGAAGAAAAAAAGCCGGGCTTCACGCTGGGTGAACCGGCTGCTAATGCAAAGTTTTCTACTCAAATCTAAATTAAGATGGGTACTGCCGGTGGTGTTGGTAGGAGTAATTGGGATTCCGCTGTTTGCCATCGAAGAGCCGGAATGGGATGCTGAAGAAGGGACTGCGTGGCCGGAATTTACTAAGGTCTATTTTGATAACCGGGATAATATTGATGGATGGATTGGCGGATTGACTAAGAAATTCCGTGATGAAACGTATTTTGGAAGCCCCTGGAGCAGAAATAATGAGGAGAGCATTAACGTGTATATCCGTTCGCCGCAGGGGACCCCGCTTTCGGAGATTGACAAAATTGTGAAGAATTATGAGACTATTGCCAAGCCTTATGAACAGGCTTTCAAGTATTATGAGGCCAATCTCTCGGAGTATTTCGGAGCCCGCATTCGCTTTGTGGTGGATCAGGACTATCTTACTCAACCCGATCCCTATTATTTCTACGGAGAGGCGATGTACCTGGGGGCTCGAACCGGAAATGTAGCTACTTCGGTTTCCGGCTTAAATATTCCGGGAATCAGTACCGGATTTGGAGGGAGTTATTCTAATCAAAGCATACGGTTGAAAGGCTATTCTTATGACGAACTGTTGAACTTAGCAAAAGATTTGGAGCGCAGGTTGAAAACAAGCCGGCGTGTGCAGGAAGTAGATATCAATACGTCTTATTACTCCCGTCGTGATGATTTCCAACAATATAAACTTCGGCTGGATGAAGAGAAGATATTAGCTAAGAATCTGGATCGCAGAGAAGTTATTTCAACCCTGTTGCTGGATTTGAATCCCGAGAATACCGTAGGACGTGTGGAATTCGGCGGGCAGGAAATGTACTTGATAGGTACAAGTAAACGGGAGAAATCCTTTGAAGAAGATATGATGAGCCGCACCCGAATGTTTGGGGATGTGAATTTCAACATTTCCACCATCGGTGAAATTGTACAGGAAGGAGGGTTGAATGAAATTCGCAGGACGAATCAGTCTTATGAGCGAACGGTAAGCGTGGATTATCTCGGAAACTATCAGATGGCCCGTGAATATATTGAATCGGTGATAGAAACTACGCCCGTTCCGGTGGGCGCGAGCATTGAATACGGACGTGGATTTTTTGGATTTGGGAATGATGACAGTTCCCGAAACTTCTTCTTCGTGGCCCTGCTCAGTTTACTCAGCGTGTGGATGATCGTATCGGCACTGCTGGAAAGTGTGAAGTATCCAATTTTTGTAATTCTGGCTGTTCCTTTCAGTTTGATCGGTATTATGCTGGGCGGATTGGCGAACGATATGGCCTTTGACCGTGGTGCCATTGCCGGGTCGCTGCTGTGCATTGGTGTCGTTGTAAATAATGCCATTTTGATCTATCATCAAAAACAGCTGGAGAATGGGAAGGGCATATTTGGCCTTCGTTGCTGGATGCATGTGTATCGAAAACGTATTCGGGCCATTTTGATCACTACGGTAACTACCATAACCGGACTGCTCCCCATGATGTTCTTCGGTAACAATGAATTCTGGGAAAACCTTGCAATTGTGGTTATTTGGGGGCTTTCGGTGAGTACGATCTTGCTGTTAGTGATGACGGGGTTGAGGGTTAAGAGTGATGGGGGAATCGATAGTTGATAGTTGATAGCTGAAAGTTGAGAATTGATTGAAGTGAATCAGCGTATATAAATCGCAGATTCAGGGTTCTTTTTTGGTAAAGAAATGAGGTATGAGAAATAAAATTAACCGGATAACAAACAATAAAGAGATATGAATAATAAAATTCATCGTGTGTTAATCAGTGTTTTAGTGGTCGCAATAATGTTCACAGGATTTGGTTGTGGCAGTAATGGGGACGATTCCTCAGCTATCAGGAAAGAAAACGGAGTGATCTATAATCCGGATAGAGGGTTACTGCAGGATCAGGAACCGCTGGTAGAGTTTGAGTTGGTGGATACTATTGACCTTTCGGGAATTGAGGAGCCGGTGATCAGCAGTATTACATATTTGCAGATCGATGAGGAGGGTAACTTTTACTTTATGGATCGCAGGATCAGCAAGTTGATATCACTGGATCCTCAGGGGAATTTGCGATGGTCCACAGGACAGGAAGGTAAAGGCCCTGGCGATTTTGAGAACCCGTTTGGGATAAGCCTTCATAACAATAAAATATATGTAGCCAATATACAGGGTTCCCGTCTTGATGAGTTTGATATGGAGGGTGCTTTTATCAAAACCTATGATCTCCCCAAAGATATTCGCTTTGCTAGTTTGGTGGATATAAGGAATGATGGCCTGATCCTGATGAGTGGAGCTAATTTCGGCACGGTTGGGGCACTCGTATATACCATGGAACTGGGCGACAGCCTCAGGATTAAGGAGAATATCAACATCACAGAAACGGAGGATGACGAATACACCAGGGCTACCATGAGGGGTGGAATAGAGATGAGAGAAAACGAATTTATTTACTCGTTCAGTACAGAATACAAACAGCAGTTCTATGATTACGAGGGGAATTTAATGACGGAAGTACGAAGAGACTTTGCAGGAACCTTGGGCCCGGGAATCTATGCTGATGGCGGAAGCGTGAGTTTGTATAGTTTAGGAAATGTAAGCTCTCCGGTATTTATGGATAATGGAAATTACCTGGTGCGGATCAACTATCCCACGAACATCGACGACCCGCATGCCTATGCCCGCCGGGCTTCAACCGGGGAAACCGAATCTCCCATTTATGCCCGAATAATGGATGTTTTTAATGCGGACCACGAATTGCTCTATACCTTCGACGATTCGGAATTTGTGGAAGAGCTCGGAAATTTAGACGTAAGGGATAAAGAAGGCTTTTATTATTCCGTTTTCAGTAACGACCTGCTGGTTAAAAAATATAAGCTGAATACAAACTATGAGGGATCTGAAATGGAGGGGACGGACCGAATTCCGATTAATGATTAATGAATTTTAGCCAAACTTCTAAACTAATTCCCAACTGTGAACGTGTGGGATTTTACTGTAATGGTATTATGATTATTGGAGTTGCTGTATTTGAACTAATTAGTATCAGGAAGAACCACTGTATTATATTTCGCAGTTTACAAGAGAATAAATACAAAATATTTTAAGCATGACTCAAAGAATTATTCTAATTGTCTCCATTCTTCTTGTTTTGTTTTACAGCTCATGCTCACCGGATGAAACCGATCATATAAATCCCCATTCTGTTTCTTTAACAAAAGTAGATTCGGTGGTTTTGGGTAATTCCGAACCTTTATTTGGTAATTTTGTTGAACAATTTCGGATTAATGATGCTGGAGATATTTGGATATTTGCTGAACGGAATCAAAACAGAATCTTTGCATTTGATAGCCTTGGCCAATTTATAAATGTAGTGGGTGAAAGAGGTAAAGGTCCAAAAGGAATTATGCATGTCAGTGGATTTGAAATAAATAACAAGAATCAGGTAATAATTAATGATGCAGCTCAAAAAATGCTTAAAATTTTTAATCTGAGCGGAGAACTCATTCAATCAAATACAATTTTTTCTGAGGGTGAATTGTGGGCTCATCCCTACTCTTTGTATAATTTTAAAGACCGACTTTTAATTTCTGTTACGGAGAGTAAATTTATCCGTGAACCGCATAAATCAAAATTGTTAGCTATAGTGGATTATGAGGGTAAAATTGATACTGTCTTTGGAAAGCATGATATATTTACCTCGGAAGACAATTCCTATAGCGCAGAGAATACGATTCTAGTTGGTTCAAATACCATATTTACTAGTTCAGTTGGCTCACCTTATATACAAGCTTACAATAGTGATACCTATCAACAAACAGATTATTTTGGAGGAAATTCAAGTTTTTCCATACCAAGCAAAGAAATCCATGCCAACCTCCCTATTTCCGAAATTAATAAGAGAGCAGACGATAGTTCTGTAATGGCGGGCCTTTATGGTACAGAGCATTTTATAGTTTCACACATGCAAGTCCTTACTGCAGAGTTTTTTGAAACTACAGATTTCACCAAGAAGAAAAATATTTTGATACTTTATGACAGGAAGACGAAGAAATTCATAAAAGAAATACTGGTTTCTCATACTTTAGCTGCAGTCCAAAATGATAAACTCTATTTCATCGAAGATTTTAATGCGGATAATTACACGATAGGTGTTTATGAAATTGTCACCGATCAAAAATAACTTGGTTTAAGTGAGTTTAATCTCGGTAAGTCGCTCTATATAAGAATGCAAAATGAGAGCTCAGATTCCAGCTGTAAATGTGTGCAGTTTGGGGGTAATGATTCTATTAATATTGGAGTTGCCGTATTTATACGAATTAGTTAGTATTAAGTAGAACCTCAATAGGTCATTACATACAATAGTACTTGTAAAAGTATAACTTTACCCAAACCTTTTAAAGATGAATAAATTCTTTATACCATTAGTTCTCTCACTGCTATTAAGTTTTTGCAACAACAATAATGAAAGTAGAATACATCCTAACTCAGAAAATATTCCTAATCCTGAATTAGAGGGTGAACACATAATCAATAAGAAAATTAATGACTTTTCTAATCTTGATTTCTCAAGTGATCAATATAGTTTTACTGAAACTCTTGGTGATGAGAGAAATATTGGTTTTATCAATGATGTCGAGGTTGATAAAAGTGGCCGTATTTTTGTATTGGATGACCGACAGCAAAAAGTATTAGTATATAGTTCTGAAGGAGATTTTCTTCAAGCAATTGGAAGAAGAGGTCAAGGACCTGGAGAATTATCTTATGCAAAGTCAATTACACTTTATCAAGATTCTCTTTTACTGATATCAAATCGTTTTCGGATTGAAGAGTATGATATTTCTAGTGATTCTATTTCATTTAATCGTACAGTAAATTTTGAGATAAGCATTAAAAGTATTTGTACTACTAATGAAGTGTTATACATACACAATTTAGATGTTCTAGATAGTGGCCAGATGAGTTCTGAAATGCGTAAAACTAATATGCTACATGAGTTCACTCTACCTCAATATTCACATCAATCAACTTTTGGAGAATCATATATTTCAGACTCTCCAGTTATTGTTGATAGATTAACTCAAGGTGATATTATTTGTGATCCATATAATAATATGCTTATATATATCTCAGATAGAGTAAATATTCTTAAAGGGTATTCACTGTCAAATGGTGAGCAGATGTGGAAGTCTTCAATTGCAGATTTAAATTTTCCCAAGATTGAAGAAATTGTAACTGATGGAAGTCCTGGGCTTAAGATATTGCCTCCAGAAAATGACATCTTTGATAATTTTCTAAAACCTGTTCTAATTAAGGATGGCTTCATTTTAGTACAAGTAGATCGTCGAGAAGTTGTCGAGAGAGAATCCCTCGAATCTAAGAGCTCAATCTTAAGCTATTTAATTGATGCAAAAACAGGAAAGGGACATTATTATTCCGATAAATTAGATAGGATGTTATATTTTTCTGAAAATAGCATTATTGAAGTTAATGATTCATTTACTGAATTAGAGATTAAGTATAAAGAAACGCAATAGCTTTCTTAGGCTTCGTTTGTCCTCGTTACGAAGGTACATCTTCGAAACGCAGTCCTGGAAGCTCTGGCTTCCTGTGAAATGAGAATGACAGGCATCAGGTAATTTCTATAAACCTGCAAAGCCCAACCTCCGGCAACCATCTAAGCGACTTTTACCCACCGGGCGGAGGTTTTACGTTTTGGTATTTATTTACCCCGACCTAAAGGACGAGGGTATATTCGGTAATCCCGCCAGGATCGTCTCCAAAGAAATCATGGACATCCTAAAATCCTTTAAATCATGGTTCAAAAACAGGAAACATAGCTTTTCAATGACCAAATTCCCAGGGATCTTTTCAGTCTTGAGCGGAGCGGAGACTGGAAAGTTTCGGCTAAGGAAGTCTCCGACTTCCAATAAGGGCAACTCATTCTATTTAAATCAAAACTTGGTTGCCATGGTGCAAGTCAGAGACTTGCTGTGCAAAGACTCTTAAGTCAGCGCTCGTTGAACATTTATTGTTTGTTAATTTTATTTGAGCTCGCTTTAAGACTTAAGAGATCTGGGTAGTACGAGGCAGAGCCTCAATAGTGCATTCCGGAGCGGAGCACTGTAACGAGAAAGGGGTGCATCAACTAATCAACTAATCAACCAATCAACTTTCAACTCTCAACAAATCCTACCCAAACTTCTTCACCAACTCCCAGCGCTTAACCTTGCCGGTATCTGTTTTAGGAAAGTCCTTGACGATCTTGAGTTCTTTTGGGAGTTTGAAATCGGTAAGGGAGTCTTTGAGCTGTTCTCTTATTTCGTCCAATTCCGGGGTTTTGCCATTTTTCAGGGTGACAACCGCCGTAATTTTTTGTCCCCATTCCTCATCCGGAATACCAATAACTATGGCTTCTTTGATGGAGGGAAGTTTTTGCATGGCTTCTTCCACTTCGTTGGGATTCACATTTTCGCCACCGGTAATGATGAGGTCGGTACGTCGGGATTCGATAAATAAATGGCCAAAGCCGTTTATATGCCCATAGTCTCCGGTATTAAACCACCCATCTTTATCAAAACGCTGGTGGTTTTCTTCTTTGTCGTAGTATCCGTCAAAAACCTGGGGACCTTTTAGCCAAAGCACTCCGGATTGGTTTTTCCCAAGTACACGTCCGTTTTCGGCCCGAATCTGCATTTCATTGGGAGGGAATGGTTTTCCGACACTTTTAAGAGGAGTGTACATTCCCGAGGGGGCGAGTAAAGGGTTCGCAATAATCTGGGCACAAGTTTCGGTCATACCATAACTGGATACAATTGGAATTCCGCGTTCGGCAGATTTTTTTAAAAGACTTTCCGAAATAGATCCACCCCCGAGCAAAATAGATTTGAATTCGCGGTGTGTTTTAAAAAGGGAATCATCAAGTAATCTCTTCAGCATAGTGGGAACAAGTGAAGCTGCTTGAAACCGGTGATTCTCGCTCAAAAATTCTTTAATCATTTCTTCGTGAAATTCACCAAGCCGGTAAATAGCGGTTCCGTAAATCACCGACCTCAGAATAATTGAAATTCCCCCTATATGATTAAGCGGGAGGCAAAGCAACCAAAAATGATTAGGGTCCGGTTTAAAATTTTGAGCCGAAGCTTCAGATGCACTTAAAATTTGCCGTCTTTTCAGGGGAACGATCTTAGGTTTGCTGGTTGTGCCGGAAGTAAAGAAATACCCAAAAATTTCATCTTCTTTTATAGATTCGGAGTCCGGTAAATCTGCATTTCTGATGTCATGTGTAAATGAATTCAGGAAGAAGTTTTCATCCAGCTTAATCACGTTGTCGTCACCAAGTCGCTTACGGTTAGTGGTGTCGCAGAAAATGAGAACCGGTTTCAGGGTGTTTAGGTAGTTTTCAAGCTCATCATTCGTAACTTTCGGATTTATGGGAATGAAGGGAATTCCTAGCTTCCAACAAGCGGCAATACAAAAGATCAATACATCGCTTGATTCAGCAACGAAAGCAATGGGCCATTTCAGTGAGTCTGCTTTTTGTTCAACCAAATCTTTAAAGAATGCCGTGAATCGATCCAAATCGCTGTAGGTGTACATTCCTTTTTGAGAAGAGAGGAACACATGGGGTGCCTCACTTTTCTTGAACTCAAACATATGTAAGCGCGATTTGAACATACACCAATTTCTAAAACTCCTTTAATCCTTCCAAATGTAATGAAATTCCTAACCCAGTTGTGTTAGGAAACCTAATTTCAGGTTTATTAAGCCAACTATCTGATACCACATTCTGCTTCAGAAAAGTACCGGTTGCCAATCCCTGAGCACGATTATAGTTTCCTAACCCGGCTGAAATGGCTGCAGTTGCAGCCTGGCCAACGGCTGATTCCAGCGAGGTAGTAAATATTGTCTCAATATTATGAGTATCTGCAACCTCTTTTGTTACGAAAATATCATTAAATGTACCCAATAGCATTGGTTTAAGCACAACGAGCTTTGCAGCTTTCGCCTTTGATAACTCTTCAATCGATTTTTTGTTCCTGACTGATTCATCGGCCGCAATGGGAATGATTGATGAATCAGTTACCTGTTTCAAATCCATGAGATCAAATTTAGAAACAGGTTGTTCACAATACTCAATATTCAACGGTTCTAAAGTTTGCAAATTTGCAATAGCTTCTTTGACGGTCCAAGCCTGGTTGGCATCAATGCGAATTTCTATTTCTGGAAATTGCAGCCTCAATGCTTTCAGAATTGCCAGTTCTTTCTCAAAATCCCTTCCAACTTTTACTTTTAAAGTATGAAATCCTTCGTTAATCAATTCCTGAGCTTTTGAAAGGGTTTCTGATTTTTCTTGAATGGATAGAGTCCCGTTACATTTTATTGTGCCTTTAAATCCCGGAAATAAGTACTCTACCAAAGGTTTGTTTGATTTTTTCGAAGCCAAATCATAGAGCAAAGTATCAATGCCAAAACTAAGGGATGGGAATTGATGAATTTGGTTCAAAAGTTGTACTGTTTCCTGGCCGCTTCCTGATTTGATAGTTTCTTGGAGATGCTCTTTATTTAATTTCAGGATTTCTTCAACATGTTCAATACTCTCGTTAGAAAACCCGGGAAGAGGGGCGGCTTCTCCATAAGCTTCAATACCCGATTCCCGATCTTTATATACTAATATCACTCCTTCTCTGTGGGAAAACTTATTACCGGCCACTACAAAGGGAGTGTTAAAAGGTATTCGATATTTATAAAGCTTCAGCATAAGTTTAAAATAATCCCGATGGAGAAAAGGAATCCAAAAATTACCATGAACTGGGCAGTTCGTTCTAGCATAGGATTGAGTTGATTTTTATTGGCTTCAGTCCAAATTCTATATACATAATAAATTGCCAACGGCAGGGAAATTAGGGGAAGTAAAATCCACAGGTTGTAATGAAATTGTAAATAAAAAAACAGAGGGATTGCAAATGCCAATGTTACCATAATTAAGTATTCAAACTTTAATACTTGCTCACCAAAGAGAACGCCCAATGTTTTCTTACCCGATTTTCTGTCCTGCTCCACATCTCTAAGATTATTCACAACTAAAATATTAACACATAACGCCCCTATAGCTAAAGAGGCCCAAAAAGATTCCTCGGACCATTCCAATGCATTCACATAATAAGTAGTCATTACGGCTACCAATCCAAAAAAGATAAAAACAAATAAATCTCCAAGGCCATTATACCCAAGGGGAAAGGGGCCACCGGTATAGAGTATTCCAAATATAAGCGAAAGTACACCAATCACCAGAACGATCCATCCGGCTGACCACACCAGGTACAAGCCCAGAAAGAATGCGAATGCCATAGTGAAAATGGTAGCATTTAACATTTCTTTTGGTGCGATTAGTCCGGACGATGTGGCTCGCCTGAAACCGATCCTTTCTTCTGTATCCGAGCCCTTTATGAAATCAAAGTAATCGTTGGCAAAGTTGGTGCCTATTTGTATAAGAATAGCACAGACTAAAGCAACGGTTGTATTTATCCCGTTCAGCATATTGGCTTGAAAAGCTAATGCGGCCCCGGTAATTACGGGGATAACTGCAGCCGCTAAGGTTTGAGGGCGAGCAGCTTCAACCCAGAGTCTCAATTTTGAAGATTTCAAAAGCAGGTTTTTTTGTGAATAAGTGTGGATAACTTCGGCGATGAAGATACAGTTTTTGAGTATGGCTTAAAAAATGAAGTAATGTCTGTTTGATGAAAAAATAAATTAAGCAGATTAGAAAAATGAAGGGCATTTTTTGAAAAAAATTAAGATATACAATTAAAAATCCTATTATTATTAATTGTTAAAAACTATTTGTCTAAATAAATTGAGTAAAATAAAAAAATAGCTTTATATTTGGTTGTCATTTTTAATTACAAACCAAATTTATTAAAAATCATGGCCAAGGCGATTCAACGATATGATAATTTAGCTGCTGCCCGAAATTTTCGTCCGGGTAAAAATGAAAATTCTACAATGGACATCCCGGAGATTTTCGGACAGAATACCCTAACTCTTGATAAACTTGAAGAACGGTTACCAAAATCAGCCTGGAAAGACCTGCAGCGAACCATAGATGAAGGTCAAACTTTAAACATTGATGTTGCCGATGCGGTTGCTTTGGCAATGAAAGACTGGGCTACCGAAAAAGGGGCTACCCATTATACACATTGGTTTCAGCCACTTACCGGTTCTACTGCTGAGAAACATGACAGCTTTATTACTCCCAATCAGGGGGGCGGAGCAATGGCAGTATTTTCAGGAAAAGATTTGATTCAGGGTGAACCTGATGCTTCAAGTTTTCCGAGTGGGGGATTGAGGCCCACTTTTGAAGCTCGCGGTTATACGGCCTGGGACCCTACGTCTCCGGCCTTTATTGTGGAAAATCAAAAAGGAACTTATCTGTGTATACCCACAGCCTTTGCTTCCTGGAAGGGTGAAGCACTTGATCATAAGACTCCACTGCTTCGTTCAAATGATGCTCTAAATAAAGCATCGAAAGAAGCACTGAAGCTTTTTGGTGTTGAATCTAAGCGAATAGGCTCAACCATTGGATGCGAGCAAGAGTATTTTCTCATCGATCAGGAGTTTGTGTATCGCCGGCCGGATATCCTGACATCGGGCCGAACATTAGTAGGGGCCAAGCCTCCACGCGGACAAGAATTGGATGATCATTATTTTGGCTCTATTCCCGAACGTGTATTGTCGTTTATGCTGGATGCCGAAAAAGAATTATACAAACTTGGTGTTCCGGTTAAAACGCGCCACAATGAGGTTGCGCCGAGTCAATATGAGCTGGCCCCGATCTTTGAGTTAGCCAACGTAGCTGCGGATCACCAGCAGCTAACGATGATGGTGCTGAAAAAGGTAGCCAAAAAATATGGCCTTGAATGCTTAATGCATGAAAAACCCTTTGACGGTTTGAATGGAAGCGGAAAACATTTGAACTGGTCTCTTTCTACTGTAGAAGGAGATAATTTACTTGAACCGGGAGAAAGTCCTCATGAGAATATGAAATTTTTGTTTTTCTTTACAGCTGTGATGTTGGGTGTATATCGTCATCAGGATCTGTTAAGAATCTCGGTGGCTCATGCCGGGAATGATCACCGTTTGGGAGCAAATGAAGCCCCTCCGGCCATCATCTCTACTTTTATTGGAGATCAGCTTATGGATATCGTAGAACAGTTGATTAACGGCGGAGCGAAAAGCTCGAAACAGGGAGGATTGCTCGGGCTTGGAACACCGGTGCTGCCGGATCTGCCTAAGCATGCCGGAGATCGAAACCGGACTTCACCATTTGCTTTCACGGGGAATAAATTTGAATTCCGCGCATTGGGTTCAAGCCAGTCACCCTCATTTCCTATCGTTGTATTGAATACTATTATAGCGGAAGCGATCGAAGACATGACTGCCGATCTTAAGGAAGCAAAAAAAGAGGGATCTATTGAGAAAGCACTGGCAACCGTACTTCGTGCCCGATTGAAGGAATGTAAGCCGGTGATCTTCAACGGTGACGGCTATTCTGATGACTGGCAAAAAGAGGCGGAAAAGCGTGGATTGCTAAATCTTAAAACCACACCGGATGCCATTCCCTATCTCACCAGGAAAGAGAATGTAAAGCTTTTCAAGAAGTACAAAGTACTGAACGAGAAGGAAGTACATTCCCGAAAACAAATCTGGACCGATCAGTACATTACCACAAGAACGATCGAGGTGGATACCATTGAGTCGATAGCCAAGACCATGATATATCCTGCCACGGTTCGGTATATTGGAGAACTTGCCAAGGCAGTTGAAAAAACGGATGCTTTGGGACTTGATAATTCAGGTTCCAAAACCATGCTTACCAAAGTGAACAATGAACTGAACAAACTGGGTGATTCTTTAGAGCGCTTAGCAGATGTACAAGCTAAAATGAAGTATAAAGATTCATCAGAGCATGCGGTAAAAGTGGAGTCCGAAGTACTTCCTGTAATGAAAGAAATTCGTGATTCCATTGATTTCCTTGAGCGTTATGTGGCTGATGATTACTGGCCATTACCGGTTTACAGAGAAATGTTGTTTATCAAATAGCTTTGAACTTTAGCTAAACTAAAAACCCTGTTTTGAAACGAAGCAGGGTTTTTTAATTTTAGCTCAAAAAATGAAAGAAATAAGCTGGCAAGATTTTGAAAAAGTGGAACTCAGAACAGGGACTATTACAGAGGTAAAAGACTTCCCGGAAGCAAGAAAACCGGCATATAAATTGATTATTGACTTTGGACAGGAGATAGGGACCAGAAAATCATCAGCTCAAATAACGGAAGTGTATTCCAATGAGGAACTCATCGGGAAGCAAGTGATTGCAGTTGTTAATTTTCCGCCCAAGCAAATTGGTCCATTTATGTCGGAATGTTTAGTTACGGGTTTTCCTGATAAAGACGGACACGTAGTTTTAGCGGTCCCGGACAAGCCAGTGGAAAACGGAATGAAACTATTTTGAGTTTTTAATGCTTTGTAACTAGTTGATAGTCATTGTTTGAGATTTATTCCAAATTCATTATTCAGAACCTGATGAAGCCTTATTTATTTCTATTTATTTTGGTGCTTAAGTGTTTTGAATTGTCAGCCCAGGAAATCTCGTTTCCTGAAATTTCAGAACAAAAATCTGCTTTTGAATTAGTGATTGAAGGTATTGAAATTGAAAAAGGGGAGATTCGTATTGCTATTTTCAATTCCAGGCAACTGTACCAGGAAAAAGAGAATCCATTGTATGCAATTGTTCTTCCGGTTGAAGAAAATCGAATGGTTTGGAGTGAGGAAGCATTGCCATATGGAAATTATGCAATAGCGGTTTATCACGACATTAACACTAACGGGGAATTAGATACAAATATCCTTGGGATTCCGAAGGAAGCTTATGGATTTTCAAACAATGCACGGGGTAAATTCGGTCCGGCCTCCTGGAAAGATGCGCACTTTAAAATATCTTCCAAAACACACACGATGAGTATCAGAATTAAATAGCTTTCCTCATGGCTCGCATACACTTGTAACAAACCTTCGATTTATACATATTCCCACTTATTTCTAACCAAATGGAGAAAAACATGGAACATGTACACGGGGAAACAGCACAGGTAATGAGTCTGAAAGATTGGGTTATTTCAGTTCTCATTTCGTTTATTCCGATGGTAGGATTTATTATGCTGTTGGTATGGTCCTTTAGCGATAGCACAAATCCAAATAAGAAAAATTGGGCAAGGGCTACGGTGATTATTTTTGCGGCATTCTTTGTGCTCTACCTTATTTTCGCTTTTGTGTTTATGGGGGCGATTATGTCTTCAGGTGGATTTGATTCAATGTAATCGGGAGGCACATTAACTTGAAAGCCTTATTTTCATAAAATGAGGCTTTTTTTATATATCAATATCAGTTCTGTCCAAAATTAAAGCACGTCTTGAAACTGGGGAGTTTTTTGGATGATGGCATTTGCAAAAGGACAAAGCGGCACGATCTTCAGATCATTCTCCCGGGCAAACTCAACACCATGCTGCACCAGTTGTTTGCCATAACCTTTACCACGACCTTCATCTGAAACTTCTGTGTGATCAATAATGATCTTTGTTTCCCCGGCTTTGGAATAGGTCATCTCTGCAATACGCTTGCCATCTTTCTCAATAAAGAAAACGCCTTTGGTTTCGGTAGTTTCGTGCTGGATTTCCATAAACTATATCCTTAAAAATTATTATGGTTTTAATGTGTTGAAAAATCACCCTTAAACTATTATCGAATTAAGAAGGAGACCGGTCAAATTTGTCCCAGTTGGGCTTTCGTTTTTCCAGGAAGGCATTGCGACCTTCCTCGGCTTCGTCGGTCATATAGGCTAACCTGGTAGCTTCTCCTGCAAATACTTGCTGTCCAACCATGCCGTCATCTATTGCATTAAAGGCAAATTTGGCCATCTTGGTTGCGGTAGGACTTTTTGTTAAGATCTCCTGAGCCCACTCATACGCCACTTCTTCTAATTCATCATGAGGAACAACTTTATTCACCATACCCATTTCAAAGGCTTCCTGTGCAGAGTAATTGGCGCCAAGGAAAAAGATCTCACGGGCACGTTTTTGTCCCACTTGACGAGCGAGAAGTGCTGAACCGAAACCACCATCAAAGCTGGCTACATCGGTATCGGTTTGTTTGAAGATGGCGTGCTCTTTACTGGCCAGGGTGAGATCACAGACTACATGAAGGCTATGTCCGCCCCCGACAGCCCAGCCGGGAACCACCGCAATTACTACTTTGGGCATGAACCGAATTAGACGTTGCACTTCTAAAATATTGAGCCTGGCAATACCATCCTCCGCTTTATAACCGGTTTTGGAGCGTACGTTTTGGTCGCCTCCCGAGCAAAAAGCCCATTTTCCATCTTTTTTGGAGGGTCCTTCGCCACTCAAAAGTACTACACCAATATGGTTGTCCTCTTTGGCATCACTCAGGGCTTCATACAACTCAAACACCGTTTTTGGGCGAAATGCATTACGGATTTCCGGGCGGTTAAATGCAATTCGCGCCACGCCGTTAGATTTTTTATAGGTAATGTCTTCGTATTCTTTAACGGTTTGCCAGTTCATGATGGAATATGGTTTTTTAGCAGTTATGCAGGTGAAGGTAAAAACCTGCTGGATTTAAAACTGAAGATATTGAATCCGCTTCTATAATCTAAAATTGGACCGGCTTGCTTCCTGTTACAGAGTTAATTATTGAGACAATGTTTTCCGGTTTATCTAAATACACCCGGTGTCCGGCTTTTTTCACAATGTGAAGTTTAGCATCCGGCAATTCCTTTTCCATTTGCCGATTAAGGTGTACGAATTTTGTGTCTTTTTCCCCCGCAATTAAATGCACGGGAATGGAAATGTCCGGTAACCGGTGTCTTATGCAAGGCATCGTTCCGGTTCCAAAGCCCTGCAGGCTGTTAGCCAGCCAAAATGGATTTTGTTGCTTCTGAATTTCAGCAGCTTGCTTAAGCAATTCTTTTTTTGCAGTAGAAGAAGTAAATAAAGGCATCTTTTCCCAATCTTCCAGAAAGCCTTCAAAGTTACCCAGGATAGCATCAGACCTGC